>NZ_JBITHL010000002.1:0-851126 GCF_044457965.1 Streptomyces sp. NPDC050509 | reverse complement strand
CAACCGCTCCAGCCGTCCCGAATCCCATCCCCAAAAACGAAACACCAGACCAAAGCAGCCCAGCCCTCTGAAGATCACCGCTCCGTCACACCAGGACCTCCTCGACGAGTGGCTGGTGCACTACCACCACCGGCCCCACGAAGGCCTGCGCCACCCGATGATGCCCAGAAAGGCCCTCACCCCCAACCAGATGTGGGCCGTCCTCGTCGCCGTCGCCGGATACGTGCCCGTCCCGTTGACCGGCCGCGACTACCTCGAACTGCTGCCCGTGCGCTGGCAAACGATCACCGCCTCCGGCATCCGCATCCACCACCGCACCTACGACGCGGACCTCCTCGCCCCGCACCGCGGCCGACCCTCCCCCGTCGCCGGACGCGGCGGGAAATGGGAAATCCACTACAACCCCCACGATGTGCGCCAGATCTGGGTCCGGCTGCCCGACGGCGAACTCACCGAGATTCCGTGGATCCACCGCGACCACGTCCACCGGCCCTTCGACGAAGGCACCTGGCAGCACATCAGAACCCTCGCCCTGCACGGCAACCACAGCGACGCCGAACAGTACGAAGCCGACCTCGCCAACGCCCTCGACCAGCTCATGCGCCGCGTCCACAGCGGCCACGCCACCAAAACGGAGCAGGCACTCCTGGCCCGCACCGCCCACGCCCCGCTCCCCACAGCCCGCCGTTCGGGCCACGAGACCGAAGCATCCATGGGCAGCCCGGAACAGCAGGACGAAGACGACAGCATCGACGACCTCGACGAACTGCCCGACGACGACTTCAACCCCGCCCCGGCCACCGGTTTCGGGCTCTACGACGCCCACGCGGAAGCCGACAAGTGGTGAACCCGAACCCGCCAGACGTCCCAGGCTCCCTCGCGCGAGACACGGGAGCGGCGAGCCCAGTTGAAGCGCCTCCGGCCTGCCCGCACGGGCGTGCGGGCAGGCCGGCGTCCGGGAGTGCGGTAACTCGGGGCCCTCCGCTGACGGGGGTGCAGCGGAGGGCCAGCGTTCAGTGTGGCAGGTGGGCGAGCCGGTGGTGGCGTATCGAGCTCGATGTCCACGGGCCGGGCGATGCACTCCGCGCCGGGCCCGTGCCCGGCCCCTGTCAACTGAACGAATCCTTGACCGATCAAGCCTCTGGCTCGTTGGAGCTGAGGAGGGCTCTCTGCAGGTGGTGAGGTCGAAGAGCCGAGCCTGGTCGGGGCGGTTGGCATCATCGGTGAGAGCTCTGCCCAGCCTGTGCTGTTGCCCGGCACCGACCTGCATCTGGTGATATACGCCCTGGAACTGAGCCTGCCCGAGCGTCAGGGCGCTCGACCGACTCTTCAGCCGCACTGTCTGACTTCGTTCGGTGGACAGGGTCAACCTACTCTTGAGAGTAGGCACCATCCCATCTCCGCTCCTCGTCTGTGTAGAAATCGCGGCGCGACCCGGCCAAGGCTGCCTTCGCACCGGCACCGGGAGCACCGTGGCCAGCGCTACCACCTGGTCAGGTCAACCACATGGGCGCAGTGGGGGTCCAAGGGGTCTGCCACCCAGCGTTCCTTCTCGCCGATGAGTGAGGGCAGGGCGGCCAGCAGGGCGGTCGGCGCGCCGGTGAGCTGTACGTCGGCCGCGATCAGGCCGTCGGTCTGTTCGGGGGCGAGGTAGAGGCGCATGCGGTCCCGTCCGGTGAGGAGGAATCCGCACAGGGCGGGGTCCGGCGGAGTCTCGACGAACGGCCAGGCCAGCGTGCGCAGTACGCGCAGTGTCCGGTCCGTGTCGGTCGGGGCGGCGGGTTCGAGGATGGCGGTGTTCACCGTGATCAGCGGTATGTCCATCACGGACGCGTCGGTGCGGGGGTGAGCGGCGGAGGTGAGGGTGCGTGTCCAGCCCAGCAGCAGCGGGGCGGTGACCGGCTCGCCGTCCTCGTCCGACAGCGGGATCTCGTAGGCAGTCAGCTCTCGTGCGGCCGCCGCGTCGGCGGCTCCGGTGACGATCCGGACCGCGTCCGGTGCCGGGAGGACGCCGCGCAGGAAGACGGTCCCGGTCAGGGGCACTGCGGTGTAGTCGAGGAGGAAGCGCGTGATGTAGGCCTGCTGTTCGACCGTCTCCCCGTCTGCGCCGCTCACTCGTTGATCCAGTTCGGGCACTTGTTCATGCCTTTGCAGTAGGCCGTGATGACGCCGATTTTCTTACCCTTTCCCGCGTCGTATTCGCCGTCGGCCGTGCGGCGGGCGTACTGCACGATGACCACGATGTTGACCAGCTTGGTCTGGTTGCGTGCGACCCCGTAGTACTCGAGCCTCCCTCCGTTCTTCTTGTCCACCTTCCCGGCCAGGGCAGCGTTGATCACCCGGCACTTCTTGATGTTGTGTTTGCCGGAGAAGTGGTTCCAGCTAAGATCGGCGTTGCCGTATCGCGTGGGGACCACCCGCCTCTCAGGGTCGGTCTGCTCGCACTTCACCCCCTTGTTCCAGTACGCCGCCGCTGAGGCTTCGCCCGCAGGCGCGGCTACGAGACAGGCACCGGCGGAAGCAGCCACCACCATTTTGATCATCTTCATGAACGGACCGTGCCACCTCACCGCTGTGCGTACCCCTCCTCCGTTAGCAGATTCGTTCCTCCGGCCCCCGGACGGATCACGCGGCGCAAAGGGCCATCACCTCACAAGGCGGATCACCGTTGACCACTGGCGGAACACGGACGTGCCAGCCGGTGCGCCCTCAAGCCTGACCGGAGGACACATGTCCACAGACAGCAGCCTGCCCCGTCGTCTCCTCAAACACCTGAGTGCCGCGCCCGCCCCGCGGCGTTACCCACCGACGAGGGCCGGCCGGCTCATCGCCGCGCTCGCCCGGCAGCCACTCCCGACACGCGGCACGAAACGGAAAGTGTCCGTTCGGGAAGACCACCCGCGTACCTGAACCATGCGGCGGCCCCAATAGAAGACGGGCGCACAGCCCCCGCGAGCGGATCTGCAAGATCTGGCCCACCGACGCTACTGAACTTGATTGGGTGATGTCGGGTTGTTCGCCTGACAGCGGCTGGGTCGGGTCGGTAGCTGTGTGGTGTGAGATACGCGCAGGGCGGCGGTTTGACCGATGCCAAGAGGGCGGCGGGGGAACGGATCCGGCTGGAGGCGGTCGGCCGCTTCGAGGATGGTGCGAAGAACAGGGAGATCGCGGCCGCGCTGCGTGTGAGTGAGCGGTCGGTGGAGCGCTGGCGCCGTCAGTGGCGGGAGCGGGGTGAGGAGGGTGTCCGGTCGAAGGGGTCGCCAGGCCGTCCAAGACTTTCGGCAGCTCAAATCACGGAGCTTGAGCGCGAGTTGGAGCGTGGTCCGCTCGCTCATGGCTGGGCGGATCAGCGGTGGACGCTGGCGCGGGTGAAGACGTTGATCGGGCGGTTGTTCCACGTCGGCTACACAGTGGAGGGGACATGGCGGCTGCTGAAGCGTCATGGCTGGTCCTGGCAGCAGCCGGCCCGCAGAGCGATCGAACGGGACGACGGCGCGGTGGAGTTGTGGAAGAAGGAGGTGTGGCCGCAGGTAAAAGCACAGCGGCGGCCCGCGGAGCCTGGATCGTCGTCGAGGACGAGGCCAGCCAGTCGCTGAGGCCGCCACGCGCGAGGTCCTGGGGCCGCGTCGGCCAGACTCCGGTCGTGCGCGTCCGGGGCCGCGGCTCGGGGCGGGTTTCGATGGCAGGGATGACCTGCTTTCGTTCCGGAGACCGGCCGAGGCTGATCTACAGATTCCGCGTCCATCGTGGCCGCAAGGGTGAACCCAAAGGGTTCACCCGGCAGGCCTACCGCGACCTCTTCGTGAGGGCGCACAACCAGCTCAACGGCCCCGTCGTCCTGGTCTGGGACAACCTGCGTACCCATCTCATGCCGCAGATGAAGGACTTCATCGCCGCGAACGAGGACTGGCTGACCGTTTTCCACTTCCCGTCCTACGCACCCGACCTCAACCCGCAGGAGGGCATCTGGTCCCTGGTGAAACGGACAATCGGTAACCTCGCCGCCGCGAACCTCGACCAGCTCGCCGCCGCCGTGAAGCGCAGCCTCAAGAAGATCCAGTACCGACCACACCTCATCGACGGCTGCCTTATGGGCACCGGCCTGACCATGGGCAGCTGACCACAATCAAGCCGACATCACACATTCAAGTTCAGTAGCGTCGCAGAGCCGAACACTTCCTCGCCTTCGCCGACATAGCCGCAGCCCTCATTAACTACCGTCGGCTGGCGGCCCTGATCAGGTCCTGAGCCTGTCCTGTTGCACGTCGAAGCAGACCAGCCCCATCGAGTCCGCCAGGGCTGCCGCGTAGGCCGACGCTTCCTCAGCCATGCTCCAGCGCATCGCAAAGTAGATGAGCGGACCACTGGCCTCGTCGATCAACTGACCGGTCGACCAGGGCGACGCGTCCTCGTCGTCCTCGGTCATGTCACACCACCGCTCAAGAAGGGCGGCGACGTAGGCCGCAATGCGATCAGTCGGAGGCTCCTCCATTTCACCGTCGATATAGCGGTCGTACAGGTCACTGAAGACCTGGCCGGCGGTCTTGTCATCCGTTGGCCGCTCGCCTTCCCAGACAGCCAGGTCGTAGGTTATGCCTGGAGACTTTCACACTCCGCACTGACGGGCATTTGAGCCGTTCAACAGCATCGACCACAGCCAAGAAACGCCGCCTAGTGTCCTGCGCCAGAAATGACGAGGCTAAGTGTGTAGGCTGTTTTCATGACGTCTCGGGGTCCTCGTGCTGTGGAAGTCGTGCTGTCTGCCGAGGAGCGGGCAGAGCTGGTGCATTGGACGGGTGGTGCGGTGTCGGCCCGCATGTCGGAGCGGGCCCGGATCATTCTGGCCTGTGCGGAGGGAGCGTCAAATACCGGTGTAGCAGCGGACTTCGGGGTGTCCACGGAGACGGTGCGCAAGTGGCGCTCGCGTTTCGTGGCCCGGCGGATGGCGGGGCTGGTGGACGAGCCGCGGCCGGGCCGGCGTAAGCCGGAGCTGGTGCTCTCCGAAGCCGAGCATGCGGAGCTGACGCGCTGGGCACGGCGGGCGAAGACCGCGCAGTTCCTGGCGCTGCGGGCGAGGATTGTGCTGCGGTGCGCGGAAGGCGGGACGAACAAGGAGATCGCCGCGGAACTCGGTGTGTCGCAGGGAACGGTGAACCGCTGGCGGTCGAGGTTCATCAGGTTGCGGCTGGACGGGCTGACCGATGAGCCGCGTCCCGGCAGGCCGCCCTCGATCCTGCTGGACCAGGTCGAGGACGTGCTCACGGCGACGCTGGAGTCCACCCCGGGCAAGGACACCCACTGGTCGCGGGCTTCGATGGCGGATCACTCCGGGCTGTCGAAGTCCACCATCGGGCGGATCTGGAAGAAGTTCGACCTCAAGCCCCATCTGCAGGACGCCTTCAAGCTCTCCACCGACCCGCAGTTCATCGCGAAGGTCGTCGATGTCGTCGGCCTGTACCACCACCCGCCCGAGAAAGCGGTGGTGCTGTGCGTGGATGAGAAGAGCCAAATCCAGGCGCTGGACCGGTCCCAGCCCGTACTGCCGATGATGCCGGGCATGCCCGAGCGGCGCACCCACGACTACTACCGGCACGGCATCACCAGCCTGTTCGCCGCCTTCAACATTGCCGACGGCACCGTCATTTCGGCACTGCACCGCCGGCACCGGGCCATCGAGTTCAAGAAGTTCCTCACTCGGATCGACAAGGCCGTGCCCGCCGGCCTCGACGTCCACCTGGTCTGTGACAATTACGCCACCCACAACACCGCCGAGATCAAGACGTGGCTCGGAAAGCACCCGCGCTTCCACGTCCACTTCACTCCCACCGGCTCATCGTGGATGAACCAGGTCGAGCGGTGGTTCGGCCTGCTGACGGATAAGCTCATCCGCCGCGGGGTGCGCACCTCCGTGAAGGCCCTGGAGCAAGACATCAGGGCCTGGGTCGACACCTGGAACGAGAACCCCAGGCCCTTCACCTGGACCAAGACCGCCGACGAGATCCTCAACTCCCTCGCCGACCACCTCACCAAAATCAACCCGCCGACCACCAAAACCTGAAACACACTTAGCCTCGTCATTTCTGGCGCAGGACACTAGAAGGCTGCTGAAAATCTTGTCGAGGGGCTGTCCGGCCGCAGGCCGGGCGGCCCTCTTCGCTATGCGGTGGCCGGGGTGAGGTGCCAGGTGTTGCTGCTCCGGGTGATTCCTAAGGTGATCAGTCGGCGGAGGTTGAGGGCGGCGGCGCGGTGGTGGAGCCAGAGGTTGTTGGCGATGACGCCTCGATAGGGAACTCGCCGGTTGCCCCTGGCGACGAGCCAGGCGATGGCGCGTTCGACGGGTGGCCGCCATCTCCGGTACTCGTCCTGCCAGCCGGCGTCGGTGGCGGCCTGGGACCGGGCGGCGGTCAGCAGTTCGTACTGGGGGTGAACGTTGAGGGTGCGTCCGGTCCTGGACGTGGTGCAGCGTTCTCGCAGGAGGCAGCCGGTGCAGAGGCTCTTGAACTGCGCGGTGCGGGCGCCGTCCGCCTTGATCTGGCCGAGGTTGGCGGTCTGTCCGGCCGGGCAGACCGCAGTGCCGATGACCGGATCGATGTGGAAGTCGTCGATGGTGAAGCCGCCGGGGACGGCCTGCCGCAGCGGTGGCGGCTTGATCACCAGGGTGTGGCCGTCGGCCTGTAATTGTGCGCGCAGGTCGCCGGTGCCGTAGGCGGAGTCGCCGAGCACGGTCAACTCGCCGTCCTCGTCGGCCAGCAGATCGCAGGCGACGGCGGCCTCGTGATTGTCTGGACCGTAGCCGCTGGTCAGGGCGACGGCCGTGAACAGGCCGGTCTCCGGCTCGAAAGACGCATGCCCCTTGAAGCCGTCCTGGTGGCGAGTGCGGTCCTTGTGGATGTGCCGTGCGTCGGGATCGACGGTGGACACCGTCCGGTCCGCCGCCGTGCGCTTGGCGATGCGCCAGCGGCCGTCGCGCCCGTCGGAGTCCCCGGCCGGTTCCACGTCCTGGCCCGCAACCAGGGCAAGCAGACCGACCGAGTTCGCTGCCTCCTCGCCCAGGTTCCGCTCGGGCAGGTGCCCGAGCAGCTTAGGGGCGTCAGTGACCAGCGCGTCGACCAGCGCAGCGCGGGCCGATTCGTCGTCCCAGGCGATCCTGGGCTTGCCCGGGTCGGTGTAATCGTGCGCCCGGCAGTGCTCCGCAGCCACCTCCTGGGCGCCGGGGACCTCGCGGATCACCCGGCGGATCGCGGAGACGATCTGAGTGACGGTGTCCTGGGTGGCCACCGCGTCATCGAGCACCGTGGAGTCCAAAGCGCGCCGCTGCCTGCCCTTGAGCACACCGGTCGCGGCAACGACTTCCTTCACCTTGGTGAAGATCCGCATCGGATCGGCCGAACGACGCAACCGACGCCGGAAATACGTCAGCAGCGACGGATCGAACGCCGTGTCGTACAGCCCGAGCCCGCAAGCGGCCTTCCACCGCAGGTCACACCGCAGTTCCTGAACAACCTCAAAGTCCGACAGCCCGTGCAGACTCTGCAGCACCACCGTCGCGGCCAGCACCTGCGGCGGCAGACTCGGACGGCCGTTCGCCGACGGATACATGTCCGCGAACATCCCCGCCGGGAACAGCACCTCGCGATGTTCGGCCAGGAACGCGAACACACTGCCTGCCGGGATCAACTCCCGGCAGGTCTCCCACACATCCGGCCCGACCATCTCCCCGGCCCACTCCCCCTGCATGCCTACAAGACTGGCCCCGACTCCACCGAGCCGGGGCCAGAACCCGAGATTTTCAGCAGCCTTCTAGTACTGCAACGGTCTTTGGTGTGACTGGTGGCAAGGGGTGTCGATCTGGCTGAGTGCCGGACGTAGGAAGCGGAGCCCCGGTAGAACTGGCAGTCGACCAAGACAGCCGTTCACAGCACCGGAGGCTCCGCTGTCGGACCAGTGTGTCATCACGCGCGAAATCACGGTAGCCAAGGGGCTGTTCGCTCCTGGACACCTGGCGAACTCACCCGGATCGTTCCCTTCGAGATGGTCGATGCCGTCCTCGCCGAGACCAACGCGGGCCAGCGCCGGTTACGGAAACTGCCTGCTCGCGTGGTGGTTCACCTCCTGCTGGCAGCCACCCTGTTCGAGGAATGCGGCTATCTCGCCGTCTGGCGCGAGCTCACCGCCGCGCTGGCCTCGATCCCGGTCCCTGCACCACGGCATGATCGTGCTCCTGGACCGCGGCTTCGCCACCAACACCTTCCTCATGGCCGTCGCCGAAGCTGACGCCGCCTTCCTGGCCCGCCTGTCCGCCATCCGCAAGCCCCCCGTACTCGCCCGGTACGACGACGGCTCCTTCCTCTCCCGCTTCGGAGCCATCGAGGTCCGCATCATCGGATGCGAGATCACCATCACCACCACGACCGGACAGCACACCGGCCTCTACCGTCTGGCCACCAACCTCCTGGACGCCCGCCGCTACCCGGCGTCCGACCTGGTCAGGCTGTATCACGAACGCTGGGAAGTGGATTCCGCATACTTCGAGATCAAGAAGTCGATGCTGAGCCGGCGAGTCCTGCGCTCCAAGACCTGGGCCGGGATCGCCCAGGAGGTCTATGCCCTGCTGAGCACCTACCAGCTCCTGCGGATCGCCATGACCGACGCCACCGAGACCGACCCGGACCGAGCCAGCTTCAGCATCGCCCTCCAGACCGCCCGCGACCAGCTCGTCCAGGCCGCAGGCGTCATAGCCAACACGGTGATCAACCTGGTCGGCGCGATCGGCCGGACCATCCTGGACCACCTCATGCCCGCCCGACACCTACGCGTCAGCCCCCGAGCAGTGAAACGCCCCCTGTCCCGATACGCCTACAAGAGCCTCAAAGTCGACCGACGCACCTACAAAGCCACCCTCAGCATCGACATCTTGCAACCACCCCTCAGCCCATAACTTCACGGCCTTGGGCCAAAGAGGCAGAACCTAGGAGCCCCCGTTGTCCTCGACGTTGGCGACCATCCTGCGCAGCACCTTGAGCGTGGCCACGTACTCTTCGTCGCTGATGCCCTCGTGGACCACGGCGCGCAACTCGGTCACCAGCTCGCGCAGCCGCACTCTGGCAGCCTCCCCGGCGTCGGTGAGCTGCAGGCGCTGTCCGGCGTCGATCCGGAGCCAGCCGCGGTGGAACAGCTGGTCGATGACACGAGCGATCTCGTGCGGCCCGTCCGCGAGGGGCGTCAGCTGGATGACGACCTCCTCGCGGTTCGGCGCCGCAGGCCCGGCGTTCACCCGGTTGAGAACCCAGTACTGCGGCTGCGTGACGTCGATCCTGGCCATGGCATCACGCAGATGCCCGGTAACGGCCGCGTGGGCGAGGCCACTCCAGTATCCGATGGGCTGGGTGGCCAGCATGTCGTCGGTGGCGGCCGGATCGGCCGGTGCCTGGTCGGTGGTGGTGTCATTCCGCAGTCTCATCATCGCGACGCTACATCCCCCATCGCACCGCCGGCGCAACAGGCCCCAACGCTCACATCCCCTATCCGAGGGGCGAACAGTCGTACCGGGCAGGAAGGTCAACTGTCCGCGCACAAGGAACCAAGATGTCGGCTCACCCGGGCGGCCCGCTGTCCGTCGACAACGGTTCTCCAGACACTCAGATGTGTCTCATCTATTGGTGCCGTCGTTTCAGGAGCCTGTGCGCGAGGGTGGCCACGTGAGTCCGGGCGCGTTCTTCACCGTACACATGCCGATGTGCGACCCGTTCCAGGTGAAAGCGATCGGTACCTTGCGCGGGGTTCCGTCCTTGGGGACGTAGGCCAGGTGGGTCACGTCAGGTGCCAGCAGGTCCTGGCTGATGGCGGTTCACAACCTCGGTGATCTCGTTCGCCGCATGGTTCGGATTCTCCTTCTCAGCGCAGTTGCTCGGCCAGCCCGACGATGATGCCCTCCGGGCCGCGGAGGTAGCAGAGCAGATAACTGTCCTCGAACCGGGCGATCTCGCCGACGAGTTCGGCGCCGTGAGGCCGCAGGCGGGCAACGGTGTCCTCGATGTCGTCGACGGCGAACATGACGCGGTGCGTGCCCAGAGTGTTGTGCGGCCGGTTGCGCGGCCCGTCGCTGATCACCGCGGGGCTGCGGTACTTCGCCAGCTCGAGCCGGCTGTGACCGTCCGGGGTCCGGACCATCGCGATGTCACAGCGGACGCCGTCGAGTCCGGTGCACCGGTCGGCGAAGAGGCCCTCGACCTCCGCCCTGCCCTCCAGCTCCATACCGAGTTCCACGAAGAACGCGATGGCGGCATCCATGTCCTCGACGACGATGCCGACGTTGTCCATCCGCTGAATCGCCATGCTGGTTTCTCCTTCTTCCTCGTACGGCCGGTGGTGGCCGCTGATGCCCCTGGGACGGAGCCGGTGGCACGTTCTCGACATCCTCGGAGCGCTGAACTCCGAAAGATCTGGATCGCGCCTCAGCACCGCTCCAGCAGGCCCGCGAGCCAGGCACCACCACCGAGGGTAAGTGTGGCGCAGGTGGCCGCTCCCAGATGACGATCAGCCGCAGCGCGCCGTCCCCGCTTTTCAACGCTTCCCCGACGACTCGCAGCATGCGCGCTTGAGCATTGCGCCTCCCCCAGTGATTCACGATGCCGAGTCGCCCCTGGCGGACGGTGTTTCCCGCGCCGCTCGCCCTCGCCGCACCCGTCCGTGCCCCGCCGCGCAGCGCCGGCACGAGCCGGGTCCGCGGCCGGCCCCCGGCGGGCCCGAACGTCCGTGGACGGGAATGCAGAGCAGCGCTGGATGGGGCTCCGGGCAGCGGCGGCAGGCAGTGGCACGGTCGCCTCTGGAGTGACCGTCCGGCGACAGTGACCACATGCGCCGGAGTCCGTCACGTTTCGCCCGATTAAATCCTTGTTGAACCGTCCGCTGTACGGGATGAGAGTGGAGGAGCGATGGCAAGCCGGTCGGGGACTCGAAGAGAGAGACGGTGGGGGACGTGCTGGTCGAAACGGTGTTCCGGAGTGAGGACGTGCCGGCGGCGGAGCGGTTCGAGTGCTGGCGGGAGCTGATGAGCCGGTCGTACGCCCCGATGGAGCTGCGCAGCGACCATGCGGACGACTTCCGGGCGCACCAGCGTCTGATCGGGCTCGGTGCGGTGTCGGTGTGGCCGGGGGAGTTCCAGCCGCTGGTCTTTCGCCGGACGCCGAAGCTGATCAGGCAGTCCGATCCCGAGGTCTATCAGCTCACTCTCGTCCTGAAAGGCAGCGGGAGACTCGTCCTGGGCAGGCAGGAAGCGACCTGCGACGCGTACGAGTTCCATTCGAACGACTCCTCGCGGCCGTCCGAGACATGGACCGGCCGGGAGCGCACCGGAATCGTGGGAGTCGAGCTCCCCAAGGCACAACTGCCCCTGCAGAGAGGCCGGGCCGACCAGGCGATCGGGCGGCGGATGTCGGCGAAGGAAGGCGTCGGTGCGCTGCTGGCCCAGTTCCTCACCCAGGTGACCAGCAACACCGGCCAGTACGCCCCTGACGACGCGCCTCGCCCGGTGTGACCGAGCACTTCAGTTGGCCACTGAGCGTTCCGGTCGGCCGGACTGGTGTTCAAGGCCGGCGGTGATACGCCGGTTCCGCAGCCAGGGCACGAGCTGGGCGATTCCCCACGCGATCTCGACGGTGAGGAACAGCCACAGTATGCGCGAGGCACCATGGGCCAGTGCGTACGCCATCCATGCCGAGAACAGGGTGCGCGCGATGCCGTCGAACAGTCCGTGCGCCGGCAGCGGCCGGACGATACGCAACGCGGCCCACACGATCACCACCGAACCCATCAGATTCGCGAACAGGGTCTGCCACACATCACGTTCGGGCAGGGCACCCCACTCGAGTGCGGTGCCCAGCGAGGACAGCGCGTCGTGCACCAGCGTGTACGTCCACGGTGTCGCGAACCCCGCGGTCATCACGAGGTCGTACCAGGCACTCGCGCGTACGACGCGAAGATAGGCGGGACGTGCGGGGGCATGGAGACGGATCATGTCGGGGCTCCGGCTGGTCGTGGGTCAGTGACGCCTCACGCTAAACAGTGGAGTATGGTCCAAGGTCAAGTTCATCATGCGAAGGGGGCGCTGGGGGGATGCGCATCGGAGAGCTGGCCGCGCAGACGGGGACGACCAGGGACACGATTCGCTTCTACGAGAAGGTCGGTCTCCTCGCAGGCCGGCGCCTGGCCAACGGCTATCGCGACTTCCCGCCCGAGGCAGTGGCCTGGCTGCACTATGTCCGCACCGCACAGACACTCGGATTCTCCCTGGCGGAGATCGCGCGGACCGGCGAGGAATTGTATGCGGCGCCTGACGCCGCGGAAGCGCTGTCCGCCCTGTTCGAGGAGAAGATCCGGCTCGTCGACGCACGCATGTCCGAACTCGCCACCCTGCGCGCCGAACTCACCGAGCGCGTCGGCACCGGATGCCCGTTGCGGGCAGTCGACCAGGAGGAGGACGGCGTCGCGAGGGTGACGGCCCGACCGCTGCCCAAAACGCTCAGGCCGGTCAACTGAAGCGCTCGGTCACATCCGGGGGTCGCGGGGCTGTTCGGGGCGGGGCTGCTACAGGTCGAACTCCAGGTGCTCCACGTTGGTGAACAGCACCTCCTCCAGAGTCCCGGCGCGGCGGCCGCTGTCCTGGAAGTAGTCCCGCCGTCGACGTGTACGACCGCCTCACCTGTCCGACGACGATCGTGCCGGCCGAGGATGGTTTTTACGCCTCGCGGCGCGACGAGGTGCGTGCCGTTGTCGATGCCGTCCCTGGCCGCCGGCTGATCGACATCAGCTCGAATCCACTACGTTCCCATGACCCGGCGTGCCGACCTCGCCGCGATCATTCTCGACCTGGTGCGAGACCGAGCTGCGACACTCGTTCGGGAACCTTGATTGCTCCCCACCCCTGCAAGGAGTTGCTGTGCACCCTTCCGATGCCCCGGCCACCAGGGAGATCTCCGTGGCGGACAAGGGGGCTGGGCCTTATGGCATCGCGGCCGGACCTGATGGTGCACTGTGGCTCACCTTCGCGCACAGTGGTCGCATCGCGCGTCTCACCCTCGACGGCGAACTCTACGAATACCCCCTGGACTCGTCGGAGTGTCGCCCTACGGTCATCACCCCTGGGCCCGACGGGGCACTGTGGTTCACCCGGTCCCAGGATCACCGGATCGGCCGCGCCACCGTCGACGGTGACACGGAGTCTTTTCCCGTACCGACGCCCGACAGCGGACCCTTCGGTATCACTGCCGGTCCAGACGATGCGTTGTGGTTCACGGAGATGAACACCGACCGTATCGGCCGCATCACCAGCGAGGGAGGGATCACCGAGTTCGTCCTTCCCCATGCGGGCGCCTATCCCTCGGCAATCACCGCAGGCCCTGATGGAGCCCTGTGGTTCACCCTCAACCAGGCGAACGCAATCGGCCGCATCACTGTCCACGGAGACATCGTCATACACCCACTCCCCACCCCCAGCGCTGCACCCGTGGGCATCACCAGTGACGGCGCCGCCTTGTGGTTCGTTGAGATCGCAGCGGGCCAGATCGGCAGAATCTCGGTGGACGGCACGGTCAAGGAGTTCCCACTCCCTGACCGCACGGCCAAACCCCACGCCATCGTCGCGGCCTCCACCGGGGACTGCTGGTTCACCGAATGGGGAGCCAACCGCATCGGCCACATCACCGACAGCGGCGAGATCACCGAGTACAGCCTGCCTTCGCCGTCGTCCGAGCCGCACGGCATCGCCCGGGGTCCCGACGGCGCTCTGTGGGTGGCCCTTGAAACGGGTGGGGTCGCGCGGGTGGAACCGTAGCCTCGGGACGGGAAACTGCCGCTCTGAAGCACCGCGTGCACGTTTCGAGCACGCCCAGGGAAGCCATGTGCGGGGATCGGCCTGCCGCTGCTGCACTCGTACGGCGCGGTGGAGCCCGGTCGTTATGTCACCCAGGGAGGGGAGGCCGGATCACCGTCGAGAAGGCCGGAGTGCATTTCCGGATCACGCCGGACCATCTGAGCTGTCCGGCTCAGCTCGCCGAGGAGAAGAACGCCGCCGTCGAGGGGCTCGCCCTCGCCGCCGAGGGGCACTGCCTGTCCCCCGGGTGCCGCCATCACACCGCTGACGCGGAGGCGGTACTACGGTCCTTCACGGTATGGACCGGCGCATCGAGCTCACCGCCTTCGTGCGCGCCGCGCTCGCCATCGAACTGGGCGACACCCGGCCCGCGGGCCGGGTCATGGAAGCGGCCACGACACTGGTCGGTCCCGTGCGCCCTTCAGGCGAAGGCGGCCAAGTCAGTGCTGGTCAGCGGCGTCAGACTCAACAGGGACGCTCCCGGGAGCGGTGACCGCTCGACAGATGCCCCGGCGCCAGGGATCGGGCCGGCGGCAGGACGGACGGCGCCCTCCCCACCCTGACGACATGGATCTCTCGGTCAGTGGGGAAGAATGCCGGCAGCGATCACGAAGGCGGGGTCGTGCGGCTGACGATCGACACCGAGGTGGACATCTACGAGCAGGCGATCGCCGCCGTGCAGGCTGCCCACGAACTGCGCCCCGTCACCCCTGCCGACTGGCCGGAACCACCAGCCGTCGGCCCTCGTCCCGACCCGCGGAAACTGAGCGGCGACGACATCGGGGCCGGGTGGAGCGAGCGGATACTCTTCCGCCTCCGGAGGTGAACTCACCGCACGTGTTCTCTGACACGTTCACGCCACCGGTAGGAGAACATCTCGCCGGGCCTGCGAGCCTTGCGCTGTTCAGGCAGCTCAGGCAGAACGGATTCCCTCCGTAGCCGTACCTGTGAGTGGTTTTGTGCACTTGGCACAGAAGCCGACCCGATCCGGGGCGCGGTCCAGCAGCGCGGCCAGAGCTCGGCGGTCCGGTTTCGAGGGAGGCGGCGGGGCCCCCTCCGTGACGATTGTCGGCGCCGGAGGCTGCACCTGGGCCAGTGGGAGAGGGTGGGCACCCAGGGTAATTGGCGGCGGTTGGGAAGTTGAGGGAGGTCGACGGTGCCGGCCGCCGCGATGAGGACAGTCTGGGCGACCCGGTCGCGGGTCAGCCGCGTGCCGGTCCGCCAACGCTGTCTCCACAGGATGATCGTGGCTCGCTCCGCTGAGCTGCAGCGTCTCACCTCGACGTCGGATCCGGCTTCCATCCGACTGGCCGTGAGATTCCGACGCGGGAACTGACATCCGATCTCACGGTTACGTCATTTCCTCAGGCGCCGTCAGCTGACGCGTTGTTCGGCGAGGTTCAGCCAGTGCTCCACGTCCGCCGGGGTGAAGTGTCTGATGGACCAGTCGACCATACGAAGGCTCATGTGAGCCCATACGGGCCGCAGAATGTCCTCGGGCAGCCCATCGAGGACAGCGTCGAGATGTTGTGTCACCCCAGGGTCGGCTTCCTTGGCGTGGATGCCGAAGCGCAAGGTGACCAAGTCGAATCGCCGATCACCGCGCACGGCACCGTCCCAGTCGATGACGCCGGTGATCGAGCCGTCGCTCGCCAGGATGTTGCCGGGGTGGAAGTCCATGTGCACGGCGTCGTGCCCGACCATTCGAGCGGGGTGGTCCGCGCCGACAGCGGTGATCCAGTGTTCGAGCGCGGCGCTGCGGCGGTTGTGCCGGCGCAAAGGATCGTGCAGACAGTAGCCGGGCCCGTCCTCACTCAAGTGGAACTCCACCGTTGGAATATCGGGGCGGTCGGCAAGCCGATCGGCCTGCAACTGGTTGAGTTCGAGGGCCTGGCCCAAACTGCGGTGGTCGAGGTGGTCGATCGTCGTGCCCGGCAGGAGCTCTTGGACCAGGACCACCGCGTGGCCGACCTGGGCGATCAACTCAGTAGCCGGCGCCGGATAGCCTGCCAGCCGCAGCGCTTCGGTAACGGCGAGTGGCCCCGCCTCCATGTCCGCCGCCTGGCTATGCGGTCGCCACTTGAGGACGGAGCGGTGATCGTCGGGCCAGCGCACATAAGCTGCACCGATTTGCCCGCCGGGGCAGGGGCCGTCCAGAGTTAGGCGGACACCCGTCTGGGCGTGAAGTGCGTCGACCGTCCGGGCGGCATCGAGCCGCTCAGCACGCGCCCAACTCTGCGGTGAAGATGTCATTGTGCAGAGTATCGCTGCCCGCCTCGTAGCCGTCAGACTGATCAGGCCACTTCGCCGTGGTTTTCCGTCCTCAGGGATGTCTCTGGCTCCCGTTCTGACTTGCTCGACGGTCGGTCGAACTGTGATGAGCTGGGCTGACCAGTTCCGCTGAGACGCGATGGGGATGGTAGTCCTCAGTGGTTCTGATGATTGTCGGAGCTCGTTAGGCCACTTCGAAGCATTGAGTGCAACTGCCGCCGCCCGCAGAGAGCATCAATCGGCGTTGAAGGCGAAGCGGACGTACCAGTGATCGGAATCGCTGCCCCTTCGCTCGACAGTGACCGCATTATCAGTTCCGTTGCTTATGAAAGCGAAGTCGAGTTCGCCACCGCTGTATTGGGTCGGCTGGCCCGACGCGCGATATGGCGCTGGAATCGATCGGCCATCCGACCGCGGTTGCGGTTGAAGTCGCCCAACACCTGTCATGGGGAGCCCGGTGAGCGTTGCAGGACAAAGTTGTACGCCCTGTCGATGATCGCCTCAGCATCCACACCGCCGCCCGAGAGAGCATGAGCGGTGAAATACCAGACCTCACCGATCTGCACAGCCATCATCGGCCGGGACTCACGATCGCTGTGCACCAGCATCATGACCGCATCGCGGACTCTCTGCCGAGTAACGATCGCCAGACCGTTTCGCTGCTGGCCGACATCGACCCAGTAGATGTTCACGACGTCGGCACTGGCCACTTGATACACATGTTCGGTCACGCCCGGCTCGGGGAAGACACGATCGGTTCGTACCGTTGCGGGAGGCGGGTTGGAACCCGCCTCCCGCAACGCCGCCACATCTACATCCCTCATCATGTGTGGGACACGGGTCCTCCACCGAGAGTCCGGTGACCCATTCCCGATTCCGTTACTCCCTCCCTGCATATTCCACACGGCGATCCCAGCCCGGAGGACGGCCGACGAGTCCTCTGCTCACCGGCCTTCTTCCAGCGCGATACGAACCAGTCACCAAATTTCCCTTGTGATCATCAATGCCGCGGCGGGTTGAGATCGAGAAGGTGCGCTTGACCGCATTTCCGATGTCCGGCTTCAGCTATTTCCGGACCCGCCCGGCTATCCTGTCCGGGCGGTTTCGCCCGCCGGGCGGGGGCGACGCACAGAGCTCGCCTTTCAAGGACGCCGCACCCGCCGCAGACCTGAGAATCGTCAACGCGGTTGAAGGCGGCACGAAAAAGGAGCACCCACAACCCCGCCACGAGGAAGTGGGCCTGAGGTGTCCGAGAGGCGGCTCAGTGGTAAAAGCGGACGTAGTCGAACGTGGCAGTCACGCCCTCACCGGCCAGCGAGACCAGGCCGATACGCGGATCGTCGCCGGCCGGCAGACTCCAGACGCCGCCCCAGATGTATTCCTTTCCGTCGCGGCTGGTCGCGGCCTGGTACATGTGCTCGCCGGTCTTCGAGTTGACGGTGTGCCGCATGCGCAGCCACATGGTGTCGGCCGAAGGGCCGAGCTGCATCTCCGGCCACGAGTCCCGGTCGCGGCCGATCCACAGGAATACCTGGCGAGTGGGCCCGGTGCGGGTCGGTGCGAGGTGGATGGACTCCTCCGGGC
The DNA here is from genome assembly GCF_044457965.1 of Streptomyces sp. NPDC050509. NCBI lineage: Bacteria > Bacillati > Actinomycetota > Actinomycetes > Kitasatosporales > Streptomycetaceae > Streptomyces > Streptomyces sp. NPDC050509. The sequence goes on along the minus strand of NZ_JBITHL010000002.1, from coordinate 833,401 downwards.
CGCGGAAGGCGATGATCCCGGCCTGGCTCCGGCCGTTGGGGGCGTCGGTGATCGGGAAGTCCAGCTCGGCCTCCACGGTGTAGGTCCCCTTCGGAGCCTCACGGAGCAGGGCGGAGGCCATCGTCCCCTTCCCGGAGAAGTCGGCGTCCTGCGTGGGCCACACGTACTTCCCGTCGGCCACCTCTCCGTCGGACGGCCCGAACCACCCCCAGCCGTCCAGCGTGTCGTCGGCGAAGTCCTCACGGTAGGACGTCAGCTCCTTGCCGACCTTCGGGTCGGACTTCTTCCTCGTCACCGGAGTGTGGAGCCCGGTGACCCCGACGTTGTCGACCTCGCCCGAGCCGCGGCTGGACGCCGCGCCGCCCCGGTGCCACGAGTCGGGGACGTCCACCTCGATCTCGGCGAGGGGCATCGCGAGCATCGCCGAGCTGATCTCCACCCGGGCTCGGCCGTCGCGGATCTCGGCGTTCAGCGAGTGCCAGGTCCGCAGATCGACGGCGGAGTGCAGTTGCTCCGTCCAGGTCTTCCGCACCGTGCCGCCCCGGGTCAGCTCGACCGTCAGGGCCCTGTCGGATCCCACCCAGGCGATCAGGTGGTCGGAGGCGCCCTGGGAGGCCAGCACCAGCCCGGCACGCCCACGGTCGTCACGCAGCCGCACATCGGTCTCCAGCCGCACGTCCCCCTTCGGGGCGCGGCTCGGGAGCAGCATCTGCGGGGCGGAGCCGTCGCCGGTGGCTCGCGCGTAGCGGCCCGAGTCCGAGTCGGTCCCCTCCGTCCAGACGCCCGTTCCCAGTGTCCGGAAGCCGCCGAGTCCGGACTGGAAGTCGCTGCCGACGTCCCACTGCGCGACCGGCGCGGTCTGTGCGCCCTCGCTGGTCCAGGCACCGGCGCGCACGGTCGGCCATCCGTTGATCCAGTCGAGACGGTCCATGACCGTGGGGCGTCCGCCCCAGTCCGGATCCTTTTCGAAGCGGTCGAAGCCGTTGGTGAGCATCCACTCCTGGCCCGACTTGTCCACCACGTTGGCCGAGTGCCCGGTGGCCACCCACCTGTTGCCGTTGGGGGAGTTGACGATCGTCCCGCCCGGATGCAGGTCGGCCAGGCCCACGCCCTCAGCGTCGACGAACGGTCCCATCGGGCTCTTCGACCGGCCGACGTACACCGGGTACGCGCCCTTGTCACGGGCACAGCAGCCCAGTCCGGAGTAGAAGAGGTAGTACCAGCCGTCGCGCTGTGTCACGTATGCCGCCTCGCCGCGGCGTGCGCCGACCACCTGCACCGGGTCGCCGGCCGGCGCCGTGCCCTCGGCGTTGAGCCGCACCGCCTGGATGCCGCCGTCGCGGAACGAGCCGTAGTAGAGGTACTTCTCCCCGTCCGTGTCGACGAAGACCGCCGGGTCGATCTGGTTGACCTGCTTGCCGTACGGCAGGACCGGACGGCCGATGTCCTTCCACGGCCCGGCGGGGTGGTCGGCGGTGGCCAGGGCGATGGTGTTGTCGTCGTTACCGGCGACCGAGTAGTACAGGTAATACCTACCGTTGATGTAGCGGATGTCGGGCGCCCAGTAGTAGGTGCTTTCGAAGTCGCGCCACCGCGGGTGGTTGTCCGGGCCGAACACGTCACCGACGTGGGTCCAGTTGACCAGGTCGGAGGAGCGGGTGATCGGCATGAAGCGCTGGGACTCCCATGGTCCGCCGGCGTTCTCCCTGGTCATGGACGTCTGGCTCGCGTAGGCGTACCAGTAGCCGTCCTTCCCGCGGATGATCGATGGGTCGGAGTAGGCGTCGGCGATGTCGTCCATGATGTGGTTCGTGTACGTTCCGGGGCGGTCCCCGGGGTCGGCAGTGGCCGGCAGTGCGCCGAAGCCGGTCGCCACGACCGTCGCGACCGTCGCGACCAGCCGCACGGCCCGTCCGCGCCGTCTCCTCTTCCCCGTGAGCGTCTTGGATCGTGCCATGTGTCGTGATCTCCTTCTCGGGGCCGGGCCGCCCACGGCAGCCGGTGAGGCGGTGGGAGCGGCGCTGGGGTGCGGGTCGCGAGTCGCGGTCAGACGACCACGAGCGCGCCGATCCGCCACAGGCCGTTCAACTGCGACCCTGTGATGTCCAGTTCGGCGGTGCGGCCGGATGCCCCGCCGTCCAGCTCGAAGGAGAACCAGACGAAGGTGCGTGCCGGCAAGGTGTCGCCACCGGAGCTCGCCAGGACGGTGCCGTTCTCGGAGATGGTGGTGATGGCGGACTCGGCGACCATGTCGCCGGTCAGGACCCACACGGTGTGCTTGCCACCCGGCAGGCGCAGACGGATCGCACAGTCCTTGATCTTCTGGGTGACGAAGTCGCGCCGCAGGGCGTCGCCGGTGCCCCGGTCGCGTGGGTCGGGGCGTTCCTTGGTCCAGCCGAAGCCGCGCTCGTCGTCGTACCGGTCTCCGGGGGTGAGCCGGGTCCAGCCGGGCACCAGGGTGCTCCCGTCCGGTCCTGCGTCGAGCGCCAGCACGGCGTCGTCAGCGTGCGGGGCCGTCACCACCGGCACCGATCGGCCACGCTCGACCTCCTCGTTCCCGCTGTCGACGCGGATGTCCACGGTGGCGAAGCCCGGCTTCGACTCCGGGGTGGCGGTGACTGTCAGCTTCGCCTCCGTGCCCGCCTTGACGGTGACGGTGTCCGACGTCGTCTCCCAGGAGTCCGGGGTGGCGAGTTCGGCGGTGACCTCGCGATCCGTGTCGCCCGCGTTGCGCACCAGCAGCGTGACCTCGTTGGGCCTGCCGGTCCACCAGACCTGTTCCATGGTCGCCTTCATCACCAGCAGGGACGGCTTCGGCAGTGACTCGTCCGGAAGGGCCAGCGCGTTCAGTCGCCAGGGCCCTCCCTCACCGGTGAAGGTCAGGTCCACGGCGCGGCCCGAAGCGCCGCCGTCCAGCGGCAGCTCCAGCCAGGTGAAAGTGCCGCTGGGCTGCCTGGGGCTGGTGGCGACCGTCCTGCCGTCCACCGCGACCCTGGTCGGCGAGGCCTTCGCGTCGGTGTCGCCGACGAGCGCATACGCGGTGTGCCGACCGGCCGGTACGGCGATGCGCAGCACCCGGGAGCGGTCGTTGTAGAGCATGTCGCGGATCAGCGGTTCGCCGCCGCGGTCACGTCCGGTGGGTTTGTTCCCCACCCAGCCGAAGCCGGCCTCCGGCGACCAGGCGGACGACGGCCTCAGCGGGGTGTAACCGGGCATCGACGCACCGCCGTCCGGTCCGGCGTTCAGGGCCAGTCGGCAGCGGGCCCCGTCCGGGGCGACCACCAGGTCCGGGATCGCCCCGTCCAGGCGGGTGAGCTTCGGTGACACCTCGAAGTCCGACCGTGCGACGGTGCCGGCCAGCGGCGGGGCGACCGACAGTTCGAGTTCGACGGTTTCGGCGCCGGCGACCTCGCCGGTGGCGGTCGCGGAGGTCCACCGCTCGTTCGGCGGGCGCAGCCGCACACGCAGTTGACGCGTGTCCGTCGAGGCGTTGGTGACCCCGACCGGCAGCAGGTTCGCTCTGCCGCCGAGCAGCACGCGCTGTGCGCCGAGGGTGACCTGGAACCATGTGCGCCGCTCGTCGACGCGCCGGCTGTGGTCGAAGTAGAAGCCGACGACGACGTCCCGCCACAGGCGGGCGTGCTCCACCTGTGCCGTGAACGATGCCTCCATGTCGTCGTGGCGGTGCGCGTCGACCCGCCCGGCGAGCGTGCGCCAGGCGAGGAGGAACCGCTGGGCCTCCTCGACGCCCTGGAAGTGGGTGTCATAGATGTGCTGAATGACCGTGGAGCCGGACCGAAGGCGGTGGTCGTAGCGGACCCTGTGCATGAACAACAGCAGTTCGTCCGGGCAGGTGTCCAGGGATTCGTAGACGTCCTGCCAGGCCTTCGGGTACTGCCCGGCGAAGCCGCTGCCGGTGGCCGCGGTGCGGTCGAAGCCGGTGCCCTCGGCGGTGGTGTGGTGCGACTGGAAGAGCGTCGCCTTCGGGTTCGGCTCGAAGTGGTCGCCGCCGGGGTTGGTGAAGTACCCCAATCCGAGCGGGGAGGAGTACGCCTCGTACGTCTCCCGGGAACTGGCCAGGATGTCGACGACGATGCCGGTCACCTTCGGGTCGGTGCCGAAGGTCATTCGTACCCATTCCTCGGCCAGGTCCCGGGGGTCGGCGTCGGTGTCCCAGCACATGCGTCCGAAGGCGTAGGTGTTGGCCGCCCCCATCTGGTAGCCGGTCCAGTCCTGGTCGGCGCCGAAGTTACTGACGCCGGCGATGCCGGTGCGCGGTTCCCGCAGCGAACCCTCCGAGAGGATCTCGGCCACGGTCGGCCCGCTGGCCGGTCCCTGTGTCGGGAAACTCAGGACCTCGCGCCACATCGGCGCCAGGTAGCAGGTGTGCACCGCGTGGCCGGTGTACTCCTGGGTCAGCTGGAGCTCGACCATCTGGTGGGTGCGGCGCATCCGGCCGAACAGCGGGTGCACCGGCTCGCGGACCTGGAAGTCGATCGGCCCGTATTTTGTCTGCAGGACGACGTTGTCGTCGAAGTCACCGTCCAACGGCGCGAAGGTCCGGTACTGGTACTCCGCCCAGTCGCTGAAGTCCTCATGGACGAAGCTGCGCCAGATGATTTTGCCGTCGTACGGGCGGACCGCCTTGGCCAGCATGTTGGCGCCCTCGGCATGGGTACGGCCGTAGTCCAGCGGGCCGGGCCGGCCCTCGGAGTTCGCCTTGACCAGGAACCCACCGAACCCGTCCAGCTTCGAGAAGACCTCGTCGGCCTTCGCGCTCCACCACTGCTGGACACGCGGATCAGCGGGGTCGGCCGTCGTGACCGGATCCTCGTCCTCGGCCGTCAGCACGAGTGGGCCGGCGTAGTTGACCGAGAGCCACAGGGAAATGCCCCACGACCGGAAGAGAGCCGCCAGCGGCGCCAGTTTGTCCAGCATGTCGCCGGTGATGAATTCCGTATCGGCGTTGACGTTGTTGATCACCGAGGCGTTGATCCCGATGGAGGCCATCGCCCGCGCGTAGTCGACGTGCCGGTCGGAGATCTCCGGCAGCTCGTCCCAGCCGAAGACCGTCGTGCCGGCGTAGCCGCGCTCGATCGAACCGTCGCGGTTGTCCCAGTGATTCATCATCCGTAACCCGACGGCCGGGTTCTGCCGGGTCGAGACCTTCGCCAGCGGTGTCCGGAGCTGCAACAGCCGCAGGAAATGGAACACCCCGCTGAGAACTCCGCGTTCGGTGCGACCGACGATGAAGATCCGTCGGCGCCCGTTGCGCGCCCTCACCGACTTGATCACGAACCCCTGCTCGCGGAGGCGGAAGTCCCGGTCCTCGTCCACGCAGGAGCGCAGCAGCGACGACTCCTCCAAACGGCCGACGACGATCGCCGCCTCGGCGGCGCGGACATCGGCGGGAGACGTGCCGGTGAGCCCCTCGACCGCCCGCCGCAGCTCGGCCTCGGCGTTCTCCAGCACCGGACCGTCACCGTGCCGGGCGATGCTCGTCAGGCTCCGCCGGTACTCCGCAAGGCGATCGGGATCGGCTACGAGCGGGTAGCGCAGCCACAGCTCGTACCCGTCTTCGTCGACCAGCCGCGCGGCCGAGGCGGCGGAAGCGCTCCACGGGGCGGCCGCCGCGGCGAACGCCAGAACCGAGGCCTGCAGCAGACGTCTGCGTCCGAGTTGATACTGCGCCATCACAGCGAGCCTCCTCCATCGGTCATTACAACGTTTACCGCGGCAGCAGCCTTCACGTCGTACCGCCGCCATGTCAACGGCACTGGCAGCAATCCGCGTTGTCGGTGTTGTCGCCCAAGCACGGATCCACGTCCCGGGCCGCTGTTCGGCACCTGACTGCGAGGCGGAACGGCGTGGTCACCACCGATCGGACCGTCGACCGGTCCGTCGACCGGTCCGTGAAGTTCTGTTCACTCGAAGGTGAGTTGGGTGCTCGAAGGGCGGATGGCGAACTCTCCGCCCCCACACTCTCGGAGCGCGTGTCGCGACGAGGCCGTGCGCGAGGCCCCGACCGTGCCGAGCCTCGGCGCCCCTGCGAGTCACTTCTGTCCGCCGAAGGGTTGACGTCCGTAGAAGGCACTTGTTACATCGTTGCACCAACGTGGCAACGGCACGCCGGTGCGGCAGATCGCGCGTCGGGTTCCTCCCTGCCTGCCGCCAACCACCCGTGATGGAGCGTGACATGGCCCATGTCCCCAGCCGTCGTGCCGTCCTCGGCGCCACCGCCGGCGCGGTATTCGCCGGGGCGCCCGCCTCGCCCGCCGCGCCCGCCACCGAGTCCGCCGGACCGCCCGGCCACGTCACGATCGCCTCGCCGAACGGCCGACTGCGGATGACCGTGCGGGTGACGGACGGACGGCTGCGCTATCAGGTCGCACGACACGGAAGGACCCTGCTGCCCTCCTCCGGGCTGGGGCTCGACCTGGCCGACCGGCCCTCGCTCACCGGCGGACTGGTGCTGGAATCGGTACGGCGCAGGACCGTGGACGAGAGATGGCGGCCGGTGTGGGGGCCCGACGCGCTCGTCCGCAACCATGCGCGGGAGTGCGTACTGCGGACCGTGCAACCGGCGACCGGGCTACGGCTGGACCTGATCGTCCGGGTCTTCGACGACGGCGTCGGCTTCCGCTACCGTCTGCCGGCCCAAGCCGGGCTCGACCGCTACACCGTGACCGCCGAGAGGACCGAGTTCTCCTTGCCGCCGACCGCTACGAGTTGGTCGCTGGCGGCGGGCACGGACTGGAACGCCGATGAACGGCACTACCGGCAGGCCCGGCTGGCGGACGTAAGAACCGCCCAGACCCCGCTGTCGTTGGCCACCCGGGGTGGTGAGTACATCGTGGTGCACGAGGCGGCGCTGATCGACTACCCGAGCATGACCCTCGCCGCCGACGGCAACCGGCCCGGCACCTTCACCAGCGAGCTGATCAGCCTTCCCGACGGCGCGAAGGCCCACCTCAGGGGCGAATTCTCCACCCCCTGGCGCACGCTGGTCATCGGCGGCCGACCCGGCGATCTCGCCGAATCGCACCTGATCGAGAACCTCAACGAGCCGTGCGCGCTCACGGACACCTCGTGGATCTCACCCGGCACGTACGTCGGTGTCTGGTGGGAACTGCAGCGGCGACACACGACCTGGACCGAAGGGCCGCGGCACGGCGCCACGACCGAGCGGGTCAAACGCTACATCGACCTCGCCAGGGAGGCGGGCGCGAGTTCCGTACTCGCCGAGGGATGGAACACCAACGCAGGCGGCAACTGGACCGGCCAGGACTTCCTCACGCCGCGGGCCGACTTCGACCTGGCCGAGGTACTGCGCTACGCCCGGGCCAACGGCGTCGGGTTCACCGCGCACAACGAGACCCGCGGTTTCGTCGACCACTACGAGCAGCACCTGGAATCGGTCTTCGCCCGATACGCGGAACTGGGCATCCACTCGGTCAAGACCGGCTACGCCACCAAGTTCGTGCTGGGCGGGGTGAACCGCAGCCACTTCGACCAGGAAGCGGTGCGTCACTACCAGCGTGTCGTCGAGACGGCGGCCCGCCACCAGATCATGATCATCGCGCACGAGGCGATCAAGCCGACCGGGCTGGCGCGCACCTACCCGAACATGATGACCGGCGAGGGCGTCGCCGGCATGGAGCAGCACAACTACATGGGCCGGCTCGGCAACCCGCCGGAACAGGCCACGATCCTCCCGTTCACCAGGTTCATGGGCGGGCCGGCCGACTACACCCCGGGCGTGCTCAACGTGACCTGGGACCCGGCCGGACTCGGTACCCGCGTACAGACGACCTCGGCCGCACAGCTCGCGCTGTACTCGGTGTTCTTCAGCCCACTGCAGATGCTGGCCGACACCCCGGAGAACTACCACTCCCACCCTGGATTCGCCTACCTCAAGGGCATGCCCGCCAGCTGGGACGAGACCCGCTTCCTGGACTGCGTGATCGGCGACTACACGGTGGTCGCCCGCCGCAAGGGCCACACCTGGTATCTCGGCGCCATCACCGACGAGCACGACCGGACGCTGAGGCTGCCGCTGCGGTTCCTGGGACGGGGCCGGTACCGAGCCGAGATCTACAGCGACGCCGCGGACACCGGCTGGCACGACAACCCGCTGCCGATCGATGTCCGGACCGAGACGGTGCGCGCTTCCACCGTACTGAAGCTGGGACTCGTCGCCGGTGGAGGCACCGCGATCCGCTTCCGCCGCGCGCGTTCATGACCTTCGGGCTCTCCAGGAGGAACGACCCCGGCACGGAGCGGGACGTGCTGCTCACGGGGACAGCCGCCGTCGCACTCCGTCCGTGGACTCCCGCACCTCCAGCCAGTACGGAGCCCTGTGCACCTCGAACGGCACGCGCTCCTCCGAACGGATGCGGGCCGCCAGGCACTTCACGGCCAGGGATGCGATCGCGGCCTTGTCGGGGACCACGGAGGTGAGGGAGGGCGTGCTGTAGAGCGACTCCTCAGATCCGTCCACGCCTGCCACAGCGACATCCCCGGGGACGTTCAAGCCCGCTTCGTACAAGGCGCGTTGGGCACCGGCGGCCAGCATGTCGCTGAAGCAGAAGACCGCGTCGGGCCGTGCCTCCGCCGGCAGGGAGAGAAGACCGCGCATCGCCAGCAGTCCGTTGCGGCGGTCGAACTCCTTGATCCGTGCCGCGAGGCGCGGGTCGTAGGTCAGTCCGGCTTCGTGCAGCGCCTGCTGGAAGCCCTCCAGCCGTTGGCGGCTGGTCGCCGACTGCGGCTGGTCCACGCCGATGGCGCCGATCCGGGTACGGCCCAGACCGGCCAGATGCGCGGTGACGTCACGCGCCGCGGCGACGTTGTCGATGAGGACGTGGTCGGCCACGACGTGATCGTGTTCGTAGCTGCGCTCGCCGAGCAGGACCAGCGGGAACTCGTCGGCGACAGGTGCGAGGTCGGCGGGCGACACGCGCAGGGGCGAGAGAATCACGCCGTCCAGCAGCGACGCGCCGACGCCGGTCGCCAGGCGCAGTTCCTCCTTGGCGTCTCCCAGCGTCTCCTCGATGAGGACGGTGAGGCCGTGGGCCGAGGCCTTCGCCCCCACGTGGTGCGCGAGTTCGGCGAAGTAGGGCGTGGCGAGGTCCGGGACGGCAAGGGCGATCAGGCCGCTGCGGCCGGTCCGCAGCCGGCGTGCCGACGGGTTCGGCCGGTAGCCGAGTTCGCTCACGGCCTGCATCACGCGTGTCCGTGTGCTCTCGGACACCCGTGGGGCGCCACGTACAACGTTAGACACGGTCTTGATCGACACTCCTGCGCGCTCCGCCACGTTTTTGAGTGTCACTGCTGCCACCGGCGCGCCCCCATAACCGTTGCTTTCTTTGATTATGCACGGTCTTGCCGTGCCCGTCGCGCCCGGACCGGTCGTCAAGTCCTCTCCGACGAAGGGTTGACCTCGGAGATACGCAGCGGTTACAACGTTGGAACAGATCAGCATCGGTCGTGCCACAACAGGTGGCCGACCGCCGCATGCCCGCAGGCCGCGGCCGTCCGCGCCCATGGAAGGGCGCCGTACCCGGGGCCCGCACGCAAAGCGCCACCCCGCATGCGCACTGCCCGCAGTGGTCCACCTGTCTGTCTCTTGAGAGGCTCCCCATGTCTCCGCACCGTTCGCACACCCCACTGTGCACAGCCGGGGCCGGCGCAGAGGGTACCGCGCGGTCCAGCCACCTCCCCGCGTCGCAGACGCCGGCCGCCGAGGGTGAGGTGGACGTCGTGGGCGACGCGGACCCGTACGTGTCCATCGTCTTCCAGCACCGCTTCGGTTCCGGTGCCCGGCACATACACGGTCCGCTCCAGGCCGGCGCGTTCGGCCGGCCGCTGGTGGCCCACTGCCAGACCACCTGGTACCGGGACCGCGCCCACTACGGCGTGCCGTGGCGGGGTCGTTGGGCGACCGAGGGCGGGGGCCCCGCGACGGGGCACGGCATCCACCAGACCGACCTGCTGCTGGATCTGATGGGCCCGCGGGCCGAGGTGCGCGGCATGGCGGCCCGGCTCGCGCACGACGTGGAGACCGAGGACGTGTCCACCGCGCAGGTCCGCTTCGCCGACGGGGCCGTCGCCACCGTCGCGACCCGGCGTTTCCTGGAACTGCGCAAGGCACCGAGAACGGCCGGCCGGAGCCGCTGGCGGCGTTCCGGCGAGCCGCCGCCGCGCTGGTGCGGCCCCGGCTCGCGAACCGGGAACAGCGGTGGCGTGATGGTGCGCACGCCGCCGCGGAGGCGACCCGGCCGCAGCTCGCAGCAGTGCGCGGCAAGGACGAACGGCATCTGGCCGAGGCCCGGGTGACCGCGACCGGGCCCACCGCACGCGGACGTTTCGGCATGTGCGGCCGGTCGGCCGTCCATTCCGGTATCTGACAGCAGGACCGGGCGATCCGTGCGGCGGGGCATCCGCCCACGCCGCCCGGGCCCCCGCCCCGTCCCATCCACGTCTCCTTCCTGGAGGGCCCCATGCCCGAGCCCCGAAGCGGCCGGCGCCGACTCCCAGGCCGCCGGGCCGTCCTGGCCGCAGCCGCCGTCGGTCTCAGCACCGCCCTGTCGGCATCACTCTCCGCGTGTTCCGCCGCGAGCGACACAGCATCCGGGGGAATCACCCTCACCTTCTCCTGGTGGGGCAACGACGACCGCGCCGAGCGCACCAATGAGGCTGTACGGCTCTTCGAGAAGGAACACCCCGGCGTCACCGTGCTCACGTCGAACGCGGACTTCGGCTCATACATGCAGAAGCTGGCCACCCAGGCCGCGGGCGGAGGTATACCCGACGTGGCGCAGCTCGACTACCGGCAGATCTCCCAGTACGCGGGAGGCGGCGTGCTCCTGCCGCTGGGCGACGCCGTCGAGGACCGCACGATCCGTACGTCCGAGATGGGCAAGGAGTTCCTGCGCACCGGCACCTACGAGGGCGAGCAGTACGCCGTGCCGATGGGCCGCGGCATCACCGGATACGCCTACGACGCCGCTGTCCACAAGAAGGCCGGCATCCGCACGCCCGGGCCCGACTGGACCTGGCAGGACTGGGCGGACGCCAACAGGAAGATCGCCGCCCTGGGCCTGAAGTCCCCCGACGGGCGGACCGTGGCGGGCGCGAACGACGGCGGGCCCAACGAGGACGTCTTCGAGGACTGGCTGCGCAGTCGCGGCGGGCAGCTCTACGCGAGCCGGACGGAGCTCGGCTTCACCGAGGACGACCTCACCGAGTTCTGGACGTTCTGCGACAGGCTGCGCGTGGCGGGCGCCGTCGCGCAGGCCAAGGACACGTCGCAGGCCAACACCACCGAAACCAGTCCCATCGGCCGCGGGCTCGCCGCCGCAGACTTCACCTGGGACGCGCCGTTCCCCGGGTACACGGCACTGCTCGGCGACGACATCCACTTCGCTCCGGTCCCCACGACCGACGGACGCCAGGGCGCGTACTTCAAGCCCTCGATGCTGCTGGGCGTCGGGGCGAACAGCGAGCACCCCGAGGAAGCGACCGCGCTGGTCGACTTCCTCCTCAACGACCCGCGGGCCGGCGACGTCCTCGGCTTCACCCGCTCCACACCATCCAACCGCAAGATCGCCGCCCGCGTCGCCAAGACCCTTGAGGGACCGGAGCGGGAGATCTACGAGTACGCGCAGAAGATGGAGAAGTACGGCCTGGACGCCCCGCCGACCGCACCACCACGGGGCGATGTCGCGATCCAGACCGCCTTCAAACGCGTGTACCAGCGCGTCATGTACGACCTGACCTCCCCGCGGCAGGCGGCGCGCGAACTCATCGACGAGGCGAGCCGGGAGCTGCGGTCATGAGCCCGGTGTCGACCACGGTGCCCGCGCGCGCCCACCGCACGACGGAACCGGCGCCGCCGGCCGGGCGTCGGCGCCGCCGTGAACAGCAGTGGCCCGCCTACGTGTTCCTCACGCCGTGGATGATCGGCGCGGCCGTGCTCACCCTGGTGCCGATGGCGGTGTCGCTGTACCTGTCGTTCACGGACTACAACCTGTTCGACCCGCCGCGGTGGGTGGGCCTGCGCAACTACCAGGAGATGCTCACCGAGGACCCCCGGTTCTGGCGGTCGGTCGGTACCACTCTGCTGTATGTCGTCGTCGCCGTACCGCTCAAGCTGTTGCTCGCGCTCGGGGCGGCGATGCTGCTGAAGAGCCTCGGCCGTGGCCGCGCCTTCTACCGTTCCGCCTTCTACGCGCCCTCCCTGCTCGGGGCCAGCATGTCGATCGCCCTGGTGTGGCGCGCGCTGTTCAACGACGGCGGCTCCGTCTCCCACGCTCTGAGTGCCGTCGGCATCGACATCGGCGGCTGGGTGGGCAATCCCGATCTGGCGGTGTACGTCGTCGTCCTGCTGACGGTGTGGCAGTTCGGTGCCCCGATGGTGATCTTCCTTGCGGGGCTCCAGCAGATCTCGCCCGACCTCTACGAGGCGGCGGCGCTGGACGGCGCGGGCCGCTGGCGGCAGTTCGTCTCCGTCACCGTACCGATGCTGTCCCCGGTCGTCTTCTTCAATCTGGTGCTGGAGATGATCCAGTCCTTCCAGGTGTTCACCCCGGCCTTCGCGGTCAGTGGCGGTGAAGGCGGTCCCGCCGACTCCACGCTGTTCTACACGCTGTACCTGTACGAGCGCGGCTTCACCGCCTCCCACATGGGCTACGCGGCGGCCATGGCCTGGCTGCTGCTGATCGCCATCGGCGTCATCACCCTGATCCTGTTCAGGACGTCCCGGTCCTGGGTCTTCTACGCGGACGAGGAGGGACGATGAACCTCACCACCAAGCGATGGCTGCCGCACACGATCGCCGTCGTGGGCCTGCTCGTCCTGCTGTATCCCCTGGCCTGGCTGCTCGCCACGTCGCTCAAGCCGGCTGACGAGGTGGTGACCAGCCTCGATCTGTGGCCCAGCCATCTGGAGTGGTCGAACTACACGACTGCCATGGACGGTGTGTCCGGGGTCACCGTGACCCGGCTGCTCCGGAACACCGTGCTGATCGCGGGTGGCGCCGTCATCGGCAACGTCCTGTCGTGTTCCCTGGCCGCCTACGCGTTCGCCCGGCTGCGCTTTCGCATGAGCAAGGTGATGTTCGCCTTCATGGTGGCCACGCTGATGCTGCCGCACCACGTCGTGCTGATCCCCCAGTACATCATCTTCAACCAGCTCGGCCTGGTGGACACGTACTGGCCGCTGATCCTGCCCAAGTTCCTTGCCACCGAGGCGTTCTTCGTCTTCCTCATCGTGCAGTTCATGCGCGGACTACCACGTGAACTGGAGGAGTCGGCCCGCATCGACGGCTGCGGCGCGTTCCGTACGTACTGGGCCATCACGCTGCCGATGAGCCGGCCGGCGCTGATCACCACGGCCATCTTCACGTTCATCTGGACGTGGAACGACTTCTTCACACAGATGATCTATCTGTTCGCGCCCGAGAAGTTCACCATCACACTGGCCCTGCGCAGCTTCGTCGACCAGTCCAGCACCTCCGCCTACGGGCCCATGTTCGCGATGTCGGTGATCTCCGTACTGCCGATCGTCCTGTTCTTCTTCGTGTTCCAGCGCTATCTGGTGCAGGGCATGGCCACCTCCGGGCTGAAGGGCTGAGACACCGTGGACCACGCACCGCCCTTGCCTCCCAGCGACCGCCGGGAGCCCGGAGAAATCTTCGGATCCGCCTTCACCCTCTTCGCCGACATGCTGCTCGTCGGCCTTCTCACGGGCGTCGCCTGTCTGCCCGTCGTCACGATTCCGGCCGCGTTCGCCGCCGCGTCCGCGACCCTGCGTGACACCGCGGGCAACGGCGCACCGGCCGGAGTCGGTGCGTACATCGGCCATCTGCGGGCGCGCCTCACGGCGGGGCCCCTGGCCTCCGGCCTGATCCCGCCGCTCCTCGTCTTCGTCCTGCTGATCGACGCCGCTCTGGTACGCAGCGCACTGCCGGGAGCGGCCGCGATGGCGCCCGCGCTGGCCCTCACGGCCCTGGGTGCCACGATCGTGGGACTGCGCGCCACGGCGCTGGACGCCCCTCACCGCCTGTCCGCCCGCGAGGGCCTGGTCCGCTCGGTCGCCGACCCGCGCGGCACGCTCCTCCTCGCCGGCGCCGTGCCCCTGGCCGTGCTCCTGGCCTGGTCGATCCCCCTGCTCGTCCCACTCCTTCCGGGGCCGCTCGCGTTCGCCGCGACCGCCGTGGACCTCCGCTTCACGGCGGACCGCCCGCAGGACGACTGAGCCGTCCCTCTCCCCCGCCCTTCCGTCCTGGTGCGCCCGATGACTCCACGGTCCATGGATCGGCGGGGCGTTCGCGCCTGGCGCGCAGTGATCGTGCGATCGTCTCGTCGTCAAGGGCGACGCACCAGCCGGTGGTCTGCAGCTCCGCGCGTTCGATGAGACAGGCGCGGATCAGGTGGACGAGGAGCACGTCGAGCGGGGCGGGCAGCACCAAGTCCCTGCCGTACGTCTCTTCGCCGAGCCTGTACGCCCTGGTCCGTCCCCGCGACCTGACGCGCAACGAGATCCGTGACGAGATCAGCGGCGGCCGTCTGGTGATGCTGTCCGTCCACAGGACGATCCGGACACCGGCGGCCGCACCGCCGCAGCGCGGCGGACACCTGGTACTCGCCGTCGGCGCCGGCCCCACCGGGGTCGCACTGCACAACCCGTCCGGACTCCCCGGCCAGTCCCAGCAGTTCACGCATGTGCCCTGGACCGGCCTCGACAGGTTCTTCGCCGGCCGTGGCATCATCCTCGGCGACAGCGAACACGCCGCCCCGCTCAGCTGAGGTCTTGGGGACCGTATCGGGCGGCGGCCGCACCCGTAGTCAGGGCCCAGTAGCGGTCCTGGAAGGACCAGTGCCACCACTCCGTCGGATAGTTCACCAGGTCCACCCCGGTGAGAGCCGCCCCCAGGATCCCGCGATGGACACGCGCCTGACCGCTGATGCTGCCGGCGTCCGTGTAGCAGGCGCCGCCGCTCTCCTCAGGGCTCGCGTTCATCCTCGTGCCCAGATCCAACTCCCGGCCGTCCGCGTCCGCGAGCGTCAGATCCACCGCCGCCCCGGCACTGTGCGGAGCGATCTCCGGCGGGGACACGTACCGGCTGGCGGCGGAGCGGATCCGCTCCGCGGACCAGTGCGGGTGAGCGGCCCGCAGCTCGGCGGCGTACTCGGTGAAGTACCGCTGCTGAACGGAGGGGAGCCGGTATCCCTCGACCACGAGCAGCCGCAACCCCCGCGGCAACAACTCCTGCGCCTTGACGAGCCGGTCAAGAACCCCCTCGCGGAGGAAACAGAAGGTCCCCGCCTCGTCCTCTTTGCGCGGGTCGACCAGCAGCGTGCCGTCGGCCCGGACGTCCACCAGCCGTTCACCGCACTCCTCCACCGGTACAGCGGCAACCCTCGGATCCGACATCAGAACGATCTCCGTCATACGCCGATCATCCCCGACGCGGCTCCGACCGGATGACCACGATGCTCCACGCCCGCGCCTCCCGCGCCCACGCCGAAGCCGGAGACCAACAGTCGGCCGCCGCGCCGAAGCCGCCGCCTTCACCGCCTACGACCAAGCCGGCCCCGCGGGCGACGAACCACCCTGCGTGTACTGGGTCGACCGCGACGAACTCCACGGCTGGGCCGCGACCAACACCCTTGACCTGAGAAACCCGCGCCGCGTCCTCGCCCAGCACACCGCGATCGCCGCCGCCCACCACACGGAGCAGCACGACGACCAGGCACAGCCGCGGGCCAGCGCCATCGTGGCTGGTTTACCGGGTGGTCTTGAGGAAGTCCCGCACGACGGGGACGCGGAGTCCTACCGCCTTGCCCACACCAAAGCCCAGGCCGAACGGGCCGGGCGAGCTGACGCGACATTCAGAACACGTTGATCGCAGCCGGTGCCCGCTCCGCGCGAGTCAAGGCGCGCAGTACCGCTGCCGGGCCATGACGTCGGACGGCAAGCCCGGTCAACAGCGTAACCACGGGATCGAGGGCAGAGCAGGGAAGCTCCGGAGCACCGAGGCCCACACTGACCGCCAGGTCATCCATATGCACAGCGAGCTCGACCATCCGTGTCATGAGGAAATCGTCCAGGCTCAGCGCCCACCCTGTCTGCGGCATGAACACCACCCGGTCGCCATGCACCTCCTCAAGGCCGGTTCGCTGCTGATCGAGCGCGGCACGGACCCGCTCGACCAGCCGCCGCACGCCTTCGGACGAGATGCCTTCACCGTTCGCTCGAATCCCGGAGCTGATCTCGCCGTCGAGCGGCGCGTCGATCCATACGGCTCGCGCGTAGTGTTCCCGCACAGAGATGGGTTCCTGCTCAGATCCAGGTCCCTCCAACGCCGGACCCACGCTCAAAACCTGATACGCGAGGTGGCCGGCCAGTCCGCCGACCGTCCACCGCGCCAACGCACTGGGCTTCTCCCACGAGGCCGCCACTTCCGGTGCGTCCAGCAACGCCACGGCCTGTGCGGCGGTTTCCACGTAGGCGTTCTTCAGACTCACAAGCCCCCCATGATCCGACCGGAATCCCAACCCTACGCAGCATTGCCGAGGGAACAGCGCGATGCCACACACCCGTCCACGCAGCACACCCGCCCCGAGAGGGCATAACCGCCCACATGCCACCCATCGCGACACGCGAGCCCGCCGAGTGACATCAAGAGTCACTGGTGTCGATCAAGCCGACACTCCCCTGAGTGACTCCCGAAGCCACCGACAAACGACTCCGGAAGGAACAGGCACAGCCATGAAGGTGCCGTTCGCGGCGGATCGTGGAGTTCAGAGCGTCTTGCGGTTCGTGGACCAATCCCGCTGTGTGGCCGACAGGTTCGGCGCCGTGGCTTCTGCGGGCGCGGACGACTTCGGCATGTCCGGTGATGAGCCCCGCAGACCGCCGAGGGCCAGGACCGTCATCACCGCTCCGGCCCCCGCCGCCACACCGAAACCGCCGTGCGCGCCGCCCGCGTCCACCACTCGCCCCGCGACCGCCGCGGCGCCCGCTGATCCTGCCGCGCTTGCGGAGCTGCCCCAGGTGAACGCCTGGGTGAGGACGGCGCGCGGGACCGACGACTCTGTGAGCACGGAGGTGAGGATCAGCAGGACCGGCACGGCGAGTCCGGTCAGGGCGAGGGTGGCGCCGACCGCGAGGGGCGCGTCGAGGAAGGTCAGCGGGAGGCTCGCGAGGGTGAGGCAGGCGGCGGCCGCGGCCTGGCGGCGTCGGGGGGAGCCGCCGTGGCGCCAGACTCCGTAGGCCCAACCGCCCACCAGGTTGGTGCAGTTGGAGGCGAGGTAGAGCAGTGCTGCCGCGTCCGGCGTGCCGCGTTCGACGGCGTACGCGGCGACGGATACCTGCATCGCGCCGAAGAACACCCCGAGCGTGAGGCCGAGCGCGACCTGCCGCAGGAATGCGGAGCGGAGCAGGGCGCGTGCGGCGTGCCGGCGTTCGGCGGGGCCGGTGAGGGGCGGCATGGTGCGGCGCTGGGCGGCGAGGGCGAGCCCGCCGCCGACGACGAGCGCGGCGGCGAGCAGCACCCCGACGCCTGGGTGGCCCGCCGCACCGAGGACGCTCACCAGGGCCGGGCCGGCCATGTAGGACACGCCGTTGGCGAGGGCTTCCAGGGCGAAGGCGGTGGGCAGCGCGGCGGCCCGTTCACCGGACAGCAGGGCGGACCAGCGAGCGGCGGACAGGGCACCGAGCTGGGGCAGCGTTGCCCCGACGAACACTCCGGCGACGAGGTCCGGAACGGCGCCGGCGAACAGCAGCGCCACGGCCCCGGAATGTGCGCCCAGCGCGCACGGAAGCACCCGCGCCTGCCCGAAACGGTCGACAAGGCGCCCGATCTGGGGCCCGGCGACGGCGTCCGCGACAGCGAATCCGCCGGTGACGAGACCCGCGGCGGCATACGACCCGGTGCGTGCGTGCACCAGCCAGACGATGCCGATCCCCGTCATGGCGATGCCCAGACGCCCGACAGCGGCGGGAAGGAAGAAGGCCACAGCACCCGAAGTGCGCAGCAGAGTACGGTAGTTCGCCGAAGCCGAAGGCACGACGCATCCCTTTCGCCGCCCGGCGGGACGCGCCACACGGGTCGTCGGCGTCCGGATGTGCCGACCCGTGGCTGCGCCTGAAGCCGTCCAGTGGTGGCATGGAGCAGGGACGCGCACCCCACGCCGACTCCGTCATCGGGCAGATGTCATAAGGTAGTTGATGACCTCCTTGAGCGTAGAGGAACGGCGCGCGGAAACGAACACCCCCAGAAGCAACACGAACGGCTCTTCCTTTCCCCGCGCCCTGACCGGCACCCAGCCGCTGCATCCCGGCATCGAAGGCGGCCCGGAGCGCGGAGGGCATGGTGCCTGGTCGGCGGGCGGGGCTGGAGGGGGTAGGGGCGGCTCACGCCACCCCGGGCCGGCCACGTCGGTGGCGTTCGAAGAGGGTGTGGTCCTCTTCGTCTGGGCGGGGCTGGATGTCCCTTCGCCGTAGCCATCGATACGAGACAGGGCAGAAGCGATGGACCTCACTCGTCCTCGCGCTGGCGTAGGGCGCCTACGGTGAGCTGCGGTGCGGCGGATAGCGTGCAGGCATGGCGATGACGGGGAAGCGGCGGGTCCTGTACCGGCAGGGCAGCGGATTCTGGCGGATGACGGCGAAGTGGGTTCTGGTCTTCGGGGCCCTGTACCTGATGGACGGCGGGCTGCTCCGGTCGTGGGGGGACGCTCTGGTCTGGCCGATGATCGGGATCCTGCTGTGGGTGCCGTTCGGGATCGGCGTCGTCTGGTACCCGAAGAAGGACCAGCGCGTCGAGCTGACGGCGCGTGAACTGCGGGTACGGCGAAAGCGGCTGTCGATGGAGAAGGTGAACCTGTTGCACGTGGCGCGGCTGTGGCTGGAGGGGCGTTCCACTGCGGACGACCAGCCGGTGCTGGAATGGCCACGGTTCGACCGGGTGGTGTGGGTGCCGCTGCTGGACGGCCGAGCGTTCGGCGTGGAGTTCCGCGACCCGGCCGCGTTCGCCAAGGTTTTCGGCGCCTTCGCGGTCGCGGCGTGCGGCGGGCCCGACATCGTCCGCGCGAGGGCCGCGGCGGAGACCTACCCGGATCCGCTCCCGATGCGGCCCCGCCCCGCCGACGACGCAGGTTCCTGGCCGGACCTTCTGGACATCTTCAACTGACAGCCGGAAACGCCGGCAAGGGGCAGCGCTCCGTCAGGGACACGGGGAACTGCACGGGGCCGGCGTTCTCGACAGGGCAGCGTCCGGCGGATCATGTGACCGTCGGATTGTCTCCTCGTCGCACCCGGGATGGGGCGGGGCGATCCGATGGCTGCGGAGCGGTCGGCTGACCGGTCCTGCGGTGTGCCGGCACCGTGGTCAGCCGCGGCCTGCCCTGCCCACCGCTGCCCGGCGTGTGTCCGGGGCAGCGAGAGCGACGAACGCTGTTTCGACGGCCTCCGGATACGCCTGGGGCTTCCCGTGGCCGGCCAGTGCCCGGTGAATGCCGGACAGGTCGGGGCCCCACCCCTCGCGACGGGTTGATCAGTCCTGCGCCACGTTCGCCGCGGTCACATTCTCGATCACGCGGCCGAGTTTGGTCTTGGCCCGGGTCAGGTCCTGGATCCGTGCGGCGATGCGGTCGCGTTCGACGATGAGCTGGTCGAGCATGGCGGGGGTCGCGACGCCGGTGCTCACGCACGGCAGGAGTTCGACGACGGTACGGCTGGAGAGGCCGGCCGCGAAGAGGTCCTGGATGAGCTGGACCCGTTCCAGGGCTTCGTCGGGATAGTCACGCTGGCCACCGGGCGTCCGCGCAGATTCCAGGAGCCGCTGCTCCTCGTAGTAGCGCAGGGCCCGCACGCTGACCCCTGACCGCCTGGCGAGCTGTCCGATGCGCATGACGCAGGTCACTCCCTTCCCGCCCATACCTCACGTTGACGTCAAGTTCAGGCTAGCAATAACCGGCTCCGGGGGCAGCCCTGGGGGCCGATCGAACCGTTGCCGGCGCCGAGATTGATCATGACCGGTGGCGGACCCGAGGGCGTTCACGCGGTTCACGTACGCACAGCAGCCCTCGCGCCGCGGCGGGATCGCCGCGCCCGCCCGAGGGCACATGGGTGTCGGCCGTGACGGGCGGCGTGATCCCCCGTAGTGGCGCAGGCCCCCACGCTCACCCCCGCCTGCTCGGCAACCTCACCCATCCGCGCCTGCCCTCCTCCGGCCGGGCGGCAGTTGCGACTTGCACCTCACGTCAACGTCAGGTTCTAGAGTGGCGAGCGTCGGATGAACATGTCATTCCGGCCCGTCAAAGTAAGGCAGACCATTATGCGCGCAGCCCGGTTCCACGAATACGGCGGAGCGGAGAGCCTGGTGATCGAGCAGGCCCCCGACCCCCACCCCGGACCCGGTGAGATCCGTGTCCGCGTCGCGGCGGCCAGCGTCAATCCCATCGACTGGAAGCTGCGCGCCGGCGCCCTGCACCAGCTGCTTCCCCTGGAGCTGCCCGCCATTCCCGGGCGCGACGGCGCCGGTGTGGTCGACGAGATCGGCGACGGGGTGCAGGGGGTGGGCATCGGCGACCGCGTCTTCGGACTGGGCGGTGTCACCGGGGCGACCGCGGAGCTGCTCATCCTTTCGGCCTGGGCACACACCCCCGCCACGTGGAACGACGAGCAGGCCGCGGGCGCCGGTCTCGCGTCCGTGACCGCGATGCGTGGGCTCGACGCGCTCGGCCCCCTCGCGGGGCGCACCCTCCTCGTCGAGGGCGCCGCCGGAGGCGTGGGCAGCGCGGCAGTCGAGATCGCGGTAGCGCAAGGTGCCACTGTGATCGGGACAGCCGGCGAACGCAACCACGAGTTCCTCACCGCACTCGGCGCCGTTCCCACCACCTACGGCCCCGGCCTCGCACAGCGCCTCACCACCCTCGCTCCGCACGGCGTCGACATCGTGCTCGACACCGCGGCCTCCGGCTCCCTGGACGACCTCGTCGCGATCGCGGGCGACCCGAAGCGCGTCGCGACGGTCGCCGACCACGCGGGCGGGCACCGCCTGGGCACGCATGTGGTCAACGCGGAGAACGACTCCACTCTCCTGTCCGCGGCGGCGGAACTGGGCGGGCAAGGCCGCTACACACCCCGTATCGAACAGACCTACCCCCTGGAGCGGATCGCCGACGCCCACGCGCACGCCGAGCGCGGACGCACCCGAGGAAAGATCGTGATCTGCATCTGAACAGGCCGATCTGTATCTGAACAGGCCCACGAGGTAGGTAACTCGCAACGTGCGGGCCTGCGCAGCGAGCGTGCCCTCGATCGGTACCGGCGAGCGGGCGGTCCGGAGCGGGCCGATCTCCATGGCGCCTCGTCAAGCAGGCCGCCCCCACTCGGGCACCGCACGTGGCACATGAGCCGTCGTCCACGGGGCAAAAGCGACGTTGTCGCGGATGAGGGCACGCGTGGGGGCCGTCCGGTGGCGGGCAGGGCAGCGATTGGCGCGGGATGCGGCGGCCGAGGAATGCGGCTACCCGGTCCAGAGGCGAGGCCCCCTCGGGTGCGGGTTGAGCGGCGGCGATGGATCCCACCTGCCGTGCGCGGCAGGTCGCCGTAGATCCGTTGGACGACGGGCAGGGCGGCGCGGGCGATGTCGGGCTCCAGATCGCGGCCAAGGCCGAGCGCCGTCGCAATGTCCCAGCCGTGTACGGGCAATTCGATGAGGAGTTGCTCGACCATACGACGGCCGAGGGCAGGGCCGAAGAAGCGCTCCAGCACGCCTGGCTGCCGGAAAGCATGGCCGGGCTGCGCGGCGGAGGCCTCGAAGGCGGCGGCGTGGTTGTCGCCAAGGTGGTCCTGGTTATGACCGTCGGTGGGGGGTATGCCGTTGGCGAGGCCGCCCCAGATGATGTTCTCCCACACCAGGTGATCGAGCAGATCCCGTACGGTCCAGTCCTCGCACGGAGTCGGCAGGGCGAACTGCTCCGGTGCTGTTGCGTGAACGAGTGCGCTCACGGCTTCCTGGACACGTGTGAACGCGTCCAGGACACCGCCGTGCCAGGCATCGGTGTCGTCCGTGTCATGGGCTTTGAGCTGGGCGTCGCGCGCGCCGGGCGCGGGGTTGGTGCGCAGCGCGGTGATGAGCCACCGACCTTCCTTCGCCATTCCTGCGGGTACGGGGCGGCCACCGAGGACGCACAGCAGTTGCCAGAATCTCTCGACTGCGGGCTCGGCCGCGACGGCGAGTTGTTCGTGCAGGCGTGTGCGGGCCTCGGTGCCGTCCGAGGCGACGGTGGGGTCGGAATTCGCACGGCCGGGCAGCCAGGCGGCGACGATGGCGGCGACGACCGGGTCGGCGGCTGGGGAGTCCGCTGCGGTACCGGTCTGCATCGCTGCACGGACGGGTGCGTGGGTTCGGTCGCCGCCGGGAGGGGCTGGGTGGTGATGCCCGCCGAATCCCACCGCACGGTCATCGAGGCCAGTTGGGCGGCGCAGCCGGGGCAAGATCGTTCGGCCGGAGCGGGATCCGGGCCGGTCACGGCGTACGGCGTTGCTGCGCGGAGCCGCGGGAGCGCAGGCGGACCACGAGGTAGAGGACCAGGGCCGCGGCCACCAGGGCGAGGACGACCTTGCTGATGGCTCCGACGTAGGTCTCGACGAGGTCCCACTGGTCGCCCAGCCAGTAGCCGGACAGTACGAGCACGGAGTTCCAGATCAAGCTGCCCAGGGTGGTGAGCAGCAGAAAGATCGGCATGGGCATACGTTCCAGGCCGGCCGGCACTGAGATGAGGCTGCGGAAGATCGGCACCATACGGCCGAAGAAGACGGCCTTGGTGCCGTGCTTGGCGAACCACTTCTCCGTTCGTTCCAGGTCGGACGGCTTGACCAGCGGCAGCCTGGCCCAGATCGCGTACATGCGCTCCCGGCCGAAGAGGACGCCGATCCAGTAGAGGACGGCGGCGCCGACCACCGAGCCGAGCGTGGTCCAGAACAGGGCCGAGAACAGGCTGATGACGCCTTGTCCGGCCGCGAAGCCGGTCAGCGGCAGGATCACCTCGCTGGGCAGCGGCGGGAAGAGATTCTCCAGGGCGATGGCGAGGCCCGCGCCGGGGCCGCCCATGGTGTCCACGAGGTCGGCTGCCCACCCCGCGATACCGCCGGCGGGTTCCTGGGGCAGAGCCAGGGGCATGAGGTCCATTCGAAAGTCTCCAGGCTGCGGGGCGGTCGCCGCGGGCCCATGCCGCGATCCAGTGACCAGGGTAGAAATCGAAGATCAGCGGCGGTATGAGGATTGCCGCCCAACTTGTACGGTTCTCTGCACTCCGTGCCCCGTGTTTTCCCGCAGGGCACGGAGTGCGACGGTAGTCCCGGGGCGGCCTACTACCCGGGCTGGGTCAGCCTGGTCGCAGGCCCGGCCGCGACACCCTTCAGGCGTGCCAAAGCTCCCTCGAAAGAGGGGAGTTCGCCCTTGTGGTCAAGCCAGGGGCCGTCAGGGCCGGCGGCGAGCACTCGGCAGCCATGGCCAGGAGGAGAACCGGGCGAGCAGATCGTACAGAGTGCTGCCGGACGGGCAATATGTGACCAGCGTTCCGGCGAGCGGACCGCATTTGCCAGGTCCTATTCGTTGAACGATCCAGAGCCGTCGCAGTAAACGTTCCCAATAATGCCGGTCGGATACTTCCCCCCGCAGATGACCATGATGTATTCGCCACCGTTTCCGATGTTGTAACCCTTCCTGTCACACCCGGCGTCGCCGCCGTCCTCGGTCGTCATCACACGCTTCCAGCCGTCGGTGCTGACGTACGAGTTGTAGAAGAGCGCGCCGTACACGCTCTCCCCGTTGGCCCGGGTGTCGCAGATCTCGAAGATGTCGCCGTCATCGATGAAGGTCATCTTCCCTCCGTCGACCGCGACGGACTTGTTCGCCATGGTCCCGACATCGTCCGTCTGTACGGCTATGGCCGGATACGCCGATGCGACCAGCATCATGGCGGTGGCGGCACCCACTTTGGCCATGCGGGCGAGGTTGGACCTGAACATTGAATCCCCCTTGTACGGGCTGCAGTTCGCAACCCCTTGAGCTGAGAACATTGCCATAATTTTGCAATCCCTACCAAACGTACCGACCGAGCGTGTGGCGTCGCCGTCTGCGTGCGTGAGTCCCCGGGAGCCTGCCAGCCGTCCGGCTGGGGCAGGGGCGTTGTCGTGCCCCAACCGCAGATGATCAAGCGCCACTACCTCGGTGGAGAGCAGCCGGAGAAACCGGCCCGCCACGGTATTGACAGCCTCGATGACCTGGGTCTGCTCCAGACGGGTCGTCGTCGCCCAAGCCGACGACTGCGGGCGCAGCACGAGTCGGCCGGAGTCCGCGGCGTAGCCGACGTCGGCGATGCGCCCGGCCGGCTCAGGGGCAATGCCGCCCACCGACCACGTAGCGTCGCGTCGCGTCGGCGGCCGGGAGCTCCCAGACTCCCTCTGTGACCAGCGCACCGATCGGCGCCGAGGCTCATCGGCTCACGGCCGTCGCGCCGCACCGTACGGAACAGCCGCGGCTTCGACTTCGCCGTACAACCGCTGCCGTTCTTCCCTACCGCCTCGAACGCGGCCCTCAGGGCGACTTGGGCCAGGTCGACACCGGCCTCGCCGCTGGACGGAGGCGCGAACAGCGATGTCCCCGAGAACTGAGCCGGGCTTCCGGGCGCGTGGTTCGTCACGCGGTCCTCCCCAGCGGCGCCGTCTGCGGGGAGCGTGGTCGCCGTTCGGCCTTCCCTCGCCGCGTGTCCCCCATGGGCCCAGCCCGGGGCCGCGACGTGGGTGACGTCGACCTGGCGGCGGCGCTGCTCGTGGGCCGCCTCGATCGGGGCAGACACACGGCCGGCACGATGTCCGGCTCGGGGAACGCGCGGCGGGACAGACAGTTCCCGCAGCGCTCGGCTCTATCGCTCCACCACGTCCGCGACCCGGCCTTCACGGGTTGGGGCCGCGGACGTGGAGCAGAGCCTGTGTATGAGCGGGCTCGCTGATGAGGCACGAGGTTCAACACACCCGTCCTTGGGTCTTTCGTTTGGATCTTGCTGGGCTCGCGTGCCCGCGGTGACATCAGCCGCTGACGCGGCGGGCGCTCCCTGACCCAGCCAGACCCAAACGAAAGACCCTAGGCGCTCATACAGATGGGGCGCTCAGCAGTGGCCAGTAGGGGCATTGGCCATCCGCTTGAACGCGGCCTGGGTCCCCGATCCGGCGATCCCGTCGATCGCCCCGGTGTAGCCCCAGGCGTCCTTCATGCGGGGCTCGTGCCGGGGCACGGCTTGGGGAGGGTGATCAGCTTGTCGTATGTCTTCACTCCCAGGTCGGCGAGCGTGTAGGCGTGGGGGCAGGCTGGGCAGACCACGGCGACGTAGCGGCACTGGCGGCCGGCCGACTCATAGGGGCGGCGCAAGGAATACAGCGGCGTATCGTATGCGGGGCAGGAGCGGAAGTTACTCCCGGTATGACCACCCCGGCTCTCGGAACCGCGCCAGAATGCCTTCCTCATTGAGGACGGTTCCCCAGCGCTGCCGGACAAGCTCAGCGACCATGTCCTGGGTCGTTTGTTCTTCCGCAGCATGCACAGGAGTAACTCTGCAATCGGCAGCCGCTGTTGGCGGAGCAACCGGTCGAGCCGGACGGATGAACAGACCGCAGGGCCGCGCGCCCGGGTCCAGTGCTCCGTGGCCTGTTCAGCTCTTCCTGTGGGGGGGCGTCGTGGGTATCGCGCTACGCCCAGGCCGCCTTTATCCGGTCTTCGAGCCGCTGGACGGTGCCGTATGTCGGCGTGCGCGTGAACGTCCTTGCCTACGTACGGATGAACGAGGACAGTTTCTGAAGCACTGGCGGGTGCTCTGCCCTGCCCGAAGTGGAAATGCCCTCGATCAGCCTGGTGCCGATCCGGCACGCTCCCGTGTATGACCACTCCCCTCTTCATCCCCGGACTGGAACTCTCCCGCCGCTTCTACCTCGAAGCCGTGCGCCCCCTGCTGGACGAAGCCGCCCCTGCGATCAAACACTCCGCGGCCCGTCTGGGCAGCGGCTCGGAGGTTCTGGGATTCGACACCGCCCGCTCCGCCGACCACGAGTGGGGTCCCCGTCTCCAGATCTTCCTGCATCCGCAGGACGCCACCCGTCACAGCGAAGACATCAAAGCGGTTCTCTCCGAACGCCTGCCGAAGATGTTCCACGGCTACCCGACGCACTTCGCTGCGACAGGCGAGGCGGATATCCGGGTCATGCGGGCGACCAAGGGACCGGTTCACCACCGGGTCGAAGTCACCGCCCCAGGCATCCGGTTCACCGGGCGTCTGGGGTTCGACCCGTGCGAGGACGTCACCTTGACGGACTGGCTGGCCACTCCCGCCCAGCTCCTGGCCGAGGTCACCGCCGGTGCTGTCTTCCACGACGGACTCGGCCGGCTCGCCCCGGCACGCGCCGCCCTCGACTGGTATCCCCACGACCTCTGGCTCTACCTCCTCGCGTGCCAATGGCAGCGCATCTCCCAGGAAGAAGCCTTCGTCGGGCGCTGCGGCGAAGTAGGCGATGAACTCGGCTCCGCCGTCGTCGCCGCCCGGCTGGTACGCGACCTGATGCGGCTCTGCCTGCTCATGGACCGCCGGTACCCGCCCTACAGCAAATGGCTCGGCAGCGCCTTCGCCCGTACTCCCCAGGCGCCCGCCCTCACACCGCTCCTCACCGCGGCCCTCGCCGCCACCGACCGGCACACCCGCGAGCACCACCTGGCCCGCGCCTATGAAGCCGTCGCGGCCGCGCACAACCAACTCGCCCTCACCGACCCGCTCGACACCGCTACGCGGCAATACCACAGCCGCCCATTCCAGGTGCTGCATGCCGAACGCTTCAGCGCGGCGCTGACTGCCCGTATCACCGACCCGACCATCCGCGCGCTTCCGACGACCGGCACCGTCGACCAGTTCATCGACAGCGCCGGCGTCCTGAGCCACCCCGAACTCACACGCACCGCGACCTGCGCGATGGTCCATGCCCCGAAACGGTGAACCTCCACCCACACCATCCCCGGCCGCGGATGCTTAGGACCGGGACATCGCAGCGGCTCTGCCCCGGAGAACTCCGCCTCAAGAACGCCGAGGGGAAACCGAAGGAATCTGACACCTGGGGACGTTCATCCGTACGCACTGAGCAGGTGCCGGCGGGCGAGGGTGGCGCGATTGGGGGCACGGGAGTCGAGGACAGTCATGGCGTTCTCACGCGACGGCTCGCTCGTGGGACGGGCGTCGGCGCAGGTCCGTGTGGGTGAGGGACGGAGGTACGTAGGAGACGTCGAGTGGGCCGATGTCGGTGCCGGGCGAGACGATCGCGTCGATCTTGTCGAGAATGTCGTCGCCGAGGGTGAGGGTGGCGCCGGCGAGCAGGTCGTCGAGCTGGTCCATGGTGCGCGGGCCGATGATGGCCGAGGTGACGTCGGGGTGGCCGGTGGCGAAGGCCATGGCCACGTGCGTGAGGGAGTGGCCGGATTCCTCGGCGAGGGTGAGCAGTTGCTCGACCGCGTCGAGCTTGCGTTCGTCGGTGAGGTGCCGGGAGACCCAGGCCATGCGGGCGTTGTCGGGCCGCGGCGCGTTCTTGCGGTAACGGCCGGTGAGCAGGCCCATGGCCAGGGGGCTCCACACCAGAACGCCCAAGCCGTAGCGGTGGCAGACGGGCAGGATCTCCCGCTCGATGCCGCGGTTGAGGAGGGAGTAGGTGGGCTGCTCGGTGCGCAGCCGGTGCAGGCCGCGCTGCTGGGACACCCACTGGGCTTCGACGATTTCCGAGGCCGGCAGGTTGGAGGAGCCGATCGCCCTGACTTTCCCGGACCTCACGAGGTCGGTGAGCGCGGAGAGGGTCTCCTCGATGTCCGTGTGCGGGTCGGGGTGGTGGATCTGGTAGAGGTCGATGCGGTCGGTGCGCAGCCGCTTCAGCGAGCCCTCTACCGCCTGGACGATCCAGTGCCGGGAACTGCCGCCACGGTTGGGGCCCTCGCCCATCGGTCCGTTGAACTTGGTCGCCAGCACGACCTCGTCGCGGCGTCCCTCAAGGGCCTTTCCGACGATCTCCTCGGTCTCGCTGTAGCCGTAGACGTCGGCGGTGTCGACGAAATTGATGCCCGCGTCCAACGCCCGGTGGATCATGCGCACGCAGTCGCCGTGATCCGGATTGCCCATCTTGTCCGAACACCATGGTGCCCAGGCAGTAGGCACTGACTTCGATGCCGGTCCGTCACAGCTTCCGCATCCTCACGGTGCCCCAATTCCTTCCGCTGCCGTACGTGTTCGGTGCCTACGCCGTCCGGGCCGCCGCCGCACGAGCGGCCCGGACGGCGTAGGCATGTCAGGTCGGTCGGTTGGCTCAGCCGTTGTAGGGAGCGGTGACGTCCAGGACCCAGGTGACGCCGAAGCGGTCGGTGAGCATGCCGTACAGCGGCGCCCACTGCGCGGGCTCCAGCGGGCGCACGACGGTCGATCCCTCGGCGAGCCTGCCCCACAGGGCGCCGATCTCGTCGGCGTCGTCGCCCCGCACGGAGACGAAGAACGGGTTGTCGCCCTGGCTCCAGGGCAGCGCCGAGGGCACGTCGTAGGCCATGACGTGGAAGCCGTTGTCGCCGGCCACCTCGCCCCACATCACCCAGTCCGCCTCGCTCTCGTTCTCGGCGCCCGCGTCCTTGTAGGTGACGGCGACGGTACGTCCGCCGAAGACGGACTGGTAGAAGTCCAGCGCCTCCCGTGCGACGCCCCGGAAGTTCAGGTGGGTGGTGGTCGTGACGGACATGGGCTGCTCCCTGCTTCGGTGTGGTGAATACGCCGCGACCAGGAGCGATGCCTCCCGAACGGCGCGTACGCCACGTTCGCAGAGGTAGAGGACAGGTTGTGTCCGGTACTCCAGGAAGTATGAGGGCATGCAGAAAACGTCCGCCCGGCTGCTCTCGCTGCTCTCGCTCCTTCAAACGCCCCGTGCCTGGTCCGGCGATGATCTCGCCGAGCGTCTCGGCATCACCTCACGCACGGTGCGCCGTGACATCGACCGCCTGCGCGAACTCGACTACCCGATCACGACCGTCAAAGGACCGGCCGGCGGCTACCGCCTGGAGGCCGGCACTCATCTGCCGCCCATGCTGTTCGACGACGAGCAGGCCGTCGCCCTGGCCGTCGCGCTGCAGACCGCGGCCGCCGGCACCACCGTCGCCGAAGACGCTTCTCGCGCGCTGGCCACCCTCAGTCAGGTCATGCCGCCCCGCCTGCGCCACCGCATCGACCTGTTGCGCGTCACCGCGCTCCAACCGCCCGCGGCGGCCGGTGACACCTCCCAGGTCGACGCTCAGGTCCTGATGGAACTGAGCCGCGCCATCCACGCCCGCGAGGAACTGCGCTTCGACTACGCCCCGGGTCCAGGCACCCCGGCCGATGACGCCCGCCGCGTACAACCCCACCACCTGGTCACCTGGCGTCATCGCTGGTACCTGGTGGCCTGGGACCTCCACCGCGAGGACTGGCGCACCTTCCGCGTCGACCGCATCCGGCCCCGCACACCCACCGGCCCCCGCTTCGCCCCGCGCGACCTTCCCGGCGGCACCGTCTCCACCTTCGTCACCAGCCGATTCCGCGGCAACGACGGCACCACCACCGGCTGGCCCTGCCGAGGCGAAGTCATCCTCCACCTCCCGGCCGCCGATGTCGCGCCCTTCGCCGAGGACGGGATCGTCGTGGAACTCGGTCCCCACCGCTGCCGGCTCGTCCTCGGCTCCTGGTCATGGACCGGACTCGCCGCCGCCATCGGCCGCTTCGACACCGATATCGAGGTCATCGGCCCGCCTCAACTGGCCACCGCGTTCGGGGACCTCGCCGCCCGCTACGCACACGCCGCCCGCACCACACCACCTGAGACCGTCCCGGCGCGGTGAGAAGGGAGCGGGAGCGGAAGAAATCTGATGTTGCTCTATCAGCCGCCCGGCTAGGGTCTCGGGCTGATGATGCATGAGAACGAAGTTGCGACCGATGTCGCGCTGGTGCGGCAGCTACTCACACACCAGTTTCCGCGATGGGCGGATATGCCCATCAGGGCGGTGCGCTCGGCAGGCACCGACAACGCGATCTATCGGCTTGGGGACGAGATGGCGGTCCGCTTGCCCCGGATCGAGGATGCGGTCGAGCAGGTGGAATTCGAACAGGGCTGGCTGCCACGACTGGCCCCCTTCCTGCCTGCCGCCGTGCCGGAACCGATGGTCGTGGGCCGGCCCGGAAACGGGTATCCCTTCCCCTGGGCGATCAGCCGCTGGATCGATGGCTCGCACCCGACGGATGAGGGGCGCGATGACCACCGGTTCGCCAGGGACCTCGGCGATTTCGTCGCAGCGCTGCGCGGGGCCGACACCACCGGGGCGCGGCAGGGCTACCGTGCCGTGTCTCTGTGCACCCGCGATGCCTCCGTACGGGAGTGGACCGCCAAGGCCGCGGACGTCGTCGACGCGCCCGCTGTCCTCGCCGCCTGGGAGCATGCCCTCGACCAGCCGGAGTGGGACGGGCCACCCCTGTGGACGCACGGCGATCTCATCCCCGGCAACATCCTGGTCAACGCCGGTCGACTCCGCGCAGTGATCGACTTCGGCACCGCGGGCGTGGGCGATCCGTCCTGCGATGCCATCGCGGCGTGGACACTGCTCACCACAGAGACGCGGCAGACGTTCCGCGCGGCAGGAGGGTTCGACGACGCGGCCTGGGCCCGCGGACGAGGCTGGGCACTCACCTTCGTCAGCGGGATCGACTACTACCGCCACACCAACCCCGCCATGGCGGAACTGGGACGCCGCGCCATCTCCGAGGTCCTCGCGGAATGAAGTTCCGCCCCGGGCTCCGGCTCGGGCTCCGGCGGCCGTGTCAGCGACCACTCCTCCTCCGGCGAGCGGCCGCTCCGGCCTTCCCGTCGGCCAGCCGACAGGGTGCAGTAGTGGCTGTCGTCGCAGACGCGCCGGCCGGTGATCAGCCCGTCCTCGGCGGTCAGCGGTATCACAGGGCATCGCGCCGCGCGCCCGGCCGTACCAAGCCGAGTTCGTACGCCAGGATCACCGCCTGCGCACGGTCCCTGAGCCGCGTCTTCGCGAAGAGCCGGTTGATGTGCGTCTTGACCGTGTGGTCCGAGATGGTGAGCCGGTCGGCGATCTCGGCGTTGGACAGACCACGCGCGATCAGTACGAGCACCTCGGCCTCGCGCGCGGTCAGCCCGTCCAGTGTGCGTACGTGCAGGACCGACTCCCGCTGTCGCGCGAACTCCGCGATCAGCCGCTTGGTGACCTCGGGCGCGAGCAGCGCGTCGCCCCTGGCCACGACCCTTACGGCGTGCAGCAGTTCGGGAAAGGTCGCGTCCTTCAGGAGGAAGCCGCCCGCTCCGGCCGCGAGCGCGTCGTACACGTACTCGTCGAGATCGAAGGTGGTCAGGATCAGCACCTTCGTCGATCCGCCGGACGCGGCGAGGATCTCGCGGGCCGCTTCGATGCCGTTCTTGTGGGGCATCCGGATGTCGAGCAGCGCCAGATCGGGCCGGTGCTCGGCTGCGGCACGGACCGCCTGGACGCCGTCCTGTGCTTCGGCCACCACCGCTATGTCGTCCTGCGTGGCCAGCAGGTTGACGAAGCCGGTCCGTACGACTGTCGAGGTCGTCACCCGTTGAAAGGTGACTCCTTCCTCGCGGAGCAGTGTCGGCCACGTCCTTCAAATAGCGCGCCGGTACGGGCGGGAGGTTCAGTCGGCTTGAGAGCCTCCCGACCGGAGGAGACGGTCACGAGTTCCTGGTCCAGTGTCCCCAGAACCGCTGTTGTGGCGAGCAGGTTGTCGGGCTGGTCGTCCACGACGAGGACCTTGGGCATGAGCTGCGGTTGCGGCAGAGGCAGCGGCAGCGGTCTTTCGACGACTTCGAGTTGACGCTCCAGCAGATCGCAGCGCGCCTCGGCGTCCGCCCGCCGCTCTTGCGCCTCTTGGAGTTCGTTGCCCAGCCGCTTCACTTCGGGCTGGCACCCCCTGAGCGAAGCGCTGCCGTGGGGCGGCAGGAGCGACCAAGCCTCGCTCGGTCGTCATCACGCCGATCGCCGACAGCGAGCCCGAATTCGCCGCTCCCGGGCGGCGACCGGGGCCTGGCGCGCGAGACCGAATCCGTTCAGCCCGGTGGTCATGCGATCGACGCCTCGCCCCGGTCACCGTCCAGCGGATCGCCGGCAAGCTCGGTCGGTCCACGGCGCGGGGTTCGGCCCGTCGAGGCCGCACCGTCAGCAGGTATGAGCGGTGCGCTCCCGAGCGGCATCGACTGCCTTCGCTGCGGCGGCGACCGTGTCCGCGCCGCCCAAGGTTCGCGCGTGCCCAGCGGCGGTTCTGCTCCGTTCCGTACGCCTGAGGCGCCTCGGCCTCGGGCTTCTCCGGTCCGGCTGAGGCGCCCGAGGGTACTGCTGAGGTGTTCTGAAACCGCCTGCTCCCCGCCCGGAGCGCGGCCAAACTTGGACGGCCTACGTGGACGAGCCGGGCGAGCCACTCCAGGCACGCTCAAGAGACCGGGCTCGGATCCAGGACGCGCGGCCGAACGACGCCGGCGAACCGACACCCACGCATGCCCGGACGCAAGCCATGGACCGTCCGCTTAGCCGACCGGTGCGGGGATCAGACCGGTGCGGGGATCAGACCGGTGCGAGGATCAGACCCGTCCGGGGATCAGACCGGTGCGAGGATCAGACCCGTCCGGGGATCAGCCTGCGCGGCAGAGTGTGTCCTTCGCGGGCATTTCGCCCTTGACGAGGTAGCGCGTGGTGGTGTTCAGCGCGCAGGGGTTGTCGCCCAGGACGTAGGCGCCGTGCCCGCTGTCGTCGATGCTGAGCAGCCGGGACCGGTCCGCGAACTTCTGGCGCAGCATCTTTCCGCCCTGGTGCGGTGTCGGCACGTCGCGGAGGTTCTGTACGAGCAGCACGTTCCGCGGTCCGTCGTCGTCGACCGCGACCGGCGGCTCGGCCGGGGCGTGTGGCCAGAAGGCGCAGGGGGTGATGTTGGCGGTGGCGGCGCCGAACAGCGGGTAGCGCTCGCGGTCCTCGGCGACGCCGTGCCGGTAGGTGTCGATGTTCTCGGGCCACTCGACGTCGTTGCAGGTCACGGCAAGGAACACCGAGAGTGAATTGTCGACCGGTGACGGCGCCTTGCCCGCGGTGGCGTTCTCCGACAGCAGGCGGCGGGCCGCCGTGTCGGCGCCGTTGATCAGCGTCTGCCAGAGCTGAGCCAGCTTGGGGTACTGCGTGTTTTTGAACAGCAAGCCGAAAGTGCCGAGCCGGAACAGGTTGCCGTCAATCCCTGCCACCGGAGCTTTGTCGAGTCGCTCGGCAAGGGTGAGGTAGGTCGTGCGGACCTGCGCGGGGGTGTGGCCCAGGCCGTAGCTGTCGTGCCGTGCGGCCGCCCACTTCGCGAAATCGGGGAACGTCTGTTCCATCCCGAGGGCGTAGCGGCGCATGCCGTCGCGGTCGAGGTGGGTGTCGCCGACGTTGCTGTCGAGCACGATGCGGTCGGAGCGTTCGGGGAACATCGACGCGTAGGCGGCGCCCAGTGCCGTGCCGTAGGAGTAGCCCAGGTAGCTGGTCTTCTCCTCGCCGAGCGCGGCCCTGATGCGGTCCAGGTCGCGGGCGGTGTTCGCCGTGGTCAGGTGGCGCAGCCTTCCGTCGCGGTCATTGCGCACGCACTGCTCGGCCACCTGTTCGGCGATCTTCGCTTGTGCGGTGACCGCCGCGTCGTCGACCGCGTAGCGGGGAATGTTGCCGATGTAAGGGCTGTCGTCCGTGAATCCGCAGGTGACCGGTGCCGAGTGCCCGATGCCGCGGGTGTCCATGCCGATCAGGTCGTAACTGTCGGAGACGTCGGTGGGCAGGCCTTGGGCCACCAGCAGCGCGGGCAGTGCCAGTCCGGACCCGCCGGGGCCGCCCGGGTTGAGCATGAGTGTGCCGCGTCGCTTGTCCGGGTTCGTGCTGGCCAGCCGGGAGATCATGAGGTCGATCCGGGCGCCCCCGGGGTCGGCGTAGTCCACCGGCGCGGGCACGGTGGCGCATTGGAGCGTGGTCGGAGCGGCTTCGGTCACGACGTCTTCGGGGCAGGTGCCCCACTCCACCTCCGGGTCCTGTCGCTCGTCCGCGCCGGCGGGTGCCGTGGCCAGCGAGCCGCCGAGGCCGAGGACGACCACGAGGGCCAGGCTCCGGCCGATACTGCGTTGTCGTTTCATGTCCGGTCTCCGAATCCCCGTCTCACGGTTGTGGTCGCCGCCCATCTCAGTCCGTGCCCTTGGGGCATGGTCAACACCGTTTCGCCGGCGTGCGGGTAGCGGCGCTGCCGAGGGTTGACCATGCCCCAAGGGCATGGTCTTGAATGGACCGCTTCTCGGAGACGATCCCGCCGACCGGCAGGACGGGTGGCGGCGACGGGGAACGGAGCACCCCAGAAAGGGCCTCGCGGTGGCGTGGAGCACAAGTCAACTGGCCGAACTCGCCGGTACGACACTGAAAGCCGTCCGGCACTATCACAAGGTCGGCTTGCTGGACGAGCCGGAACGGACAGCCAACGGCTACAAGCGGTACGGCGCGAAGCACCTGGTCCGCCTGCTGCGCATCCGCAGACTGGTCGACCTCGGCGTGCCGCTGTCGGACATCCCTTCCGTCGAAATCGCCGACGAGGGGGCGGAGCACATCCTGCGCGCCCTGGACGCAGAACTCGCGGCGAGCATCGAACGCCAGCAACGGATACGCCGGGAACTGGCGGCGATCCTGGACAACCGGGCCTCGATCGACCTGCCGACGGACTTCAAGACACTCGCCAACGACCTGTCGGAGGCGGATCGATCTTTCCTGCTGGCGTACTCCAGCTTTCTCACCCCCACGGCGATGTCCGCGTTCCAGGAGCAGCTCGCGACGCCTCGCAGCGACGTCGGCGCGGAGTTCGACGCCCTGCCAGCGGACGCGCCCGAGGACGTGCGGCAGCGGCTCGCGGAACACCTCGCGCCCGAAGCCCGCAAACTGCAAAAGGACCACCCGTTGCTGCACGATCTGGAAGCCTCCTCCCGCCGGGGAGCGGCGATCACCCAGTCGGTTGTCGTGCAGGCAGTGGTCGAGTTCTACAACGAGGCCCATATCGACGTCCTGCGACGTGTGAACGCGTTGCTTTCGGAGGACGACGCCGCCGGAACATGACAACGCTGCCCGGCGAGTGCGTCCGGATCGACAACCGTGAGCGCTACGAGCAGCTCCGGGTCGGCGCAGCCGGGACGCGATACCGTCGACCACGGCGGTGAGATGGGCCATGGTCTGTCCGCATCGGTGCGGTCCTGGCTCGCCGGTCCGTCGTCGAACTCGTCGTCGACGACGGAGGCCCGGAACAGCCACGCTCTACGGCCGGTAGCGGATCTCCAGCATCACACAGCCTCGGGTCGTCCGGTACGGCCCGTGTTCCATGCCCGGAGGCCGGGCGGCGAAGTCTCCGGCGCGGAAGGTCTGGTCCAGGGTCAGGTCGTGCAGCTCGCCTTCGAGCAGATAGACCTCCTCGACCCACTCGTGCCGGATCACTCCGGAGAGCGCGGTGTCGAGGCCTGGCTCCCAGCGCACCAGCCGGGTCAGCACCTCCGGATCAGCCTCGTCCCTGCTCAGAATCCTCTCGGCGGTCCCGGGCTGCGGCCCGGTGCGCCACGGCATGGCGTCCGGTGAAATGAATTCCCGCTCGTTCTTCATGAGGTGACCTTCTGCAAGCAGTGAGGGGTAAGGAGCCGAGGTTGGCCGACGGCCCGCTGGAGACGTGACGTACGGCGTCGGAGGCTGCGTCATGGGCGTCTGCGGACCTCCCACCTACCTGCCCCGGGCCGTTCCGGTATGCCGGGAGGCCGACCTTGTTCAGCACAGCCTAAAAGGTGTGCGGAGTTCCGGTCTCAGCGGAGGGTACGGAGCCAGATGTCGCGCGGCGGTCCGTACAAACCCGGGCCCGTATCGAGTTCTGATGCCTCGCAGTACGTCGGCCATGTGGACAGCTTCGAACAGCGGACTCTTGTCGCGGTCGGCGGAGCCGCGAGCCGAAGCACGTAACTGTCGCAAAGGAAGGCTCGTTGTCACCGACGTCGGCCGGTGACTCCCGGCCATGGCTCTCGAAGGCAGGAGCCGCTACAAGTGGCGGCAGCCTCCTGCGGCTTCGTCCTCTGGCCGATCACAGCCGTCATGGAATCGCTCTCGGAGAGGGGCGATTTTCAGACAGTCTCGCTGCACCCAGAACTTCCGGCGCAGAGTTTGCATCTGACCTCATGACCAACGCACGCAGAGCCGATGGCCTGCGGGCCGCCCCTGGCGTCGGCTGAGTCCCCATCGGTGCCGAGGCCTACCCCTCGAAGGCGGCGTGCGAAGCGTCGGAGCTTCCGATGGCTCGGGAGGTCGGGTACAACGAGGTGTGGTGCGACGCCGCCTCCGGCGCCTCCAGCACTCTGTTCCGCCGCGGCACGGAGGGCTGGTGCGTCGCCCTGGCGGTGGGGCCGTGGCTGCGCCTGCGCGACTACCGGCACCGGGTGGCCACCGAGTCGGCACGGCAGGACGAGCGGCTGGCGCTGGCCAGGGAGCTGCACGATGTCGTCGCCCATCACATCACCGGCATCGTGCTGCAGACCCAGGGCGCCCGCATCATCGGCCGCAAGCACCCCGAGAAGCTCGACGAGACCCTGGAGGGCATCGAGACGGCCGGCACCGACGCGTTGGCGGCGACGCTCCGCGTGGTCATCGTCACCACGTTCGACCTGGACGAGTACGTGTACGGCACCCTGCACGCCGGGGCGGTCGGCTTCGTACTGAAGGACGCCGGCCCCGCCCTGCTCGTCGAGGCCGTCCGCG
This sequence comes from Streptomyces sp. NPDC050509, assembly GCF_044457965.1. Classification (NCBI taxonomy): domain Bacteria; kingdom Bacillati; phylum Actinomycetota; class Actinomycetes; order Kitasatosporales; family Streptomycetaceae; genus Streptomyces; species Streptomyces sp. NPDC050509. The sequence continues at coordinate 796,482 of NZ_JBITHL010000002.1, read as the reverse complement.
CCGCGAGCTCCGGTGACGCCCTGATCTCCCCGTCGATCACCCTGCGCCTGCTGCGCCGGCTCGCCCCGGCCGAACCGCCGGCCACGGCCGACCCCGCGCAGCCGCTGTCCGGGCGGGAGCTGGAGGTCGTCCGGGCCATCGGACGCGGTCGCACCAATCAGGAGATCGGGGCGCAGTTGTTCATCTCGGTCAGCACCGTCAAGAGCCATCTGGCGACCATCCAGACCAAGCTCGGCATGCGCAACCGGGTCGAGGTCGCCGCATGGGCCTGGGAGAGCCGCCTCATGGACTCCCCCGAACCGCACCCCTGAAAACGCCGGCTCAGCCCCCGAAGCCGCGAAGTCGACCCCGTCGAAGGACGACAGTGTCTCCATGGCCTGCTCGACCGAGAAGCGGTGCCCGGACAGCCAGCGGGCGATCTCCGCGTACGGACCGGCGTCCGTGATCTGTGAGGCACGCCGGTGGTGGCAGAGGAACGGTACGTCCGCGACCGCATCCGCCAGATTCCCGCCGCCGTCCTGGCCCCGGTTGTCCATGATCGGGTGGGCGTGTCCCAGCGCGTTCCATGTCAGCCAGGAGTACGGGATGCCCCGGCCGCCGTTGTAGCCGATCTACTGCACGACGGCGGGCAGCGGCCCCGGCCGGCCGCGCGGCAGCAGCCGTCAGGCCTTCACCGGCTGCCCCTCCCGGCCGCGGAACGTCCCATCGAACACATCGAGGGTCGCAAGGCCGGCTTCGCCGTGGTCGTGCCAGCGTCAGGTACGGGCGGGTGACCGGGGTGTCGGTGCCGTACTTGAGGTTGATCTCCCGCCAGGTCGCGGTGCGTTCCTCCCGTACGGCCCGCACAGCGGGCCTGCCGCGGGAAGACATAGCCGCTGGTTCCCTCCAGATGCAGTCGGCGCACCGCGTCGAGCGGGGCGGACCAGCCTGGCCCGGTGGGCGCAGGTGAGCCGTCGACCAGCAGCGCGGCGCCGGGGTCGGTCAGCTTGCGGTTCTCGACGACGGTCTCGGCGGTGCCCGCGTCCGCCCCGATGCCGGAGCCGACGCAGGCGATCACGTCGTCCAGACAGAACCAGCTCTTGAACGCCCGCAGGGAACTGCCGTACGCCCGCAGCTCCATGCCGTACGCGCCGAGGGGCGTCCCGGGGAGCGCCGCGCCACCCCGCCCAGTCCGCGGTGCCGACGGAGCCCTGCCCCGCGGCGTCGGCCGGGCGTCCGGCGAGGACGGTGGTGCCAGGCAGTCGCATCCCTCGTCGCACTCGCCGTGTCCTGGATGGCCCGGCCCGACGGGGTGCCTGATCCGGTACTGCGCGCTGACAGGTACGCCGCTCGGCGCGGGTTACGGACCGCTTGCGCCTGGTCAGTGCCGTTGATCAGTCTCCGTCACGTTGGTCCTGGCAGTGTGGGTCGCCGTGGCCGCCAGGCTGGCGAGAAGCTTGAGGCGCTCTTCGGAGGTGCTGCCCGGTTCGGCGGTGTAGAGGCTCAGGTCGTGCACGGCCCGCTGGGACACGGGCAGGTCCACGGACTGGTAGGTCAGCTCCAGCTCCCCGACCTCGGGGTGCTGGAGCCGCTTGACGCCGTCGTGGCGGATCCGGACGTCGTGCACAGCCCACATGGTGCGGAAGTCCCGGCTGAGGGTGGACAGCTCGCCGATCAGATCGCGCAGGGCCCGGTCATGCGGTTCACGCCCGGCCTCGGCGCGCAGCAGCGCGACGGTGGCGGCGGCGCCAGCCTCCCAGTCGACGAAGAAGTCCTGTGAGCCGGTATCGAGGAAGTGGTAGCGGGCGAAGTTGGGACGGCCCCGCTGGCCGGTGGTGGGGCTGTCGAACATCGGCGCGTGCAGCGCCCGGCCGAGGGCGTTGTGGGCGATGACGTCCAAGCGGCCGTTGCGTACGAAGGCGGCGGACATCGTGATGGAGTCGAGCAGCCACTGAATGCGGGGCGGGGCCTCGACGTCCCTGCGGCGGGAGGGCGTGCGGCGGGCGGGCCGGGCGGCGCGGGCCAGGTCGAACAGGTAGGTGCGTTCGTCCTCGTCCATCTGCAGGGCCTGGGCGACCGCGGCAAGGACGTCCTCGGACACGCCGCTGATGTGGCCCTTCTCCAGGCGGGTGTACCACTCGGTGCTCACGCCTGCGAGCACGGCGACTTCCTCGCGCCGCAGCCCCGGGACCCGGCGCCGGGTGCTGGTGGGCAGCCCGGCCTGCTCCGGGGTGATCTTGGCTCGTCGGCTGGCGAGAAAGTCCCGGATCTCCGTGCGGTGGTCACTGTGGTCGTCCATGGCTTCCACGGTAGCCACCGGGCCCCGCTGAGGGAGGTTGAGCTTGTACCCCCCATAAACGCAACCTTCTCCACCTGTGACCAAGCCTGTTTCGTGGGATCAGCACACCGAACACCACCCCCACGGAGTTGATGCATGAGTACGCGAGGAGCAACCCTCCACGCCCCCGCCGAGACCGTACGGGCTGACACCCCCCAGCCTCCGTCCGCCCGGCTGCCGCTCGTCGTCTACGTCCTCGCGCTGGGTACGTTCCTGATGGGCACCACCGAGTTCGTCGTGGCCGGCCTGCTGCCCGAGATCGCGGGCGACCAGCAGGTCAGCGTCGCCCAGAGCGGCCTGATGATCACCGTCTTCGCTGTCGGGATGATCGTCGGCGCGCCGCTGATGGCGATGCTCACTCTGCGGTTGCCCAAGCGCCTGACGCTGATGCTCGCCCTGGGCGTCTTCGCCGCCGGGCACGTCATCGTCGCCCTCAGCTCGAACTTCACCCTGGTCCTGGCGGCACGGTTCCTGACCGCGATCGCCACCGGCGCCTTCTGGGCGGTGGCCAATGTGGCCGCTACACGCGCCGCGGGCTTTGCCGCCAGTTCCCGCGCCCTCGGTCTGGTCGGCGCCGGCGCCATGCTCGCCAACGTCGTCGGCGTGCCGCTGGGCGCGTTCGCCGGGCAGCTCATGGGCTGGCGCGGACCCTTCTGGGCGCTTGCGGCCCTCTCCGCGGCGGCCATCGTCCTGATCGCCCGCACCATCCCCCACGACGGTGGCGACCAGCAGGCGGTGTCGATCCGCTCCGAGCTGACCGCTCTGCGCTCCGGCCGCCTGTGGCTGGTGCTGGCGGCCTGCGCCACCACGACCGGCGGTGTCCTGGCGGCGTACTCCTACATCTCGCCGCTGCTGACCGGCCGGTCGGGCATCGCGTCCGGGATCGTGCCGCTGGTCCTGGTCGGCTTCGGCCTCGGTGCCCTGGCCGGCTCGCTCGTCGGAGGCCGCCTGGGCGACCACCGCCCGCACACGGTGACCATCACGGCCGCCGTGGGAGCAACCCTCCTGCTGCTGGCGATCTCCCTGCTGGCCGGCTACGCCGTGCCCACCATCATTCTGGTCGCCCTGCTGGGCTTCTTCGGGCTGGGCGCCAACCCGGTGCTGATGGCCTTGGCCGTCCGGTTCGCACGCCAGGCGCCCGTGCTGGCCTCCGCCCTGACTGTCTCGGCCTTCAACCTCGGCACCGCCATCGGCTCCTGGATCGCCGGCCTCACCCTCGACACCTCGCTCGGGACCATCGGCCCCGCCGTGGTCGGCACCGTGATCGCCGCCCTCACTGTGATTCCCACCCTCACCATCGCGCTCCTCCAGCGCCGCCGCACGGCGGCACCCGCCTAAACGGCCATCGCGCACCCCAAACGGAAATGAGGAACGAAAAGGGCACGCCTCGACAACGCGGTCACGGTCGTCACAGGCAGCCCTTCGCCTGGCCGCAGAAGGATCGCGCGTAGGAGTGACCGACCTGGACGCCTCCTCGCTGGAGGAGACCGCGGCCCTCGTTCGGGAAGCCGGCGGTGAGGCCATCGCGGTGGCCGGCGACATCGTTGACGAGCAGACCATTGACGCGCTGACCACCCAGTTCCTCAACGCGTACGGGAAGGTGGACGGCCTGGTGATCGACACCCAGATGACAGCCGAGCACCAGAAGAGCTTCGCCGGCCCCAGGAAGCCATCAACGCGCTCGCCGGACGGCAGATGCTCAAGCGTCAACGAGCGCACCCGCGTCACCGTGATCGGCGACGGCGCGGTCGGCCTGCTCGCGGTGCTCTCGGCCAAGCTCTTGGGCGCCGAGCAGATCATCCTCATGGGACGCCACCAGGAGCGCACCGACCTCGGCCGCGAGTTCGGCGCCACCGACGTCGTCGCCGCCCGCGGCGAGGAAGGTATCGAGCAGGTCCGTCAGCTCACCGGCGGCCACGGCACACACGTCGTCCTGGAGGCCGTCGGTCACATACCGGCCTACGAACAGGCCCTCGGTGTCGTACGCCCCGGCGGTGTCATCAGCCGCGTCGGCGTTCCCCAGTACGACGAGGCGCAGGTGGGCTTCGGCAGCCTCTTCGGCCGGAACATCCGGCCGGCCGGCGGCCCCGCACCGGTGCGCGCCCATATCGAGGAACTGATGCCCGCCGTCCTCGACGGCCGCATCGAGCCTGGAAAGGTCTTCGACGCCACCACCGACCTCGACGGCGTCCCGGCCGGGTACCAGGACATGGCCGACCGTAAGAGCCTCAAGGTCCTGGTCAAGCCCTGACGGGGCTCCGCTTGGCCGCGTCGGCACACGAGCGGGGCCTGGTCCCGTTCGACAAGCTTGAGGAACACTTCACGCATCCCACCCGACGTTCCGGACGCGTTGGGTGGGATGCAGCCGCGGGCGTACCTCCCCGCGAGGGAAGCGGTTGATGCCCAGTGCACGCGGAAGGCCGCGTTGACCGGCCGGTGGTAGTAGTCGCGGGCGAGACGCCGCTTCAGCATGAGGGTATGCCGTTGATCTCCCCGATCGCCCGCCGTTTCGGTCGCGGGACGGAAGCCCTTGCCGTGGTCCGGGTTACGGCGGACTGCCACGCGGAGTTGGGGGGTTGAGCTTGTACCCCCCACAAACCCGACCTGCCGCCCCTGGCGCAGAAGCGGTCTCCTGGAACTGCGCCACGGTCACGACACGACCGGCCGTCGCGCCCTTTCCCTCCGCTGATCGAATATGAGGTCCACTCCATGGAACGTCGCAAAGCGCTCGGACTGATCGCCGGTGGCGGCGCCGCCGCCGCGTCCTTCACTGCTCTGCCAGCCTTCGGTGAGGAGACCGGCCGTGCCGCGGGCGCCGCAGGACAGGGCAAGGCCACGGCCAAGGGCGGCTACACCTTCGCGCTGGACAAGGACGTCCGGCGGACCTCGGTACGGTTCGAGAACCGCTACGGCATCGAGGTCGCCGCAGATCTGTACGTGCCGAAGAACGCCGGGCGCAAGGTGCCCGCCCTGGTGGTCAGCGGCCCGTTCGGCGCGGTCAAGGAGCAGTCCTCGGGGCTTTACGCCAACGAGTTCGCCCGTCGTGGTTACGTCGCCCTCGCCTTCGACCCCTCCTTCACCGGGGAGAGCGGTGGCACGGTGCGCGACGTGGCCTCGCCCGACATCTGCACCGAGGACTACAGCGCCGCGGTCGACTTCCTCGGCCTGCAGAAGATCGTCGACCGCGAGCGGATCGGCGCGCAGGCCATCTGCGGCCTGAGCGGTATGGCGCTCACCGCGGCGGCGGCGGACAGCCGTATCAAGGCCGTCGCCACCGCCTCGATGTACGACATGGCGCGCAGCATGTCCCGCGGCCACGAGGACTACTACACGCCTGAGCAGCGCCAGAAGGTCGTGGACCACCTCAGCCGGCAGCGCTGGATCGACGCCGAGAGGGGCACCTACGCCCGGCTCTCCCACGAGGTCCCCTTCGACGAGCACGGCAACGTCGCCCCCTCGAACCGCGTCCTGCCCAAGACCCTCCCGGCGGACGCCGACCCGATCACGAAGATCTTCTTCGACTACTACCGCACCGCGCGCGGCTACCACCCGCGCTCGATCAACTCCACCACCGCGTGGACCGGCACCACGCCGATGTCGTTCTTCGCCTTCCCGCTGATGACGAACATCGACATGTTGGCGCCCCGCAAGGCCCTCCTGGTGGCCGGCGCCGACGCGCACTCCCGCTACTACTCCGAGGACGTCCAGGCCAAGGCTCCCGACAGCGTCGACCTCCTGATCGTCCCGGGCGCGGACCACGTCGACCTGTACGACCGCAAGGACCTCATCCCCTTCGACAAGCTCGACGAGTTCTTCACCAAGAACCTCGCCTGACCCGAAGTACCCCCGGCAGGCCGGTACCGCCACCGGCCTGCCGGGAAGCCCACACGGCGGAAGCGACCTCTCGTGGGGTAGCTGACCAGAGGGCCGACGGTTTGTCGTCGGCCCTCTTTCGTTTCGTGGTTCCGGGCGCGCCGGATGCGGCACGACTCGGTTCGATGTCAAAACGACTGGGTTCGATGCCAACGGACAGTCAGGCGTCGAGGTTCAGGCGAAGTGGCGGGGGTCCCGCCTGACAGGAGTCGGCGCTGCCTTGGGCCCGGCATCCTCCGATGTCCGGTCCAGCGCTCCGTACCATCGCCAGGCGGCCGCGTGCCCGGCGGCCATCCATCGCTCACCGCTCGCCGGGCTCGGCCCGGAACGTCCGTCGGCGCCCGTGAGTTGAATCAGTCCGACTTCTCGCCGCTCTCCGCCAGGATCCTGTTACGGGCGCCGGCGAGGGCTCCCGCCATAGCCCCCTGTGGCCTGCCGAAGGTCGAGGCGGAGAACCGGGCGGGGCCGGTCTTGGCGGTGAAGGAGTGCGCGTAGGCGAACTCCCGCAGTCCCTCCTCCCCCTGCTTGCGCCCGTAACCGCTGTCGCCCCGACCGCCGAACGGCACGGCGGGGTTCATGGAGAACACCAGTGCATCGTTGATGCTGGTCATTCCCACGCGGAGGCGACGGGCGATGGCTTCGCCGCGGTCGCGGCTGAAGACGGCGCTGCCCAGCCCGTACCGGCCGGCGTTGATGTGAGCGACGGCCTCATCGGCGTCGGCGACCTTGATGACCGCCAGCGTCGGCCCGAACGTCTCCTCTGTCGCCGCGAGGGCGTCGGGGGCCACTCCGACCAGGATGGTGGGCGCGGCATAGCGGTCGCCCACCGCGTCGAGGCCGCCGACGGTGGCTGTCGCGCCGCGCTCCAGAGCATCCTGGATGTGTTCCCGGATGATCGAGGTCTGGCTCGGCAGGGGAACCGGCCCGATCTCCGCATCCTCGTCGCTGCCGACGCGTATCTGCCCGGCGAGCTCACTGATCTTCTGGACGAATGCGTCGTGCACCGATTCGACGACGTAGGCCACTTCGAGACTGATGCAACCGTGTCCGGTGTTCTGCATGGCGCCCCACACGATGTGAGCGGCGGCTTCGTCCAGGTCGGCGTCCTCGGCGACGATGACGCCGTCCTTGCCGCCGAGTTCCAGCAGAACGGGGGTCAGGGTCCGAGCGCATTGGGCTGCCACCGTCCGGCCTGTGGCGACGCTGCCCGTGAACGCGAGCTTGTCGGGGCCGGCCTCGATGAGCGCCTGCCCCGTGGCCCCGTATCCGTTCAGGTTCTGCAGGACGGCCGGCAGTTCCGGAACGGCACGCTGCCAGGTTCGGATGAGCCATTCGGCGACGCCGGGCGTGATCTGGCTGGGCTTGAGGACGACGGCGTTCCCGGCCGCGAGCGCGTCGGCGAGGATGGCCGCGGGAGTGAGCAGGGGAAAGTTCCACGGGCCTATGACGCCGATCACGCCGTAGGGCTGGTACTCGACCCACGCACGCTGGTTGGGCGTGGTGGGGCCGGCCGGAACGTCCCTGCGTCCCAGAACGCGCTCGGCGTTGTCAGCGGCGTACTGGAGGTGCTCGAGAGTCCCGAGCACCTCCACGCGGGCATCGTCGAGGGGCTTGCCGTTCTCGGCGTGAATGAGTGCGGCGCCCTCTTCACCGCTCGACGCTATCTGCCGTCGCCACGCGCGCAGCCGCTCCGCACGGCCCTCGAAGCCGAGGTCCCACCAGGCCCCGGTGACCGAGCGTGCGGCTGCGACGGCCGCGGCCGCCTCGTCCTTGCCGGCCACGGGGTATCGCGCGAACTCGGCTCCGGTGGCCTGGTCGATGGTGACGATCTCGGTCGCGTCGTGTCCGATGACGCCGTCACGTGTGATCGTCGGAATGTTGTCGGTCATAGGTCTTCCCTAACTTTCTTCCGCCCGCCCGAACTTCCGCCCGCCCGAATGAGACGCACCGTGGGTGAGGACAGTGGCGGAGGTGGTCTTCGGCACGAGGGGCCGCTGGAGGGCCGTCGGCGCGTGCCGACGTGGAGGACTGCATGGTCGAGGTCGTTGGGAGCGTGTGCCGTGCGAGACGTTCGGCAGTTGGGCAAGGGTGGCCGAGGATCGGGAAGCGCCCTCGACGGATGGGCGTGGCGCAGCCTTGGGAGGGCGACCCGTGGCCGGGTCGGGGACAGCGCCGAGAGGCGCAAGCTGCTACGCGTGCGGGCCGCGGTAGCGAGTTGCGGGGGTGGGCTGGTTGCCGCCGGTGAGCAGAGCGGACTCCGCGGCCAGCAGGGCGTCAAGGGCTGCGGCCTGGTCCTCCAGACCTGGTGCGCACACGGTCTCCCCCAGGCGCAGGCCGGTAAGGCTGGCCGAGGCCACGTCCTGCGGGGTCATCGCCCAGGGGATGTCGTGGCCGACGCCTTCGTTCCACTCCGTGGCCACGACGCCGGGCAGCAGCAGCTGCGTACGGAGGGGCGTGTCGGCGAGCTCACCTGCGAGGGTCCGGGTGAAGGCGACGGTGGCGGCCTTCGCCGCCGCGTAGAGAGTGCGTCGGGGTGCGCGGGGATCGTTGAGGCCCCCGCTGAAGGCCAGCAGCGAGGCCACCGTGATGATCGCGCCTTCTCCGGCGGCGAGCATTCCGGGAAGCGCGGCGCGGACCAGCTGAACGGGGGCCACGGCGTTGAGGGTGAGCAGGCGGTCGATGTCGGCGGGGTCGACGTCGACGAGCGGGGCGTAGCCGCCGGCGCCGGCGTTGCTGACCAGCAGGCGCACGTCCCCCGCGGCGAGGCGGCCGGCGACAGCGGCGATGCCCTCGTGGGTGCCGAGATCGGCGGGCAGCACCTCCACGGCTGCGCCCCGGGCGCGAAGTTCCCCGGCGAAGCCGTCGAGCCGGTCCGCGCGGCGCGCCACCAGGACGAGGTCGTGGTCGTCCGCAAGGAGACGGGCGAATTCGGCGCCGATGCCTGAGGAAGCGCCGGTAATGAGAGCGACAGCACGAGTCATGCCCCGAGCATGCCTCAAGCGTTAGCCAACTGTCAAATGCTTGATACTTATGAAGTGTCGTATCCTTGGCGAGTGATACGTGATGAGGAGGAGCCGGTCGGGCTCGGCGCGCTCGACCGGGTGACCTGGGCACTGCGCCGTGCGGAACTGGCGGTGCAGACACTCAAGGAACAGCGGCTGCGCCCGCTGGGCATGGCCGCCGCGCACTACACCCTGCTGATGTCGGTGCACAGCGAACCAGGTCTGGCCGGCGCCGAGTTGGCCCGCCGCCTCAACGTGACCCCCCAGGCCGTCGCCTCGCTTGTGGCACGTCTGGAAGGCCGTGGGCAGCTGGAGAGGCGCGAGCATCCGCGACACCGCCACGTACAGGAGCTGCACCTCACCGATGCCGGACGAGAAGCGCTGCGCGCCGCCGACCAGGTGATCGCCGACATAGAGCGTCACATCACCGAGGGCCTGGGACGGGACCAGATCGCACAGCTACGGACGCTGCTCGACCAGGTGAGCAAGACGGTGCGCAACGCCTGAGCCCGTCGGCCGGTCAAGGACGCGCTTGCGCGTCGGCGGCCTCGGCACGGCGCACGCCGCCCTCTCCCCCGGCGGTCTCGGCGCATCGTATGCCGCCGTCGGCGAGGTTCCAGCCGACGGCGGCACCGCTCGGCCCGCAGCGAAAGCAGCGACCACTCGATCGAGGACCAGTCCACCGCCCCCGCCCCAAGGTCGACATCAGCACGACGATCTCCTCCACGCCCGGTCGGTCCCTGCAGGGCGGCACGGATCCTGAACGGCGCGCCCTGCCGCCTGGGGCAGGTGGGTGTCGCAGCTTCCAGCGGTCCCCACCACCGCGAGCAAGGGGGCAGAGCTTCTTCGCCCTCCGCTTCCGCCTCGGACACCCCCTCCTCTCTTCTCACTGCGTCATGACGTCACGGGTACACCAGCGTCAGGACTCGTGCGCCGGCCGGCCACAGGCATCCGAACGGAGTTGCCGGTGCGGTCAGGGGCCGGGTCACGGGACGAGGACGATCTTCCCCGTCGTATGCCCGGTCATGATCTGCCGATGCGCGGCGGCGGCTTCGCGCAGCGGATGACTGGCGGCGATCTGGACGTGCAGTCGCCCGGCTCTCGCGGCTTCGGTGAGCTGCAGGCGCGCGGCAACGCGAACTTCTGTGCCGGGGTCCGCGTTGGGACCGCCGCCCAGGAGCTTGATGCCGGCTTGAGCCCCGCGTTCGAACGCCGCGACGGTCGCGATGCGGGACCGGTCCGCCACCAGCTCCACCGAGACGTCCACCGCCTCGTCGGTGCCCACCAGGTCGGCAGCCGCGTGGACTCCCTGCGGTGCTGCCGCGCGCACCCGGTCCGCCAGGCCCGGCCCGTACGCGATCGGAATCGCCCCCAGGTCGCGCAGTACGTCGTGCTTGGCCGGGCTCGCCGTTCCCAGCACCCTGGCTCCGCGCTCGACGGCCAGTTGCACGGCCATCAGGCCGACGCCACCCGCCGCGCCGTGGATCAGCACCGAGTCGCTCTCGCGCAGGCCGATCGCTTCGAGGACGTGCACAGCGGTGACGCCCGCGACCATCAGTCCTCCGGCCTGCTCCCAGGAGAGAGCGGTGGGCTTGGGCACCACCGACGAGGCCGGGACGACGAGTTCGGCGGCGTACGCGCCGGGCGCTCGGTACGCGATCACCTCGTCGCCGATCCGGATCGGACCGGCGGGGCCGGTCGCGTCGGCGCCGACAGCGGTCACCACACCTGCCGCTTCGGCACCGAGCCGCATCGGCAGGTTCGCCTGATCGGTTCCGAAGGCACCGCTGTACATCTTGTGGTCGAAAGGGTTGACGCCGGCGGCGCGGACCTCGATGCGCACCTGACCCGGCCCGGGCTCCGCTACGGCGACATCGGTCACCGACAGCACCTCGGGACCACCGTAAGCACGCGCTACTACTGCTTCGCTCATGTCAGGGGACAACGCGGTGCCGGAAGGCCCGATTCCCCATCGCGGTGACTTTTTTGAGCGGAGCGCTCCGCTCCGATAAGCTGGCAGCCGATCACCCGACGCGGAAGGACACATGAACGCCATGACCAAGCCCACGGCCCTGGTGACCGGCGGCAGCCGGGGAATCGGCGCTGCCACGTCACGGGAACTGGCGGCTCGCGGCTACCGCGTAGCCGTCAACTACTTCTCCCGCCACGAGTCCGCCGACCAGGTGGTCAAGCTCATCGAGGCCGACGGCGGGGAAGCCTTCGCCGTACAGGCCGACGTGTACGACCCCACCCAGGCTGCCGAACTGCTGGAGCGCTCCGCGGTCGACGGGCGCTTGGACGTTCTTGTGTGCAACGCCGGCGCCCGCTTCATTCCCACCCCGGTTCAAGCCCTCGCCTGGGACGACTTCAGGACGAAGGTGACGGACGAACTGGCATCCGTCTACACGCTCACCCAACAGACACTGGAGCTCATGGGCGCCCAAGGGCAGGGCCGGATCGTGTATGTCTCCAGCGCCGTGGCCGATGGTCCGCCTGCGCCGGGCATGGCCGCCCACGGCACCGCCAAGGCCGCCCTGAACACCTTCGCGCGCTTCGTCGCCTACGAGGCCGGTCCGCTCGGTGTCAACGTCAACGTCGTGGCACCCGGCTACGTACGCACCGAGAGCAGCGCGCGCATGCCGCAGGAGTTCCAGAGGCGGCTGGCGAACGACACGCCCCTGGGGCGTGTCGCGGAGCCGGAGGACGTGGCTCGGGTGATCACGATGCTCGTCGGCGAGGAGGCCGCCTTCGTCACCGGCGAGGTGCTCACCGTCGACGGTGGGTACGGCGTGGCACGCCGGTAGGGGAAAATACCTGTCCATGAGTGACACGCAGACCGGCAGACCGCGCGGCCGCCGGCGGGAGGCGGACCGCAACGACGTCCGCCTCATGCAGGCTGCGCGCGAAGTCTTCGCCGAGCTCGGCTGGGACGCCCCCGTCTCGGAGATCGCCCGCCGGGCCGGCATCGGCATGGGCAGCCTCTACCGCCGCTATCCCAGCAAGGAACTGCTGGCCCAGCGGATGCGCATCATGGGGATGGAACAGCTCGTCACCCAGGCCCGCACCGCCCTCGCCGAGGAGCCCGACGCGTGGACGGCCTTCGCCCGCTTCCTGCGGAACGCGCTCTCGGCCCAGGGTGCAGTCGGTCCGCTGCTCCCGCTGGTGGGCGGCCGGCTGCCGGCCAGCGACGAGATCGTGGCCGCCTCCAGCCGGCTCCGGGCCGCCCTCGACGACCTGGTGGACGGCGCCCACCGCGCAGGCGAACTGCGCGCCGACTTCACCTCCGCCGACGTCCCCTTGCTGCTCGAACACCTCACCGCGCGGATCCCCGTCACCGACGAACGCGCCACCACGCTCCACCTGCGGTACCTGGACCTGATCCTCGCCGGACTGCGCACGTCGACCACCGACGGGCCCACCGCGTTGCAGAGCCCGGCTCCGGACTGGGCAGAACTCAGCGAGCTGTGGAACGCCTCCGAGGGCTGAGCCCTGCGCTCCCATAATGAATGCAGCACCCATGCTTTTGCTTCGCCGCTCTGTGCTTTTGATTCGCCGCTCTGCGCTATTTCCTTCTCGCCGATGGATCAACCGGATCCCCGGTAAACGGCGTCCCGGGGAAAATTCCTTCCCCCTCACACCGCGCCCTTCCGATGCAATGCTTGATCACGCGGCGAGCACGACATGCGACAAGCCGCGTGACCATGTGCCGTTTCAGGGCATCCATCCGATGCGCCTCCGCAAGGAGAGAACCATGTCCGACTCCCCGAACATCGCCCTCATCCGCCGGCTCTACGAATCCGGAATGTCCCCGGAAGCAACCGTCGAGATCATGGCGCCGGACCTCGTCTGGGACATCACCCCGGGCTTTCCTGGCAGCGGCGTGTACCACGGCTGGGACAGTGTGGCGAAGGACTTCTTCGGCGGGATGATGCCGAACTACGAGTCCTTCGGCGCGGTGCATGAGGAATTCTACGCGGACGGCCGAGGACACGTCTTCGTGTACGGGCATTACCACGCCGAGACGAAGACCGGGAACAAGGCCGACGTCCGCTTCATCCACCTGTGGACCATCCGCGACGGCAAGGCCGTACGGATGCAGCAGGCCGCCGACAGCCACGTCCTTCAGGAAGCCCTCAAGGGCTGACCGAGCACCGGGAGACCCTCATGGCGAAGATCCTCTTCGTGATCACCGCGTCCGACCGCTGGACGCTGGCCGACGGAACCCGGCAGCCCGCCGGCTTCTGGGCCGAAGAAGCGCTCGGCCCCTACGGGGTCTTCAAGGAGGCCGGGTACGAGATCGCCGCCGCCACGCCCGCAGGCGTGGTGCCCACGGCGGACGCGCTCAGCCTCAGCCCGGAGTTCAACGGCGGCGAGGAAGGCGCCGAGCGCATACGGACCGCGCTGCGCGAGGCCACCGAGCTGGCGCATCCGATGCGCATCGAGGACGTGAACGTCGACGATTACGTCGCCGTGTTCTACCCCGGCGGCTGGGGCCCGATGGAGGACCTGCCCGACGACGCCGCGTCCGGCAAGCTGCTCACCGAATGGCTCGCCTCGGGCAAGCCGGTGTCCCTGGTGTGCCACGGCCCGGCGGCGCTGCTGGCCACCATCGGTCCGGACGGGACGTCCCCGTTCGCCGGCTACCGCCTGACCGGCCTCTCCAACGCCGAGGAGAAGCAGAACGGTCTCGCGGACCGCGCGAAGTGGCTGCTGCAGGACCGCCTCGTGGGCGAGCTCAAGGCGGACTACCGCGAGGCCGAGCCGTTCACCCCGCACGTCGAGGTCGACCGCACCCTGTTCACCGGGCAGAACCCTGGCTCGGCGGTTGCCCTTGCCCAGGAGCTGCTCAAGGCACTGAGCTGACGTCGCAGCGGCGCGCTCACTCGGCGGCCAGGTCGCGCTCAGCGGGCGCGACCTGGCCGCCGAGTCTCGTCACCTGCGGACACAGGCATGGAGACGCATGATCTTCTCAGGCTGGTCGAGCGCAACGTAGGAAGAATCCTTCCCCCTCACAACGCCTGACCTCTGTGCGACGCTGGAGATCATGAACCACAACCCGCACCTGAACGAGCTGGGTGAGTTCCTCAAAGCCCGCCGTGCCGAGCTCAGCCCCGAGGAGGTCGGATTGCGTGGCGGCCAACGGCGGCGTGTGCGCGGTCTGCGCCGCGAGGAAGTGGCCCTGCTGGCCGCGATCAGCACCGAGTACTACGCGCGGATCGAGCAGGGACGTCTCCAGGCGTCGGGTCCTCTGCTTAACGAGATCGCCCAGGCGCTCCGCCTCAACGAGGACCAGCACGTCTACATGTTCGGGCTCGCGGCGAAGGAAACGGTGCGCACGACCGGGGCAGGCGAGCGCCAACAGGTGGACGCTCAACTGCGGCGCATGCTGGACGACCTCACCGCGACTCCGGCGTTCGTGATCGGCCGGCGGACCGACATCCTGGCCTGGAACCAGCTCGCTGCCGCCCTGTGGACCGATTTCGGGCGCTACCCGGAGCAGGAGCGCGTGTTCGTCCGGCTGCTGCTCACCGAACCCTGGATGCGCGAGCTGTACGCGGACTGGGAAGAGGTCACCCGCCTGGCCATCGCCCAGCTGCGCATGGAGAGTGCGCGCTACCCCGGCGACCGGCGCCTTACCGATCTGGTCGAGGAACTCTCCGCCCGCGACGCACAGTTCCGGCAGTGGTGGAACGAGCACGACGTCGCCACGCGGGGCAGGGGCACCAAGAAACTTCGACATGCGGCGGTCGGGGAGCTGACCCTCGACTGGGACACGCTCACCTGCGCCACGGATCCCGAGCAGCACATCATCGTGTGGACCGCAGCACCCGGTTCCCCTTCGTACGACGGATTGCGTCTGCTGGCGTCCTGGGCAGCGGACCAGAACCGGACGGCGTCCGGCTCCTTCGGGTGAGCCCTTTCCCGAAATGACCGTGGTCGGATTCCAGGGGAGAGTCCTTCCCCTGGTCAGGGCCTGCCCGTGCGGGAGGCTTCCCCTGCACTGGTCATGCGAAGTGGGTCAAGGAACTGGGTGCCGACGTCGTGCTCCGTCGTGGCACCGAGTACCCGGGCCGGGTACGCGCGAAAGTTCCCGACGCGTCGATGGGCTCCTCGCCCGTGCGCTGCTCGGCGCTCCCACCGCTCGGACTGTCCGGAGCGGCGACCGCGTGGTGACGCTGCGCGGCTTCGACTGCCCGGCGAACGAGACGTCGGCTCCGAGCCGGTCGTCGTGTCCCGCTGCGCACGTCAGCGCGCCAGGCTCGACCGGCTCCGGCCGCAGGTGGAGGAGGGCGGGATCACCCTCAGGGCCGCGGAGACGTTTCCGGCGGAACGGGTCGCCGAGGCCCCTCGGCTGCTGACAGTCGGCGGCGCGGCACGCAGTCTCCCTGTGCAGCCGGCCCGAACAGGTGGTCTCGCTCAGCATCGTCAAGATTCGGGCATCCCCACGGTGCGCGGGCTCAACTCGGCCCGGCGCTCCTTGAGGAATTCTCCCAGCTCGTTCAGATGCGCGTCGCTGGTCATGCCGACCAGTCTCGCACCGCCCTGTCCTGGCAAGGGGGGAAGGATTCTTCCCTGGATAAGCCTTGCCCGGGGTGGAATTCTTCCCCTTGCGGGCTCACGCGACGGTGGCAGGGTGGAAGACGTGGTTGGCGAGCGCGGTCGACCCGCGGAATGGGCTCACCCGAACAGGCGGGCCGGCAGACGCTGGGCCAGGAATTGCATGGCGAATATCACTCATATTCCGTATTTCCGCGTGGCTTGCGAAGGAGGCGAGCGACAGTGAGGACCGACGCATGTGCCCCGGTAGCCTCCCCGCCTGCCCGTGCCGGTCAGCCATTGCCCAGGACGGTGATCGTCCACCCGCGGGACGGCGACCGCTTCGGCGTTCTCAGCTCGCTGACGTTCTTCGGCAAGCACCTGCACGTGAAACAACTCCCGGCCGCAGGCCGGGCAACCCAAATCCCTGAACACGCAAGGAGCACCACCCCATGACCGAACGGAAGAGGTTCGCACCGCCGGCGATCCAGGAATTCGCCCCGAAGCTCGCCGAGGTGACCGACACGGTCCTGTTCGGCGACATCTGGGAACGACCGGGCCTGTCCCCGCGCGACCGCAGCCTGGTCACCGTCACCGCTCTGGCCGCCTTGTACCGCAACGACCAGCTCGGCTTCCACCTCGGCAAGGCGCTGGAAAACGGCGTGACCAAGGACGAGCTGGTCGAGGCCCTCACCCATCTGGCCTTCTATGCCGGATGGCCCAACGCCATGACCGCGGTGACCCAGCTCAAGGCGATCGTGGAAGAGTCGGAGCAATCGGGCTGAAGTACCACCCCACCCAGGGAAAGACACCTGGCGCCCGCACCGCCTGGCACTCCCACGGCCTGGGCCAGACCCTCTACATCGTCGAGGGCGTCGCGCTGGTGCAGTCCCGTGGTGGCGACATCATCGAGGCCCACCCCAGCGACGTCATCCACACGCCCCCGGGTGGGCAGCACTGGCACGGTGCCGCGCCCGACCAGTTCATGACCCACCTCGCGCGGTGGGAGACGGACGATGCCACCTGGCTCGAGCACGTCTCGGACGACGAGTACAACGGCCCGCGCGCCGACGCCCGCACCCGCTCCTGGCATCACGCCACACCCGACACGACCTGAGAGAACATCATGCGAGCCACCATCATCCACGCGCCTGGTGACATCCGGGTGGAGAACGTCCCCGAACCGAAGATCGTCGAACCGACGGACGCCGTCATCCGTACCGTCGCCACCTGCGTGTGCGGCTCCGACCTGTGGAGCTACCGGGGCATCAACCCGGTCACCGAGCCGCAGCCGATCGGCCACGAGTACGTCGGCATCGTCGAGGAGGTCGGCAGCGGCGTATCGAGCGTCAGGCCCGGCCAGTTCGTCATCGGCTCCTTCATCGCCTCCGACAACACCTGCCCGGTCTGCCGGGCCGGCTACCACACCTCCTGCCTGCACCGTGACTTCCCCAACGGCTGTCAGGCCGAGTACGTCCGCATCCCCCTCGCCGACGGCACCCTGGTCGCCACGCCGGACGAGCCGGCCTCAGAGCTGGTTCCGCATCTGCTGGCCCTCTCCGACGTCATGGGAACCGGCTGGTACGCCGCCAAGGCAGCCGAGGTCGAGCCGGGTTCGACGGCCGTGGTCGTGGGTGACGGCGCGGTGGGCCTGTGCGGTGTCATCGCCGCGAAGGAACTGGGCGCCGAACGCATCATCGCCATGAGCCGCCACGAGTCCCGGCAGAAGCTTGCCCTGGAGTTCGGTGCCACCGACATCGTCGCCGAGCGCGGCGGGGAGGGCGTCGCCCGCGTCAAGGAGCTGACGAACGGCATCGGCGCCGACTCGGTCCTGGAATGCGTCGGCACCCAGGAGTCGATGCACCAGGCCCTGCAGTCCACGCGCCCGGGCGGCAACGTCGGCTTCGTCGGCATGCCTCACGGCGTGCAGATCAACGGCCAGGAACTCTTCCTCTCCCACGTCGGTCTGCGCGGCGGCCCTGCGCCCGTGCGCGCCTACCTTCCCGACCTGATCGACCGTGTCGTCAGCGGCCGTATCCACCCGGGCAAGGTCTTCGACCTCACCCTGCCCCTGGACGAGGTCGCCGAAGGCTACAGGGCCATGGACGAGCGCCGCGCCATCAAGGCGTTGCTGCGTCCGTGACCTGCGGCCCGGCGCTGGTGGGTGCGGGACGAGCCGCGCCTACCACCTCCGGCACCACCGAGTGGTGGAAGCGCCCGCCCACCGCAGCCCGGCTGAAACGGACCCACCGCCATGACCAGCGAGGCGATCGCAACCGTCCAGGCGTACTTCGAGTCCCTCGGCACGCGCGACATGGAACGGATCCTCACCCACTTCGCTCCCGATGTGACCTGGGCCATCCCCGGCGATCCGACACTGACGCCCTGGGCTGGGCGCCGCAGCGGGCCAGAGGAGATCCGGCAGTCTCTCGCCGCGTTCTTCGCGGCCGTCGAGCCGATCGCGTTCGAGCTGCGCTCTCTGGTGGAGACCGACGGACAGGTGCTGGCACCGGGCCGGTACGCCTCTCGGTTCCATCGCTCGGGACAGGTACTCGAAAGCGAGATGATCCTGCGCTTCACCATCGTCGGCGGCCTGATCACCGACTACCGCGTCTTCGAGGACTCGCTCGGCATCACCCGTACCCACCTCGGTGTGCCGCTCACCCCAGATCCCACCTGACCGCAGGTCTTCCGACCCCCTCGACAGCAACGAATCCATACGTACGCCTTCCTCGGTCTCAGGGGCCCCCGCATGTCCGTTCGGCGCCCTCCCGGCAGCCCAAGGCGACATCCTGCGGTGCCTGTGCGAAAGCCTGGCCATCACCGCGGTCATGGCCTCCGTCGGTGTTGCGGCACATCTCTTCCCGAGGCCGGCGACGACCCTGACGAGCCCGCTCGCGTACTCACCGGATCAAGGAGATCGGAGACACGCCTATGGCGGCATGGACGAGCGATGACGTCAACCGCATCGCCACCGCGTACGAGTTGGAGATGGCACCGCTCAGGCGCGATGGCACCCTGCGCAGGCCGGTGCCGATCTGGGTCGTCCGCGACGGTGACTGCCTTTACGTCCGCTGCGGTCGCCTGGATCAACATGAACCGCCGCCTGAACGATCCTCTGCTGGGCAATCTCGTGATGCTCCTGGCACCGTTCACGGCCTGTCTGCTCGCCGAGCTGATCCACGCCTCGGGTGTCCTCGCGGTCGTCGTGAGCGGGCTGATCATGGCCCAGGTGGCTCCGAGCCTGATCCGGGCCGAGCACAGACGCCAGGCATTGGCGTTCTGGCCGCTGGCGACCTTCATCATCAACGGCGCCCTGTTCATCCTGGTCGGAGTGGAACTCCAATACGCGTTCCGTCACTTGAGTCACGCGGATCTGCGGGACGCACTGATCGCCGTGGGTGTGGTCAGCGTGGTGCTGGTCCTCGTCCGGTTCGCGTTCCTGTTCTCCTCCGCCTACCTGATCCGCCTGATCGACCGACGTCCACAGCAGCGGCTGCGGAGGATCAGTCACCGGGCACGCACCGTCAGCGGCTTCGCCGGCTTCCGGGGCGCGGTGTCGCTGGCCGTGGCAACCGAGGAAGCCGTCGAGGCGCTCCCGGAACTCGCCGCCGAACTGGGCACCACTGCCAAGGTCACGGAGTGGCTGCGCCAGGAGTACGAAGCCCACCTGGCGACCGTACGGGCCAAAGGCGACGGCGCCGACGAAGACCCCGCTCTGCTCCACAACCGCCACTACACCGAGCTCCGCCTCGCCCTCATCGCCCACAAGCGCGCGACCGTCGTCCGCCTGCGCGACGAACAGCGGATCGACGACACCGTGCTGCGCCGGCTCCAGACCGCACTGGACTACGAAGAGGTGCGGCTGGCCGGACGCGAGCAGGTGGAGTGAGCCGACCCGGCCCCCGACGACACCACACACCGGAAGGGATTCCCGTCATGTCCAGCGGCCTCATCGACGTCCACGCCCATCTCCTCCCCGACTTCTACGTCCAGCAGGCGACGGCGGCCGGCCACGGCCACCCCGACGGCATGGGCGGCTGGCCGTCATGGTCCGTGCAAGCCCACCTGGACCTGATGGACCGCAACGGCATCGAGACCGCGATGCTGTCCATGTCCTCGCCCGGCGTGCACTTCGGCGACGACAGGGCAGCCCGCCTCCTCGCCCGCCGCGTCAACGAGCACACCGCCGAACTGACCCGAGACCACCCGGGCCGCTTCGGCGCCTTCGCCTCGCTGCCGCTACCAGACGTGGAAGGATCCCTGGAGGAGATCGCCTACGCCTTCGACGAGCTCGACGCCGACGGCGTGGCCCTGCTGACGCACACGGACGGCGTGTACCTGGGCGATCAGCGCCTGGAGCCGGTCTTCACCGAACTCGACCGCCGCCGGGCCGTGGTCTTCCTGCACCCCACCTCGCCGGTGTGCTGGGAACAGTCCGCACTCGGCAGACCGCGGCCGATGGTCGAGTACATCTTCGACACCGCCCGTACCGTCACCGACATGGTCATGGCGGGCGTCCTGACGCGTCACCCGGACATCAAGGTGATCGTCCCGCACTGCGGCGGCGCGGTGCCCGTCCTCGCTGATCGCATCAACGAGTTCATGAGCCTGTTCCTGGAGTCGCAACGGCCGCCCACCCCGGACGCGGTGCAGCAACTGCGCGGCCTGTACTACGACATGGCGGGCACCGCATTCCCACGCCACGTGCCGGCGCTGTTGAAGCTCGTCGGCCCGGACCATGTGCTCTTCGGCAGCGACTACTGCTGGACGCCGTCCCCGCTGGCCGACGCGCACATAGCGGCGATCGACGCCGCCGAGCCACCGGCGGAAGGCGCCACATGGCGGTCGCTTACGACGGCGAACGCCAAGCGTCTCTTCCAGAGCACTCCGTGATGAACACACCAAGCAGTGCGCCGACGCGATCACGAAGCCGGCGTCGCCGGTCCGACTGCGGACCACGTCTCCAGAGCCCAGATCCGCTCGGCCTCCTCGGCGCACGCGTCACGCGGCACCGGCCACTCCCTCCTGAGCCCGCTCGATCCTGGCCGCCAAGGAGCGCAAGGCCTCGTGCGTCGGGCTTCCGGGCTCCGCGGTCCACACGACGAGCTGTTGCTCGGGATCCTCGGCGCACATGAAGGTGGACCGCTCAAGGGCCAGGTCGCCGGCCACGGGATGCCGGAGCAGCCTCGTACCGCCGGCCCGCACGGCGACGTCGTGCGAGGTCCACCACCGGCGGAAATGCGGATCCAGCGCGGAAAGCTCTTCGACGAGGGCTGTCAGTCGAGGGTCGCCGGGGTTCCGCCTGCTGTCCATGCGCAGGTGCGACAGGGCCAGGCGAGCCATGTCCTCCCAGTCCCGGTACAGCACGCGGACGGCGGGCTCGGTGAACACCAGGCGCACGTAGTTCCGCTGTTCCTCCGGGACACGTCCGAAGTCCATCACCAGGGCTGCGGCCATGTCGTTCCACGCCAGCAGGTCCGTGTTGCGTCCGATGACGAAGCCCGCGGTCAGGGAGAGGTCATCGAGCAGGTGCAGCATCTGCGGCTGGACTCGTTGGCGAACGTTCCGGCTGCCCCTCGGCGAGACCGTCTTGCCTGCCGACACCGTCTTGCCTGCGAGGGTCAGGAGGTACTCATGCTGATCGCCGTCGAGGCGCAGCACCTGCGCGAGCACGTCGAGGACGGCCGCCGACGCCTGGACACGTCCCTGCTCAAGCCGGGTATAATAGTCGGTGCTGATCGCGGCCATCCGAGCGACTTCCTCACGCCGCAGGCCGGGAACACGTCGAGGCTCACCGCTGTCGGGCAGCCCTGCCCCGCCGGGACTCAGCTGGGCACGGCGCGCCTTGAGGAAGGCCCCCAGTTCCTCCAGGCCCGGATCGCGTAGCACACCCCGAGTATCGCACCTTGCCGCGATCCCGCGCCGCAAACGCCCCTTCACCACCAGCCCAGCTACCAGGCGTACGCTTCGGGAGCCTCGCCTCCCGGCCCCGGCCAGATCTCGTCGAGTCGCCGAAGGGTCTCCAGCGACAGGGTCAGGTGCGGGGCCCGGAGCGTCTGGTGCAATTGCTCGGGCGTCCGCGGTCCGACGATGGTGGTCGCGACCGCCGGGTTGTGCAGCAGCCAGGCGAGGGCGACGTCCGCCGGTCGCTCGCCGAGGCTCGCGCACAAGGCTTCGTACGGTTCGAGCTGTGACCGGTACTGCTCGACAGTGGCCCGGAACTCGGGAGACGAGCGCCGACCGCTGTCGGCCTTCTGCAGAGCGCCGCCGAGCAGGCCGCCTCCCAGCGGGCTCCACGGGATCAGGCCGAGGCCGTAGTGGCGCAGCGCGGGGATCAGTTCGAGTTCGACCGTGCGGGCGTTGAGGTTGTAGAGGCTCTGTTCGGAGACGAGCCCGAGGAAGTGCCGCTTGCCGGCTTCCTGCTGGGCGGTGGCGATGTGCCAGCCCGCGAAGTTGCTGGCGCCGATGTAGGTCACCTTGCCCTCGCGGACGAGTTGCTCCATGGCCTGCCAGATCTCGTCCCACGGTGTCGAACGGTCGATGTGGTGCATCTGATACAGGTCGATGTGGTCGCTCTGCAGCCGTCGGAGGCTGTCTTCAGCAGCCTTGCGGATCTTGTAGGCGGAGAGGTACTTGTCGTTCGCGCCGGTGCCCATGGGCTGGTAGAGCTTGGTCGCCAGCACGATCTGGTCGCGCCGGCCACCGCCCTGCGCCAGCCACCGGCCGATGATCTCTTCGGAGAGGCCGTAGCCCACTTCCATGCCGGGCGACTGGGGGCCGCCGTACACATCGGCGGTATCAACGAAGTTGATGCCTTCCGCAACTGCCCGGTCGAGTATGGCGAAACCGGTGGACTCGTCGGTGACCCAGCCGAAGTTCATGGTCCCCAGGCCGAGCTTGCTCACCTTCAGACCTGTCCGGCCGAGGTGGTTGTACGTCATCGTCATCGGTGGTTCTTCCCTCTGGTAACGGCAGTACGTCGCGTACGGGCCGCGCGGAGAAAGTCACGGCTGCCGTCCGGTTCTGCAGCTGGGGAGCCGGCTTCATGGTCGGCGTACCGCTTGAGTGGCCTGCAGCTACATCGCCGCCCGCTGACTTCGATGCCGGCGGGCGGGACACTTCCCGTACGCCGGCCGGTAGGCAAGCCTTGCCGCCACGGATCGTTTTCGCGGGACCAATCAATCACCGGACCGATGCATGCGCAGTCGTCCGGACGCGAGAATTCCTGCCGAGGACGATGCAGCCATGCAGATAAAGCTTGCACGGTCGGCCACCCGTGTGCAGGGGAAGGATTTATCCGGGGAAAAATCCTTCCCCCCTTCAGGATCGAGTGCCTGGGTACGATGACTGATGGCTTTGCGCGAGAAATTCGTCAAGCCTCGTCATGTCACACCGCGAGAAGTGAGGAAAGGGCCGGATGAAAGTCATTGGACTGAGCGAGTTCGGCGGACCGGAAGTGCTGCAGTCGTTCGAACTCCCCGACCCGCGCCCTGGAGCCGAGGAGGTGCGGCTCCGTGTGCACGCCGCCGGAGTGAATCCCGTCGACGCAATGGTGAGGTCCGGGCTGCTGGAGCAGATGTACCAGGGCCTCACTCCGCCCTTCGTCCCCGGGATGGAGGTCGCCGGTACCGTCGAAGAGGTGGGCGGCGATGTCGACCCTCGCTTGGGCTTGGTGCCCGGAGCCCATGTCGTGGGATTCGTCGACAGCGCCGGAAGGCACGGCGGTTACAGCGAACGTCTCGCCCTTCCCGCGCGGTCCGTGGCCATCGCTCCCTCGAATGCCTCTGCCGCCGAGACGGCCGGTTTCCTCAACAATGCGCTCACCGCTCACAACGTGCTCGACGCATTCCGGCTGCCAGAGGGCGCCGCGCTCCTGGTGACAGGCGCTGCGGGATCGGTCGGCGGATACCTCGTGGAACTCGGCGCTGCGGCGGGCCTTCGCGTCGTGGCCGTCGCGGCAGAGGAAGATGCCGACCTCCTGCGCTCACTCGGCGCGCACGTGTTCATACCGAGCGGCCCCGACATCGCCCACCGGGTACTCGACGAGCTCGGTACTCCGGTGGACGCGGTGGCTGATGCCGCCTTGCTGCACGAGCAGATCGCTCCCGCCGTGCGTGACGGCGGCCAGATCGGCATCCTGCGCTTCTGGGACGGCGATCCAGGGCGCGGAATCAAGGTCAAGCACCTCAACGTGCGAGAACGGCGGACGGACCGGGACGCGATCGTACGTCTGCGCGACCAGGTCGAAGACGGCACCCTCACGCTGCGCGCCGCCATGTCCTTCGGTGCGGACGACGCGGTTGCCGCCCATACCCGGCTCGAGCAGGGCGGCCTGCGCGAACGAATCGTCCTCGCATTCGACGACGAAGTGTGGCATCCCGGCTCACCAGGCACCACTTCGCCCACCTGGAAGCCCTGAACACCGACTGCGCATCCCCCCTCGGCCTTGTTCGTTCACCGTTACGAACCGGAGACGCCAGGAACCGACCGCACGCTCCGGGCGCCATGGGCCGCTGGAACGACGCAGGACGCTGCGGCCGGCCGTCCTGCGCTCGACATCGGCCGGCCGGTGCCGGCCTCGACAAGGAGAAACAATGCACACGCGAACGCTCGGGCGCGACCTGCGGGTCTCCGCCATCGGCCTCGGCGCCATGGGGATGTCCCAGAGCTACGGGCCGAACCCCGGTGACCGGAGCGACATGATCGCCGTACTCCGTGGCGCCGTCGACCGCGGGATCACCTTCTTCGACACCGCGGAGGTGTACGGCCCTTACGTCAACGAGGAGCTTGTCGGCGAGGCCCTCGCTCCGGTGCGTGACCAGGTCGTGATCGCCACCAAGTTCGGATTCCGCATCGAGAACGGCGCCCCCGCCGGGCTCAACAGCCGGCCCGAGCAGATCCGTGCCGTCGCCGCGGCCTCCCTGAAACGGCTCGGAGTCGAGAGGCTCGACCTGTTCTACCAGCACCGCGTCGACCCGGAGGTGCCCATCGAGGAGGTCGCCGGCACGGTGGGTGAGCTCGTGCAGGAGGGCAAGGTGCGCTGCTTCGGACTCTCGGAGGCCGGTGCGGAGACCATCCGCCGTGCCCACTCGGTCCACCCCTTGACGGCGGTGCAGAGCGAGTACTCGCTGTGGACGCGGGATCCCGAGCCGGAGGTCCTGCCGACGTGCGGGGCGCTCGGGATCGGATTCGTGCCTTTCAGCCCGCTCGGCAAGGGATTCCTGACCGGCACGGTGCACGCGTCGACCTCGTTCGTGACCGGTGACGTCCGCACGAACATTCCACGATTCACGGCCGAGAACCGCGCGGCGAACCAGGCCCTCGTCGAACACATCACCACCATCGCGCGAGCCAAGAGCGCCACACCCGGGCAGGTCGCACTCGCCTGGCTGCTCGCGCGGCACCCATGGATCGTTCCGATTCCGGGCACACGACACATCGCGCGAATCGAGGAGAACTCCGGCGCCACCCAGCTGCCGTTGTCGGCCGACGAACTGGCGGACCTCAACGAGCTCGCCGGCCGGGTCGGGGTTCAGGGAGACCGTTACAACGAGCACCACATGTCGCTGGTCGACAAGTAACAGACGACGACGGCATTCCGCGGACCGGTCCACACCTCATCAGGGACGGGACAGCTCTCCGGCGGCCGCGCGCAGAAGCCCCGTCGGACCATGGCGGGGCTTCGTCGCCTCACGGCCGTCTCTTGGTCTCGTACTCACCGAAGAAGCTGGGCCTCTTCCAGGTGTACGAGAAAGGGGCGCCTGACCTGGGAACATCCCGGCCGCTCCGTCCGGCCCCGCGCACCAGGCATGCGGCTCACCGACAACTACGTCGAGGGCGAAGCCCTCGACGTAGGCCAGTTCCCCACCCGGCGCCGCAGCCGAGCCAACCGATTCGACGAAACACCGGCCGGGCTTTCCCGGAGGGGAACCGCCTTCCGGCCACGGTGCCGGGGTGAACAGCCGTCCCTCGGTCACCAGCAGCGCGCCCGGCGTGGCATGCGCCCAGCCGGCGCGACGGCGGGTGACCCGGCCGCCTCGGCGGCCCGCCGCAGCGTCAGGCATGCCGCCGTCAGCCTGAGATCCATCACCGTGTCCAGGCGATCAGCCGGGCGTGACGGCGACGCCGGGCCGGCGTCTCGATGGCGCGTGTGTTCACGAGCCCTCCAGGGGTCAGTCATGACGTCGCAGTCCGACGGCAAGGGCGTTCCAGCCGCCGTCAGGAGCGTGAGCAAGCGGGTGGAAGCCTGCGGTCTTCGAAGCCGGAGCCAGTAAGGGGCGAGTTGGCCAGACGTCCATACCGAATCTCCGCACGGCAGACGGTCGCAGGCGACAGCGCCATCTGCCCGGGGCCGACTTCGCCATCACGGCAGATCGCCACGGCCCCTCTTCCACGGCTTACCCGAAACCTTCAGCACGTCACGTGATCGTACTGCGCGATCACACACGGTGCTTACCGATTCGACCTGAGGGGCAACGCCTCTTGCATACGTGGCAGCGGTGAACTGCTGCTGGAGTTACCTGTGTTCCCCTCCGGTACCGGCGCGCCGACAGCGCTCACTCCAGAGCACGGCGTACGCCCCCGCAGCATCGAGTTCCCGTGCGCCGGCCCCAAGAGATAGCGCTCCTGATCGAACGAGTTCGGGGCTCGCATCTGCACCACCCGCG
This sequence comes from Streptomyces sp. NPDC050509, assembly GCF_044457965.1. NCBI lineage: Bacteria > Bacillati > Actinomycetota > Actinomycetes > Kitasatosporales > Streptomycetaceae > Streptomyces > Streptomyces sp. NPDC050509. The sequence goes on along the minus strand of NZ_JBITHL010000002.1, from coordinate 770,083 downwards.
CAATCGGCCTGTCTGGGAATCAAGCCCGTTGCCTCCTCAAGCACGCGGCCTGTGAGGAGTACACCCACCCCGTGTCCGTCCACCGCGCGTCCTGGACGGAACTCGCCGCCCCTCTCACGAGGGCGACCATCATCGCCCCAACGGCACACATGCGCCCCAAACGCCGCATATTTCCAGCTTGTTGTCGGACTTCGAGGCTCCCGAACGAGCACGGGGCCTGTCATTGACACTCCGTACCCAATGGTTTGAGGTCCCGTCCACGCCGGGCGCGTGGACGGGGCTGCGGGAACCTGTCGGGAGGGCTCGATGGCCCAACCACGCACGCGGCATAATCCGGCCATGAGCCTTACCGCGCGACAGCTCCTGCTGTCCACCCTGGACCGTCAGCTCCTGCTCGAACGCCGGCGTCTTGACGTGGCGGAGGCGGTCCGCCGGGTCTGCGCCATTCAGGCACAGACACCGGCGTCGCCGTATCTGGCCCTCTGGAACCGCGTACGGGACTTCGCGCCCGAGGATCTCGACGCGGCGTTCGCGGACCGCCGGATCGTGAAGGCGTCCCTCATGCGGATCACGCTGCACGCCGTCCACGCCGAGGACTACGCGTCGTACCACGCCGCCATGGTGAGCACGCTGCGGGCGTCGCGGCTGTACGACCGCCGCTTCACCGCGACGGAGCTGACCCACGCCGACGCCGACGACCTGCTCCCGGAACTCGCCGGATTCCTGGCCCGCCCCCGCACCGGCGCCGAGGTGGAAGCGGAGGTCACCGGGCGGTTCGGCGAGCACGCGCACCGCGTGTGGTGGGCGCTGCGTACGTACGCGCCGATACATCACGCGCCGACCGGCGGCCCGTGGTCGTTCACCCAGCGGAACGCCTACCTCGCCCCGCCCACGGCCCCCAGGGCCGTGCCACAGGACGCGGCGGCGGGGGTACGGCGGCTGCTGCTCGCCCACCTGCGGGCGTTCGGGCCCGCGTCGGCCCAGGACTTCGCCCGGTTCACCCTGCTGGGGCGCGCGGTGGTCACCCAGGCGCTGCACGAGCTCGGAGACCAGGTGGTGCGGGTGGCAGGTCCGGGCCGGGCCGCCCTGTTCGACCTGCCGGGAGCGGCCGTGCCCGCCGAGGACACCCCGGCGCCGCCGCGGCTGCTGCCGATGTGGGACAGCACGCTGCTGGCCCACGCCGTCCCCGGACGGGTCATGCCCCAGGAGTACCGGCCGCTGGTCGTCCGGCGCAACGGCGACATGCTGCCCTGCCTGCTCGTCGACGGGCAGGTCGCCGGGGTGTGGCGCGCGGTCGACGGCGGGCTGGAGATGACCGCCTTCCGCCCGCTCGGCAAGGCCGCGTGGCAGGGCCTGACCGAGGAGGCGGAGAAGCTGTCCACGCTGCTCGCCGACCGCGATCCGGCCGTGTACGGGCGCTACCGGCACTGGTGGGAGAAGGGGATTCCCGGTGTCGAGACCACGATCGTCAAGGGCTGACCCCGCCACATCACGCGGGCCCACCCAGAACGGTCAGGACCGCGTCGAGTGCGGTCGGCGTGGTGGTGGCGTGAATACTGAAGCGTATGCGGTCGTCCCCGTGCACGGTTGCGGTCACGCCCGCCGCGTCGAGCCGTTGGTGGACCGCCGGGGCGTCGCCGTGCGGAATGCCCACCACGACAAGTCCCGCGCGTTCGTGCGGTGAAACGGGCGACAGGACCGGCTTGCCCGCGGCGAGGAGCCGGTCGATGAAGGCGGTCACCGTATCCTCGATGCGACGCTGGACGGTGGCGACCCCGACCGATTCGAGCTGTGCGAGCGCCGTCGCGAGCGCCCCGGATGCGAACGGTGATCCATTGGTCGTCGAGAAACGCTGCGCGCCGGGGAGCGGTTCGTGGGGCAGACCGTCGTAGTGCGAGGGCCTTTCGACACCGGTCCAGCCACCGAGAACTGGCCGGAGGCACGCAAGGCCCCGGGGGGAGAGTGCCACGAAGCCCGTGCCCCACCCCGCTCTGAGCCACTTCTGACCGCCTACGACGAGTGCGTCGGCCAGGGTCCAGTCGGCGTCGACGACACCGAATCCCTGGATTCCGTCGACCACGAGGAGGCGGTCGCCGATCGCCGAACGGATGCCGGCCAGGTCGGCGCGGACCCCGGTGCGGAAGTCGACCGCGCTGACCGCCACCGCGACGGTGTCCGGCGTGAGGGAGGCTGCCACGCGTTCGGGCGTCACCGGCGCGAGCTCGTCCCCGGGCACGGTACGCAGCGTACGTACGGTGGTGAGCCCCGCATCCTGTGCTCGCCACCACGCGTACAGATTCGAGGGGAACTCCGCACTGCTCACGAGCACCGCGCCGCGCGGCAGGCCGAAGGCGATCTGGAGGAGGCCGAGCGACGTGCTGGGTGTCAGCACCACCGCACCGCGGTCGAACCCGGTGAGGCGTGCAACTGCCGCGAGGGCGTTCTCGTCCTCCGCGTGCAGTCCCGCCGAGGGGACACCGGCGCTCGCGTCGGCCGTGAGCCGGCCGATCGTCTCCACGACCGCGCGCGACGGTGGTCCGTAGCTGCCGAAGTTGAGGTATCCGGTCGGCTCGGCGAAGGAGGCGAGGTAGGCGTCGAGTTCTGCCGTCACGCGGGCACCCCCTCGGCGGCGATCCCGCGGTGCGGCGCACGGGCGTCCGGCCGCACGCCGAAGGGAGCGTACGGGGTGGCCGCCGCGTTCGGCGCCGGCCGCGCTGACGCCGGCGACGGCGTGGTCATCAGGCGTACGGCAACCGTGACGCCGGCCGCGTCACACGGCCGGGCCCGGTCGGATATCTGTATCGCCGGCGTCTGCACAGTCGGCACCTTTCCTACCTCACGGTCCATTGGTCGAGGGGGGGCGAGGCGGGGATGTTCGCGTTCCTACGTCATCCGTGCCGCGGCCGCTGCCGCGGTGACGGCGGCGGCCTCCGCCCGGCTCAGCATCCCGGCGCTCTCCCACTCGCGGGCGGTGGCGGCCACCGCCCGCAGGAACGCCGGGCGGCCGGCGAACGGGGCATCTTCCCACAGTCGGTCGAGGAACGTCGTGCCACTTCCGTCGGCGCGGTTCGCGACGCCCGCGTCGGTGCCGGCGAACACGATCCGCGGCTCCTCCCGGCGGAAGTAGGCGTGGTACGAGTCGGTGTCGCCCAGGTAGAACGGCTCGAACGGCACACCACCGGCCGTGAACGTCATCGGCTGCTCGCCCGCCTCGGCGGCAGCGGCGAGGTCGCCGGAGAGCTTCAGGGAGCCGTACCACGACATCGGCAGGGCCTGCGGGCTCGCGGACTTCGCGACAAGTGCGACGGGCCCGTAGAGCAGGGCCTGCAGACCGGGGTCGTCGAGAGCCCGCTCGACTCGCAGCCGGAACGGGAAGCGGACCTCGACCCGGTCGCCGTCCCGCCAGGTCCTGTCGACGCTCGCGTACCCGTCGCGGCCCACCCGTACCGTCTGCTTCCGGTTGTTGATTCCGACCGTGAAGCCGGACCGTGCCCACGAAGGCACCCGCAGGCGCAGGTCCAGCCGGCCGCCGCCGGTGATCGTCAGGGTGGTGGTGTCCGACCTCGGGTAGTCGCCGCGCTGGGTCACGGTCAGTCCACGCTCCCTCCACCGCAGGGTCGACGGGAGGTACAGGTTGACGTAGAGCACGTCGCCGCGGGGCGACCGGAAGTAGATCGAGTCCTGGTACTTGGTGTGGTTCTCCAGCCCGGTGCCGCCGCAGCACGTGCCTGTGTTGCCGTACTCCCGCCGCACGCCCGGACCGACCGGCACCATGTACGTGACCAGCGGGTCGTCGGTGCTGTCGGCGTCCTGCCGGGAGGCGAGGATCTGATTGACCAGCGTCTTGTCGTAGTAGTCGAAGAGCCGGGCGTCCGGCGCGTGCAGGAACAGCCCCCGCGCCACCTTGAGCATGTTGTACGCCGCGCACGACTCGGCATTGGTGGTCGTGACGATACTGCCGGCAATGGCGTCCCGTCGGCGGAAGACCTCGCCCTGGCCGGTGCCGCCGTGCACGTAGGTGCGGTGCGGCACGACCATGTCGAAGAAGTTGACCGCGGCCGTCCGGTAGTCCTCGCCGCCGCCGTTCTCGAACAGGCGCAGATAGCCGAGGAACTGCGGGATGTGCTGGTTCGCGTGCTTGCCGTCGAGGCTGTCGGTGTCGGCCACGCAGTCGGCGAGCAGACCGGTGTTGTCGAAGCAGCGTGCCGTGTCCAGGAACGTCGTGTCGCCGGTCAGCGCGTACAGGTCGGCCATGACCTCGTTCATGCCGCCGTACTCCCCCGCGATGTACAGCGACCACATCCGGTCGAGCTGCTCGCGGGGCAGCGCGCCGAGCCGGCTGTGCACCCACTCCCCCATCCCGCTCACGACGGCGAGCGCCGTCGTGTTGCCGGCGAGCGTGTACGCGTCGAGCAACCCCCGCATGATCTTGTGGCAGGTGTAGTACGGCGCCCAGATCGCCGGGTAGGTCACGTACGACTCGAGTTGGACGAACTGCGTCTCGGGGTAGGCCGCGAGGAAACCGGCGTGGCTCGGGCCGGGGGCGCCGCCGGGGCCGGTGACGACCGTCGCGTCCCAGGCGCGGCCCGAGGAGTCGGCGACCGCCGTGCCGGACGTCTCGTCGAACCGGTACCAGGCGAGGTTGCCGTGTGTGGCACTGTCCGCGCTCGCGGCCGCGAGCGCGGCGACCTCCGCCGCGTCGAGGGCGCGGTCGTACAGGTGGAACTCGTCGACGGTGCCCGCCAGGTTCGGGTCCCCGAACTGGGAACGGCCTATCCAGTTGTTCTTCGGGGCGCCCAGGTCGGCCGGCGACAGCGTCATCGCCGCGTTCGTGCCGGCCACCGCGCCGTCGACGTAGAGAGTCCCTGTCCCGCCGGCGAGAGTGACCGTCAGATGGACCCACTGCCCGACCGGCAGTGGCGCGGTGCCCCGGATCCGTTGCTCACCGGAGTTGCCGCCGGTGGTGATCGCGAAGCGGGGTCCCGTACCGTCGTCGGCGGTCAGGAACATGTAGGTGCCGGTGCCGGTGCCGAAGTCGAACACCCGGGACCAGGTTCGCTTCTCGGCGAGCCGCACCCACAGGGCGATGGTGAACGTGTCGAGGCCGTCCACGGTGGAGTCGGGCAGCCCGACGTACTGGCCGTCGCCGGTGAGTTCGAGCCCGCCTCCGGCCTTGCCGGTCGACCACACCGCCGGGGGCGGCGGTGTGCCGGGGCGGCCGACCTGCTCGGTCCAGGCGTCCTGGCACTCCTTGAGCCCGGCGACGACGGTGTCGAGTTTGTCCTTGAACACGGCCTCGCCGGTGTCGGCCCACGCCTGGGCGAGCATCGACAGGAAGTGCCCGCTGTAGTGCCCGCGCAGGTTGCCCGTCGCGTCGTCCCATCCGCCCGGCGGCTCGGCGCTCCCGGTGTCCAGTCCCGCCGCGGCGCGGAAATTACTGAGGATACGGTCGACGGGGTACTCCCGCGCGTAGGCGAGGACGCGGTCACGTTTCTCGGTGAACAGGCTCGCCCCGAGGTCGACCTGGTCGAGGGAGAACGGGACGGCCCGCCACGACGCGGGGACCGGAAGACGGTTGACCCGCGGTCGGCCGACGGCGGCGGCCGGTCCCACCGGGGTGTCCAGGGCCGCGGCTACCGCTCCGGTGTCGGCGGCGCCGACCAGGGTCGCACCGGCGGCCACCGCTCCGTACCGCAGTAGCCGGCGGCGGGACATCTCGTTGTGCGTCATTTCTGCATTCGCTCCCGGTCCGAGTTCACAAAAGGGTTTATACGGTCATCGATGGCATCACAATGCTTTTCGGGAATGCTTTCGGTCCGATATCGATCGGCGATTCTTGAATGGCCGGCCAAGGCGACGGGTGGAACACCTCTCCCGGCCTGATGAAGGCGTGCCGAATCGGAACCGAGAATATTCTCCGGGAATTTGTCGACGGAGGATCTTCATTGTCAGGAACTTCGTTGTCAGGAACTTCGTTACTTCGACAGTCCAACGTCCGAACCGGATGGTCCGCGCGCTCGGACGAGCCGCCTCGGCCGGGCCGGCCGAGGCGGCTCGTCCGGCTAGGAGATCGCCAGATCGGCGCTGGGGAAGGCGGTGAACGACGGGTTGATGTCGGACTCACCGCCCGCACCGTCGCAGGCCCGGTCCGGGTTGAACATCAGGTAGGTACCGGAGCTGCAGGTGATGGCGAGTTCGGCGTCCCCGCCGACGACGATGTTCCCGGACAGGTTGGCGCCGCCCTGGATCAGGGCGTTGTCCTTGACCACGGCGTTGCCGCCGACGGTACCGCCGTTGACCCAGCCGAGCCCCTCGATACGGGCGTTGCCGGTGACCGTACCCGCGTACACCGCGGCCTTCGGGCCGACATAGGCGGAAGCGGCGACACTGGCAGTGTTGGAGACCCAGCCGCCGCCGTTGGCGTGCCAGTGCCCGCCGCCGGTCGCGGCCGGCTTGACGTGACCGGGCTCGAAGCCGGACGGGGTGGCACCGGAGAGGCGGAACTCGTACGGGAAGCGCCGGGCCTTGGGGTATCCGTCCAGGAAGCCGTAGTGCGGTACCGCGGTCGGGGTGGCCGTGACCACCAGCCAGACCTCGCTCTCGCCGGACTGCAGCTGGAAGCTGAGCTGCCCGTCGGTGCCCGAGGTCAGCGCCGAGTAGCGTGCCGTGCCGCCCCGCATCGCCACCAGCCCGAACGTCCAGCCGCTCGCACCGGTCTCCGCATGCCCCTTCAGCCGGACCTTCACGAGCCCGCCGGCCGAGGCCGGAACGAGCTTGATCTTGTTGAAGCCGTAGTCCGAGGGCGCCATCCGCGGATTGATCCGGTAGTGGCTCAGGTTCTGGTCGACGGCCTCGACGTTGCCGCCGTTGTACGCGTTGAGGAAACCCGCTCCGTACACGTTGTTGAGGAACGGCATCAGGGTCGCACGGTTGCCGAAGTCGTAGTTGACGGTGCGGGTGGCGTACTCGCCGACCCGCCGGCCGAGTTCGGACTGGCTGATGCCGGTGATCCTGCGGTACGTCTCCAGCGGGTGTTCGGTGCTGCGTGCCTCGTTCCACATCCGGTTGAACATCGCCAGTCCGTCACGGTCCTTGATGTACTGCGCCAGCATCCAGTTGCCGTAGTGATGCCGGCTGGAGCTCCAGTACAGATTCTCCGAACGCAGCCAGCGGGTCAGGTCTCCCGCCGCGGTGGTGGGCAGCGCCTGCATCGCCATGAACTCGGCGCCGGTCTCCCAGAACGTGCCCGCGCTCGGATCGACGAAGCCGGCACCGGAACGCCCCAGGAACGTGTAGTTCTGGAAGACATGGGCCAGCTCGTGCGCCAGCCCCCACGAACCGGGCAGCGCCGCACCCGGGGCGACATTGATGATGCCGACCCTGTTGTCCACCGATCCGCCACTGGCCCAGGAGTCCAGCTCGGTGCGGTTCCAGGTCCGGGTGACGATCACGATGATCTTGTGCTGCGCCAGCAGCCCGGTCTCCGGCGTGAAGGCCATCGTGTTGACGTAGAAGCTGTAGAGACTCTCCAGCTGTGTGAGGACACTGTTCGGGTCGAAGTTGTACGGCGAGGGCGCCGACACCGGATTGGTGCCCGACTTCTCACCCCACAGCAGGATGAAGTTCGTGGACTCCCGGCTCCGGTCGGCCGACCAGGGCACCTCGCCCGTCTGGGTCCATCTCGCGGGAATGTACACCGACTTCGCGGCGGGGGCCGACGCGCGCGCCGTCGCCGGCGGCGCGACGGACGCACCGGTCACCAGCGTGAGAGTCAGTACGACAGCGAGCCACAGTGGCCGTAATCGAGCATGAAGAAGCTTCATGACGGAAACACCATCCCCTTGGGGGCCGATGACTGACGAGCGCCACGTCGACCTTTCGGGCCTTTCCCGCACACCGGAGAATGACGGTGGATGCAGAGGACTCCGGTGAGCGCGTGAAGGCCAACACTGATGGACGGGGCATCTATTACTGTTGACACTGACGTACGAAAACCCTTTCGGCAACCTTCGGTTCGGGAGAATCATTCGGGATTCTCACCGCAGCGGCGGCAGCGTCACCCGCTGGATCGGTGTGGTGTTCCCGGCACGGTCGGTGGCGATGAACTCGAGGATCTGTGGCTCGTCGCGCAGCGCCCTGGTGAACGGCTCCTGGTAGATGCCCCAGAACGTCTCCGGGGTACGCCATTGAACGCGGTCCACGCCGGACACGTCGTCGTCGGCGTGGAGGGTCACCTCGACGTTGCTCGGTCCGAGCGGACGGACCTCGGCGCCCACCGACGGGGGCCGCGTGTCCACGGCGACCTCGCGGGTGACGTGGACGGTCCGGCCGGAGGAGTCGGTGGCCCGGCCCCGGAGCACGTGCCGGCCCTCGCCGTCCAGCGCGATCACGCCGGTCGCGGGCCGCCACGCGCCCTCACCCACCGCGGCCTCCAGGGTGGCGGGCGAGACCGAGGTCACCGCGAAGCCCGGCTCGCGGGTGTACCACCCGGACGGGGCACGGTCGCCGGTCACCTCCACGCGGACCACCGGCAGCGGATCCCCCGCGCCGATATCCGCCGGGAGCGACCACTCGACGATGTCCTCGGCCGGCTGCCCGTCCGCGGTGGTCAGCCGGCTCACGCGCGGTTCGTCCGCCGAGTCCGGGCCGACGACACCGCGGCGGGGCACGGCCGGGCCGTCGAGGGTGCTCGCGGCGGCTGCCATGAGCACCAGGGCCGCCTCGTCCCGGCTCAGCAGCCCGGACCGGGCCGCCCGCACCACCCCCCGGTGGACCGCGGTGAAGAACGCGGCGATATCCGCGTAACCGCCGTCCGCCCACAGTCCGGTGAGGAACGACCAGCCGTCGGAGTCATGGCGGTCGGGTACCCCGGGGGTGCTGCCCAGGAAGGCGATCTCCGGGTCGGCCAGACGCAGGTACATGTGGTAGCGGTGGTCGCCGCCGGACCAGGCCGGTTCGAAGGTCCGGCCGAGCACCGAGACCAGGTCGCCGTCGGTGGTGTGCCCGGCGATGCTGCCGTCGAGACGCCGGTGGGCGGCCGCCGCGACCGGCAGGGTGGTGGTGGCGTCGTCCCGCGCGAGCAGCACCGTGGGGCCGAGTTCCAGGCTGACCAGGGTGGGGTCGTCGGGGGTGGGCACCAGCCTCAGCGGCATCGGCAGGTCGAGCTCGACGGTGTCGCCGGGGCGGAAATCGCGCCGCAGTGTCACGAATCCGGTGTCCGGCACCGGCGTCTCCACACCGTCGACCCGGGAGCCGGCGGCCCAGGGCGGGATGCGCAGGTGCAGCTCGCCCGAGAAGGCGGCGCCGAACTCGACCGCCACCTTCCCGTCGCGGGGGTACCGGGTCCGCAGGATCACCTCCCCGTCGGCGTGGCGCAGCCGCGAGGGTACGTACTGCGTGACGTACAGCTGCCCGGGTGCGTGGAACCACACCGATTCCTGGTGTTTGACGTGGCTCTCCAGGCCGGTGCCGCCGCAGCAGGTGCCGACGTTGTCGTACTCGCGGACGGCGCCCGGGTCCACCGGGTACATGTACAGGACCTCGGGGCTGGTGTCCGAGGTGACGTCCGCGCGGGAGCCGACGATGTGGTTGAGCGAGGCGCGCTCGGCGTAGTCGGCGTACCGGCCGTCGAGGGTGTGCCCGAACAGCGAACGGGCGATCTTCAGCAGGTTGTAGGTGGCGCAGGTCTCGGCGTTGCGCCGCTTGACGAACCCGGCCACGGTGTCCGCGGGGCCCCACAGTTCGCCCTCGCCGGTGCCGCCGTGCGCGAAGGTCCGGCCGGGCACGATCTGGTCCCAGAGTGCGACGACCGCGTCGAGGTAGCGGCGGTCGCCGGTGGCGTCGTACTGGTCGAGGTGCCCGACGAGCATCGGGAGGTGCTGGTTGGCGTGCATGCCGTCGAGCACGTCACGGCCCTCGACCGCGGCGTCGAGCACGCGGTCGACCTCGAACGCCCCGGCGGTGCGCAGGAACGAGGGTTCGCCGGTGATCCGGTGCAGTGTCGCCATGGTCTCGTTCATGCCGCCGAACTCGCCGGCGATGTAGAGCGACCACATGCGCTGCAGTTGTGCCCGTTCCAGCCGCAGAACGCGGCGGGCCACCCAGTGGCCCATGCCGGTGACGAGTTGCAGCGCCTGCTGGGAGCCCGTCAGCTCGTACGCGTCCAGCAGCCCCGCCATGATCTTGTGACAGGTGTAGTACGGCGCCCAGATCTCCCCGTACGGCGCCAGGTCCTCCAGCCGCGAGAACTGCCACTCGCCGTACGCCGCCAGAAATCCCGGATGGCTGTAGCGCCCGGTCGCCGCCAGCGCGTCGCGCACCTCGGCCAGGCCCGCGACCATCTCGTTCGTCCTGCTCAGCAGGGCTTCCTCGCCGGTCGAGGCGTAGGCCAGCGACAGCATCGACAGGAAGTGCCCCGCGTAGTGCCCGCGCAGCAGGCTCGCCGTGGGTGCCACGCCCGGTCCGGGGTAGTCGGCCTCGGACCACGCCCGCTCCTCGGGATGGCCGAAGTCCTCCCAGGTGCCGGGCGGCAGCGCGCCGTGGGTGTCGAGCCCCGCGTTGGCCCGGAAGACCGCGAGCACCCGGTCCACCGGGAACTCCCTGGCGAGATGGAGCATCTGGTCCCGGGTCCGGGAGTGCACGCCGTCGAGCAGGTCCACGTCCCGCAGGGCGAAGGGATGTACGCGGGTCATCGGGCCGCCCATTTCTCGAGTCCGGTGGCGTCGATCGGCAGCGCGCCGGACAGCACCTCGTGCCCGGTCCCGGTGACCAGGAGGTCGTCCTCCAGGCGTACGCCGATTCCGCGCAGTTCCGGGGGCAGGGTCTCGTCGTGGGCGTGGAAGTACAGGCCGGGCTCGACCGTCAGCACCATGCCGGGCCGCAGCGACGCGCCCTGGTACTGCTCGTACGACGACGAGCCGCAGTCGTGCACGTCCAGGCCCAGGTGGTGGCCGATACCGCAGACGAGGTAGCGGCGGTGCTGCTGGCCCCCGGGTGCGAGCGCCTCGTCGACCGAGACCGGGAGCAGCCCCCAGTCGTGCAGCCCGCGGGCCAGCACCTCCATGGCGGCGAAGTGGAAGTCGATGTAGGTGCCGCCGGGGCGTACCTGGTCCATGCCGGCCCGGTGCGCGGCCTCGACCAGGTCGTGCACCCGACGCTGGGCCGGTGTGAAGGTGCCGCCCACCGGTAGCGTCCGGGTCACGTCCGCGGTGTACAGCGAGTTCGCCTCGACGCCCATGTCCAGCAGCAGGGTCTCGCCGGGCAGGACGGGGCCGTCGCAGCGGACCCAGTGCAGGATCGGCGCGTGCTCGCCGGAGCCGACGATGGTGTTGTAGCCGGGCCCGTTGCCGAAGGTGCGGGCGTGCCGGTCGAAGGTGCCCTGCAGCCAGCGCTCTCCCAGGGCGTCGGTGACGGCCCGCGGGATCTCGTCGGCGACGGCGGCGAAACCGGTGACGGTGTGGTCCACGGCCTCCCGCAGCTGTGCGATCTCCCAGTCGTCCTTGATCATGCGAAGGTCGGAGAGCACGGTGCGCAGTTCGTCCGGTTCACCGGCGGGCTGCTCACCGAGGTCGCCGATCGGCCGCACCGGCAGGTCCAGCGCGGCGGACCACGCCGCGAGCCCCGCCGACGGGCCGACCCACAGTTCCCCGTAGGCGGCGCTGGCGTGGAAGTCACGTTCGCCGGGCCGGGCCGGGGCCGGCATGTAGAGCACGGCGTCGTGGCCGCCCGGCCGTGGCTTCATCACCAGGACCGCGCCCTCGGTCTGGCACGAGGTGGCCCAGACGAAGTCGCTGTCCGCCCGGAACGGGTAGTCCGCGTCGCCGTTACGGCGCGGGGCGCGGCCGGCCGCCAGGACCAGGGTCCGGTCCGGCAGGCAGGCGCTCAGCCGGGCCCGGTGGTCGGCCGCCGCCCGTGCCGCGGCGGGACTCACCGGCGCCGGGACGTCGCGTTCGGCCCAGCCCTGTCCGATGCGGGCCAGGAAGCCGGGGCTTTCGTCGGCCAGACGTGGCGGCTTCGTCCCGGCGTACGGCGGGGTGGTGATCTCGGTCAACGCTTTTCGCCTCCTCGGTCGCGGACCATCTCCCGCAGCCGGTGGAACACCCGGCCGTCGGCGATGCCGTCGTGTTCGTACTCGTTGGTCACCCAGGTCTGCGCGTTGCCGACCCGGGTCAGGGTGTCGCGCTGCAGCCCGGCGTCGACGAACACGTCGTCGGCGTAGACGGCGGCGGCCAGCGGGACGTCGTTGGCCGCGAGCCGGGCCGGGTCGTAGAGCGGGCTCCAGACCTCCTGCTCGGCGAGCTCGGCCATCGCGGGCGCGAACGGCCGCAGCGCCCGTATCTCCTCGAACATCCACGGAAACGTCATTTCCGAGGTGAACAGCAGCGGCCGGCGGTCCTCGGTGAACTCCGGTCGCCGGTCCCGTTCGCGCTGGGCCGCCCAGCGGAAGGGACCGTTGGCGCCGTCGCCGTAGATCGACTCCTGAAGGGTCCAGAACAGCGGGTTCCCCGCGTTCGACGTCTTGACCAGCACCGTCTCCAGGAACTCGGCGTCGAGCCTGCCGTCCCGGCGGATCGCCTCGGAGACCAGCCAGTGCAGGCGCTGGTGGCCGGCTCCGAAGCCGAGGTCCCCGCCCAGGGTCTGGAACCGGCGCACCGACAGCGGCGAGCCGTCGGGCAGCGTCACGTCACCGGCGGCGAGCCGGTCGGCTATCGCCGTCACCGCGGCGACGTCCTGCGGGTAGCGCCGGTAGAAGTCGGCGGTCTTGCCGGCCACCCGGTCGAACGTACGCCGGTAGACCTCCGCCGGATCGGGCGGTGTGCCGGGGATCCCGCCGCAGACGTAGCAGGCGGTCAGTGCCTCGGGGGCGCGCGACAGGTAGGTCAGGGTGATCCACCCGCCGAAGCTCTGCCCGAGGGTGGCCCACCGTTTGCCGTCGTAGCACCGGGTCCTGACGTGTTCGAGGTCACGCACGATCGAGTCGGCCCGGAAGTGCAGCAGGTGGTCGGCGGCGGCACGGGCATGGGGGAAACCCGCGATGTCGGTGCCGTCGACCGGGGTGCTGCGCCCGGTGCCGCGCTGGTCGACCAGGACGACCCGGTAGTGCGGGAGGGCCTCGGCCAGCCAGCCTCCCACCGGGGCGGGCCGGGGGTTGGCACCGCCGGGGCCGCCCTGCAGATAGGTCAGCAACGGCAGGTCGTCGTGGCGGCGTTCGGGGTCGGTGAACTCCCGGACGAACAGCTCGATGCTCTCGCCGCCGGGATCGGACCAGTCCAGTGGCGCGGCGACGGTGAACTCGCGCACCCAGGCGCCGGGCAGGGGGTATTCCACCAGGTTCATGCGGTGGCTCCGGTCGAGTTGCTCCGGCGGCGCGCGTCCCACTCGGGGCGGATCCGTGGCACGGCGGCCAGCAGGGTGCGGGTGTACTCGTGCTGCGGGTCGTCGAAGATCGCGTCCCGCTCGCCGGCCTCCACCACGCGGCCGGCGGTCATCACCGCGACGCTGGTGGCGATCTGCCGGACCACGGCGAGGTCATGGGCGATGAACAGGCAGCCGAAGCCCTCCTCGCGCTGCAGTTCGCGCAACAGGTTGATGATCTGTGCCTGTACCGAGACGTCGAGGGCCGAGACCGCCTCGTCACAGACCAGTACGCGCGGGCTCACGGCGAGCGCGCGGGCGATGCCGATGCGCTGTGCCTGCCCGCCGGAGAACTGCGCGGGGTAACGATCGACGTGATCGGGGTCGAGCCCCACCCGTTCCATGAGCGCGCGGGCGACCGTCCGGGTTCCTCCGGGGATCGGCCGTTTCTGGTAGCGCAGGGGCGCGGTGACGATCCGTTCGACGGTGTGCCGGGGATTGAGCGACGAGAACGGGTCCTGGAACACGACCTGTACCTGGCGGCGTACCTCCAGCAGGTCGGGCCCTTGCAGGGCGGTGATGTCGCGGCCGTCTAGGTGGACGGTGCCCGACGTGACGTCGATCAGCCGGGCGGCGAGCCGCGCGGTGGTCGACTTGCCGGACCCGGACTCCCCCACGAGCGCGAGCGTTCGGCCCGCGTGCAGGTCGAAGGAGACGGTGTCGACGGCGGTGAACCTGCGGGCGGGGCGCAGCAGGCCGGCCGTACCCGCGACGGGGAATTCCTTGACCAGGTTCCGGGCCCGCAGCAACGGTTCGGGGCTCATGTGTCGCCTCCCAGGGTCTGCAGTTCGCCGATCTCGTCGTCGATCCGCGGGACCGCGTCGAGCAGCGCCCGGGTGTACGGGTGCCGCGGGTCGCAGAAGATCTGCTCGGCGGTGCCGGACTCGACGACCTTGCCGTGCCGCATGACGATCAGTGTGTCGGCGACCTCGCTGACCACGGCGAGGTCGTGGGTGATGAGGATGAGCGCGGCACCGGTGTCACGGCGTACCTCGGCGAGCAGGTCGAGGATCTGGGCCTGGACGGTGACGTCGAGCGCGGTGGTCGGCTCGTCGGCGATGATCAGGCTGGGTTCGGTGCTGAGTGCCATCGCGATCATCACGCGCTGGCGCATGCCGCCGGAGAACTGGTGCGGGTATTCGTCGACGCGGCGGGCCGCGTCGCGGATGTGCACGCGTTCCATCGCCTCGATCGCTGCCGTGCGGGCCGCCCGGCGGCTGACGCCGGTGCGGTGCGACCGGTAGGCCTCGGCGATCTGCGTGCCCACCGTGTAGTAAGGGTTCAGCGAGGAGAGCGGGTCCTGGAAGACCATCGCGATCCGGTCGCCGCGAACGGCTCGCATCCGGCGTTCGTTCAGCGTGGTGAGCTCGCCTCCGTCGAACTCGATGCTGCCGGCGCGGGTGGCTCCCTTCGGGAGCAGCCCCATGATCGCGAGGCTGGTCATCGACTTGCCCGAGCCGGACTCGCCGACGATGCCGAGGGCGCCGCCGGGCGGTACGGCGAAGTCGATGGCGTCGACCACCGGGGCGCCGTGGAAGGCGACGGTCAGGTCACGGACGCGCAGCAGGTCGCTCATGACGCCGCTCCCACTCTGACCCGCGGGTCGATCGCCGAGTACACCAGGTCGACGGCCATGTTGCCGACCACGACGAAGAACGCCGCGAGCAACGTCACCGCCATGATGACCGGTTGGTCGTTCTTGGTGATGGAGTCCGCCGCGAGTTTGCCGACGCCGTTGATCCCGAAGACCGTCTCGGTGATCAGCGCGCCGCCGAGCAGGCCGGCGAAGTCCATGCCCGCGATCGTGACGATCGGGGTCAGCGCCGGCCGCAGCGCGTGCCGCCGCCACACCAGGTCCGGTCGCAGGCCCTTGGCTCTCGCGGTCCGCACGAAGTTCTCGTCGAGGGTGTCGATGACGTTGGCCCGGGTGAGCCGGGTGTACGACGAGGCGTAGCCGATCGCCAGCACCGTCCAGGGCATGATGAAGTTGAGGAACCACTGCCCCGGGTCGTCGGCGAACTGCACGGCCTGCGGGAACGGCAGCCACTGCAGCCACACCACGAGCACGTACTGCAGCGCGAGGGCGAGTACGTAGTTCGGGATCGACATGCCGCCCAGGGTGAGCCCGGCGATGAACCGGTCGGCGAATCTCCCTTCGCGCACGGCGCTGAGCAGACCGCCGAGCACGCCCATGAACAGCCAGAGCACGGCCGCGCCGAGGGCGACCACCGCGGTCACCGGCAGCCGCTGCACGACCATGTCGGTGACGAACTGCGAGGTCTGGAACGAGTAACCGAGGCAGGGTGCCGGGCAGTGCACGGTGGAGGGGCCGCTGCCGTAGTCGCGGCCCAGGAACAGCCCTTGCATGAAGTGCAGGAACTGGGTGAGGAACGGGTCGGTCAGGCCGAGGTTGGCGCGGATCTGGTCGATGCGCTCCGGGGTGCAGTTCTTGCCGCAGATCTGTACGGCCGGGTCCGGCGACAGGGCGAAGAAGATGATGTAGGTGAACAGGCAGACCAGGAACAGCACCAGCAGCATGCCCAGCACGCGGTGCACGACGTAGCGGGTCATGAGCGGCCCCCCGGCTCGACGGCGGTCCGGATGTGGTCGCCGAGGACCATGAAGGACAGCACCAGCAGCGCCAGGAAGACGCCCGGCACCAGGAAGTACGTGGGGACCACCGCGTACCAGTTCACCGAACTCGAGATCATCTGCCCCCAGGACGGCGTGGGCGGCACCAGGCCCACGCCGAGGAAGGACAGCCCGGCCTCGGTACCGATGTAACCGGGTACCGCCAGGGTCACCATGACCAGGATGGTCGAGCGCAGGTTGGGCAGGATCTCGGTGAACACGATGGTGGTGCGGGAGGCACCGGACGCACGGGCGGCCTCGACGAACTCGCGCTCCTTGAGCGATATGGTCTGTCCTCGCACGATCCGGGCCAGGTAGGGCCAGCCGAACAGTGAGATCACCACGACCAGCAGGTACTGCCGGTCGTCCGCGGGCAGTGCGGAGAGCACGGCGATCATGAAGATGAGCGCGGGGAACGCCATCAGGAACTCCATGACCCGCGAGATCAGCATGTCGGTCCGGCCTCCGAAGTAACCGGCCAACAGGCCGAACACCATGCCGAGCGCCGTGGTGAGCAGCGTCGCGCCGAGGGCGATGAGCATCGAGGAGCGGGCGCCGTACACGATCCGGGCGAAGACGTCCCGGCCGCTGCCGGGCTCGACACCGAGCCAGTGCGATCCGGAGATGCCGCCCCAGGACCCGGTGGGTATGCCGCCGAGGTCGGGGTCGATGGCGCTCTGGTCGAACTCGTACGGGTCCCAGCCGCTGACCCGGACGATGAGGGGTGCGAACACCGCCATGAGCACGATCAGTGCGATGTAGCCGAGGCAGGCCACGGCCACCGGGTCGCGCAGCAGGGCGCGGGCCACGCTCCAGCGAGGGTCGGGGGTGGCGCCCGCGGTGCCCGGTGCGGACACCGCGGGCACCTGCGGGCCGGTTGACGGGATCGTCATGTCAGCCCTTCGCCGGGTCCTTGAGACCGATGATCCCGTAGTCGAGGTCGCCGCTGGGCGCGATGATCCCGGCCACGTTGGTGCCCGGCAGGTAGATGCGGTTGTCGACGTTCAGCGGAACGAAGGGAGCCAGCGCCATGATCTTCTTGTCCAGCTCGCCCCAGGCCTTGTTGGCCGCGGCCAGGTCGGTCATCGCGCCGATCCGGTCGATCTCGGCGTTGACGGCGGCGTCGTCGAGCTGGGAGAGATTCTGGTTGCCCTTGGGGTTGATGTGCCGGCCGTCGAACAGGGGCGGCAGGAACGTAGACGCGCTCGACGCCCAGTCCGGGCACCAGCCGGTGATCGCCGCGTCATGCTGCTGCGACGGCGTGCCGATCGTCTCGTAGTAGGTCGACCCGTCGATCACGTTCAGCTTGACCTTGATGCCGACCCGCTTGAGCGCCTGCTGGATTGCCTCGCCCTTGCGCTGGTCGGCCTCTAGCGCGCGGACGTCCAGGGTCATCGTGAAGCCGTTCGGATGGCCCGCCTCGGTGAGCAGTTGCTTGGCCTTGGCCACGTCACCGGCGTTGTCCGCGCTCGGATAGGGGTTGTAGTCGACGTGTCCGGAGACCGTCTGCGGCAGGAGGCTGTTGGAGATCGTCGTGAACTGTCTGCCGCCGGTGGCGTTGAGCACCGAGCCTTTGTCCACCGCGTAGTTGACGGCCTGGCGCACCTTCAGGTTGTCGAGCGGTTTCTTCGTCGTGTTGAGACCCATGTACGTGAGGCAGGTCGACGGTGCCTTGACCATCCGTGCCTTGAGCTGCGGTGTCTGCAGGCGGGCGATGGTGGCCGTCCCCACACTGCCGGAGATCGCGTTGACGTCGGCGCCCTGGCCGGCGATGAGGCGCTCGTCGATGGTGGCGCCCTCGATGCCGATGGTGAAGCGCCACGCGTCGGGGTATGCCTTGCGGACCGTGTCGCTCTTCGCGTCCCAGTGCGGGTTGCGCTTGAGCTGGATCAGGCTGCCCGGGGTGAGTTTCTCCACGTCGTACGGACCGGAGGAGATGACGTCCTTGATGAACGAGTCGGCCGCGCCGGTGCCGACCGGGAACGGGGTGCCGTTCGGCTGGGAGAGCGCCGCGTCGAACTCGGGGAACGGAGCTTTGAGATGGAAGACGATCGTCCGGTCGTCCGGCGTCTCGATCGTCCGCAACTCGCCCGAGCGGTACGGCCCCTGGTAGCCCTTCGGGGCATCGATCAGCTGTTTCAGGTACGGCGCGCCGATGCCGATCTCCGGGTCCCAGCTGCGGCTGATGCCGAACTTGACGTCCTTGGACGTGATCGGCGCGCCGGTGTCGAACTTGATCCCGGGCTTGAGCTTGTAGGTCCAGGTCAGACCGTCGGCGGAGACCTTGCCGAGGCTCTGCGCAAGGTCGGGGACCATCGCGTTGGGATCCTTGGCGTCGTTGGGTGCCTTGGTGACCAGCTGGCGGTACAGCAGGCGGTACAGCGCGTTGACGCCGCCGTCCCAGCCGCGGGACGGGTCGACATAGGAGAAGTTGGTCGACTGCAGGACCTGCACGGTCCCGCCCTTGACCGCGGTCCCGCCGCCCTCACCGCCGGTGCCCGTGGACGAGGAGCCGCCACCGGTGCATGCCGAAAGGGCGAGTACGCCGGCCGTCAGCCCAACGAGTGCCGCTGAAGACGGGGTTCTCTTCAAGGGGTCCTACCTTCCGGTCGGGTGCGGGCAGCCCGGCCGTCCGGAAGAGCGGGACGGGTGACGGGCCGGCGGACCAGCGACTATGTGCGGAAAATGGTGAGCAGATGCGCTGCGAGTCCGGTGGGCCGGCGGGCAGAGCAGCCGCAACCGGTCCCACGGAGCGATCGAAACCTCTGCGGTCCCGGTCACTTGAGGAGACAGTAGTATGTGACACCTCCCGGGAGAAGGGTTCACGCCAGAATTTACTGCGGGGAAATTCCCGTTCACGGGCGCGCGCCAAGAGCCCGCCCGGCTCGGCCGGACGGGCTCTTCACACCGGTGTCTCAGTCCTCCGCGCGGCCGTTCCACCAGCCGAGCACGTGCCCGATGTGGGCGGTGAGCAGCGTTTCCGCACCCCGCCCGTCACGCGCCTCCAGCAGGTCCACCAGGCTGTGGTGCTCGGCGGCCGAACGGGCCAGCTCGGCGGTACCGATCATGTCGGCCAGCCCCACCATGCGGGTCTGCTGCCGCAGGTCCTTCACCATCGCGACCAGCCGGCGGTTGCCGTGCAGCTCCAGCAGTCGCAGGTGGAAGGCCATGTCGGCGGCAAGGTAGGCCGCCAGATCGGCCGCGGCGGCCGCGGCGACGATCGCCTGTGCCCTGCTGCGCAGGTCGGCGGCGGCCTCCGGTTGCAGTGTCCGCGCGATCTCCCGCATCGGCGGGGCCTCCAGCAGCTGGCGCAGCCGTACGATCTCCCAGAGGTCCTGCTCGCTGACCTCGGTGATCCGGAAACCCTTGTTGCGCACCACGTCGACGAACCCGCGTCCCTGCAGGTTGAGCAGGGCCTCGCGGACCGGGGTGGCGGAGATCCCGAAACGTGCGGCCAGCGTCGGCGCGGTGACCAGGGTGCCCGGGGCCAGTTCGCCCGAGACGATGGCCGCGGCCACCGCGTCCTCCACCGTGCCGCGCAGGCTCGCCCCCACCGACACCGGGCCGATGATTGATGAACTCATCCGCACCGTCCTCCCACGACTAAAATGTCACACCCCGCCAACCGTCGTCGGTCGACGCAGTGCTGAGTATCGCATTCGCCGGTCGTCGCAGGTGCGGGGGTGCATCGACGGTGATGTCCCCTGATATGTCACCGGCCGCCGGAAGCGCGTGCCGGTGTGCCGCCCCAAGAGCCGCACGATAACCACCGTTCCCCTCAGAACTCGAAACCGGCCGGGTAGGGATCGGTCGGGTCCAGCATGTACTGGCCGATCCCGGTCACCCAGGCCCGCCCGGTGATGGTCGGCAGCACCGCTGGCAGGCCGCCGACCGTGGTCTCTCCCACCAGGCGGCCGGTGAACCGGCTGCCGATGAACGACTCGTTGACGAAATCCTGGTGCAGGGCCAGCTCGCCGCGTGCGTGCAGCTCGGCCATCCGCGCCGACGTGCCGGTTCCGCAGGGCGACCGGTCGAACCATCCCGGGTGGATGGCCATGGCGTGCCGCGAGTGCGCGGCGTTCGAACCGGGCGCGATGAACTCCACGTGGTGGCAGTGGTCGACACCCTCGATCTGCGGGTGCTTGGGCGGCGCCGACGTGTTGACCGCATCCATGATCGCCAGCCCGGCGCTCAGAATCTCGTTCTTGCGTGCCCGGTCGAACGGCAGCCGCACGTCGTCGAGGTCCACCATGGCGTAGAAGTTCCCGCCGAACGCCAGGCTGTACCTGACCTCGCCGAGGCCGGGCACCTCGATGGTCTCGTCGAGCCGGTCGCAGTACGCGGGCACGTTCTCCAGCGTGACGCTCTCGGCGTGCCCGTCCTGGACCGCGACGTTGGCCACCACCAGCCCGGCCGGGGTGTCCAGCCGGATGCTGGTCACCGGCTCGACGACCTCGACCATCCCGGTCTCGACCAGCACCGTGGCCACCCCGATCGTGCCGTGCCCGCACATCGGCAGGCACCCGGACACCTCGATGTACAGCACGCCGAAATCCGCGTCGGGGCGGGTCGGCGGCTGCAGAATGGCGCCGCTCATGGCCGCGTGACCGCGCGGCTCGTTGACCAGCAGCCGCCGTACGTGGTCGAGGTGCTCGACGAAGTACAGCCGCCGCTCGTTCATGGTGGCGCCGGGGATCACCCCGATGCCACCGGTCACGACCCGGGTCGGCATGCCCTCGGTGTGCGAGTCGACAGCGGAGTACAGCCGCGACGTACGCATCTCAGACCGCCACCGCGCGGCGCGCGTCGAGTGCGGCGATGGCCCGTCGCATGTCGGCGCGCACCTGGGCGTCGTGCTCGGTGGAGAGCGGGCCGCGCGGCGGGCGGCAGGGGCCGCCGTACCGGCCGACCATCTCCATGCCGAGCTTGATGGCCTGTACGAACTCGGTGCGCGAGTCCCACCGGAACACCGCGACAAGGTGCTTGTAGAGCTCCCGGGCCTGCTCGAAGCGCCCGGCCAGCATGTGCTCGTAGATCGCCACCGACTCGGCCGGGAAGGTGTTGGGGAAGCCGGCGAACCAGCCGACCGCCCCGTCGGCCATCAGCTCGAACAGCACGTCGTCGGCGCCGGCCACGACGTCGATGTCGCACCGCTCTTCGATCTCGAACAGCCGGCGCACGTCCCCGCTGAATTCCTTGATCGCGGTCACGTGGGGCAGCTGGGCGATCTCGGCCACCAGGTCGGGGACGAGGTCGACCTTGGTGTCGACCGGGTTGTTGTAGATCATGATCGGCAGCCCGACCTCGTCGATCTTCCTGTAGTGCTCGACGACCTGCTCGTGGCTGGCCCGGTACATCGTCGGCGGCAGCGCCAGCACGCCGTCGGCTCCGTCCTCGGCGGCCAGTTCGGCCCAGTGCCTGGCCTGGTGCCAGCCGGGCCCGTGCACCCCGGCCACCACGACGCCGCGCCCGCCGACCGCCTCGACGGCCACTTGGACGACCTTGCGACGTTCCGCGTCGGTCAGCGCGGAGTACTCGCCGAGCGATCCGTTCGGACCGACGCCGTGGCAGCCCTCATTGATGAGCCAGTCGCAGTGCTCCGCGTAACGGTCGTAGTCGACCTCCAGCCCGGCGGGGGCCGAGGGGTTCTCCTTGAAGGGCAGCGCGGTGGCGACGATCACTCCGCGCAGATCGGTCGGTGTGGAACTCATGGGGTTTCCTCTCGGTTGCTGGTCCTGGTCGAAGCGGAGAGTTCGCCCAGGCGTACGGGGATGGCGATCGGCCGGTGGGCGGTACGGCCGGGGTCGAGCAGACCGTGCTCGTTCGCACCGGTGAGCAGGTCCTCGACCGTGCGGCCGCAGGTGCGGCCCTGGCACAGGCCGAGGCCGGCCCGGGTGGTCAGTTTGAGCGAGCGCAGCCCGTGGGATCCGGTCAGCTCCGCGGCCCGGCGCAGGGCGCCCGCGGTGACGTCCTCGCAGCGGCACACCATGGTGTCGTCGTCCACCCAGGCGCGCCAGCCGGGGCGGATGGCGCCCGCGGCGGCGAGCCGCGCGGCGAACTTCCGGAAGACCGCCCGCTCACGGACCGCGCCCGGTGCCGGCACACCCCCGGCGGCGACGGTCCCGGCGATCTCGCCCTCCGCCAGGGCCAGGTCGACGCCGCCGATGCCGGTCAGTTCGCCGGCGGTCAGGACCCCGGGCACCGACGTACGCTGCCGCTCGTCGACGGTGACCGCACCGTCCACGCCCACCGCGCAGCCGGCCGCCGTGGCGAGTTCGGTGCGCGGGACGAAGCCGTGGCTCACGCAGACGGCGTCGACCTCGATCCGCCGTCCGGTGCCGGGGACCGGCGTCCAGTCCCGGGTCAGGCGCGCCACGGTGACCGCCTCCACGCGATCGGTGCCGTGTGCCGCGACGACTGCCGCCCCCGTACGGTACGGAATGCGATGGGCGGCCAACTGCCGGGCGTACCCGGCCAGTTCACCGGCCTTGCGGCGGGCCGCGAGCAGCTGCCACGGCCGGGTGGCCCAGCCTCCGGCGAGCTGCGCCGGGCCGGCCGCCTCGACCACACCCGCGACCTCGGCCCCGATCCGCAGCAGGCTGGAGACCACGGGCAGCAGGAACGGCCCGGCACCGGCCACCAGGACGCGGCGGCCGACGGCCACCCGTTCGCCCTTGGCCAGCGCCTGCGCCGCCCCGGCGGTGAAGACCCCGGGCAGATCCCAGCCGGGGAACGGCAAGGTGCGCTCGTACGCCCCGGTGGCGAGCACCAGGGTCGCCGGGTCGAAGGTACGCGGCTCACGCCCCTGCCCGTCCGGCTCGCCGACGAACACGTGCACCAGCGGCGGGGCGTCATCACGCCGGCCGACCGACCAGACGTGCGCGCCGGTCACGACCTCGCAGCCTTCGTCGCCCAGCAACTCGTCGCGCATCGCGAGGAAGCGGTCCCAGCCGTGCTGCCACAGCCGCTCGTCCGGGTCTCCACGCCCGTCCGGCAGATGCCGCCAGTACTGCCCGCCGACGTCGTCACCGGCTTCGAGCAGCACGACACGGGCGCCGTGGCGGCGGGCGGCCAGCGCCGCGGCCATCCCGGCCGGTCCGCCGCCCACGACGAGTACCTCAGTCACGATCGTCCTCCTGCAGTTCGACCTTGTCGCCGTCCTGGGCCCGCCGCTGGCAGGCCCGCACATCGCGCAGGCCGTTGACGGTCACCAGGCAGTCGAAGCAGGCGCCGATCCCGCAGAAGACACCGCGGGGGCGGCCGGTGCGGGTACGCCTCCAGGCCACCCGCCCGTCGGCCAGCAACAGCCCGGCGATGCTCTGCCCGGCCAGGCCGGCGATCCGGTCGCCGTCGACCTCAATATGAATCCCCGTCATCGGGCGGCCCCTTCGAGGTGCGGCAGCAGGGTGGGACGGTCCAGGCGGAACTCGGCGGCCAGCGGATCGGCGGCACCGGCGAGGAGTTGATCGCGCAGCAGCTCGGCGGTGGCCAGGCTCAGGCCGATCCCGGCGCCCTCGTGCCCGGTCGCGTGCCACAGACCGGGCAGCCGCGGGTCGGCACCGATCACCGGAAGGTGGTCGGGTACGAACGGCCGGAACCCTCCGTACGCGCGCATCGCCTGCACGTCGGCCAGGAAGGGGAACAGCAGCAGTGCCTTGGTTGCCAGCGCGGCGAGCACCCGGGCCTCGATCCGCTCGTCGAAGCCGCGGCGCTCCCGGGAGGAGCCGATCAGGACGGTCCCGCCGGCGGTCGACTCGACCACGCTGGAGACCTGCAGGTCCGCCGAGCCGGAGCCGACCGCGCCCACGTAGTCGGCGTCGTACACCTTGTGCCGTACACGGACCGGCATCCGTGAGGTGACCAGCACCGTGCCGCGCCGCGGACGCACCGGGAGATGAACACCGAGCCGCTCGGCGACCAGGCCGGACCAGGGCCCGGCGGCGATCACCACGGCGTCGGCGGGCAGGGTCCCGGAAGCGACCCGTACGCCGACGAGCCGGCCCGACGACAGCACCGGCCCGGTCACCTCGACGCCCTGGTGTACGCGCGCGCCGTGACGGCGGGCCGCGGCCAGCAGCGCCTCGGTCGCGGCCACCGGCTGCACCTGCAGGTCCTCGGGGTAGAACACCGCGGCGGTGCTGTCCGGTGTCAGGTCGGGTTCGAGCTCATGAGCCCGGGCGTCGTCCACCGTCTCGGCCAGCACTCCGGCGCCCCGCTGAGTGTCCGCGAACGTCAGCAGAGCCTCGGCGCCGGCCTCGGTCGTGGCGACCACCAGGCTGCCCTTGCGTTCCAGTTCGAGGCCGGGGAATCCGGCGGGGAGCTCCTCGCGCAGCTCGTCCTCGATCCGCCCCCAGGCGGCGAGCGAACGCTGCGCCAGCCGCAGCTCGGGGCCGGGTTCCTTGTCGGAGACGAGCAGATTGCCCTCACCGGCGGCGGAGGTGCCCCCGGCGGTGGGGCCGCGGTCGACGACGGTCACGTCGCAGCCGGCGCAGGCCAGGGCGCGGGCTGTCGCCGCGCCGACGATACCGGCGCCCACGACGACGACCCGAAGAGAAGCCGGAGAAGTCGGAGAAGCAGACACATCAGTACTATGTCACATGTCCCGTTGTGACGGGAGACCCTCGATCTCCTGACAGTGATCCGGCTCAGCGTGCTCTCACCGTCGGCCCCCGTCCGGGTCCTGTCCGGCCGGCCCCCTAAGCGGGCCGTCCGGATCGCGCCCGCCGTGACTGGGGCCGGTTCGCCGGAACCAGACTCCTCACCCGCACGGGCGAACCCGCGCAGGCCGCCCGGAGAATCGCGCCCGGGACGTCCAACTGCCTCGCGGCGGCGTATGTGTAACCCCTGAGCGGGCCGACAACGGGCGTGCCGTGACTTGGCAGCGCCGAGTGCATCGGCTATCGGTACGGCGTCGGGATGGGCCCCATAAGGAAGTCGCCCATGGTGGCCGCGCGTAGTTCGGCGGCGGTAGCCCGGTCGGTGGTGTACTGGGCCGGCACCCTGCGCAGGCGGGGATCCGCGACGTTGCGATGCGCGGCCCCGTGGTCCAGCCGGGCGGCGCGCGCCGCTCCCCACACCCGGGGAACGCGGCGCGCGCGATCAGACATATGAGGTGGGCTCAGGTCGCTCGTCGAGCACTTCCGCCGGCTCATCGCACCTGAGAACGCCCTCGTGCGCCTGGCCTGAGCCGACCGGGCCGCCTCAGAGCCCGTTGGGGGTGCGGGTGAGGGGGACCTCGACGCGGCGTTCGGGGTGCAGGGTCACCGGGCCCAGGAGGCCCGAGGCGGCCGTTTCGCCGCGGGCGTTGGCGCCCGTATTGGTGACCCGTACGCGTACGGAGTTGGTGCCCGCGCGCAGGGCGGTGGTGACGTCCGCGCGGTAGGGCGCCCACAGGCGGACGGGGAGCCGCACGCCGTTGACGGTGATCTCGGCCACGTCGCGCACGTCCCCGAGGTCCAGGTGCCAGAGGCGGCCGGACAGGGTGCGGGCTTCGAGGGTGATGTGGCGTTCGTACACGGCGGAGCCCGAGTAGGAGGGGCGCAGGTCCGTCCAGGTGGCGAGTGGGCGGCTGATGGGCTGTTCGCCGTCGCGGTCGAAGCGGAGGCTCCAGTCGCCGTCCAGCGGTATGGGGGTCAGCGGGTCGGTGACGGTGAGGGTTCCGGCGTACCGGCGCTCGCCGTGCCGGGCCTCGACCCGGACCGTCGCCGTCGTCGCGTGGGAGACGCGTACGGTGGCGGTCCCGCGGGCGGGGCCGTCGATCGTCACGTTCTCCACCGGTGCGCTCGACCCGACCGCGTGCGGGGGTGGTGTGGTGCGGGTAGGCGGGCGGAAGACCACGGCGAGCGTCGCCTTCGGTTCGAGCGTCAGGGGTACGTCCGTACCGGTCCCCGATCGCGTCGGCGCCGTGCGCCAGACGCCCGCCGCGGCGGTCTCACCGGTGTCCGGGTCCCAGATCTCCGGTACGCCCAGGGCCGGGAACGTCGCGGTGAGCCGTACCGCCTCCGGCCGCTCGTTGTGCAGGAGGAACGCCTGCCGGCCCCCGCGTTCCAGACGCAGCACCCGGATGTCGGGGGTGGCGGGCACCAGTGTGGCGGCGGCCCCTCCCAACGCCGCCACTGTCGCCGCCGCCTCCGCCGGGTCCTTCGCGCGGTGTGTCCGGGAGGCCCGAACGCCGGAGAAGAGCCGGGCCAGGGCCCGTGTCAACTGTTCTTCTCTGCCGCCCGGTTCGCGCCGCGGCAGTTCGCCGATCGCCACCAGCACACCGCCGCCCTTGACGAAGGCGGTGAGTGACTCCACTGCTCCTACCGACAGCACGGGCGTGTGTGGCAGGACGACGATGCCGTACTCCTGGCGTCCGACCACCAGCCGGGAGCCGCGCGGCCGGGCGTGTGCGATCAGTGCCGGGTCCCGGTCCAGCGCGCCCTCGTCCAGGAAGTCGAAGTCGATCTGCACGTCCTCCAGGGCGTGGACGGCGGCTGTGAACTCCTCGTCGAGGCGGCTCTGTTCGGGGCGGTCCTGGAGCGACTCCGCCGCCCGCTGCGGCTGAACGAGCGCGGTGCGGGCCCCGGCCGTGGCCCGGGCCGTCTCGACCAGCCGACCGATCCACTCGTTGAGCGGCCGGGAGAGGTCCCACCACGGGTTGGCCGGCTGGAACGGCGGCGGGAAGACGATGTCGTTCGGGTCGGAGAACCGGGCGTGCAGCAGGACCTTGTTGACTCCACGGACGACGAACGCCCCGATGATCTCGCGGGTCAGGGCCGGTGTCACGCTCCACCCCGTACCGCCCATGGCCTCCAGGTAGACGCGGGTGCGCCCCGTCTGATGGGCCGCGCTCGCGGGCCAGCGCGGCAGGATCCGGTGGTACCCGCGCCGGTAGTGGTCGAAGATCAGGTCGGTGCCCGGTATCTGCGCCCACTGGTGTGCGGTGTTGAGGTTGCCGGTGCTCTTGATCTGCTCGGCCGGGCCGTACTCGTCCCACAGCGGGTTGGAGATGACGTCGAGCCCGCGCTCGTCCATCCACGCGCCGAGACGCCGGTAGTAGGCGGCGGAGAACCGGTTGGAGACCGCGCGCCAGAAAACGCCGCGCAGCCGGTCTCCCTGGTCGCCGAGGTCGTCGAGGACGGCGGACAGCACGATCCCGAGGCCCGCCTTCGGGGCCAGCCCGCTGATTTCGGCGGGGAGGCCCGGGGACCAGGGAGGCTGTCCCCAGCCGGCGTCCGCGGACGCCACGAAGGGCTCGTCGTCGGCGAATCCGCGCAGGACACCGCCCACGGCCCACGGGAATCTGCGCAGGTACTCGCCGGGCACGATGTCCATGAAGAGGTCCACGGCCTCGTCGTCGAGGAGGTCGAGGTAGTTCCGTCGGCTGCCGGTGGCGTCGGCGAGCGGCCGGGAGGTGTGGATGTCGACCTGCCACCGGCCGACGGGGGCGGTCCAGACACCGCCGGCGTGTACGGCGGCGGTGAGGTCGATCATCCTCGGGACCGTGTCGCTCCCGGTGGCTCCGGCGGGGCGGGCCGCCGCGGCGACCACCTCGCCGAGGGCGGCCGGCGTCTCGAACTCGCCTACCGCGGACTGGTCTTCGAAGGTCTGGGCGTAGAGGGAGGCGCCGGCCGGGTCGGTGACGGTGAGGCTGTCCCAGGAGGAGCGCTGGGTGGCGGCGGCGCGTACGCCGACGGTGCCGGTGGCGTACGTCGTGTCGCTCACCGGCGGGCGGGCGGCACCGTCCAGCGACGGTGTGATGACCGGGCCGCGCAGGGAGAGTCGGAGCGTGTGGTCGGCCGTGGCGTCGAACCCCGGCGTGGCGTCACCCCGGTGCAGCAGGGTGAATCCGCCGTCCCGCTGCCGCCAGATGTCGAGGCCGCCGTCCGCGCGCAGGTCGGCCAGGTAGCCGTTGCGGTCGTCGGAGCAGCGCACCAGCAGACCGGCGGTGGCCCGCTCGACACGGACGGTGGCGGTGACCGTGCAGTCGGCCCAGTCGGCGCCCTCCTTCAGGACTCGGACACCGTCGTACGCGGCGGCGTCCACGATCAGCCGTCCGCCGGCGACGGACAGCGCGCGGGCGGCCAGTGGGACGACCGTCCCGCCGGTGACCTCGACACTGCTCCGGGCCAGGTTCTTGGCCCGCAGGTCCGGGCGCGGCGGGTGGACGCGGTCGCCGACCCGGCCGCCCTTCACCACGAACCCGCCCGCCCGGCCGCTCGGGAAGAAGTCGTCGTCGAACAGCCACAGTCGCATGTGGTGGCGGTCGGCCTCGCGGAGCGTGTGCTCGATGATGTCGAACCATGCCTCGGTGAAAAATGCGGGGCGCAGGGCCGGGGTGTCGAAGGGGAAGACCAGGACTTCGGTCACTCCCTTGTCCCGCATGTCCGCGAGGTCGCTGTCCACGAGGGCGGGGGTCACCGTGCCGTTCCAGAACCAGAGGATCAGCGGCATGCTGCCCGTACCGGGGTGGGCGAACCGGGCGGGCGAGTAGGGGCCGGGGCGGTCGGAGGTGCTTGGCCGGTCGGCGATGTCAGGGACGGCGGAGAGGGCCGCCGGACCGCCCGGCTCGGCGGCGTGCGCGGGCCCCCAGGAGGTGGCCGCACCGGTCGCGGCGGCCGCCGCTGCCGCGGCGCCGAGTTGGAGAACGTGTCTGCGGCTGTGCGGGCCGTCGTTCATCGAGTCTCCCTCGGCCGGCCGCTACGCGTCCCGGCGGTTGTTGAAAGGTTTCAATGCTGCGGGGGACGCTAGGGCAGCCTTCCGCCCAGCGTCAATGACATGGACGGCTGGACGGGGGCGGTGTGAGCCGTGTGACATCGTTGTCGGTGGTTGATCGGATCTCCGGGCCACGACCGCCGCGAGGCCTACGCACCGGCCTCGCGGCGGGCCGACGGCATCGGGACTCCGAACCCGGGCATCGGCTCGCCCGGCAACGGGACGGGCCGGGGCCGGGGGTTCGGCCGGTCGGGCACGCGCATCCTGCTGCCGATGGCCACCCCCAACTGGAAGCGGTTGTCAACCCCCAGTCTGTCCATGAGCGAGCGCAGGATGTTCGTCACCGTGCGGGGACTGACGCCGAGCCGGCCGGCCGCGCTCGCGTCCGTGTGCCCGGCGAGCAGCAGTGCCACCAGCTTGCGCTGGCGCTCGTCCAGGGGCATGACGGCGGCGAGCCTCTCCTCCAGGGTCGGCCGTACCGGGACGGACCGCTGTTCGCCGCCGGGTATCCGGAGGCTGCTGCGGCGCACAGGTGTGGGGTTCGTTGGGCTACGCACGATGCTCCCCTGGTCGGTGTGGTCGGATGAGGCGCAGCGGCTGGGCGCCGCCGTTGTCCGGTGGGTGGAAGCTGACCGAGAAGGTGACCGGAAGATGGCTGCTGTCAATAGTTGGCTCTCGACAGAGGGTGACTGGGAGCGGGAGGGCGTTCACCTTTGCCGTCGCGGGGCATCGCGAAGAGCACGTTGATCCGTTGCCGGGCCAGGCGGAGAAGCGCCTGCGTGGGGTTCTTCCCTCGGGCCCGGCATGTGTCGTAACAAGTGCGGGAGGCGGGGTCGTACAGGGCGGCGAACGCAGACAGGAACATTGCGCGTTTGAGCTGCCGGTTGCCGCCGCGTGGTGCGTGTTCGCCGTGGATCGAGGTCCCCGACGACTTCGTGGTCGGGGCGAGGCCGACGTGGGCGGCGAGGTGGGCGGCGGTGGGGAAGCTCGTGCCAAGCCGACGGCGACCAGCAGCGTGTCGGCGGTCCTGACCGCGACCCCTGACATCGCGGTCAGGCCCCTGGCAGGAGGGCGGAGGAAGCACGTTCCTCCGCTTTGCGCCTTACTGTCCGACGTCGAGGCCGACAGCGGTGTCACATCTGCCCTGAACTACGCGGACACAGTAGAAGGGTCCGCGACCTGTCGACGATCGTCCGTCCGGGGAAGTGTCTGCAGGCGGTGGCGGGTCCAGGGGTTGGTGTCGTCCATGATGCCGTCCGTGGCCGGCTGGGCGACCGTGGTGGTACGGAGGTGGGTGGCGGCCTCGGTGGGGGCCAGGACCAGAAGGGCCATGCCGATGGCGATGACGGCGGCGAGCTTCTTGGCGAGTACGTCGGTGTTCTTCATAGTGGCCTGCTGCCTCTTCCTGGAGTCCCCCGGACGGTGTCGATTTCTGAGGGGAAAGTTAAAGGCCGCTGTGATCCCGCCGCTTTGACGGCGCTATCTCTGCCCGATAGGCCCCGGACATGCCGCCCCGTGCCAACGGCTACCAGGTCGTCGCCGGACCGGAGGTGTTGAAGTGGGATACCGCGGCTTGCGCCCTGTAGGTCACCTCCTGTTCCCACAGATGCCAACACGCCCTCTCGATCCCTCGTTTCAGATAGCGGCGATAGGTGCTGAAGGACAGGGAGAACTCGCGGGCCACGGCCTGCTGAGTGCTGCCGCCCTTCACGTACGTGGCCCAGACGACGGCTCGCTGCATCTTCGCCTTGGGGTCCTTGTCCATCGCCTCGATGGCCCCCACGATGAGCCGGCGCAGGTTCTCCTGGTCGCCGGGGCGGCTGGCGACGAAGGAGGCGTGCAGCAGCGGGTTGGTGGCCAGCCGCTCCCGCTGGTGCCAGTCACGCAGCGCGTCGTGTACGGCGCGGTCGAAGGACGCCCGGGACAGCACACTGGTGCTCGGCAGGCTGGCGACTCCGGGTGTCCGCAGCCCGAAGAGCATCCGGTCGTCCAGCAGGTCACTCCATTCGTCGCCCCGATTTGTGCCCCAGTCGTGGGCGAAGAGACGCACCCGCTGCTCCGCGAGCAGGGGTCCACGCGGGAGTTGGCGGAAGTCGGCGAACTCCAGGAGCCGCGCAGACTGCTCGTCCATGTCATTGACGGCGACCATGGTCCACTCCGACTGTTGGTGTCTGAGCAATTTCCAGGTGACGCGGGCGGCCATCCTGGCCGAGGTGGCGGTCAGTTCGGGTGCCCGCCTGCTGGCCAGAGCGAAGCGCACCAGGTGCACCTGGTGTCCGGGGCGCAACTCGCGGCTCGCCGCGATGTGATCACGTGCGGCCGCGACAACGGGGTCGATCACCGTTTCGACCGCGTCCCACCGGTCGAAGCTCAGCACGCCCAGGACGCCGACGATGTCGCCGGTCCGCACCGACCGGTACAGGTGGAAGCCCGCGGCCTGCCGTCCCAGCCAGAAGTCGACGGCGGCGTCGCGTCCCGTCCCCAGTTGCTCGTACGCGAAGTCGCGGACCGCGCGGACGTCGTCGGGGCCGCAGGGTGTCTCGTCCACCGCGTCGTCGTGCTCGTCCCATTCGAAGCCGGGGAACCTTCTGCCCCTGGTCTGGAGGTAGTTGAAGGCGCCGGCGGCTCGGAGCGAGGCGGGTTCGGGGCGATTGCGAATCACGTGTTGGAGGTAGGTGCGCACCGACTTGTGCATGGAGAGGTAGGTGTCCGGTGCCCGCCATCTCAGATCGCGGTCCAGGGCCTCTGCCACGACGGGCAGCAGGCGCAGTCCGGCCCGCCTGCTGAGGGCGTAGGGCTGGTGGCGTATCCAGCCGAACAGTTCGTGCGTGTCGTCCGGCAGGAAGACGCGCAGGAGGTCCTCGGTGGTGTCGGGCACATGGGCGCAGATCTCCAGGGCCTGCCGGTGGACGGCGGACGGCACGGGGCCCAGCACCCGTTCCAGGAAGTCCTGCACGATCTCCGGGGAGGGCTGCCACTCGCCCCCGAACGGGGTGTCCTGGCCCTGGCCGACGAGCCGGAGCGCGAGGGGGTGGCCGTCGGCGAAGGCGAGCCGGGCCCTGCTCTGGGTGACCCGGCCGGGCGTGCTGTCCCGGAGCAGACGCGCCGATTGGGAAAGGGAGAGCCCGCCCAGGCGGTGCACCCGCAGGGTGTCGGCCCAGGAGGGGTCGGTCTGCCAGCGCAGGCTCGGTGGCAGCCGGCCCGCGAACACCACCACCGACCCAGGCGGCAGCCGCAGCAGGAACTGGTCCCTGATCCAGTCGGCCAGCGGTTCGAGGCGGTCCACGGAATCGACGAGGAGGACCGGCGGGGCCGTTCCGGTCACAGGTACCGCGGCGCGGAACGCCTCCTCGGTGGGCTCGGTCCGTTCCCCGTCCACCTCGACGACGTCGCGTCCTCGCTGGGCACCCTCCAGGGCGAAGTGTCTGAGCAGCGTCGTCTTACCGATGCCGCCGGGGCCGTGCAAGGCCAGGACCGCGATGGCGCCGGACGGGTCGTCGAGCGCTGCGCGGAAGGCTTCCAGTTCGTCCTGGCGGCCCACGAAGCGGCGCAGGAACGTCTGCTGTCGCGCGTGCAGGGGGGCCGCGGTGCCGGTGGACCGCTGTCCCCTCACCGGTGCGGAGTGCGGGTCACCTTGCGGCCGGGACATCGATACCGTCGGCGGAGCGGTGGGGGTACAGCCGCGCGGCGCGGGCGTGCTCCTCGACCATGCCGAGTCTGCTGAACACCTCCATCGCGTCGGCCAGCAGTGTGCTGGCCCGCCGCGCCCGGTCCGCGCGCAGCGACAGGGCCGCGAGGTCCACACGCAAGGAGGCCGCGCCCGCATGGTCCCGGATGCCCTCGCGCAGGGCGAGCGCCCGGTCGAAGAAAGCGGCGGCGTCATCGAGTTCGCCCAGGCCCATGTGGACCCGGCCGAGGTCGTGCAGCATGTATCCCTCGCCGATTACGTCGCCGTCCGCCAGGACCATGCAAAGCCCCTCGGACAACACCTTGCGGGCCCCCTCGAATTGCTTCCGGTGCAGGAGGAGCTGACCCACGCGCTGGAGCACCCGGGCCTGTCCGCCGACGTAGCCGAGATCCCGCCAGATCCTCAGCGCCTCGTTCAGCTCGGCCTCCACGCGCCGGACGTCACCCTGCCTGAGCAGGATGACCGCCCGCTGGGTGAGCACGGTGGCGCGGGCCCACGGGTCGCCGCTGCGGTCGAAGTACCGCTGCGCCTTGTCGAAGAGGAGCATCGCCGAGACATCGCGGCCGGTGAGCCGGGCCACGATGCCGAGGTCCCGGTGGCTCAGGCCGAGTCCCTTGTCGTGCCCCAGGTCCTCGAAGATCTCCGACGCCGTGGTGAGAGCCTTGCGTGCCTCGGGCAGGTTACGGCGGTTGAGGTGCAGCGATCCGAGGGAGGCCAGCAGTGCGGCCTCCCCCATACGGTTGCCGCGGCGGCGGACCACCGTGAGTGCCTTGCGGTGGGTGCGGGCCCAGTGGTCGAGATAGCCGCGGGCCTCGTGCAACGGTGCCAGGTTCACAGCGAGTTCCCACGCATGCTCGTCCTCGCCTTCCTGCGCGAGCCCTTCCACGGTCAGGCTGAGGTTCTCCAGCTCGGTGTCCAGCCACTCCAGTGGCCGGGCGAGGACAGTGGAGACATGCCGCTCGGGCAGGTGCCAGTGCTCGGCCGAACCGGTGAGGTAGCGGGTGCCCAGGACTCGCCGCTGGGCCTCGGTGATCAGGGAGAGCCAGGCGCCGCCTACCCGGCGGACAGCGGCACCGCGCTCGCCGTCGTCGGTCTCGGCGGCCAACCGGTCGCGGGAGAACAGCCGGATGATGTCGTGGAAGGCGTAGCGCAGCTCTCCGCCCGCGTCGACGCCCGTGATGTCCAGCATCTGCACGTCGATCAGTGGTTCCAGGATGTCGGACGGGTAGGGGCCCGGCGTGCCGCCCATCAGCGCGGCCGCCATCCAGCCGGGGAAGGTGGAGCCCTTGGTGAGGCTGAGCAGGCGCAAGAGTCTGCGGTCCGGCTCGGTGAGCCCGTCGTAGGTGAGCGAGAGGCTGGCTCGGACGGTCATCTCCCCGTGGGCCAGCTCGTCCAGGCGCCGGCTCTCGTCGGCCAGACGCCGCACCATCGACGCCAGCGGCCAGAACGGGCGTGCCGCCAGGCGCGCGGCTACGATGCGCAGCGCGAGCGGGAGTCTGCCCACGGCAGCGACGAGCTCCCTGGCTGCAGCCGGTTCTCCCTGCACCCGGTCGGCTCCGACAACGTTACCGAGGAGTTCCAGCGAGTCCTTCTCGTCGAGGATGTCCAGGGTCACACGGTGGGCTCCGGGCAGGGCGGTCAGCCGTGCCCTGCTGGTGATGAGGACACCACAGGAGCGGCTGCCCGGCAGCAGAGGTAGGACCTGCTCCTCGCTCGCGGCGTCATCCATGACGACCAGGATGCGTCTGACAGCGAGCATGCTGCGGTAGATCTCCCCGCGTTCCTCCAGGGAGTCCGGGATGGCGGGCCCCGGCAGGCCCAGCGCGCGCAGGAAGCGGCCCAGGACCTCGCGCGGGTCGATCGGATCCGTCCGGCCGCCGTGCAGTTGGCAGTAGAGCTGGCCGTCGAGGAAGTGAGTGTCGGCGAGCCGGTGGGCTACCCGGGCGGCGAAGGTGCTCTTCCCGACGCCGGAGCGGCCGGCGACGACGACGATGCCCGTGGCCCGGTGCGGCACGGTACCGGTCAGCGCGGCCTCGGCCTCCGCGACGAGGTGTTCGTGGCCGACGAAGTCGGCGGTGTCGACAGGTAACTGACGGGGGACGGGGACGCGCGCGGCGGCCGGCCAGTCCTCGCGGGGCTGCGTGGAGTCCGCCTCCGCGGCGGGCGGGCCCGCGGTCCTTCCGAGGCCGGGGGCATCCGGCAGCCGCAGCGCCGGGTCCTCGGTGAGGATGGACCGTTCGAGGCGACGCAGTTCCTCGCCGGGCTGGAGCCCTAGTTCGTCCTGGAGCAGCTTGCGCGCCTCGCGGTACACCTCCAGAGCTTCGGGTTGGCGGCCGGATCGGTAGAGGGCGAGCATCAACTGCCCGCGGAAGTGTTCCCGCAGTGGATTGTCGTTCACCAGGCGGGCTATCTCGGCAATCAACTGGCGGTGGCGGCCCAGCTCCAGCTCCAGCTCGACGAACGACTCGGCAGCCGCCAGGCACTCCTCGTCGATGTGCTGGGCGACGCGGGCGAGCGTTTCGCTGGCGATCCCGTCAAGACACGGCCCCTGCCACAGGGCGACCGCGGCGCGCATCGAGCCGGCCGCCTCGGCCGTCCTACCCTGCCCGGCCAGCGTATTGGCCTCGGCCACGGTCCGCCGGAACACGTCGAGGTCGAGCGCGGAGTCCTCGACCTGGAGCATATAGCCCGGCGGCCGGGTCACGATGGTGGCCTTGACGCCTGCGGCCACCAGCGTCTTGCGCACCCGGGACACACAGATCTGCACCTGGGTGCGGGCGGTTTCCGGCGGCTCCTCGTCCCACAGCAGCCGGATCAGGCGGTCCCGACTCTGCAGTCTGCCGTTCTCCAGGAGCAGGGCGGCGAGCACCACCTGCTGCCGTCCCGCGGTGACGGGCACCGTCCGTCCACCGCTCAGGACTTTCAGTGCCCCCAGTACCCGAAAGGCCGGTCCCGCGCTCGGGTTACGCGGCACGGGGTGCCCTCCGGCCATGATCGCCTCCTTGGCTCACCTGCTCACCACACGGCTGAACATGCAACTTTAGAGCGCCGACTCGGCGGACAACAGCTGTGACCAGTAGTTGGATAGCTGTGGCGGGCATGGTGACCGGGAGCAGATCGCAGCGTCGCGCAAGGCGTCCGGCGGCCCGCGGTCCGTTCGTTACCGCACACCCGGACTGACCAACTGTGATCACTTTCCGAGCATAGGTTGACCACCTCCAGCCACCGAGATAACAGGACGATAGCGCCGAGTTAACGGAGTGCCGAAGGGTTGACGGGCGGGGGCCTTCAGCGCCGTCGCACCATTTGCACCGATGACGAAAGGTGGGTCTTCCAGTCATGAGACACGACAGAATCCGCATATCGCCCACCAGCGCGACGGCGACGGCAGCAGGGGTGAGGCACGTGATGCTCACGTACCACTACCTGGACATCGGGGACACCGACGGGTACGCGTCCCTCACCGAGAAGGATCTGATCGTCGACCACCCCGGCGCCGCTCCCCACCGGGGCCGCGACGCGGTGGTCAGTGCGCATGCCGCGCAGGCCCAGCTGCTCAGGCGGCATGAGCTGACCGCGGTGGTGGCCGACGAAGACACGGTCGTCGCACTCGGCCGGGTGGTGCGTTCATCGGCCGGCGACGGCGGCCGGGGCGTGCACAGCGCGGACTTCGCGGACGTGTTCACCCTGTCCGAGCAGACCCTGGTCAAAACGTGCCGCCGTTATTACTACGCCCTGCCGCCGGGCCCATCGGCCCCGTTGTTCACCTGACACCGAGCAGTCTGGCGGGCAATGCCCACGTGAGCGGGGGCCGGGGCCCGTAACAGGCCCCGCCCCCCGCTCATCGCGTTCTACTCCCGTCTCGCGAGACGGGTGAAGTTGTCCTCGCCGTACCCGGCTTCGACGAGGGCCCGCAGGCGTTCCTCGATCATGGTGGCAACCGTCGCTTCCGGCACCGGCACCGGCACACTGCGGATGTCCTCGCGGGCCGGCCGCGCGCTGAACTGCCGTGGACAGCGGCCGCTCGGCATCTGCTCACCGAACCGCTCCGGCATCCGGCTCGATCCCGACGACCCTTTGAGCGCCTCCAACACGGTGGCCGGGGCGAGGCCTGGTAGTGCTTGGTCATGCTGGTGCGGGGAGTTGGGACCGTAGGCGGCGTTCAGGACACGGCGGCCGGACTGGTCGTCAGGGCCGGGTCGGTGAGCGCTACCGGTGCCAGGACGGCGTCCACCGCGGCCTTGAGGTCCTCATCGAGGACGATGTCGCACGCCGCGGCGTTGTCGGCGATCTGC
The DNA here is from genome assembly GCF_044457965.1 of Streptomyces sp. NPDC050509. Classification (NCBI taxonomy): domain Bacteria; kingdom Bacillati; phylum Actinomycetota; class Actinomycetes; order Kitasatosporales; family Streptomycetaceae; genus Streptomyces; species Streptomyces sp. NPDC050509. Next base: position 733,360 of record NZ_JBITHL010000002.1, on the reverse strand, counting down.
TCGGGTCCGCTGGCCCCGATCACCGCGGCCGCCACGTTCGGCTCCCGCAGCACCCAGGCCAGGGCCAGGACGGGCAGGGGCAGCCCCGCCTCCTCGGCCAGCGGCAGCAGCCGCTGCACGCGGCCGAGGATGTCCTCGCGCAGCACTTTCTCCATGAAGTGCCCCCCGAACCCCTTGGTATCGGTCGCGCGCGACCCGGTCGGCGGCGGCCGGCCGGGCAGGTACTTCCCGGTGAGGACACCCTGCGCCAGCGGGGAGAAGGCGAGCTGGCCGAGGCCCAGCTCCCGGCAGGCCGGGATCACCTCGGCCTCGATCACGCGGTGCAGGGCCGAATAGCGCGCCTGGTTGGACACCAGCGGCACCCGTAACTCGCGGGCGAGGCCCTGCGCGGCACGGATCTCCTCCGCCCGCCACTCCGATACGCCGATATGGAGGGCCTTGCCCGCGCGGACCACGTCGGCGAAGGCCGTCATGGTCTCCTCCAGCGGGGTGCCGTGATCGAAGCGGTGGGCCTGGTAGAGGTCGACGTGGTCGGTGCCGAGCCGGCGCAACGAGACGTCGATCGTCTCCACGATGTGCTTGCGGGACAGTCCGCGCTCGTTCGGCCCGGGGCCTACCGGCCAGTACACCTTGGTGAAGATCTCGACCCCGGACCGCCGTTCGCCCGCCAGCGCGCGGCCCAGGATCTCCTCGCCCGCGCCGAACGCGTAACCGTCGGCCGTGTCGAAACTGGTCACACCGCAGTCCAGCGCCGCCCTGACGCACGCGCGGGCGCGGTCCTCGTCGATCTGCCCGCCGTGGGTGATCCAGTTCCCGTACACCAACTCGCTGACGTGCAGACCGCTTCGGCCCAGCCGGCGGTGCCTCACCTCGTGTCCCCTCTCACGCCGCGCCGTCCGCCGCCGGATCGGTCCAGAAGTGCACGGTCACGGTCTTGCGCAGGACCGGTGCCGGGGCCCGCAGCAGGGACACGCCGTGCAGCGAACGGGCCGTCGTCTCTATGAGAACGCTGCGGTTGAAGGAGGGCATGATCCGGGCCGGGGACGCGCCGTCGACCGGTTCGCCCAGCTCCAGCCAGCCGCCGTCCTCCGGGCCCCAGCCTTCGGTGAGATACGTGAACAACGAGTACCGGCGCAGCCGCCCGGTCTCCGGGTGCCGGTTGGAGCCGACGTGCGCGTGGTGCACGGCACCGTGACCGGCGAGCCGGTAGCTGCCCCAGTCACCGTCCGGTTCCGTACGCAGCCCTTCCACCCCCGTCACCTTGCTGAGGATGGCGGCGAGGTCCTCGCCGAGCAGCGCCTCGCACAGGTCCCGCAGGGCCGGCCCGGCCAGCTCCCGGTCCTGGGAGTGCCAGCGCGGAATGCCCGGCTTCGCCGTCATCACGGCGGTGTCCGGGTAGGCGTCGGCGGCGGCGCGCAGGGCGTCGGCGGGGAGGAGGCCGTCCCACACGTAGTGCGGGAAGGGGTCGGAGCGGAAGCAGGGCTCGTGGGCCGCGTTCAGCTGCCGTTCCATGGCCGCGTAGTCGATCACTGGTGTGCCTGCCTTTCTCGGGGACGCCGCGGGGCGTCCGTCGGGGTGTCCGTCGGGGTGTCCGTGGAGAGGTCCGTGGGAAGGTCCGTCGACGAGTCCGGATCTGCCGCCCCTCCGGCCGGCGAGACGCCGAGCCGTGCCCGGCCGTTGGCGCAGGAGCCGTCCGGCAGGGCAAAGCGCCAGCCGTGCTGGGGACAGACGACCGCGTCCAGTTCCGGGTCGTAGTCCCCCGGGCCGAGCCGCGCGCCCAGGTGGGGGCAGACGTCGGACACCCGGTACGTCCCCCTCGGCGTCTCCAGCATGAACGTGCCGGCCGGGCGCTCGCCGCCCTGTGCCGTCCGCCGCACGTACGTGGCGAGGTCGTCGGGATCGCTCCACCGCAGCACCGACATGAGCTCCTCGTTGTACGCGCCGATCCCGGGCCGCCAGGCGCTGAAACGGAACGAGAAGAAGAATTCCTCCCAGCTCATCCCGCCTTCCAGGATCTCCGGCAGGTACCGCGAGGACAGGGTGAAGCGGTAGTCGTGCGCGTCGGTCTCCGGCCCGGTGCCCTCGCGCACCTCCAGCGACCGGAAGTCGACGAGCCAGAAGCCGCCCCCGGCGCCGCGCACATCGAAGGCGGCGACGGCGTCGACGGCACGGCACAGGCTTTCCCCGGCCGCGAACAGCGCCTTGAAGTGGGCGGCGAAGCCGTCGTAGAGGCTGTGCCGCGGCTCCGGGTACCCGGTGACCACCTCGGCGATGGCGGGGGCGCGTCTGTGGGCGTAGTCCGCGATGTAGGGCGCGAGGTTCTCCCAGTCGAATCCCCGTCGGATCTCCGGGTCGGCGGTCAACCGGCCCGTGGCCACGTCGAGTTCGTCACCCGGCAGCGGTGCCACGGTGCGCTCCGCCAGGCCCGGGTGGTCGTGGCGCAGCCACGCGAGCAGTTCGGGCGGCGTGGTGAACACCGAGGACTCCGCGAAGAAGTGCGGGGCCAGCTCCGGGTCGAGCAGCGCCGGCGGCCCGGCGAACGCGACCGCGCTGCGCGGGTCCAGGGCCTGCATGTAACGAGTCCACCGGCGCATGGAGTTGACCCTCTTGCGCTGGGCCGCCTCCACCTGTTCCGCGGCGGGGAAGGAGTAGGCGAACGGGAACCAGGTGGCGCCGGAGAACTGTGCCAGGACGACGTCGATGCGGGGATGGAGCCGGCGGATGGTCCGCAACTGGTCCCGGTCCACCTGGCAGTCGTTCAGATTGACGACGACCTGGCCGGTGACGGTGTCCTCGATGACGAGAGCCGAGTCCTGGTGCCGGGGCGTGGGAGAGTGGATCAGGCGCAGCCGGAGCGGGCCGGCCTGGAACACCTCCTGGTCGCCGAGGAGTACGGGCGCCGGGCCGCGCAGCCTGCGGACGAGCCGCTTCCAGGTGGGCAGCGGGTAGTCGGGCATCAGCAGCGTGACCGACGGGTCGAGCGCGTCGAGCACGTCGGCGTCGAAGTGGTCCTGGTGGTCGTGCGACACGTACACGTGGGTCGCCTCGTGCACGAGCGGAGCGCAGGAACTGTTGTCCGGCAGTTGGTGCCAACCCGACAGGAAGGCCCCGCCCTCGGAGAACCACGGATCGCAGACCAGTTTCACGCCGTCGGCCTCCACGAGCGCGCCGGCGTGCCCGAGGAACGTGATCTTCATGGCTGCCTCCACGGAGGGGTGCGGTGGGTGGTGCGCTGCTTGCGCGCCGCGACGAGGTGCCGCGCGAGAGCGGGGTCGTCGGAACTGGCGAAAGGACGTCCCCGTACGCATACGTCGAGTCCTTCGGCCGTGAGCGCGGCGGTGAGTTGCGCGGCGGTCGGGACGTGCAGCACGGAGTGGAAGACTTCGGACGGCCGGCCGCTGGGGCCGTCGTCCACCGCGACGAGGCGGTGACCGAGCAGGGCGCCGTCCGCGGCGGTGAACCCCTCGCTGAGCAGCAGGTGCGGGCCGTCCCGGAACACCGAGCCGGTACGGCGCCGGTACACGCGCCGGCCTTCGTCGAACCCCGCGGTGCCGTCCTCGGCGAGCCGCAGGTCCAGGACGGCGATGCCGCCCGGGCGCAGCCCCCGCACCAACGAACCGAGCAGCTCTCGGAAGGCGGACGGCGCGAAGAAGTTGGCGGCGTCGTAGGTGAGCAGCAGCGTGTCGCAGAGCGCCTCCCCTTGCGGGGCGGCGGTGTCCGTCGCGTCGCCGAGCACGAAGCGAATGTGGTCCTGCCCGGCGAAGCGGCGGCGGGCGTGTTCGACCACCGCGGGGCCCGCGTCGACGCCGACGTACGCCGTCAGACCGTGACCGCCCAGCGCGGCCGTGTAGGCGCCGGGCCCGCACAGTGGATGGTACACACGACCCGCTCGCCACCCGGGCAACTCGTGCCGCAGCCAGTCGAGTTGCTGCTCAATCACCGCCGGGGGCCGGGACGAGTCCGTCGTCGTGGTGTCGATCTGCTCCCGCAGCAGTTGGGCGCTGAACTCCGGGTCGCCGTACGGCAGGGGAGGGAGCGCGGCGATACGGTCCGGCGGCAGGCCGGCGAGGTCGGGCAGCTCCGGCCAGAGGAACGGGGCGCCGTGCTCAAGGAATTCCCGGGCTATCTCCCGCGCACCATGGTGCGCCGCTGTGTCGACCAATTCCATACCGACTCCGTAGCCTGCGGAACATGCCCGCCCTAAAATCCATTTCGAGTTCAGGTTCCGTGTGCCCGATCGGCGTGGTCAATCCTTTTGCGGATACCCGCTAATTGTTGGACTCCGCCCGTCGGCCCGGGCATGATGCGCGCTATGTTCGCGAATTCATGCACCGCTGTGTTGGATCTGGTTCCGCACTGTTCCTCGTCGCCGCGCGAGGCGTGGAGCGGTGACGACGATCTGCGTCCGCTGAGCGACGAGGGAACACGGCAGGCCGAAGTCCTTGGCCAAGTCTTCACGGAGGGGGTCGACGCCGTCTACAGCAGCCCTTCACTGCGATGCCGGCAGTCCGTTGCCCCGCTGGCCGCCGTCGCCGGGGTCCCCGTGGTGGCCGACGACCGGCTGAGGGAGGCGCGCGGGTTCGCCGAGCCGGCGGCCTGGACCGAGGGGGTCTACGCCCTCGTCGGCCCGTCGCTCGGCGGCGCGTGGGCGGCAGGCCGGGTGCTGGGCGCGCTGGTGGAGATCGCCGCCCGGCACGACGGCGGCCACGCGGTGGCCTGTTCGCACGGCGACGCCATCCCTGCCGCGCTGGCCTACCTGTCGGCAGCCCACGACTGCGCGCTGCCGCGGATCGTGGGCCGGGGCGCCTGGTACCGGCTGTGCGTGGAACGCGGTCGGCTCACCATGACCGGCATGTGCCCGTCGGGCCCCGCCTGACGACCGGACTCCGGAGGCTCCCGAGGGCTTGGGCACGGCGTGCGGAGGACCTGCGTCCGCCGCGCGAGGTCTCCTGTCCGGCGGCCGGAGAGCCCGGCCGGAGAGCCGGCCTCGCCGGGCCGCCTCATGGGGCTCCGTCCTCGCCGGGGCAGTCCACCGGCCCTCACCGGGACCGGGTCGCCTCCTTCAAAGGTCCCGCTGCGCCTCCTCCACCAGCGCAGTCATCACCGCCACCCGCCGTCGCGTGTCGGGATCGGCGGCCGTCTCGGCGCGGGACGCGGCGTCCCGCGCGAGCAGCCGGTCGGCGAGCCGCACCACGGGCAGCCCGAAGTGGTAGGCGGCCACGAGACGGTAGGCGAGGACCACGTCCTCCGGGTCGCACGGGCCCCCTTCCTCCGCCATCCCTGTGGCGTGGCGCGTGGCGGCGGCGTCCCCGAGGGCGAGCGTGGCGGCGGCGTCCAGATCCGCGGCCACCGCCGACGACAGGACGAGAGTGGCCAGATCCTCACCGGCCGGTCCCAGCCCCGCCTGACCCCAGTCGATCGCGACCGTGCCCCGCGCCGTCCGGAACAGGTTGCGCGGTGTCAGGTCCCGGTGCACCAGCCCCGCCGGCAGGGACCGCACCGTCCGGACGGCCTCGGCGTGCCGGCGCGCCAGCGACCGCAGCGCCGTGGCGGTCCCCGGCCGGAACAGGCCGCGCACCGCCGGATCCGCGCTCGTCTCCGCGTCGGCGACCCGTTCGATCAGGGCGAACCGCGCGTGCAGGGCGGCCTGTTCCAGGAACGGCCTGCACCACCATTCCCGGGACGGCGGCGGCCGCCGCAGCGAGCGGGCGTGGAACCCGCCGAGGAACTCGGCGGAGTCGAGCAGCTCACGTGCTGTCCAGGCCTCGCCGGGCGTCCCGTCGGCTCGCTCCAGCCACAGCCGGAGCCGGCCACCGGGACCCGGCACGATCCCCAGACAGCGGACGGCGGCGAACCGGCCGGCGAGGTCATACGGGAGCGACGAGCCCAGTACCAGCGCCTCGCGCCGCCAGTAGGCCCAGTCCGCAGGACCGTCGCCGCCGTCGTCGATCTGCCGGCCCAGATCATGCGGGCCGGGCACCCAAGTGCGGTGCCGAACCTGTTTCAGCACCATCTCCCACGCGCGGTCGTCGCCGTCGCCCGAGGCCGTGCCCCGCACCGCGTACAGCCCGTCGCTCGCCCTGCTCCAGCTCTCGTAGCCGATCGGCTCACCCGTCCAGCCGCTCACCTCGGCCGTGGGATCGCCCAGCAGCGTCCGTACGGGCTCGCTCAGATCCTCGGTGGTGAGGTCGGGCAGCGGCCCCTGGTGACGGTACGGCGGACCCGGCACCGGTGCCGCCGTCACTCCGCGCGCCGCGCGTCGGCGACGGCGGCCCGCAGGTACGTGCGCAGTGGTGCGCTGGGCACCTGGTCGAAGCAGGTGAGGGCCGAGGCGTGGCCGACCTCCAGCGACTCCATTTCCACCTCGAGGCGGCGCCGCAGCACGGCGGCGAGCTGAGAGTCGTCGTCCGGCGCCGGCTGGATGCGGGAGAGGTAGTGGATGACGTTCGCGAAGGCGAGGGCCGCGTGCACGATCCCGAACACCGGACGGTCCTCGTTCTTCCACGGGGAGTGGAAGCGGGGGCCGTCGTCGGCGAAGGACACGCCCTCGGCGTCGAGGGACTCGTTCAGCCAGGAGTGCGTGGCCTCGTGCACGAGGGTCTCGCCCAGGCGCAGCGGTTCGTCGGTCCAGTTCAGGACGACGGTGCCGGGCAGGAAGTCGAACGTGTAGCTGCGGCAGGTCGCCCCGAGCGGTACGGCCTCGGTCCAGACGACGACGGCGGTGGAGGAGCGCAGCACCTCGCCGCCTACGGCGAGCGCGGCGTCGACTGCCTCGTTCAGGGTCCGCGCGATGCGCGCCCGTTCCGCCGCGTCCTGCTCGGGCGAGCTGCCGAGCAGGTACATCCGGCTGCCGAGGCGGTCGTCGTCCACGGCGTCGCAGTCCACCGCGCGCAGCACCAGGACCGGTCCGACAGCGGTCTGCACGGCCTCGGCCCGCAGTGCCGCCCGGTTCTGCCACAGGCGCACGGCCCGCCGGGCCCGGTCCGCGTCGCGGCTCCGCGCGGCGAGGCGCGCCTGCTGGAAGGCGTGGTGCAGGACGGCGTTGTCGAAGGCGTCCGGAGCCCCGTCCGGGCCGTCGAGCTCCGTGCCCGGCACGAGACTGCGCAGGCTGGCGAGCAGCGTGCGCGCCCGCTCGGCACGGTGTTCCACCAACCGTGCGGTCAGCTCGGCCTGGAGCGAGGTGACGGACGCGGCCGCCTCGATGGTGTCGGCTTCGGTCATGATGGTCTCCGGTCCTTTCGGGCAGTGGTCACCGTACGGCACTCGAGGCGGCCCACCGGTCGAGGTGTTCCGCCTTCTCGGCGTCCGTCAGCGGCCGGATCTCGCGGATGTAGTCGAAGGGGGACTTGACGGCGAACTGCCGCCGGTTCCAGCAGGGATAGGTGGTGCCGATCAGTTCGGCGACGATGCCCATGCCGACCGTCTCGCCGACCCGGCCTGGCAGTACGGCACGCAGCTGGCGAAGCCCGTCGAGGAGCTCCTGCCAACGGCGTGCGACGGGCTCCGGGGTGTCCTCGGGCCGGCGGGCGGCGAGCCGGTCGTACAGCTGGAAGGCGAGGGAGTCGGCGAAGACACCGGTCAGCCAGGCGCGGTCGGTCCCGGACAGCGGACCGCCGCGGGCGCCGACGGCCTCCTCGGTGCGCAGCCACTGGCCCATCCAGGACGCGGCGCCCTCGCGCAGCAGCGCCTCGGCGCGGGACGGCGCGTCGGACCCGGCCGGGGAGAACCGGGCCACGTCGCACAGGTCGGCCGGTACGGCGGCGCCCGCCGTGTCGCCGAGGACGACCGCCCCCACTGCGAGGTCGACGACGTACCGCAGGCCGACGCCCTCCAACACCCGCACGGCGTCGCCCACCGCCGCCCGGTCCGGCGCGGTGGCCGGGGCGAGCCGCAGCCGGCCGCCGTCCTCGGGCACGCCGTGCAGGACTGCCAGACGCGGACCGTCCGGCAGGGGCAGCAGCGCGGTGCCCACCTCGGCGGGGTCGACGGCTATGTCCGGGGCGCCGGCGAGACCCGCGAGGGCGCGGGTGAGCGGGTCGGGCAGTTCCGTGGTGTCCGGCGCCCCGGCACCGGCCGCCGCGGCGGCACGGCGGGCCCAGGCGGTGCTGTGCGGCTCGACCCACAGCAGGAACGAGTGGATGGCCCGGCCGTCCAGCGAGGCGTTCCAGCGGCGGTTCTGTGTCTCGTCGTCGTCGATGACGGGGAGGAGGAACATCGTGGTTTCCCTTTCAGGCCGCTGCCGGGAGTGCCGCGGCCACATGGTCGATGACCTTGCGTCGGTAGTCGCAGTACTCCTCCTCGAACCCGGTCCCCTCGAAGCGGAGCCGGTCGGGAAGGGCGCCGCCGCGGCACGAGGCCTCGTGCGAGCAGCCCGCGCACTTGGCGAGCAGTGCGGACAGGTCCCGGCGCAGCCCGGGGTTGCTGTCCAGGGTGAGCAGTTCGTCCATTCCGGTCGCCGTGTCCACGGAACCCAGCAGCGCGCCGGGCATGCTCAGTTCGTCCGAGCTGCCGATGCGCCCGTCGGGGTAGAGCGTCACGACGAAGGGTTCCTTGCGGTCGCTGAAGCTCGTGTAGCTCGTGGGCAGCCCGGACAGCGACCGGATGACGCTGAAGAACGGCTCCAGCACGTACGCGCCGTAGGAGCGGGTCGCCGACCAGTGCTCGAACGCCTCGATCAGGAAGTCGGCGTACTCGTCGGGCGTCGTCGCCCAGCCGGGCATGCCGACGCCGTCCGGGTTGAGGATCTGGAGCGACTTGCGGTTCGGCGTCTGGTAGTCCTTGCTCCTCACGTTGAAGTCGAGGCACCCGGAGAGCTTGACGACCTTCACGGCCTCGAACTTGCTCAGCGAGTCCAGCACGTCCGCGGCCCGGCCGAGGATGCGGCGGGTGACGACGACGATGACACCGACATTGCGGCCCCGGGCCGCCATCATGTCGAGCGCCTTGGTGACCTTGCGGTAGGTGGGGCGATCCCGGAAGTCGACGCGGTGCGCGTTGCCCTGCTCGTCCCCGTCGAGGCTGATGCCGATCTCGATGTCCGGCCATTCACGGTCGAAGAAGTCGAGCCACGCCTCGTTCAGGAGGATGCCGTTGGTCTGCATCGAGACCGTCACCGGGCCCTCGTAGGAGCGCAGTTCGGCGAACAGGTCGCCCATCTTGCGACGGCCGATCAACAGCGGTTCGCCGCCGTGCAGTTCGACCGCCAGCGGCCGTCCGCCGCACAGGGTGAGGAACTCGCGCAGCACCTCCGGCTTCAGCATGAGGGCGTTGGGGTACGGCTTGCGCCGCTCGTAGCAGTAATGGCAGTTGATATTGCACATTTCTCCGGGGAGTTTGAGCATTGCCAATATGGTTTCCCCGGGGGCCGGCAGCTGAAGTTTCATGGGGCAGCTCCTCCGTGCTGAATGTCTGGGGAAAGACTCTCGTGGCGGTGGAAACGCGTCAACGAAATGCCGTTCTTCTTGCGTGAACCCGCACGCGGCGAATTCGTCACCGGGTGGCGGTGATCGCCTCGGCGAACCGTGCCCGCGCCATCTCGCGCACCAGTGCCGCGGCGGACAGCCAGTCCGTCTCGCCGACGGCGGCGGTCAGCCGGTCCAGGCAGGGCACCCGGCCGGTCACGTCGGTGCGGCCGGGGAAGACCGACTCGTACGGTACGTGGACGGAGCCCGCCGTGCTGCGGGTGGCGTCGAGGACCAGGCGGGCGAGGCCGGCGATGGTCGTCTCGGTGCGGGAGCCGATGTTGAACACGTTGGCGCCTGGCCGCCACGCGGCCTCGGTGGCCGCGAGGTCGAGCAGGCGTCGGGTGAACTGGTCGATGTCGGTGAAGCAGCGACGCTGGCTGCCGTCGCCGTGGATGGTCAGCGGCTCCCCGGACCAGGCCTGCCGGAAGAATGTCGGCACCACCATGCCGTAGCGCCCCCGTTGGCCGGGGCCGACGACGTTGAAGGGCCGCACCGTGAGCACGGACCGGTGCCGGGCGGCCTCGCGCCCCAGCCGTTCCATCTCCCACTTGCCGGTGGCGTAGCCCGGGCTGCCGCCGTCGTAGGCCAGCGGGACGGCCCGGTCCACGGCCCGCTCCTCGCGCAGCTCGGCGCTGCTGTCGCTGAGACCGTAGACGGCAGAGCTGGATACCAGCACGACGGGTGTGTCCCCGGTGTGCGCCAGGACGTTCGCCGTTCCCTGGCGGCCCACCGCGTAGGCCAGTTCGGCCTGTTGTGCCGCGAGCCGCATGCCGACGACGCCCGCGAGGTGCAGCACCAGACCCGTTCCGCGCGCGGCCTCGGCCACCGCGTCCGCGTCGAGCACGCTGCCGCGCACCAGGGTGGCGCCCGGGACGAACGCGACGGACTCGGGTCGGCCCGTCGTGAGGTCGTCCAGGACCCGGACGGGATGGCCCGCCGCGGCCAGGGAACGGACGAGCCGGCTGCCGATGAAGCCGGCACCGCCGGTGACGAGCACAGGTGTCGAGGGGGTGGACCACATGTCGGTGTCTCCTTCGGGTGGGAAGCGGGGAGGGGCGGCCGAGGGGGTTCGAGGGGTTCGCGCAGGGCGGGCGGCGGGGTGAGTCAGCAGCGCCTGGCGCCGTCCGTGGTCCGCAGCAGCGCCCGCGCCCACCCCAGCAGCCGTGGCGCCCAGCCGGACCGCTCGTGCGGTTCCGCCGTGTCGGTGAAGTGCGTGTAGGTGACGAGCTGGTTGAACGCGGCGACCGGTTCGGCGAGCCGCCACACCTCCCGGCACTCGGCCGCCGGCATCAGTGGTGACCAGCTCGCGAAGTACCGGTCGAGGGCGCGGGATCGGACCCCGGGGTCCGGGCAGCTCCTGAGGGCCGCCGCGACGTCCAGGAACGGGTGGCCGACGGAGGCCTCCGCCCAGTCGAGGAACACGGTCCGGCCGGTCGCGTGGGTCACGCCCCAGTTGCCCGGGTGCAGGTCGCCGTGGACGAGGCTTTCGCCGGGCGGCGCCGTGGCCAGCGCCGCGCACAGTTCGGGCAGCCGGGCGCAGACATCGGCCAGCCGGACGGACTCGGATGCACTCAGCGGGTCCGGCAGTCCCGAGTCCGGGCCGAACAGGTCGCTCCGCTCCGACAACGGCGCCAGGCCGGCCAGTGCGTGCCCCGTGCGCACCCAGCAGCCGGCGGCGGTGAGGTCGGTGGTCCGGCCCAGCCAGTCGCGCTGCACCGCGCCGAGGACGGCCAGGGCCCGGCCCCGTTCCGCGTCGGGCAGTTCCGTGCCCGGCCGCAGGGCGACCTCGCGGGTGCACCAGCCCTCGTCCGGCGGCCCGGGTGGCAGGACCTCGGGCACCAGACCGGGGTGACGGTCGGCCAGCAGGGCCAGCACCCGGCCCTCGTGCGCCAGGGACGGCAGCGACTGCTTGTGGAACACCGCTCCCCCGCTGGTCGGGCAGCGCAGCACGGCCGACAGCGCCCAGCGTTTGACGTCCTCGACGGGCCCCGTGCGGTGCAGGCCCGCCGCGGACAGCCGGGCGTCGATGACCGCCACGGCACGCGGACGCCAGCCAGGCTGCCGCCAGGGGCGTGCGGGAGCACTGGTGCCGAGGGGGCCGGGGTCAGTGCCGGAAGAAGCGCTCACCGGTCACGATCCAGCTCATGCCGTGGGCCGCACAGGCGTCCCGCAGCGCGTCCGCATCGGTCGATCCGGCGGGCGTGACCAGTTGGGTGACGCCCCGGCGGGCCGCGAGCTCGACGACCTCGACGAACGGGAAGTGGTTGTCGGCCGCCAGGGTCACCCCGGACAGCGGTGGCGTCGCGTTCCAGTCCGGTTCCCGGTCGGCGTCCCGGGGGTCCGCCAGCACCCCGGCGAACTCGGCGCGGACCGAGGGGGTCAGGTCGCCCTCGGCGAGCCGCGCCCGCCACACCGCGCGTTCCGCGGACCCCACACCCTCCCGGAACCTGAGGCCCAGGACGTCCGGATGCCGGCGGCGCTGCCAGGTCCGGGCGCGGGCCGCGGCCAGACGGGTGCAGTCCAGGCGGTTCTGCTGCCCCATGCCGATGCCGATCGTGTTGCCGTCCACGACGAAGGCCATGGCGTTCGACTGTGCGTGCCGGACCGCCTCGACGGCGACGGCCAGGTCGTCCGCGCTGCCGGGCGTGCCGCACTCCGTACGCGTCCCGCCCGCGAACCCCGGCAGCGGTGCGGCCGAGCGCGTCAGCCGGAGCCCCGCCGTCTCGACCGACTCCCGCGCGCTCCCGCCGTGCCCGTTCCGCTCCTCCCCCTCGTGGGCGCGCAGCAGGATGAACCGACCGTGGTTCGAGCGGGAGAGGCCGGCGAGCGCCTCGGGGGTGAAGTCCGGGGCGATGACCCCGATGGCGTTCGCGAACAGCGGCACGTGAGCGGCCGTGACCGGCTCGGACACCGCGACGAAGTCCCCGTAGGAGCACTTGGGCGCGGTGTTCCGGGCCCGTACGACGGCCCGGCCGAGGACGCCGTACGGCAGCGGCCCCCGGTCGTGGAGATCCTCCTCCCCCGGCGCGAAGGGCCCGCCGATCGCGACGCCCGCGGGGGAGGTGTGCTTGAACGAGGCACAGGCTGCCACGCCGGTCCGCTCGCGCAGGGCCCGGACCGCTTCCCGGGCGCCGAGCGCGTCGAGCACGTTGATGTACGAGGGGCTGCCGTGCAGGAGGGTGAAGGGGGGCCGGTCCGGGACGACCGGTTCCGCCCAGGCGGTCTCGTGCGGGTTCAGCCCCCGGGACAGGGTGATCATGAAGGCTCCGGCGCGGTGAGGGGGACGGGAGGCGCGGTTCGGGGTCGGAGGGCGTCCAGGACCCCCGTCTGCCAGCCGAGTTCCCACACCAGGGCGGACAGGGCGGCGGGTGCGCCCGCTCGGGCGGCCGTGACCGGCAGGCGCAGCCAGTCCACCAGATGGCCCCGCCAGGTCACGGGGTCGGTACCGTGCGCGGCGAACTTGCGCCGCAGGGCCACGATGTCGTGCCCCTGGAACCTGCCCCGGCGGAACCTGTCGCGGTGTGTGGCGCGGATGCCGACCGACACGACGGTGTCCGCCACGCCGATGGTGCGGCCCGCCAACTGGGCACGCCAGGAAAGGTCGACGTCGGCGAGCGCGGGTAACTGCTCGTCGCAGCCGCCCAGTTCCTCGAACAGGCCCCGGGAGATGCCCATCAGCCCGCCCAGCACATGCGGTTTGAACAGGCTCGCGGTCAGGATGTCGCAGAGCTGGTCGGGCGGTGTGCCGCGCAGTACCTCGGGCGGGTTGAGCCGCCGGTAGTCGATGCCGGCCGTGACCAGTTCGGCCCGGTCGAGCGCCGCCGCCATCGCCGCGACATGGTCGTCGGCGATCTCGTCGTCGGCGTCCAGGAACAGCAGACGGTCGCCCCGTGCCGCGCGCGCGCCCGTGTTGCGGGCGGCCCCGGTGCCCCCGCGCACGGGGCGGGTCACGATGCGGGTGTCCGCCGGCAGGTGGCGGCGGTGCTCGTCGACGACGGCCGCGAGGGCGTCGGTCGAGCCGTCGTCCACGATCACCAGACCCCAGTCGGCGTCGGTGCGCTGCCGACCGAGCGCCGCGAGCTGCCGGCCCACGCAGTGCGCAGCGTTGTGGCAGGGGATCACGACGTCCAGGCGGCTCACGAGGTCTCCAGCAGCTCGCGTCCGGGCGCGGCCACAGCGTCTTCCACGGCCCGGTACAGGGCGCTCATCCGGCCGTCCTCGTGCGCACCGGCGGTGTTGCGGAACACGTGCACCGGCGGCAGGTAGGGCGGCGGGTCGTCGAGGAGCAGCGCGCGGTACACCGTGCTGACCTTGTCGAGGGTGTAGCTGTTCTCGTAGTGCCGCATGCTCTTGCCGCGGGAGACGACGCGGTCGGCGGCCAGTTCGACGGGGACGTCGAGGTAGACGATCAGGTCGGGCAGCAGGGTGCCGTGCGCGTGGTGGCGATCCAGCGTCTCGCGGGCAGGGATGCCGTACAGCACATCCAGGTAGGCGGCGTCGCTGAAGATGTAGCGGTCCGACAGCACGGTGCGGTCGCGCAGCAGGTCGCCGATCGCGTCGGCCTGCAACTGCTTGTCGCGGAAGTAGGCCTCGGTGATCCGCCGGTGGCTGTGCCGGTGCGTCCGGTCCTCGCGGACGTCGATAATGACGCGTGCCGCCTGCGGATCGAGCCACGAGTGCTGGCCGATGCGGGACAGCGGCCGTCCCTGCGCGCGGACGTGTTCGGCGATGAGCCGTGCGGTCGTCGTCTTCCCGGATCCGTCGACGCCCTCCAGCGCGAGGAATCCGTGGTTCGTGGTGCTGGGCAAGGGGGATCTCCCTGTCTGTTGTCCGGGTCATGTTGTCGCCGGGGCCGAACGCCGCGCGGCCCAGGCGAAGGCCTCCTCCATGACCTGGGACATGGAGGAGTAGGTCCAGGTGCCGTAACGGCCGAGCGGGGTGATGCCGAGGGAGGCGAGGTGGCTGGTGGCCTCGTCGGCGGTCTTCCGGGCCTCGTCGGTGAAGACGACGTAGCCGGGGTCGCTCGTGAACACCCGGGACCCGACGACCCGGCTGCCGGGGCCGAGCAGCTCGACCGTCCCGACCCCGCGCAGGACATCGGCCACCAGTGCGTCGTCCGCCGCGCGCGGCCCCTCGGACGGTTCGAGTACCTCGGCGAGCACGCCCCAGCCGTCGGCGGGTGCCATGTCCGGGTCGAACTCCGTCATGAAGACGAGGCGGGTGAACGGCACGTCCTCACGCGTGTAGTACCGCCAGTGCCCGGTGTCGCGCGGGCGCGGCCCCTGGACGGCGAGCGCCACCGACCGTACGCGGTTGCGGGGCAGCGCACGGCAGCGTTCGACGAGCGCCTCGGGCGTTCCGTGGCACAGCTCGACGGTGGCGGGCAGCGGGAGCGTGGAGACGCAGTCGTGGGTGTAGCGGAAGTCGGTGACGCCCTCGGGTGAACGGGTGCGCACAGTACGGGACTCGGGGTCGACGGCCGTGACGGTGTGCCGCAGCCGCAGGTCCCGGACCCGGCCGGCCAGCGCCTGCGAGAGCACCTCCATGCCGCGCGGGCCGCCGGAAGCGGGCCGCGGGTACCAGCCCCGCGCGTTGTAACCGTCCGCCGGGCGGGCCGAGTCGGCGCCGCGCTCGATCTCCGCGACGCTGGGCCGGGTCAGGTTCCAGTGGAAGCCGGACGCCGACAGCGCGCTGAGCGGACGCCGCCACAGCTTGCGGTTGTACGGGAAGAAGAACAGCTCGCACAGGGTGCGGCCGAAGGCGCTCAGCAGCAGTTCCTCGTAGTCGCCGGGAGCCGTGTCCCGCGCGTGCGCAGCCCGCAGGTCCGCCAGGCAGGCGGCGCGCACCTCGCCGGGCAGGCCGTGCAGGTTCAGTTGGACGGGGAAGCGGGTGGTGCCCCGGGCCGTCTCGACCCGGGCGTCCGGGGGGCACGGGCGCAGGACGTCACCGAGCAGCGCGCGGACGCGGGCCTCGACGTCGGGATGACTGAAGTAGAGCAGGTGGATGACGTGGTCGAACCAGTAGTTTCCGATGCGTTCGGTGCGCACCAGGCCACCGGGCCGGTCCGCTGCCTCCACCACCACCGCGCGGTCGCCGAGCAGGGAACCGGCTGCCAGTCCGGCCAGTCCGCCGCCGAGGATCAGCACCTCGGTCTCCACTTCACGGTCCGCAGGGTCCGCCCACGGGGACGGGTCGAGCATGTGTGCCACCTCGCAGGGCCGACGGGACGGGCGCCGGACCGCTGGAGCACGGCGGGCGCGGAGGTCCCGGCGGACGGCTGCGGACAGCCGCCCGCCGGTGTGGCGCAGCGGATCAGACGGTGTTCGAGGTCTGCTCCGTGACGTGCTCCCAGGGCTTCACCGAGACCGCCGACGAGTGGGCGGTGTCCTTGGCGCTGACGGACTCCAGGTCGTACGACTTCACGGCGTCGACGAACGCGTCGAAGGAGATCTCGTTCTTCTCGGACATGATGCACCTCTTTCTTTTACTTCGAGGAATCCGTTGATTCCCTGGAACGAAATTAGCAGCGCCCGCACGGCCGGATCAATGAATTACAGAGGCTTTGATTTCCGAAATCCGCAGCGCTGTTCTCCGGGAATGCGGAATGCCCGGCCGGCGTCCTTTTCGGAAGGAGGCCGGCCGAGTGGTCGTGCGACCGGGTCAGAGATGCGCCACGCGCGTGCCGACGGTACGTCCGGTGGTGTCGAACAGCAGCGGCGCGGTGTCGGCGAGGGCGGCCAGGTCGTAGTCCAGGTGCGCTTGCAGCAGCACGACGAGGTCGGCTTCGGCCACCGCCGCGTCCAGCGACTCGACCCCGGCGACGCTCCGCCCGTGCAGACGCAGGGTGCGCAGATAGGGGTCGTGGAAGCGCACGAGGGCGCCCCGGTCCAGCAGGAGTTCGGCCACGGGCACCGCCGGTGAACCGCGGCCGTCAGCGATGTCCGCCTTGTAGGTCACCCCTAGTAGCAGCACACGGGTGCCGCGGACACTGCGCCGCCGGTCGTCGAGGAGCCGGGCAATGCGGTCGACGACGTACTCCGGCATCCGGTCGTTCACCTTCTGCGCCAGTTCCGGCAGTTGTAGCGGGAACCCCAGGGCCCGTCCGCTGAACGTCAGGTAGCCGGGGTCCACCGGGATGCAGTGACCGCCCACCCCCGGGCCCGGTCGGAACGGCTGGAAGCCGAACGGCTTGGTGGCCGCGGCGGCGACCACCTCCCACACGTCCACGCCGAGCCCGTCGCAGTACACGGCGAGCTCGTTGACGAGCGCGATGTTGACCTGCCGGTACGTGTTCTCCAGCAGCTTGGTGAGTTCGGCCGCCGCCGGCGTGCTCACCGTCACCACCTTCTGCACCACGCGCTCGTACAGCACGGTGGCGGCCTCGGCGCAGCGGGCCGTGACGCCTCCGACCACCTTCGGGGTGTTGTGCAGCCCGAACGCCGGGTTGCCGGGGTCGATCCGCTCGGGGGAGAAGGCCAGCAGGAAGTCCTCGCCGACCGTCCGCGAACCCTGCGCGAGGAGGGGCAGCACGATGTCGCAGGTGGTCCCCGGGTAGGTGGTCGACTCCAGCACCACCAGCCCTCCGGGGCGCAGCCGGGGTGCCACCAGGCGCACGGCGTCCAGGACGGCGCTCAAGTCGGGCACGGAGTCCCGCAGCGGCGTCGGCACGCAGATGGTGACGGCGGCCGCGGCGGCGATCACCTCCGGATCGGAGGACGGGGTGAAGCCCGAGGCCAGCGCCTCGGCGATCTCCTGGTCGGAGATGTCGTCCACGTAGCTGGTCCCGCCGGCCAGGGCGGCGACGCGGCCGGCGTCGAGGTCGTAGCCCGCGACCCGCATACCGTTGCGGGCAGCCGCGACAACCAGCGGAAGTCCGGCGTAACCGAGTCCGACGACGGCCAGGTCATACCTTTCAGACACGGCCCCGACTCCTTCCAGTACGGCGGAAGAGGATTCTGTGATCCGCCGTGGACGGCGGCATGTTCCAGCAGGATGACTGAGACGCCCGGCCCGCGGCCAAGGAATTGCGCAAATGCGTACGGAAGAAGGCGTCAGCCGTCTCCGGGCCCTGCGGGAATGCGCATTTTCGGGCCCCGCGGGAGAAGTGGCGGACCGTTTCGTGGCATTTCTTCGTCAGAATCGCCGGACAGCATCCTGAATCCGTGTACCACAAACCGGGAGGGAATTGTGACAGGACTCGAAGAGAGGACGGCGACGGGCGGGGGCTGTCGCACGCTCGCGCACCGCCCCCGGTTCCCGAACGTCATGCCCGACGTCGACGAGTTCCCCGGCCGCTGGAACGCGCCCGCCGCGCCCCGCCGCCCGGCTGCGCAGGAGCGCGGACGGCAACATCAACACGGTCGGGCTCCCGGGCATCCACGAGGCGGGCGACGTCGACCCCGGGCACCCCCAGTGGCGCGCCGCCATCGAGGAAGGTGTCTGGCCCCTGGTGGACGCGCTCACCACGGGCGCCTGGCGGCTCACCACGTATGACAGCTGCGAGGGCCACGCCTACCGCTCCGAGTCCCTCGCCCCGGCCGGCGCCGGGTCGGCGTACTGCCCCGCTCCCCGCGGGAGTTCACCCGGGCAGCGGCGGCCCTGTGCCGGAGGGGGTGCGCCGCCGACCCGGCCGTCCCCGCGCCGGTCCGGATCACGCTCGGCACGTGCGACCTGACCTGCGGGCGCAGCGGGCGCCGCCATCCCGTGCTCGACCTCGGCCTCGAACCCGCCCCGGGCGCTGGCGAGGGCGCCTACTTCGCGGCGCTCAGCACCGCCACCGAGGCGCTCGTCGCGGCCCTGCTCGCGCAGCGGCCGGCGGCGGACCGGCCGTGCGGCTGCGCGGGCGGCGGCGGCCAGTAGGACAGGGCCAGGGTGCCCGCCCGGCGGGCGGGCACCGCGACCGACCAGTGGAAGGTGACGCCCGCCGCGAGCAGCCGGCAGGCGGCCGTCAGCACCGCCGACGCCACCGGTCCGAACGCCTCGGCCGCCGGACGGCCGTCGCTCACCGCCCGCAGCCCATGGGTCAGCAGCACCGCTCGGACCACCGCCCCTACCCCCGGCGCCGGATGTTGTAGTGGTGTAGCCGGCGGAATGCGTCGAGACGGGCCTCTCGCTCGTTTGACCAGTCCTTTCGGCCCTTCAACGTCTCTCTTTGAAGCTTGCGTTGAAGCTCTCCGCGGCGGCGTTGTCGGCTGAGCTGCCGACCGCGCTCATGCTCCGGAGTACGCCTGCCCGACGGCAGGCGTCCGAGAACACGGGGTGCGCATGTGGTCGGCGAGTGCCCAGCCGGCCAGGCGGCGTGAGCACAGGTCGATCACGGTCGCGAGACAGCAGAATTTTCCGCCGCCGACACTCAAGTACGTGATGTCGCCGACGTACTCGGTGTTCACTTTCTCGGCGGTGAGGTCGCGTCCGATCCGGTCCGGGGCTTTGTGGCGGCCGGGTCCGGGACAGTGGTGCGGCGCAGGCGGACTCCGGCCAGGCCGATGCCGCGCATGACGCGCGCGATGCGCTTGTGGTTGCTTCATTCCCACAGGGACTCCATTCCCCCAGATCCTCAAGATCCGGTGTCCACGGTGTCCAAGATCCGGGGTCAGCGCCCCCAAGAAGACGGTAGCTGACAGTTACTGAGATACGGGCCCCCGCGGTGCCGGAGTACTGCCGTTGCACGCCGGCCGAGCGGGGGCCCTTCTTCAGGAGGCCGGTGTCGTCGACGATCAGACCGGCGTCCTCGTCGCCGAGGTGCTCGACGACGTAGTCACGCACATCGTCCAGGACCTCGTCGGCGTCCTACTCGATCCGGTTCAGCAGCCGGTGAATGCGATCCGGCCCGCCATGGCCGGCCTCCTCCGCCAGGGTCCAGCCATTCCTGCGCTGCAGCGGAGCGACGAGGCCCCGCATGTAAGCCGGCGCCGATTGGCGTGGCTCCTCCCGATGACCGGTGTACGAACCGCTTGTGCACGGACTTGAGTTCACTCGCCCGCAACCTGACATCAGCAAGGTCCCCACCCATGACCCGACCAACGACCAAACTGGCCAGCAGTCGCGGCAAGCACCGTTGCAGTATGAGGCCGTGTCCTAAGCGGTGATCACTCGTCGCTCACCCGCTTCATGCAGAGCTCCACCACGGCTCGCAGGGGCCACGGCCCCAACAGATCGTCCGGGGTAGGGCCCTCGAATCCCAACCGGTTCAGATGCTTCATCACCGCCGGCGCCATGACGGCGCTTCCGCCCTGCCGGATGTACGAGCAGTCCATGTCTACTGGGGCACCACCCAGAGCGATCTCCAGAGCTGCCGCAAGCGCTTCGTAGCCCGCTCCACCGGCCGGGTTCTCCGGGCCAACAGGGACATCCGCTGCACCTGCGGCGTTGTCGGACGCCGTGGACCCGACAGCTATCAGAGAACCGGACGCCGGCAACTCGTCGCACCACACGAACTCATGCGGACACATCAGGTCCACGTTCTCACGCAGCGAGGCCAGGACGTGCGCGCGCACCTGGTCCTGCCTACTCGGGTCCCCGACGAGCTGAGCCACGAGGGTCCGACCCGCCGATGGGCGCTCTTCAACGCCGACCAGGGCAGCCTCGATTCCCTCCACCGAACTGACGATTTGCTCCAGCTTGGCTGTATTGACCCAGCTGTGATCGACGTGGGCCCACCCCTCGTCGTAGGACGAGGCCGGTAGCCCGAATCGCTCGACCACCTCCGCGACGGTGGCGGTCGCCAGATCCGGCTCATTCGCCCAGGCGATGAGGAACTGCTCCATCGCTGTCAGCATATTCTCGATCTGATCTTGCTCAATCACGGACCGGTGAGCGATGAGGTCCAGGTGCACCTCGCCGTTCCGCGCGGAGATTCTGAGGCAAAGGTCGGTGTGCTCGTCGCGCCACAGGCACTCAAGACGCTTCATCGTGCTGCTCGGTTGCTCTCCTCCCGTCCGGTCCCCAGAGGCTGGACTACGCAGATTCCGCTCAAGCCGGTCATTGCAGTTAAGGACCGTGCCCACCCGGATCGATAGACCACGATCTGCCTCGACTCTTGCCTTACGGTCCCGAAAGGAAAGGTAGGAGTATTGCGCATGCCGAGTTGCAACGAGAATACGTTGTCTGGTTTCGGCCATCACTTCGCTCATCGTTGCTTGCGAGAGGAGGTTTACCGAGAACAACGCCTCCTGGAAGAAGCAGCCAACGGACCGACGCACCTCCCGGAAGCGATTTGAGAAATTCATCATGAGGGTAGCGCCTGAATTTCCGGACAGAGCGGAAATCGCTACGGCAAATATAGCGGATAGGTAATTCGTGGCCCTGAATCCTGGATCCCTTTTGGAAAGTTTTTGCAGTGCCGAAAAAAGGGCGGGCGACCGGAGAACTACCCGATGATAGTAACTCACGACATCCCGGTGCGGATCCATAAGCGTGGCGGAGCGAAATCGAGGGAACTGAGCGGCGGGTGAAGATGACAGGACATTCTCACAATACCGCATGGCCCGCTCATGTGCAGGGGCGCGTACAGTCGATTGCCGCCGTGCGACGGCGAGCGGCTGAATGTTCACTTTCTGATCATCTGTCGAGGATGAATTCCTCTCGTCAGAAACACTCAGATATCTCGCCAGTTCCACCTCGATCTGTCCCATACTGGCCCCGTCCACGGCGATATGATTCAGCACCAGGACGACCGTGGCCACGCGCCCATCCTTAAAGTTGAGACCCAACCTCAATGGAAGTTCCACCGCTTGATCCATGGGTGGGACGAAAAGAGCATGAAAGACGGCATCAATATCTTCGGGGTCATTACCGTCCCGACAGAACGGGATGGGAGTTTCGACCTGATCGAGCACCAACTGAAAAGGCACACCGAGCTGGTCTGTCGGGTAGATCGTACGGAACGCCTCGTGCCGATATATCAGATTCCTGACAGCAGCAATAACCCGTTCTTCCGGAACCCCCGGATCCGGCATTCGCAGAATCAATGGAATCTTTGCGCTGTCCACGATGGGAAGTGGCAGGTGGTATTGATACCAATACATCTCCTGAGACCACATCAGCGGTCCCCGGAGGCCGCCACCTGGAGGCGGGGTAGTTTTATTTGTTTCCACACAGGTTTTCCGTGAAGTCATCGCACTCCTTATTGGAACGACTCCTGGGAAGGCTATCCGTCGGGTCGGCGGCAGCCGAGTTCGGCGCCGCCTGAAGAGCAGCTGTTGCGTCACGGTCCACGAGTCGGGCCGACTGGGGGCTTCCCTCAAAACGGCCCTACGCCTGCGGCGATAAACCAGGGAAATCGGTCTTTCGTCCAGTTACGCGCTGTCTGGTTTCCGCGCGGTAATTTTCATTCGGCGTTACGTGGTAATCCGCTCGATGAGTTGGCGTACTGCTTCGTTCGCTGCATGTGGAGCGTACCGCTCCTCATACAGGCCTCTGGCGTTCTCCGCGAGGGAGCGACTTTTGTTTCCGTCCACGAGTAACTGAGCTACCGCGTGAGCGAATTCCTCGACGTCGTCCTCAATCCGAAGATGCACTCCGTTCTCGGCCCTCAGCCCCTCACACCCGACACTTGTCGAGACGACAGGGACATCACTGGCAAACCCCTCAAGGATCTTGATCCGGGTGCCGCCGCCCACGCGTAACGGAGCGATCATTACGTGCGCCCGGTCAAGATAAGGCCTCATGCGCGGCACTTCACCGACGACTTCTACACCAGGTGTCGATCCGAGATCCCTCACGGCCTGCGAGGGCTTTCCGACCAGCAGCAATCGGGCTTGTGGGCGCCTGTCACGGACGCGCGGCAGAATATCTCTGACGAACCAGATCGCCGCGTCCTCATTAGGCGGCCATTCATGCCACCCCTGGAAAAGAATTGTGTCGCCTTCACCGTAGGTTCGGTCCCTCCGCTCTTGGCCGGCTCCCTCATCAGGCAGATAGGTGTTAGGAACCACGGTGCTGTTGTCGAAGGCGAACTTGGCTGCGTCCAGCTCGCTGGTAAACACCAGCATGTCGACTGCTGCGGCAACCTCGGCGTGTGCGGCCCTGAGGCGCTTAATTTCGGACTGTTGCGCCTCGATCTCAACAGTGTCCAATTTACTTCGGTTCGGACTCCTCCCGAGACGCAGCCAGCGTTCCAGAATCACATCTTCCAGGTCATCCACATCCACCACGGCTTTTCCATGGGTCAGGCCGCCGGCGATGTGCCACAAGCGTTCTCTGTCGTACCAGACCACGTCGTACGAGTCGTCGCCTGCCCACTGCGGCAAGGCTTCCGTGAGTAATGCCCTATTTCGGGGAGTGTCGTAGGTGTCCTCCAGCGAGAGGACCTTGCGGAACGGGCCAACCGGTGGGTCGGTCTCGACCGGTGGCGCCCCCTTGGAGCGGAACACGATCAAATCGACCGTCCCGAGCCTGGAAAGAGCTTCGGAAGCGGCCCTGATGCGTCGGGCCCCTCCCGTGGCCGCCCAGGGCCGCGTGCCGGTAACTACTAGAAACCGCATCACTTGCGCTCCTGGTGACGAAGAGGGTTTCGGTCGGTGGCTTTCAGATCACACACAAAGCAGGACCGATGCGTGCTGCTGCACTGGTTACTACCCATCAAATAGAACTCGACCGGCAGCCCCTTCAGTACCCTTATCCGGGCTCATCCACTCCCCCAACGGATCCTGATGCGCTGCCGGCAACACCAACCCCGGGGGGCTCCCATCCCAATGAGAATCCGTCACCGTCGTGTCGATTTGATTGGATGGCACTTCGCGGTTGAGGGATCCCGCCAGGCTCGCAGAAGGTCCTTTCCGAACAAAGAAGCAGCAATCTGTCGTGACGCGGAGAAACGCTCGTCGCCCGCTGGTGATGCCGAACAGCGGCCACTCCATGAAGATCACGATCTGCGGCTGGAGCATCAGAGGGCCCGGACTCCGCGATAACTCGTCGAATCGGTCACTGCCCTCAACGAATTAGCTCAACCGGATCGAGTGATCACGCTGAGACTCCTGGCGCACAAGATCAACACTCAAATTCCGGCTTGGTCGGTGGGCTGCACTACAGGCTCAGTGGGCGACGCAGGCGTTGTGCCATGGTGCCCGGCAAGACGCCGGAAGTGCCATCCGGGATCATGGAGGTGGCAAGCCACTCCGGGGTGGCCTCGAATGTCAAGTCCAGCTCGGCGGTAATCTCGGAGCCGAACAGCGCGTCAGTGTGGGCGACTACCCAAGCCGTCGGCTGAGTCAAGCCGAATCGTTTAATCGTGTGGTTGATTTCGGCGCGCTCGGCAGGGCGAAGTCGATGCCATTCGGTGACCACATCACCGAACTGGGACAGCGTCAACGGCTTGCGCGAAGCGATGCGAGCGAGCCATCCCTCACGGAACAAGTGGAGGCAGGTGAACAAGAAGGCGTACTGCGGCATGAGAGCGTATAGCTGCTTCCCAGGGCCGGTTTCGACGCTGCGCCGTTCTCTCAGAACCTCCTCCATTGGCACCTGCCAGGAACTGGTGTGCCAGGTAAGGCTGTTCGCGACGTCGACAGCGATGTAGGGGACCACTGGATCAGGGCCGAGTCGGTAGTAGTGCGGAAGGTGATCCGGAGAAAGCTGATAGACGCGCAACGCTGCCTTCGACTGCGGCACCAGGGTACGGGTGGTGGCATCGTAGCGGGAGTGCCGGCTGTAGCCAGAAGCGGTGAGCACCTCGTCGGCCGTCTCACGGTGCCGCGGGTGAATCATGAGGTCGATGTCGTCGAACAGCCGGGCGCCGGAGCCTTCGTGAAGGGTGTGGTGGAACACCACACCCTTGGTCCAAGCACTGGTGACGTTGGCATCACGGAGCACCCCGCCGAGGCGCTGTGCTTCTTCGGTCAAGATCGCTGCGCGATGCCGTCCTGCATTGCAGTGGATGTCCAACTGGCCGAGTAGCCGGTATGGAACGGCCCTGCGCAAGCCGTGGACTTTCAGGAAGTCGGCCAAGGCTGCCAGCAGGCGGTGACGTACCGCGTTCCCGATCAGTCCTTCGAAGTCGAAGCCCGGGGTGGCCAGGAGCGGCATGACACGCTCCCGTCCGTCGGGGATCGCGCGGGCCGCTGCGACGGTGATCAGTACCTCCCAGATCGTGTCGGACATGTTTACCTGGGTCGGCCCTGCACCGAGGGTTGTGCTCATCGTGAATGCGATTCCTTTCGCTGAGGTCCGGTGAGCCTTCGCGGGCTGTGGTCATGTCTCACAGCAGTCGCACGGAGCGGTCGACCAGGCTGAGGATGCCGGTGGCGGTCCAGAGACGGTCGTTGGAGTAGTTGAGCGCGGCCGAGCGCAGATCGCGGAAAACGCGTTCCAGGGGGATGGGGGCGTCGGCGCTGTAACCAACGGACAGTCCGGCCAGCTGCACCATGCGGTCGACCGCGCGGAAAGTAAGCTCGGAGGCTGCGAGTTTAAGCGTGTTCACGTGGATGTGGAGATCTGGCCTATTGAGGCTGCGACTCTGCTCGCGCAGGGACTCGATCTCGTTACAGGTCCGCTCCAGGTAGGCGTGGACCAGTTCCAGATCAACCCGAATGCGGGCAATTCGCTCCTGAACCAGTGGTGAACTGCGATCGACCAGAACGGTAGTGCCGATCTGCTGCAGCAAACCGAAAAGGGCCTTCTGGGCGGCGCCCAGCCAGCACGCGCTCCAGGCCAGGTGGCCCAACGGGATCATGCTGTCGTACGAGATCTCGCGGAAGCCTCCCGGCTGTCCGACCAGCCTGTCCCGGCGGACAGTTCCGTCCAAACGCAGAGCTCCGCTGGCAGTGGCCCGCATGCCCAGGGGGTTCCAGTCACCAATCCGGCGTATCGTCAAGTCCGCGCGGGTGGCATAAACCAGGGAGACCCCCTGGTCGGCTTGGTCGGCACCGCCGCGCATCGTCACCAGAAATGCGTCGGCATACTCGCCGCCGGTAACCACCGGGGCGGTCCGACCGAGGGCGAGTATTTCTTCGTCGGGCGCGCCGGTCAGGGTCTCGTCGACCGACATCAGATGGCTGCCGCCGGTGCCGGTGGTGACTGAGGCAAGGTAGATTTCACCAGAAGCGATCCGCGGTAGGACTTCTGCCTTCAGGTCCGAACTGGCGTGCCGGACCAGGCAGTCGACCTGCTGGCAATGCATCGCCCAGATCAGTGCTGTGGACATACAGGCACCGGAAAGATCTTTGGCAATACTGACCAGCCCGTTCAGGTTGCCGCCCATGCCGCCGTATTCCGTCGGGACGAGGTAGCCCATATAGCCGTTCGTCCGTAGTGCCGCCATACTCTCGATGGGGAAGCGCGCCTCTCGGTCGACGTCGCGGGCATGGCGGCCGATGAGCTCTGTCAGAGAGGCAGGGGCGACGGTCGGTGGTGGTGCGGGGCTGTCGGCTTCAGTCACGGAAGGTCACTTCCTGGGTGCGTAGTTCGAAGCGGCCTGTGGCGACGATGTGGTCGCCATCGAGCACGACTTCAGCGGGGGGAGTACGGCTGAGGAAGCCCAAGAGGCTTGCGGTAGGGCCGTAGGCGCCCGTGTTAGGAACCGCCAGTACCTGACCGGGGTAGAGGTACGGGGCGTCAATGGCGGGAGCCAGTACGTCGAGTGGCGTGCACAACGGGCCGACCAGGGTCACCGGGGTGGTCAAGCGGGGTTCAGGGGAAGCGGTTCCTGCATCGATAGGGACAGGGACGATGCTTGGCGACCGGAGCCGGCCGAGTCCCGACATTCCACCGAGGACGTTGACGCCGGAATCCAGCACGGCGAAGGTGCGATCACCACTCCGCTTGACATCCAGAACGGTGGTAAGCAGAGTTCCGGCGGATGCCGCCAGGGCCCGGCCGGATTCGAAGACCACGCGCGTGCCATTGCGGCGCCGATCGGGGAAAGCTGTGTCCAAGACCGCATCGACGGCTCCCTTCAGATAGGGATGGCGAGGCATTGCTCCAGGGCGGGCGAACGGGGCGGGGAATCCTCCGCCGAGGTCGAGCACGTCAGGCGTGAATCCTGCACGCCCGGCTATTGCGGCGATGGTGCGAACGGACTGCTCGAACTCGGCAGCCAGTGCCGCAGGGTCTGCGATATTGGTTGCACAGAAGGTGTGCATACCCACTGGCCGGACCCTTCCGAGCGGTCGCAGCAACCGATCGAGAGCCTGGATGTCGGTGTGATCGACACCGAAGGCGCTGGGGCGACCGGTCATGCGGAGGGATCCACCGGTGCTCCCCCGCGGGCTGTTGATCCGTATCAGGTAGCCGGCCGTGGTGCCAGTTCGCGAGCATGTCTCGGCGAGGCGCTGCCGGTCGGTGACGGACTCGACCGAAAACAGCCGCACTCCACGGTTGAGTGCTTCCTCCACTTCTTCCGGAGTCTTGCCCGGTCCGGTGTACAGCACGTGGTGCGCTGGGCAGCCGGCAGCCAGCGCTACAGCCAGCTCGCCGATCGAACTGACCTCCGCCCGTGCGCCTAGAGCGACCAGCTGAGCTACCAACCGTGGATGCGGATTGGCCTTCAGAGAGTAGAACAACTCCGAGCCGACCGGCAGGTCATCCCGGAGGGCGGCGAAGGACGAGCGCACGACGGCCAGATCGTAGACGTACGCGGGGGTGCCGACGTTCTGGACGATCTGCGCCAGATGGCGCCTGGTCGACGCGGGAATTCCCGATCCGGTAGAGGACTCGGTCATGGCTGCATCCGTGTAGTTCGGCGGAGTTCCGAGGCGTCGACCTTGCCGTGCGCGGTCAGAGGGAGGCTGTCGAGCACGATGCAGCAGTCCGGGGTTCGCTCGGGGCCGAGTCGCGCCCTTACCCCGTTGAGGACCTGACTCGGTGTGAGCGCGGTTACCGCCCACACTGTCAGCCGACCGTCGGGGCCGGGAGGTAGGGCTGCCGCAGCCTCGACGCCGGGGATGTCCGTGAGGACGACCTCGAGTTCTGTGTTGCTCATTCGCCACCCGCGATGCTTGAACATGTCGTCGTCGCGTCCCATGAAGTACAACCTGCCGGCGTCGTCGAGCTTGCCGCGGTCCCCGGTAAACACCGCCTTGCCGTGGCCGTCCGGTGAAGGCCGGAACCTTCGTGCGGTCTCGGCCGGTGCGCGCCAATAACCGCCCATCACATGCGGTCCGGCCGAAACAATCTCGCCCGTCTTGCCTGGGGGTAGAGGTAGTGCTGCGGAGTCCACGATGAACAGCCGTGTGCCGGGCAGAGCGCGTCCGACGCTTTCAGGGCTGACCAGGTCCTCGTCCGGGGCTGCCACCGTGATGCGCTTGCACTCGCTCATGCCGTACATCAGGACGATGCCGGCCTCGGGGAACGCCGTGCGCAGCTGCGCAGTGTGGGCCGGGGTCAGCGCTGCGCCGGTGTTTGTGAATAGTCGAACGTGGGTCGGTCTGGGGTCGCGCCGGGCCAGTCGAGTGAGAGTCTGGGCCAGTGCGGGAACGACTGGGACGACCGTTGCCCGTGCGGCTCGCATATTTGCCAGCTCACGGGCGGATAGCTCCCCGGTTGGCACGACGAGTTCGGCACCTGCCAAGGCGCATAGGAACAGCTGGTAGAGGCCATAGTCGAATGAGACCGGGAGCCGGTTCCATACGACGTCGCCAGTGCGGTAGCCCACCCGTTCAGCAATAGCTCGCACGGCGAACAGGACCGCAGCATGCGGGCACACGATTCCCTTCGGGCGGCCGGTGCTGCCTGAGGTGTAGAGCAGCAGAGCCGGGTCCGCGCCGTCGATCTGCGCTGCCAAGAGGGCGGGAGTATCGTCGCCGTGCAGGTCGGCGGGCCTCAGGACGGCAGCGCCAGCCTGCTCGACTGCGTCGGCTGACAGCCCGTCCGCGACGACAACGACCGGATCGGCGTCCTGGATCAGCCACTCCAGCTCGTAGGAGGTCGCATTGTGCCGGGCCGGGACCAGGATCGCTCCGAGTCGCAGGACTGCCGAGAGTGCAGTGGCAAATCTGGGACCGGGCGGTAGGGACACCATCACTCGGTCACTCCGTCCGACCCCGCAGGCAGCCAGTTTTCCGGCCAGCCGCCGCCCGGCCAGGTCGAGCTCAGACCAGGTGAGCGAGTCCTCGTCAGTGGTGCGGACCGCAGTTCGCGAGGCGTGGGCTCGCGCCGTGAACTCCAGTAGGCCGACCAGGTCGGTGTAGGCGTGGGGAGCAGGGCGAAGTGCTACGGCCTCGGCGGGTGGCGGGACAGTCATTGCGTCACCTTTCGGAAATCCATAACGCCCATGATCTCCACTCTTCTAACGCTTGTTTCGTGCAGTCGCACCAGGTAGGGGAATCTCCCGGTCCACACTCACATTGTCGACTGGTGAGCCGACTGTCTCTCAATTTGCTGATATGCGCAAAAACTGGCGCTGTCGCAAGTTGCACGGAGGATCCTCAGGTGTAGCATGTCGGCTAATCGGCTGGCTCGGGAACGGTGCACTCTACCTATCTCGCGTGCAGGCGAATATTCGTGGTTCCGGCCAAACCCTGGAGCGTCATATTCGCTTTTCCTGGGAATGCCCGCCGGCCTTCCGAGTCGCCAAATAGAATCGAGAGGTAGGATTTCATGGAGCAACCGGAGATCGCACATGCGGTTCGAGAGGTGGTTCGTGAAATCGCCCCCAATATACCCGAGATGGAAGAAAGCGTGTCATTGAATTCTCTGGGTCTTGATTCGCTGGGTAGCGTGGAACTCACCCTTCGCCTGGAGGATCGTTTCGGTGTGGTCTTCGAGGATGACGAGCTGGCATTTGAGAATTTCGAGAGTGTTGCGTCTATTGTCGACCTGCTGTCGGCGAAGACCGCTGCTTGAGAACTTGTACTTCGATCACGAATGCGCCGTTTTCGGGCCTCTGGCGGAGTGAGATGCTGGTCGCAGGGTATCCGTCGAGTCTCCCCAAGAGTTTTGGGGAGACTCGACGGATACCTACCACGCCATCACAAACCTCGAATCCGAGGCTGTCAGCCCATCCCTCGGTCACGGCTCCGTTTACTGCCGGCAGCATCGTTGACGGTTCGCGCGCGGGATGACGCCGCATGGATGAGGCTGCCGATGGCCACACTCAGCTGAAAGCGATTTTCGACGCCGAGTCGGTTCATTAAGGAACACAGAGTATTTGTTACCGTGCGAAGGCTTGCACCGAGCTGCTTGGCGGTACTGCTATCGGTGTGCGCGGCAAGGAGCAAGCCTAACTGCCCACGCTGCCGACCGCCCATCGGCAGCATGGCGGCCAGGCTTTCCGCCATTCCAGGCCAGGAGTGGACAGACCAAGGCAGGATCGAAAGCGAAGCAGGCGACGTCGACAGTAATGCGGCCCTGGAACGAGACAGCTCTCACCTCTCTCTGCGAAGCGCAGGAGCTTAGCGAATTTTTTCTTCAGCCGTTCGAGAGTTCCACAAATGGCTGGGGGCCGCTTGCAGTCCGATCACTCCCCTGTTTTGGCAACATGCACCCCTCCGCTCGCGAAAGAATTCGCAGAGATTAATCACGAAAATCGCATCTGAGCAACGATGCAACGATGACATACTCACGACCTGAGACAAGAATTCCGCGATTTTGAACATCAGGGGGTCAGATGACGCAATTCCGTGTGCTCTCTTCACGGATATCCCTCGTCAGATCCTTACTTACCGACCGTCTCCACCTTGTGCAACTGTTCGTCGCCGACCGTCGCGCCGGTGGTCTCCTGGCCTTGGTCCACCTGTGGTCAGCGGCGGTACCCGCCCTTACCGCGGTGGCCACCGGCTGGCTGGTATCCGGACTCACCGGCGCCGCCACCGGGCGGGAGACCGCCTCGGCAGTGGCGTGGCCGCTGGTCGCAGTGTCCTCGCTACTGGTGGCCGACGAGATCCTCACCTCACTGAGTGGGACCCTTGAGCAGTACACCGCCGGACGCCTTGACGCGCGAATGCGGCGCCGGGTGCGCCGCCTGGCCATGACGCCGTCGAGTATGGCGCACCTGGAGGATCCTGTCTTCGCCGATGACGCTGCCCGTGCATCGGATGTCGGTGAGGGCCGGGTCCGCTCACCGGGGACTGCGGCGGTCGGTCAACTCCGCCTGATTTTCCGTTTTCTGGGGGCGCTGGGATCCTCCGCCGTGATCGCCCTGACGTTCTCCCCGTGGCTCGCCGTCATCCTGCTGGTGGTGTGCATAGTCAACCGGGCGCTGATACGGCGCTGGTGGGTGTATCTGGCCGAGGTGCGAGACGAGCGCGAGAGCATGCGGCGCCGCGCGGAGTATTGGAGCGAGGTCGCCTCGATGGGGCCGGCTGCCAAGGAGGTCCGTCTCTTCGGCCTGCAGGAGTGGGTGGTGCAGCGGCACACCCGCGAACTGCTGGCCTGGGCGGAGACGATCTGGTCGGCGCGCCGAGGGATCCTGCGCCAGCAGGGCTGGATCGCCCTGTTGGCAGCGATCGCCGCCGGCTCCGCGCTTCTCCTGCCAGGGCTGGCTGCCGCGCGGGGCAGCCTCCCCGCCAGCGATTTGATGACCGTGATCGTGGCCGCATGGGGCGTCTTCCAAATCGCCGCTATGGGGCGCGAAGCATTCGACATCGAGTACGGGCTCGGCGCGGTCCGGGCGCTGGAGCGTCTGGACACCACCTACCGCGGGATCGCCACGCCCGCCAGGACCGGAGCCCAGCGGTCCGGTGAGCCGTCGGCCACCACGGGGGAAGTTGCCCCGGCGGCCCTGCGTATCGAGGGGCTCGTCTTCGCCTACCCCGGCAGCCGGCAACGGGTCATCGACGGTCTGGACCTGACCGTCCGTTCCGGTGAGGTTCTGGCCCTGGTCGGGCACAACGGTGTCGGCAAGACCACGCTGATCAAACTGCTTGCAGGCCTCTATCTCCCGACTGCCGGACGCCTGCTGGTCGACGGACAGCCCCTGGACGCCGCGCGAGTGGCGGCGTGGCGCAGGCGCGTCGCGGTCGTCTTCCAGGATTTCAACCGCTATCCGCTCACGCTCGCCGACAACATCGCCCTCTCCGCGCCCGAACACCGCCACGACAGGGAGGGGATCCGCGCCGCCGCACGCCGCGCCGGTATCGCCGCCCTCGCCGAGGAGTACCCCGACGGCTATGACACCGTGTTGAGCGCCGATCGCACCGGCGGCACGGATCTCTCCGGCGGCCAGTGGCAGCGCGTCGCGATCGCGCGCGCCGTCTTCGCCGTCGAGCACGGGCGCGACCTACTGGTCCTGGACGAGCCGACGGCCCACCTGGACGTCGAGGCGGAGGCCCGTTTCTACCGCCAGGTCGTCGCAGAGGTCACAGGGGCGACCGTGCTGCTCATCTCACACCGGCTGTCCACGGTGCGTCAGGCGGACCGGGTAGTCATGCTGGAAGCCGGACGGGTCACCGAGCAGGGCAGCCACCGTGAACTACTGGAGAACGGCGGCGAGTACGCCCGCCTGTTCCGGCTCCAGGCCGCCCGCTTCACCGATACCCAACAGCACAGCGGCGGGAAGGAAGCAGCACGATGAGCACGAAGAGCTCGATGGGCGTGGGGAGGACCGGATCCGGCACCCTGCTCACCGCACGCCACACCTTCGCTTTGTCTTGGCGCGCCGACCCCCCTGTAGTGAGCGTGATCATCGGCCTCTCTCTCGCCCAGGCGGGGGCGGTCGCGGCCACCGGCCTGAGCCAGCGCTGGGTCGTCGACGCGACACAGAGTCCCGGCGGGCAGCCGCTCGGTGCCTTGGCCCTGGCCGTCCTGATCGGGGTGGCTGCCCACATAACCGCCGCGGCCGGCAACCGCACCCGGTACAACTACCAGCACGACCTCACCGACCGCGTCGACCTCGAAGTCAACCGGGAGATCCTCACCGCCACCGCTTCCATCCCCACCCTTGAGCACCTCGAACGCCCCGACTATCTCAATCGTTTGGAGCTGCTGCGCCGCCACACCAGCGCGCTGGCCGGCTCCTGTTGGGCCCTGACCGACACCGGGATCGCCGTGATTGGCGCCGGGCTGTCACTGTGGCTCCTGATCGGCGTCCACCCCGCCCTCGCCGCCCTGGCGTTACTCGCGCTCCCCCCGCTGTGGGCGGCTAAGCGCGCCCAGCGCAGCCTCGCCAGCGCCCGTACCACCACCGCCGAGGACCAGCGCTTGGAGGAGCGGGTCCACCGCATGTTCCTGGCACCGGAGTCGGGCAAGGAAATCTACCTGGCCGGAGCCGACGCCGTCCTGGACGAGACCGCACACGCCGCCCGCACACGCGTAGTCAGCGCCGTCCTCAAGGCCCGGCTCGGAGCGACCGGCTGGCAGCTCACCGGCTGGGTGTGCTACGCCGCCGGGTTCATCGCCGCTCTCGTCCTCACCGTCTCGCTAGTCGCCCGGGGGGCGGCTTCGCTTGGTGATCTCATGCTGGTCATCACCCTGGGAACGCAGCTGCGTTTCCAGATCCACACCACCGTCTCCGGCTTCTCCCGCATCGCCGAGGCCGGCCACGCCACCGACCACTACCTGTGGCTGTCGGCCTACGCCCGTCGGCAGCGCCCCACCGGCGCCCGCCACGCCCCCTGCAGGCTGGAGCACGGCATCCGGATGCGCGACGTTGCCTTCACTTACCCTGGTTCGCACGAGCCGGTCCTTTCCGGAGTGAACCTCACGCTGTGGCCTGGGTCCACAGTGGCCGTGGTCGGCGTGAACGGCGCAGGCAAAACCACCCTGGTCAAGTTGCTGAGCGGGATGTACGCACCCACCGCCGGGCAGGTCGAGGTCGGCGGCATCCCGCTGGGCGAGCTGGACACCACGGCCTGGCGCCGCCGTCTCACCGGCGCTTTCCAGGACTTCGTCCGCTTTCAGCTGCCCGTCCGTCACACGGTGGGGATCGGCGAGCCGGACGCAATGGACGACCGGGAAGAGGTGGCCCGCGCGGTGCGTGAAGCGGGGGCCGACCCGATCATCGCCCAGCTGCCCGAGGGTCTGGACACCCAACTGGGCACCGTCTACGGGGGAGCGGAACTCTCCCAGGGGCAATGGCAGCGCCTTGCCCTGGCTCGCGCCCTGATGCGCCGGCACCCCGCGCTACTCGTCCTGGACGAACCCACCGCCGCCCTCGACCCGCTGGCCGAGCACGAGCTTTACGAGGTGTTCATGCGGCAGGCGGGTGCGGACCCGGGCCGGATCACGCTGCTGGTCTCTCACCGCTTCTCCACGGTGCGGGGAGCCGACCACATCGTGGTTCTGGACGGCGGCCGCGTTACCGAACAGGGCACCCACGTCGAGCTGATGGCTGCAGGCGGCCGCTACGCAGAGCTTTACATCACCCAGGCCGCCGCCTACCAGGAGAAGGACAGCCGATGAGATGAGCCAACTCTTGACATGTGAGATGGGTGCGGCTCTTGGCTCATACAAGATTCTCGTAGTCGTTGATCGCCCAGAGATTATCGGCTGGGCTCCTCTCCGGACTTGGAGAGCTGCTATGGCCATCGGCGTACATCCGACGGTGACCTGGCGGAGGTACGGGGCGAACTCGACGAGCGACAAGAGTACCCGCAGCGGACTGACGACGCTCGGTGGTACGAGTTCGACACGGAGAGACCGAGCACGTTGGAGGCTGGAGTCCGGCGGGGCTGCTGCGGATATGCGTCGACGACGGCGGCGAGGCGCCCGTGCTGAGGGTGACCTGGAGCGACCAGTCGGGCAACTCCGCATCTGTCGCGCCGCGTTCGACGACACAGACGACAGAATCGGACCAATGCACGACGCCACGGCTGACTACATCTACGACTGGACCGGAGCAGCCCCGCAATCACATGCTCGCTCGCAAGGAACCGGCCCTCCAGCAGCGTCTCCATGTGCACCTCGTCGAGATGCCGCACGTCCACCTCAGCCTCGGCCAGACGGGGCACGACCTCCGTCACGCCACCTCCGCATGCCCGACACCTTCCACTCCTCGGCTCGGAGATAGAAAACATCAGGCAGACGCAAATCCAGTTTCACGAGAACCTTTGGAAGGAAAGAAATAGTGATCGCGGGTCGGTTGACTGCACCGTCCCCTTCCGCCGTCCAGCTTCGCCCCACAAACCAGCACGGGAAATCTCACCCCCATCCCAGCACGACAGGGGTCAGAAGGGATGACGACACGTCCGAGGGCAGAGTTCGCCACCATCATCCCGAGGCGTCCGGCGGTCAGCACCCGGCAGCAGCGGGACTCGGCGGCAACGCTCCACGCCACGCCCGGGCTTGAACCGGCCAGGTCCTAAGCACGACTCGCTTGTGCATGCCTGACACCTCGACACACTCCTGTGGAGCCGCCGCGCCATGAGCACACCTTTACGGCGTGGTGCGCGACTGAGGTCGGGGTGTGCTGGCCTGGCGGTTCGGCTGGTGGTGATCACCGCATCGCGGCGCGGTCCCCCGTCGCGGTCATCGCCCACCCCATCCCCTTCGGCCGCGGCAGCGAGCATGTGGGTGAGGCCCTGCTGGCAGGCCCCGGTCCGCAGCCGGGGCCTGCGGACCAGGTGCGGGTCGTCTCGGTGCAGGGCGTGGATGCCGCGCACCTGGTGCTGACCGACACCGACCTGAGCGACTGCCTGTTCTCCGGGGCCTTCCACCTCGACCAGATCCGTCTGGAAGGCCGCACCGCCGTCGCCCCCGCACCCACCGGATGGCACCGCCGCGCCATCCGGCCAGTGCGCTTCACCCGCCGGCGCGTCCTCGCCGAGGAACACCACTGGCGCGCCCACACCGCCGGCCAGCCTGTTCCTGCCGCGGACGCGGCACCGGAGCTCCGGCTGTGGCGTCCCGGCCCGCACCACACCGATCCTGCCCGCACCCCTGGCCCGGAAGACGTCGCCGCGCTGTACCGGCAGTTACGCAAAGCCTTCGAGGACGGCAAGAACGAACCCGGCGCCGCCGACTTCTACTACGGCGAATGCGAGATGCGCCGCCACGACCCCACCGGCACCACGAAGAGCGAACGCCGCCCGCTGTGGGGGTACTGGCTGCTGTCCGGCTACGGCCTGCGTGCTTCCCGCGCCTTCACCTGGCTGCTCGCCGCCATGGCCTTGACCGTAGTGCTCCTCATGGGCGTCGGCCTGCCCACCCACGACCCCGACCCCGCCACCACCGGATTTCTCCACGGCAGCAAGGTCAGTCTCAACACCAGCACCCCCGAGCCCGCGCTGCACGGAGGATGGCAGCTGCGCATGACCTGGGTCCGCGCGGAGAAAGCTACCCGCGTCGCCGTCAACTCGGTCGTCTTCCGCTCCAGCGGACAGAACCTCACCACCCCCGACACCTACATCGAGATGACCTCCCGCCTCCTCGAACCCACCCTCCTCGCCCTCGGAGTCCTCGCCATCCGCGGACGCATCAAACGCTGACTCACCCCCGGCCTGGGCACTCAGCAGACCGCCGGCTCCTCGTCAGGCCATCAGGAAGCACTGACGGCTCCGCATAAAAGGTCTGCGGCGCGGGACCGACGCTGACGCCGCGATCAAGGGGCCCGGTCGGGCGGCGCAAACAGCCAGGGCCCGCGACAGCGGGCGAACGGCAGTCGCCCCGATAAGCACCTGTTAAACCCCCGTCTGTGCAACGTGCGGCACAGGAAGGGTGCAGGCGAAGAAGAGCGGCAGCTTTACGACGCTTTCGATACCGCACTGTTTCTCAGCACGGCGTCGGCGAGATTCCGACGAACTCCCTCCAGGCGTAGGTTCCAAAAGCCGTAGCGAGGACCGGCGCGGACATCTGGCTGACGGTGACGGGCACGAAGAACAGACACCTTCGTAAATGCCGGCCCGCAGGCTTCAGCGGGGCGCCAGCGCGTCCACCCACGCGTCGCCTGCTGGAAGTGAACGAAGCCAGCCGGCTCCGACCACCGCCGGGCCCTGTGGATGCGTGGGAGGCTCGGCTGCCCGGCGCCAGCAACGATGAGCTGGAAGAACTGCGGGCCAAGTCCCATGTCACCCGCGCCGCCATCACCCGCCCCCTGGTCGCGCTGCGACCTCGTGCCCGCCCCAGTTGTCCACGCCACCGCACAGGCGATGGTCGTCGCCACCTACGACATGGTCGATGCCGCCGCGAGCATCGAGAAGCTCACCTCAGCGCAGGACACAGCACGGGCCGCACACGACCGCTTCATCGACGCTGCCGCTGCATACTTCACCGCCAACACCTGACAAGGTCTGCGCCCCGCCGCCCGCGGCGACTTGCTCCACACCGACGGCAAGCAGACATGAAGATCGCGAACTACAGCTGGAATACAAGCCGCGCCTCAGGCGGTGCCAAAGGCATCGGTTCCCATGTCCAGCTACATGGCGGCGCGTGCCTCCGTCAAGGCATTCATCACCTCGCGGAAGGCGTTCTCGCACTCCTCGTCACCATCCTGCGCTCCTGCTTCCGCGGCACGTCTCAACCGGCGCATGCTTCGGAAGTAGGAGAGCGCCGGCTCAACGACTGCTTTGGGTGCGATGACCTCCGTGTGACGACGGTGCACTCTGTGTCGGTCAACGTTCGGTTGAGCATGATCAGTTGTAGTTGGCCACGCGCTGCGGAGAGCGCACCGAGGTAGGCCCCGTACAGCTCACGCCTGCTGCGCCTCCACTCCCCCATCGCTTCCCGTCGTTCCTTGCAGACCTCGACGAGGAGAGTCGCCCCCATCGCAATGGCGGCTCCGAGAACGGTGGTCAGGAGCGTCGTCCATTCCATCTCGGCAAGCTAGGAGATGCGAGCGGCGGCGGGCCTGAGCCATGTGGTGCGCGGCACTGTGGTGGCGAGCGGCTGTGACTCGAACCGGCTGTTCCGGCCCAGGGTCGTGTCCGGCCCGCTGACGTGCAGCGATGGGTCCGTGGCGAGCGGAGCCGTGTCAGGAGCCGTAATGAGAGGGAAACGCGACACCGTCTCGACTTGAAACGTGCGCGGTGCACTTTGTTCCTGTCCGCCAAGGCGGCAATCCGATGCAAATCGCACCAGGAGCACGAGAGCTGTGAGCACATCGCACTGCCATCCGTTCGTCGCGGCCGGGCGTGCCCGGACCCCGCAAGCTCGTCGCGCACAGCTCCGCAGCCGGGGTGGACGTCGTGCATGACGCGCTGTGGCTGGTCGGCTCGGTGGGCGGGCTCCTGTGTCTCGCCGGTCATCTGCCGGCCCCCGCGCGCCAGTGGGGGCCGCACGCGGTCGCCCTGGCTGCCATGCTGCCGATGGGGCTCCGGGCGGAGGGGGCGGGGCCGCTGATGGCGGGAGCAGCCGCCGCGCTCGCCGCCGCCTGCCTGTGGAACGCGTGCGTGGGCTGCTCGTTCCGCCGAGGTGCCGAGGTGGTGAACCTGACCATGATGGCGCTGCTGGCGGCGGTGTCGATCCTCCCGCGGGGTCAGCACGGCACCGGCGGTCACGGTGGCTCCGCGCCGGTCGCGACGGAACCGTGGTTGGCGCTGTTCTTCGTCGCATGCTGGGCCGTGGTCCGCGCGGCTGTCGTGCTCGTCTCCCAGGCGTGGCCAGCGCCCGGTGTCCCGTCCGGTGCCCCGTCCAGGGGGTTGCCTGGAGTTGCCTCGGCTCGCCCCGGGCGCCGTGTGGCGCTGCTCCGGGAGTCGGGGGCCCTGCTTATGGTCGCCGCCATGGCCGGGATGGTCGATGGGGCGTGAGGAACGTTCGGCCGTCATAGCAAGGCCTTCCGCAATGGGATCTCAATGTGTAAGTATTGGATCCAATGTTGGGGTGATCGCATGCAAGGGGAGAGTGATGCTCAGACACGAGGACAATGTGCGCGTGACGCGCAGCGGCCCGGGTACACCGCTGGGTCGGCTCCTGCGGGCCTACTGGCAGCCCGTCGCCCTTGTCTCGGAGATGCCCGAGGACCGCCCGGTCAAGGCGGTCCGGGTCATGAGCGAGGACCTTGTCCTCTTTCGTCGGGATGAGGTTTCCGTCGAGGTCGGCGAGGGCGGATCAGCTGCGGCAGGCCCCACGGGTGAATGGGGTCTGGTCGGCCGCTACTGCGCGCACCGCGGGGTCGATCTCTCGTACGGGCGGCGGGAGAACGGCGGGCTGCGTTGCCTCTACCACGGGTGGCTGTACGGGCCGGACGGCCGATGCCTGGAGCAGCCCGCGGAGCCCGAGCACAGCTCGTTCGCCGAGAAGGTGCGCATCCCGAGCTATCCGTGTGTAGAACACAACGGCATCGTCTTTGCCTACCTCGGTGCCGGAGACCCGCCGCCCTTTCCGGCCTACGACTGCTTCCGCGCCCCCGAGTCGTACACCTTCGCCTTCAAAGGACGGTGGCAGTGCAACTGGCTGCAGGGCTTGGAGGGTGGTATCGACCCGAGCCATGTCTCCTTCCTGCACCGCTTCGTCGGAGAGGACCCGCGCGAGGCGTACGGGCAGCAGTTCAGCGAGGAGGTGGCGGGCACCGGGAAGAAGCTGTCGGAGCTGGTCGGCGACAACTTCCGCCCGGACATCGAGGTGGAGGGCGCCGAGCACGGTCTCCGGGTCTTCGCGCTGCGCGATCTCACCGAGGACGTACGGCACGTGCGGATCACCAACCTGGTGTTCCCGAACGCCTTCGTGGTGCCCTTCGGCAACAGCAAGTCCTTCTGCCAGTGGCACGTCCCCATCGACGACGAGAACCACTACTGGTTCATGATCCTCTACGACTTCGAGGAGGTCACCGACCAGGAGACTCTGCTGACCCAGCGGCTGAGGGAGGTCTCGCTGCCGGACTACCGTCCGCTGCGCAACCGGACGAACGACTGGGGCTTCGACCCCACGGAGCAGCGGGAACTCACCTATACGGGCATGGGTCTGGACATCAACGTCCACGACCAGTGGGCGGTGGAGAGCATGGGGCCCGTCCAGGACCGCACCGTCGAGCGGCTGGGTGTGTCCGACCGCGCCGTCACAGCCAACCGGCGGCTGCTGCTGAAGGCGATCGACTCCTTCGAGAACGGCAACCCGGTGCCGGGTCTGCCGCTGGACGTGGAGTCCGCCGAGGAGTTGACCGGTCCCCCCGCCATCGACACCGTCACGCCCGCCGAGGACTGGGAACGGGCCTGGCGGGAGCGGGAGTCGGAGCGGCGTAAGCGGTCTCCGTGGGCCGGGCGGGATGTGCGTCGTGCGCAGTGCTGACGAACGGCCGCGGGCCGAGGGCGGCGAGGGCCTGAAGGTGCGCCCGCTGACGAACGCCGGAGCCGGAGGCTTCGTGGAACGGCACGGTCTGTGGGACGACAGGCAGCACGCCGCTGCCGGTCAGATCCGCCGCGTGATCGACGAACTCGGCCTGGACATGGTGCGGTTCTCCTTCGCCGACCAGCACGGAGTGTTGCGCGGCAAGACGCTGACCCGCGACGCGGTGCCCGGCGCGCTGCGTTCCGGAGTCACCGCCCCGTCCTCGCTGCTGCTGAAGGACACCTCCGGCAGGACCGTCCTCCCGGTGTTCTCGGGGAGCGACCCACGGGTCGATCGCCGCTTCGCCGGCGCCGGCGACATCGTTCTGGTGCCCGATCCGACGACGTTCCGGGTGCTGCCCTGGACGGAACGCACCGGCTGGATCCTGTGCGACGTGTTCCACCCGGACGGCACGCCCTCGCCGTTCTGCCCGCGCGGGATGCTGCGCGCCAGGCTGGACGCGCTGGCCGGGGCGGGGTACGACCTCACGGTCGGCGTGGAGCTGGAGTTCCACGTCTTCCGCCCGGCGGCGGGGTCCGTACGGGTAGGTGCGGGCAGGCCGGGGACGCCCGGTCCGGCGCCCGAGGTGGAGCCGGTGAATGACGGTTCGCAACTGCTGCACGAGGAGGGTCTTGACCGGCTCGACGGGCTGGTGGGGCTGCTGCACCGCGGGCTCACCGGCCTGGATCTTCCGTTGCGCTCCCTCGAACTCGAATTCGGGCCGAATCAGCTGGAGTTGACGCTGGACGCGCGGGGCGCCGCGCGGGCCGCGGACGACGCGCTGCTGGCGCGGGCGGCGGTGCGGCAGATCTGCCGGAGGAACGGCTACCACGCGACGTTCATGTCCCGTCCGGCCGGTGCGGAGACCGCGTCGACAGGCTGGCACCTGCACCAGTCGCTGCGCTCCCGGGCGACCGGCGAGACCGTCTTCGACCCTTCGGCGGCGCGGGACGGGGACGGTGAGGTGCTGTCGGCACAGGGCCGGCACTACCTGGCCGGGCTGCTGGAGCACGCTTCCGCCGCCACCGTGTTCACCACCCCCACCGTCAACGGGTACAAGCGGTACCTGCCCCTGTCGCTGGCGCCGGACCGGGTGGTGTGGGGGGTCGACAACAAGGGGGCCATGGTGCGGGTCGTCGGCGGTCCGGGCACCGGCGGCGTA
Organism: Streptomyces sp. NPDC050509; assembly: GCF_044457965.1. NCBI lineage: Bacteria > Bacillati > Actinomycetota > Actinomycetes > Kitasatosporales > Streptomycetaceae > Streptomyces > Streptomyces sp. NPDC050509. The sequence goes on along the minus strand of NZ_JBITHL010000002.1, from coordinate 692,665 downwards.
CGGCTGGAGAACAGATCGGGGGAGCCGGCGGCCAACCCGTATCTCTACGTGGCGTCGCAGGTGGTCAGCGGGATGGACGGGATGGCCCGAAGACTCGATCCCGGCCCGCCGGTCCTCGACCCGTACGACGCGAAGGCCCCGGGACTTCCGGGGTCGCTGGCCGAGGCGCTGGACGCGCTCGACGCGGATCCGGTTTTCGCCCGCGCGCTCGGCCCGCACGTCGTCTCTTGGCTCACCGCGATCAAACGTGCCGAGTTCGCACGCTACTTGGGCCATGTCTCGGACTGGGAGCAGCGCGAGTACTTCGACCTCGTCTGACTGCGGCCCCAGGGCCCCGCTCCCGCGACACACAGGTAGGTCCCATGCCCCGCATCCGATCCAGGAAGACCCCATGACCATGTTTACCGCACAGCCCATGGAGCTGGAACCCTTCTTCGTCGACGGCCGGTGGATCGCCCCCGGAGACCACCGTACGTTCCCGGTCGTCGACCCGGCCTCGGGCACCGTCCTGGCGCATGTCGCGCAGGCCACGTCCGGCGACGTGGACGCCGCTGTGGAGGCCGCGGCCCGTGCGCACGAGGACGGCCGCTGGCGGAGTCTGCCCGCCGCGGAGAGGACCCGCGTGCTGAACCGAGTCGCGGAGCTGATCGAGGAGCATGCCGAAGAGCTGGCGGTGCTGGAGACCCGGGACAACGGTAAGCCGATCGAGAGGTCGCGCGCAGACACGGCGATGAGCGCGAAGACTTTCCGGCACTTCGCAGGTGCCCCGACGCGGCTGACCGGCACCGTCGTTCCCGTCGACGGTGGACACCACATCTACACGGTGCCCGAGCCGGCGGGCGTGGCCGCGTTGATCCTGCCGTGGAACTTCCCCATCATGACCGGCTGCTTCAAGCTGGCCCCCGCGCTCGCCGCGGGCTGCACCGTCGTCGTCAAGCCCGCCGAGCAGACCCCGCTGACCATGCTCCGCGTCGCCGCCCTGTGCGAGGAGGCGGGCCTGCCGGCGGGCGTGCTCAACGTGCTGACCGGAGACGGCGCGGTGGGCGCCGCACTCACCGCGCACCCCGGCGTGGCCAAGGTGTCCTTCACCGGCTCCACCGAGGTCGGCCGACAGGTCATGGCGGCCGCTGCCCCCTCCGTCAAGCGCCTCACCCTGGAACTCGGCGGCAAGAGCCCCAACATCATCTTCGCCGACGCCGACCTCGACGCCGCCGTCACCACCGCGATGCGGGCCGCCTTCGGCCACTCGGGTCAGATGTGCACGGCCGGCAGCAGGCTGCTGGTCCAGCGCTCCGTCCTCGCCGAGATGGAGGAACGTCTCGCAGAGGCGGTACGCGGGGTCCCGATGGGCAACGGACTGGACGGTGGTGTCACCGTCGGACCGCTGGTCTCCGAGGAGCAGCGGGCGCAGGTTCTCGGATACGTCGAAGCCGGCGTGGCCGAGGGAGCGACCCTCGTGGTCGGCGGCGGCGTGCCGGACCGGGTCGGCTTCTTCGTCGAGCCCACGCTTTTCACCGGCGTCACCCACATGATGCGGATCGCCCGCGAGGAGATCTTCGGCCCGGTGCTCGGCGTCATCCCGTTCGAGGACGAGGAGGAAGCCGTCGCCATCGGCAACGACACCGCCTACGGCCTCGCGGCCGGCGTCTGGACCAAAGACCTGTCCCGGGCGCACCGGATGGCGGCGCGGCTGCGGGCGGGGACCGTCTGGATCAACACCTACAACATCTTCGACCCGGCGCTTCCCTTCGGCGGCTTGGGCGACTCCGGACTGGGCCGGGACCTGGGCGACGACGCCCTCTATTCCTACTGCGAGCGCAAGGCGGTGGTCGTCGCACTATGAACGCCAACACAGCCGGCACCGCGGCGTCGGCGGAGTCCCCGGCCGCCGCCCTGAACGGGGCCTTCGACGTAGCGGCGCTGCGCGCCGCCACCCCGGGCATGCTGCACGCCCGCCATCTGAACGCGGCGGGCGCCGCGCTGCCCAGCCGGGCGACGCTGTCCGCCGTCACCGAGCACCTGCGTCTGGAGTCCCTGCTGGGCGGTTACGAAGCCGCCGAGGCGCTGAGCGCGCGCACGGAGGAGGTGTACCGCGCGGCGGCGCGGCTGCTCGGCGCCAGGCCCGAGGACATCGCGCTGGTGGAGAGCGCGTCGGTGGCCTGGCAACGCGCGCTCGGCGCACTGCGGCTCGGGGCGGGGGACCGGGTCCTGGCCACCTCGTCCACGTACGTCAGCTCGGCCCTGCACCTGCTGGAACTGCGGGAGTCGCACGGCATCGTGCTGGAGGTGCTGCCCGCGGACGCGAGCGGACAGGTGGACCTCGGTGCGCTGGAGAGGGCTCTGCGCGAGCCTGCGGCGCTCGTCACGGTCGCCCATGTGCCCACCTCGTCGGGGCTGGTGGAACCGGTCGCCGAGGTCGGCGCGCTGGCCGCCCGCGCGGGCGTGCCGATGCTGCTGGACGCGACGCAGTCGCTCGGGCAACTCCCGGTCAGCGTCGAGGGTATGGGCTGCGGGATCGTCGTCGCCACCGGCCGTAAGTTCCTGCGCGGCCCGCGCGGGACCGGGCTGTTGTACGTAGCTCCGGAGCTGCGCGCGACGGCCCGGCCCGCGGCCCCCGACGTGCGGGGGGCCGCGTGGTCGGCGGCCCACCGCTACGAACTCGTGGCCGGGGCCCAGCGCTACGAGACGTGGGAAGCCTCCCACGCGCTGCGGCTGGGTCTTGGCACGGCCCTTCAGGAGACGCTCGACCTAGGGGTGGAGCGCATCAGAGACCACGTGACCGCGCTGGCCGGGCGGATGCGGGCCGGACTGTCCGGCGTACCCGGGATCCGGGTCACCGATCCGCCCGCGGCGGCGTCGGGGATCGTCACCTTCCTTCGGGAGGACGAGGACCCGCGCCAGACCGTACGGGACCTGCGGGCCACCGGCTGCCGCCTGACGACGGTGCCCGCCGCGCACGGGCAGTGGGACCTGGGGCGGCGCGGGCTGGCGCGGGTGGCGCGGGCCTCCTTCCACGTCTACAACAGTGAGGACGACGTGGACGCCCTCCTTGCCTCTCTGGCGGAGCGGGAACGGCGACGCGGAACCGCGGCACTCGCCGCGCCCCGGCCCGCCGGAGCTGCGCTCGCGGGGCGCGTCCCCGGCCTCCCCGCCGCTGCGAGAGGACCTGTCACCGACCCGGCCGCCGTTGCGGGGGAGCCCGCCCCGGGCTCCGTGCTTCGCGCTCGGGCCGGGCGCGGTGGCGGGCGGGCCGACGTGATCGTCGTCGGGGCCGGGATTCACGGGTCCTCCGCCGCCTGGCATCTGGCGGCCAGGGGTGCACGCGTCGTCCACCTCGACCGGTTCGCGGCGGGCCACACCCGGGGCTCCTCGCACGGCCGGACCCGGATGATCAGGCGCGCGTACCCCTCCCCTGTCTGGGATCCGCTGGTCGACACCGCCTACGCGGCCTGGGCGGAACTCGAACTGGCCGCCGGACAGCGGCTGGTGACCAGGACCGGTGGTCTGTACGCCCGCGCGGCCGACGCCCCGATCACCCTGCGCGGCCCCGGCTGCGAACAGGTGGACCACGTCCGCGCCGCGGAGCTGTTCCCGGGCCTGCGGCTGTGCGAGGGATTCTCCGCGACGCACGACCCGGCCGCCGGAGTCATCGACGCGGCGGCCTCGCTCACGGCGCTGGCCTCGCTCGGCCGGGTCCACGGGGTGGACCGGCGGGACGGCTGCGCCGTACTCGGCTGGCGTCGGGACGGCGACGGCGTACGCGTCGAGACGGAGGTGGGCGTGCTGCGGGCCGACCGGCTGGTCGTCGCCGCGGGCCCTTGGACCGGCGAACTGCTCCCCGCCTTCGCCGGACCGCTGAGCGTCGTGCGGATCGTCAACGTGCACCTCGGCTCCTCCCGGCAGCACCTGCTCCAGCCACCGCTCCTCGGCCCGTTCTCGGTCGATGTCCCGGACCTGGGCCTGCTGTACGGCATCCCCTCCTTCGACGGCGCAGGCGTCAAGATCGGACTGGACCACGGCCCGGAGGAGGACCCGTCGGCGCCGGCCGAGCCGGTCACCGCCGCCGAGCGCGACCGGCTCCTGGGCGTGGCCTCGCGGTTCCTCCCGGCCGCCGACGGTCCGGTGGAGGAGACGATCACCTGCCGCTACACGATGGCACCGAACAATCGGTTCGCCGTCGGGCGGCTGCCCGGCGAGAAGCGGGTCCTGGTCGTCGCGGCCTGCTCCGGCCACGGCTTCAAGTTCGGCCCCGCCCTGGGCGCCGCTCTCGCGGACCTGGCGGAGGGCAAGGAGCGGGCCGACCTGGATTTCCTGTCCCCGGCCGCGATGGCCGGCACCGCGGAAACGGGCCGCTCCGGGGCCGCCGGGCCGACGCGGGAGGCCCGGACATGACCCCCGGTGCCCGCGCGGGCGAAGCGTCAAGAGCTGTTGCCCAACTCCGATTCGGATCAGACCGAGGGGCGCGGGGCTGTCGAATCCGAGGCGGAGGTGCCGAGCCCCTCGGGCCCGGAGCGGGGTCGGACAACGGCTTCTCAGCCCCGGAATACGGTGGCCGACCGCTGCTCGTACCACCGGGCCAATTGCTCGCCGGCACTGATCACGTGGGCTTTCATCTGGCGGCGGGCGTCTTCTGCGTCCTCGGCGGCGAGCGCTTCGACGATCCGTTCGTGCTCACGGATGTTGTCCTCACGATGACGGGAGTTGTCCCGGAGGACGAGGGCGGAGATGTTGCGCGGGAACGCCTCGTTGATGTCTTTGATCGCCCGGGCGAGCCGTTCGTTGCCGGCCGTGGTGTGGATGAGCGTGTGGAAGCAGTCGTTCGCCGAGGTGGAGGGCGAGGCGCCCTCCACGGGTGCGGTCCGGCCGCTCATCGCCCGCACCGTCTGGTTGGCCTCGCGAAGCTCCCGCAGCACATCGGGGGTGATCGCCCGTACGGCACGTACGCAGGCGAGCCCTTCGAGCTCGGCGCGCACCTCGTAGGCCTCGCGGACCTCCCAGGGGGCGGGGACCCGGACGACGGCGCCCCGGTTGGGCAGCACCTCGATGAGACCGCCGGCCTGGAGCTGGCGCAGCGCCTCCCGCACGGGGGTGCGGCTCACGCCGAGGGCCTTGGCGAGCTCGGCCTGGCGGAGCTGGGCTCCAATGGGGATCAGGCCGGAGAGGATGCGGGCCCTGATGGCGGCGGCCGTGTCGTCGACGAGGGCCTTGCCCGTTCCTCCGGGCGAACTCTCGTCCTGTGCTGGGGCGGTGTCCATGAAGCCTCCGTCTGGTCGGGAAAGGGCGGGGCGGCGGTCCGGGACGCGGCGCAGCCGCACCGGGAGCCCCGGCCCCGGCAGGAGTCGGGACTCCCTTGAGGACTCCATGCCGACCATTATGTATCCAGTTCGGTGATTTCAGGATCCACTACTGGATCCGCAGTTCGCGCGAGTGAGTGGAGCAAGCCATGAATCGTCCTGGAAGTGTCAGCACGCGCGTGCACGCGCGGCGGGACCGTACCCACCCCATCGACCCGCTGTCCCCCGCGGAGATCGACGCGGCGGTCGCCGTCGCGCGGGCCGACGGACGGCTCGGCGAGCGGACCCGGTTCTGGGGCGCGGTCCTGGACGAGGACTTCGCCCGCGAGGTCATGGCCGGCAGGCATCCCGAGGGCGAACTGCGGGTCGGGCTGGTCGCGATGGACCACGACCTGCCCGGCGGTTGGGAGATCGACGTCCAGCTCGGCGCCGAGCCGCGCTGTCTCGACTGGCGGCCGGTGGACATCCGCCGCCCCGGCATCACCTCGACCGAGGCGCGCGCCGCGGCCCAAGCGTGCAGGGAGAGTCCGCTGTTCCGTGAGGCGCTGGCCCGGCGCGGCATCCACGACGTGTCTCTGACGGTGATCGACGCCGAGTCGATCGGTGGCTTCGTGCCGGAGAAGTACAAGGACCGCCGCATCACCTGGGGTTCGGTCTGGCACCGGGTCCAGGAGGACGACAACGCCTACGTCCGTCCCGTACAGGGTGTGATCCCCCTCGTCGACATGGCGACGATGGAGGTGCTGGAGGTCGAGGACCACGGCGTCGTCCCGGTCTCGGAGGAGCCCGGCCCGCTGGCGGCGGGTGGCTTCGGCCCGGACCGCGAGGGCCTCAAGCCTCTGGAAGTGGTGCAGCCGGAGGGCCCGAGCTTCACCGTCGACGGCCACCGGGTCCGCTGGCAGGGCTGGGACTTCCGGATCGGCTTCACCCACCGTGAGGGCCTGGTCCTGTACGACCTGCGGTTCCTGGACCGCTCGGTGCTCAAGCGTGCCGCCTGCAACGAGATGTACGTCCCCTACCTCGACCCGAGCTCCACGCAGTTCCGCAAGAACTTCTTCGACTGGGGCGAGTACGGCGCGGGCCCGCTCACCAACTCCCTGGCGCTGGGCTGCGACTGCCTGGGGGTCATCCACTACTTCGACGCGGCCTACCTCGGCGGCGACGGCACCGCCCAGGAGATCACCCAGGCGATCTGCATGCACGAGGAGGACGACGGCATCCTCTGGAAGCACAACGACCTGCGCCGCGGGGTGAGTGAGGTGCGCCGCTCCCGGCGGCTGATCATCTCCTGCTTCCAGACGGTGGCCAACTACGACTACGGCTTCTACTGGTCGCTCTACCAGGACGGCAGGATCGAGCTGGAGATCAAGCTGACCGGCATGCTGTCGGCCTCCGGCATCCAGGAGGGCGAGGAGGTGCGCCACGGCCGGGTGGTCTCGCGCACCGTCCAGACCCCCACACATCAACACTACTTCGGCCTGCGCCTGGACACCGCCGTCGACGGCCCGCGCAACCGCCTGGTGGAGGAGAACGCCGAGGCCGAGGACGACCCGGCCCACGACCCGTACGGCAACGCGGTCCGGATGGTGCGTACGCCGCTGCTCTCCGAGTCCGAGGCCGCCCGCCGGACCAGCCCGGAGACGGCGCGGCACTGGCGGGTGGAGAGCGCCGAGCGGACGAACCGCTACGGGGAGCCGACGGCGTACCGGCTGCTGCTGCCCCACACCACCCGGCCGTTCGCGCGGCCCGACTCGGTGATGGCCCGTCGGGCGCCCTTCGTCCACCAGCATCTGTGGGCGACCGTCTCGGACCCGGCCGAGCAGTACCTCGGAGGCCAGTACCCGAACCAGGCGGAGCCCGGAGAGGACGGCGTACACGTCTGGCAACGGAAGAACCGTTCGCTGGACGGGGCGGAGCTGGTGCTGTGGCCGGTCGTGGGATCGCACCACTTCCCGCGTCCCGAGCAGTGGCCGGTCATGCCGGTCGACAAGGTGAGGCTGGTCTTCGAGCCCGACGGATTCTTCGACCGCAACCCCGCCATGGACATCCCCGACCCCTCCGCCGACGGCAGCGGCGACCACTGCTGCGCGGACTGACCGACCGTCACACACCATGTGATGTCAACTTATGCCAACAGTTGTCACATAAGTTTGCATTTAATCAGCTCGCAATATCCGAGATACACCCGTGAAGCGCGAGCCGGACACAATACTTTGGATCCAATTCTTTGTTGATTAGATCCATTCCTTAGAGGGATGGCGCCGCCAAGGAGGCACTCATGCCGGATCAGTCGCAGAGATCGCCCTCACACCAGCAGGCCGCACCGGACGTCTCGCGCCGCACCATGTTGCGCGGAGCAGGCGTCCTCGGTGTCGGAGTGGGATTCGGACTCACTCCCCTGCTCACCGCCTGCGGTGTGGTCGACGGGGCCGGGAAGTCCGGTGGAGGATCCGGCAAGGGCGGCACCCTGACCCTCGGCATCGACTCCACCAGTGCCGTCAACGACCCCGCCTTCTACACCACGCTCGGCGACTGGATGGCGGTGGACTGCGTCTGCCGCGGCCTCACCTTCATATCCTTCGCGTCCAACGAACCCACCGGAGACCTCGCGAAGAGCTGGACGGTCTCCGACGACCAGCTCACCTACACCTTCGCCCTCCGCGAGGGCGTGAGGTTCCACGACGGCACGACCCTCACCTCCGCGGACGTCCTGGCAAGCCTCGACCGGCAGTTCGATCCCGAGAACAAGACCCTGCCCAAGGGCGCCACCAGACCACTCGGCTCGCTCGGCGCGAACGTCGCCTCGCTCACCGCCGAGGGCGAACTCACCGTCAAGATGGTGCTCAAGACGCCGGACCGCACCGTCCTCGCCCAGCTCTCCGACATCGGCGGACGCGTCATCTCCAAGGCGGCCCTCGACAAGTACGGCGCCGACATCGGCAAGCACCTCGTCGGTACAGGCCCCTTCCAGCTCTCCTCGGCCACCTCCGGCCAGTCGATCACCCTCAAGGCGTTCGACGGCTTCCGGCTCGGTCGCCCACCGGTCGACCGACTGGTCCTGCGCCAGGTGCAGGACCAGTCGACGATCGTCAGCTCCCTGCTCAGCGGCGACCTGTCCGCCACCCAGTTCACTCCCTACTCGGCCGCCCAGCAGCTGAAGTCCGACCCCGCGGTCACCGTCCACGACACCCCGGACGGCTTCGACGCGATCCTGATGATCGATGCCCGGCGCGTCCCCGAGCTGAAGGTACGCAAGGCCATCAACCTGGCCATCGACCGCAAGGCGATCCTGCAACAAGCCTTCTACGGCATCGGCAGCGAACCGAAGGGCTACGCCATCCCGCCGGCCCAGAACGGCTACGACACCAGCCTCGCCGATCTCAGCGAGAGGAACCTCGCGCTGGCCAAGAAGCTGCTCGCCGAGGCCGGGGCGCAGGGCCGCGAGATCGGGCTCATGGCGGCCAGCGACTCCTGGCACCCCAAGGCCGCCCAGATCATCAAGCAGAACCTGGAGGACGCCGGGTTCACAGTGAAGACCGCGTCCGTCGACCCGGCGTCCTACTTCAGCCGGCTCGCCGACACGAAGGACGACTTCCACGACCTGATGATCTGGGAACGCAACTCCTACGTACCCGACCCCAACAACATGGTCGGTTCCATGGCCAACCCCGCCGGTCTCTACGGCAGCACCATCACCGGTATGGACACGCTGAAAGGCGCCGAGACGCTGGCGGACGAGCTGCGAGAGGCCAAGAACCTGCCGGAGGGCCCGAAACGCACCGCCGCCTACTCCCGGATACAGCGGCGCTGGGCGGAGGAGTACATGGTGATCTCCATGCTGGCCTGCTCCACCAATCTGGTGGTCAGCGGCGCCGACGTGAAGGGCATGAACACCGCCGCCCTCAGCACCCACCGCTGTTTCATGGAGAAAGCCAGTGTCTGACCCGGTGGGTGCCGTGACCGGCGCCATCGAGGTGCCGGCGGGGGACGCCGGTCCCCCCGTCCCCCGCCCCGCTCCCCCCAGGGGCCGGGCGGGGCGGCCGGGCCCGCTCGAGTGGCTGCGCGGCCTGGGCATCGGCGGATCCTGGCCGGCCGTGGTGTCCTGGGTGTTCCTGGCCGCCGTGATCCTCATCGCCCTCGTCGGGCCGCTGCTGATCCAGGCCGACCCGGCACGCCAGACTCCCTCGGCGCTGCTGCCCATCGGCTCGCCGGGCCATCCGCTCGGCACCGACGATCTGGGCCGCGACGAACTGGCCCGGCTGGTGTACGGGGCGCGTCCCCTGTTGCTGGTGTCCTTCGCGGCAACCGCCCTCGCCGCCGCGGCCGGCACCGGTATCGGCCTGCTCGCGGGCTACGTCGGCGGGATTACCGAGCAGACGCTGATGCGTGTCGTCGACCTGGCGCTCGCGTTCCCGTCGATCCTGCTCGTCATCCTGCTGGTGGCCGCGGCGGGACCGGGCACCGTGAGCCTCACGGTCGGCATCGGCGTCTCCCTGGCACCCGGCCTGGCCCGGCTGGCCCGCGCCCTCACCACCCGGGAGGCCGCCAAGGACTACGTCGTCGCCTCCCGGCTCGGCGGAACCCGTACACCCCGTGTGCTGGTCCAGGAAATCCTGCCCAACATCGCCGGGCCCATGCTGGCCCAGGTGGTGATGACCCTCTCCGTCGCCGCCGGATTCGCCGCCGGCCTGTCCTATCTCGGCCTCGGTATCCAACCGCCCACGTCCGACTGGGGCTACATGGTCCAGGCCGGTCAGGAGTTCCTGCACTCCGCACCGCGGCTGGTGGTGCTCCCCGCGGGCCTAACCCTGCTGTACGTCGTGGCCTGCAACTTCGTCGGCGACGACCTGCGGGATTCGCTCGACCCCCGGGGGACCGTATGAGCACCCTCACTGTGCCTCGTCCCCGGCGCCCGCGACGCCCCGGCTCCGGGAGCCTCGGCACCCTCCGGGTCATGGCCGCCCGGCTGCTGGCCGTGCCGGTCGTGCTGTTCGCGCTGGCGTCCCTGGTGTTCCTCGCCATGCGTCTACTGCCCGGCTCGCCCGCCGCATCCCTCGCGGGTGGCGGAACAAACCTGTCGGCCGAGCAGATCGCGGAGAACGAGGCGCGCGCCGGCCAGGCCCTGGGCCTCGACCAGCCGCTGTTCACCCAGTACGTCAGCTATCTCGACGACCTGGTGCACCTGCGGTTCGGTTCGTCGTTCTTCGGCTCCAACAGTGTCCTCAGCCTGCTCGGCGACGCGCTGCCGGGCACCATCGAACTGACCGTGGCCGCGATGGCTTTGGCGGTGCTGATCGGGGTGACCACCGGCGTGCTCGCCGCACTGCGCAGGGGCACCTGGGTGGACACCGTCACCAGGACCGTGGCCACCGTGAGCTTCTCGCTGCCGTGGTTCGCGCTCGGTGTCCTCGGCATCGTCGTCTTCGGTGTCCAACTGCGCTGGCTGCCCGTACTCGGCCGGCTGCCCAGCTCGCTCGACTACTCGCCGACGACGAACTTCGTGCTGATCGACGCCGTCCTGCAGAACCGGCCCGAGCTGGTCGGCCCCTGGATCCAGCACCTCGTCCTGCCCGCCACCACCCTGGCTCTGTCGATGGCCGGCTACATCACCCGTATCGTGCGCGCCTCGGTGCTGGAGGTCCTCGGCGACGACTTCGTCAGAACCGCCCGGATGAAAGGTCTCGCGCCGGGTGCCGTGGTCCGCCGCCACGTGCTGCGCAACGCCTGGCTTCCGATCGTCACCGTCCTCGGCCTCCAGTTCGGCTCGCTCCTGGGCGGCTCCGTGATCACCGAGACCGTCTTCTCCTACGGCGGTGTCGGCCAACTCCTGGTGCAGGGAGTGCTTCAGCGCGACTACCCGGTCGTGCAGGGCGCGGCCCTCGCCATCGCCCTTCTGTTCACTCTCGTCAACTACGCGGTGGACCTGCTGTACATGATCCTCGACCCACGAACAGGGAAAGGCTGAGCCACATGAACATCGTGCTGGTCCACGGCGCCGGAGGGCGCCCCACCACCTGGATCGACGTGGAGCCCCGGCTCGCCGCCCTGGGGCACCGGACCGTCACCGTCACCAATCCGCTGACCTCTCTTCAGGACGATGTCGCGCACACCACTGCCGCCGTCGAGGCGCTCCAGGGCCCGGTACTGCTCGCCGGTCACTCGTACGGGGGCGCGGTCATCACCAACGTGGGCAACCACAAGTCCGTCCGCGGACTCGTCTTCATCGCCGCGTTCGGGCCGGACAAGGGCGAGACCGTCAACGGGATCGTCGAACGGTACGAGCCCGCGGAGATATCGGCGTACATGCGGCGTGGCCCCGACGGCGAGTGGAAGTCCGAACCGGACGAGAGGTTCTGGGCCGAGATAGGCCCCGACCTCTCGCCCCGCCACCGGGCCGTCGTCGAGGCCGAGGGACGCCCCGCGGCGAACCTCATCTTCAGGCAGCCGACCGGAGAGCCTGCCTGGCGCACCCTGCCCAGCTGGTACCTGGTCGCCGACGACGACCGCACCCTGCGCCCCGAGGCCCAACGGGACATGGCCGCCCGGATGAAGGCCACGACCTCGAACGTTCCCGGCAGCCACTACACCACGCTGGTGCATCCGGAACGGGTGGCCGACCTCATCCACACCGCGGCCGTGACAGTGAGCGGCACCCCGTGACCACGCCCGCCGAGGGTCACCAGGACCGCCCCGCGCCCGAGGGGCAATCGCCACCTGTGCTGGAGATCCGGGACCTCCGAGTCGGCTTCGACGGTCCCGCGGGCCGGCTTCCGGCCGTCGGCGGGGTCGACCTCACCCTGAGAAGGGGGGAGATCCTGGCGCTGGTCGGCGAGTCGGGCTCGGGCAAGTCCGCCCTGGCGATGAGCCTGGTCGGCCTCAACCGGGGCCCGCGTACACATATCAGCGGGGAGGTGGAGTTCGCCGGCCGCGATCTCGTCATGGCCACCGAGCGCGAACTGCGCGAGGTCCGGGGCAAGGACGTCACCGTGGTCTTCCAGGACGCGCTCGCCGCCCTCAACCCGCTGCACAGGGTGGGCGACCAGGTCGGCGAGATGATCCGCGCCCACCGCAAGGTCCCGCGGCAGCGGGCGAGGGAGCGGGCCGTGGAACTGCTCGGTGAAGTCGGCATCGCCGGCCCCCGCCGCAACGCCGACGCCTACCCGCACCAGCTCTCCGGCGGCATGCGCCAACGCGTGATGATCGCCATGGGGCTGGCCAACGACCCGGCCGTACTGATCGCGGACGAACCCACCACGGCGCTGGACGTGACGATCCAGGCACAGGTGCTGTCCGTGCTGGAACGGGTGCGCCTCGCCCACGGCACCTCTGTCCTGCTGATCACACACGACCTCGGCGTGGTCGCCGAGGTCGCCGACCGGGTCGCCGTCATGTACGCGGGCCGAATCGTCGAGCAGGGGCTGCGCGACGACGTGCTGTTCAACCCGCAACACCCGTACACGATGGGACTTCTGGGCTCAGTGCCGCCGATCGACGGACCGGTCGCCGACCGGCTGCCCGCGATCCCCGGAAGCCCGCTGACGGGCATGGACCGGCCCCGCGGCTGCGCGTTCGCCCCCCGGTGCGCCTTCGCCCGGGACGCCTGCCGTCAACAGCCCCTTCTGGAGCGGCGCTTCGGAGCCCCCGGCCAGCTCGACGCCTGTGTCCTGCCCGCCCGCGAACGCGACGCGGCGCGCCGGGCGGGCCCGGAACCGGCCCCGTCACCCGCCACGGAGGGGAACTCATGACCTCGTCACCGCCCCTGCCCGCCTCGCCGGTCCCCCCGGCGCGCCGGGGCACTCCGCTCATCAGGGCGGAGAAGCTGCGTGTGGAGTACCGAGGCCGCCTCGGCGGGGGCAAGTTTCGTGCCCTGCGCGACGTGGACCTGGAGATCATCGAGGGCGAGACGCTGGGTCTGGTCGGCGAGTCCGGCTGTGGCAAGTCCACCCTGGGCCGGGCCCTGCTGCGGGTCGTCGAACCCGCCGCGGGCACCATCGACTTCCTCGGGCTGAACATCACCCGGCTGCGCGGTACCCGGCTGCGGCGCACGCGGGCCGACATGCAGATGGTGTTCCAGGACCCGTTCGGCTCGCTGAACCCGCGGCGCAGGATCGCCGACATCGTCGCCGAGCCGCTGCTACGGGTCCGCGGGGCGAGCCGTGCCGAGGCGGACCGGACCGTGGCGGAACTGCTGGAGCGGGTGGGCCTCGGCGGCGAGGCCGGCGGGCGCAGGCCGCACGAGTTCTCCGGCGGGCAGCGCCAGCGCATCGGCATCGCGCGGGCGCTCGCCTCCTCGCCCAAGTTCGTGGTGGCCGACGAGGCCGTCTCCGCCCTGGACGTCTCCATCCAGGCGCAGGTGCTGAACCTGCTGTCGGACCTGGTGCGCGAGCGCGGCCTGACCATGCTCTTCATCTCCCATGACCTGGGTGTCGTACGGCACATCACCGACCGGGTGGCCGTCATGTACCTCGGGCAGATCGTCGAGATCGCCTCCCGGGACGACTTCTTCTCCGGCCCCGCCCACCCCTACTCCTCCGCGCTGCTGTCCTCGGTGCCGTCACTGCGCCCCAGCGGGCGGCGCGAACGGCAGGTCCTGGAGGGGGATCTGCCGGATCCGGCGAATCCACCGGACGGCTGTCTCTTCCAGACCCGCTGCCCCTTCGCCGACGCAACCTGCCGCACCCGTATGCCGGAGCTGACGGAGTTCGTCCCCGGGCGCAGCGTGCGCTGCCACAAGCCCTTGGTGTCCACAAGAGAGGCCGGCCCTTCATGATCATCGACGCGTACAACACCACTCAGGACGTCCGGGGACGGTCCGACTACCTCACGGGGGTACGCAAGGGGGAGGCGCCGCCGCCGCACACGCCGTTCGACCCCCGGCGGATCATCGACCGAATGGATGCGGCCGGCGTCGACATGGCGATGGTGTGCTCACTCGCCCAGCGCATCGAGAACGACTTCATCAGCTCCCTCGTCGCCGCCCACCCGGACCGCTTCTTCGGTTTCGGGCAGGCGTTGCCGCAGGCGGACGACGCGGTCGAGGAGATCGACCGGATGGCCGACGCGGGCCTGGTGGGTCTCAAGCTGCATCCCAGCCTGCACGGTTACCACGTCGCCGACCACGGGCTGCTCGACCCGTTGTTCGAGGCTTGCGCGCGGCGTGGCCTGATGGTGTTGATCAACGCCCTGGACGACTCGTTCTGCGCCCCGCTGGCGATCGAGGAGATCGCCCGCGACCACCCGGAAGTGCCGACGATCATCGCCCACATGGGCGCGGTGTGGAACGTCCCCGAGGCGATCATTGTCGCCGAGCGACAGCCCCATGTGTATCTGGAGACCTCCGCGACGCTGATGAGCGACGTCAAACGCGCCTACGCGCGGCTGGGCCCGGAGAAGATCCTGATGGGCAGCGAGTGGCCCGGCTCCGACTTCGACCTGGAGCGCATGAAGATCGCCAAGGCCGTACCGGACGACAAGGACCGGGCTCTCGTCGAGGGCGGCAACATGGCCCGGCTGCTGGGGATCTCCGTATGAGCGCCGGCGACACCGGCACAGGCGCCGGGCCGCGGGCACGGACGCGGGCACCGGCGCCGGCCGTATCCGCGGCGTCCGTCGCCGTCCCCCCTTCCATGAGCGGGGCGGACGCCGAACTGCTCGCGGTCGCGCAGGAGGTGCTGGGCCGTGTCTGGCGCGACGGCCGACACGAGGTCGCCACGGCACTGCGCACCGCCGACGGAGCCGTCCACACCGGCGTCCACGTCGAAGGATCCTGTCGGCGAAGCTCCGTCTGCGCCGAGGGCGTCGCCCTGGGAACCGCGCGTGGGGCGTACCCCGGCGGCGAGCCGCTGACTGTCATCTCGGTCGTCTCCGTCCAGATCAAACCCGCGGGCCGGTTCCGCGTCATCGCCCCGTGCGGCGTGTGCCGCGAACTGATCAGCGACTACAGCCCGGACGCCACCGTCTGGGTCACCACGCCCGACGACGACGAGGTCGTCCCGATGAGGGCCCTCGACCTGCTGCCGGAGAAGAGCCGGCGCGCGTGGTGAACTCCGGCCCCAGCGAAGAAGGAAGCATCATGCCCCGTGGAGTACCCGTTCCCTCCCCCCGGCCCGTGGCCACCGGCCTCGACATCGTCCCCCTCGCCGCGGAACTGGGCGGCACCGGCTCCCCTGTCCTGTGGGAGGAGTTGACCTGGGAGGACGCGGAGACCACCGCGACCGAGCTGAACGCGGTGATCATCCCCGTCGGGGCCACGGAGCAGCACGGCCCGCACCTGCCACTCGCCGTTGACACCATCATCTGCGAGGAAGTCGCCCGTGGCGTCTCGGCGTTGACCGGCGTACCGGTCGTGCCGCCGCTCAGCTTCGGCGTGTCGGCCTCGCACGGCGACTTCGGCGGTACGGTCGCGCTGCGGCCCGAGACGATGATCGCCGTCGTTGAGGATGTCATCGACTCCCTCCACGCCTCCGGGATAAGGCAGTTCATCCTGCTCAACGGCCACATCTGGAACAACGGCGCGCTCGACGTGTCGGCGGAGAAGCTACGTGTGCGACACCGCGACTCACGCGTACGTGCCTTGGGCTACGTCACGATGTACCCCGGCCCCGAGGTCGACGGCCACGTCCGGTACGGCCGGGCTCTGATGCACGCGAACTTCTTCGAGACCTCGGTCATGCTCCACCTTCGACCCGAACTGGTGCGGATGGAGAAGGCCACCTCGCACATCGACGTGGACTCCTTCTGGGACTACCGCATGGACCAGGTCAGCGAGACCGGCGTATGGGGCCGCGACGTGGCCGACGCCCGAGCCGAACACGGTGGCGCGGAGTTCGACCGCTGCCTGCTCACCACCGCCCGCGCCGTGGCCGCCGCCGTCCGCGAGCCGTGGCCCGACCCCACCCACCGGCCTGGAGCGACCGCATGACGATCTACGACATCACTCTGCCCATCCACCCCGAGATGCTGCACTGGGGACGCAAGCCCGAGGTCGAGATCGTCGAGTCCCTCGCCAACGGCGACGCCTCCAACGTGACCCGCTGGCGGCTCGGCGCCCACACCGGCACGCACGTCGACGCCCCCGCGCACTTCCGCGACGGCGCGACCCCGATCGACGAGGTGTCCTTGGACTCGCTTGTGGGACCGGCCCTGGTCGTCGACCTCACCCATGTCGAGGGCGACGTGGAGCCGTCCCACCTGGAGAAGGGCGGGGCCGCCGGGTACCGGCGCGTCCTGCTGAAGACCTCCAACTCGGGCGGGCCGCTCAAGGAGCCCGAGCGCGCCCCGCGGTGGGTGGGACTGTCACCGGAGGCCGCCGACTGGCTGATCGCCCAGCGGGTGGAGCTCATCGGCATCGACTACCTCACCATCGAGAGCCACCACCGCACCGACACCTGGGACGTCCACCACGCCCTGCTGGGCGCAGGCGTGCTCATCCTGGAGAACGCCGACCTGGACGAGGTGCCCGCCGGTGAGTACGACCTGGCTTGCCTGCCTACCAAACTGGTCGGCGCCGACGGGTCCTTCGCCCGCGCCATCCTCACCACTCGGGACTGACCGTGGCCACGATCGCGATCGCCGCCCCGCACCCCGCCGGTATCAGGGCGGCACGCCAGGCCGCTGCCGAGGGCGGAGGTGTGGTCGATGCGGCACTTGCCGCAGCCGCCGCACTGACCGTGGCCTACCCCCACCAGTGCTCCATCGGCGGTGACCTGGTCGCCCTGGTCCGCGACGCGGCGAGCGGCACCGTGCGCGCCGTGGTCTCGGCGGGGGCCGCCGCGACGGCCGCCGACCCGGAACCGCTGAACGCCTCCGGGCCGCGGATGCCCGCGGGCGGCCCGCACACGGTGACCGTCCCCGGAGTGGTGGCCGGCTGGGCGGAGCTGGCCCGGATCGGTGCGCGGCTGCCCCTCGGCCGGGCGCTGGCCCCGGCCCTGGCCCTGGCCCGGGACGGAGTCGCCGTCAGTGAGGGCCTGGCGCGGGCGATCCGGAACCGGCTCGACGTCGTACGCGCAGACCCGGGCCTCTCCGCGCTGCTGCTGGACGCGGCGGGCGAGCCCCTGCCCGTCGGCGCGCCCTTGATCCAGGCTGCCCTGGCCGCGACCCTGGACGAACTCTCGGAGGACTGGCGGCACTTCTACACCGGACCGACCGCACGGCGCCTGATATCGGGTCTGCGCGCACGCGGCAGCCTGCTCGATCTCGCGGACTTCGCCGCGCACCGGGCGGAGAACACCGAAGCGCTGAGCCTGACCCGGGACGGTGTCACCTGGTGGGCGGCTCCGCCTCCCACTCAGGGCGCCGCACTGCTCGCCGTGCTCGGCGCCGACGGCGACCGGCTGACCGCTGCGCGCAGCGCGGAACTGCGCCGTGACACGCTGCTCGGCGATCCCCGGTGCGGGGCGGTGGACCTCGACGGTCTGCTGCTGCGCGAGCACCGCGAGAGCGCCGCGTTGCCTTCCGGGCCCAGACCGGCCGGAGACACGGTGGCCGTCACCGCCGTCGACGACGAAGGCAATGCCGTCACCCTCATTCAGAGCGTGTTCCAGAGCTTCGGCTCGGGCATCGCGGAACCCACCACGGGCGTGGTGCTGCACAACCGGGGCTCGGCCTTCAGCCTCGACCCCGCGCACCCCGGAGCGCTGCGCCCCGGGGCACGGCCACCGCACACTCTGTGTCCGGCACTCGCCACCGGCCCCGACCGCGTCGTGGCGCTCGGCTGCCAGGGCGGCCGAGCGCAGGCGTGGATCCTCTCCCAGGTGGGGACCGAACTCATTGACGCCGCCGACCCCGGCGCGCTGCTGGCCCGGCCCCGATGGGTCATCGGCTCCCGCGATCTGGGCCGTTCACGACCCACCCTCGTCCTCGAACCCGGCGTACCGGACGCGCGGCACCTGGCCGACACGGCGCACGGTCTGGGGCTGGCGGTGGCGGAAGTGGCAGGGCCACACGACGAGGCGGGCCACGTGCAGACGGCGAGGATGCGCGCCGGCGTGGTCGACGCGGCGAGCGACCCCCGGGCCGACGGGACCGCTGTCGTCCTTCGGCTCTGAACGCGTCCACGCCCCTCCCCCGGCTGTCGCGGGAGGCGGACGTCGTCAACCTGCCCACTGCACAGGGCGGGTGTGACGGAGCGATCTGATGTTCCCCCGTGGGCCGGACAGCTTGATACTGGGACGGATGGTCCCGGAGGAAGCAGTCACAGGTAGTGAGCAAGAAGAGCAATACGAGTCAAGCGGTACACGGCCGAGTTCAAGCGGGACGCGGTCGCCTTGACGTTGTCCTCGGAGAAGACGGTCACCGAGGTCGCGAGGGATCTGGGCGTGAGTCCGGAAGGGCTGCGCGGGTGAGTGAAGCAGGCGAAGATCGACCGCGGTGAGGGGCCCGCCGGGGCTTTGACCACTGCGGAGCGTGAGGAGCTGGTCCAGCTGCGGCGGAAGGTCCGTGAGCAGGAGGCGACGATCGAAGTTCTGGGAAAAGCGACCGCCTTCTTCGCTCAGGACAAGATGAGGTAGACACTGCGGCACGGTGTCACTTCGTTGATGCGGAGAAGGCGTCGGAGGGTAATCCCGCAGGTCACAGCGTTTCTCCCTGTGCTGTGTGCTGGGAGTGCCCCGCTCCACCTACTACGCGTACAGGGCGTCGCGGCCGGCCCGAACGGTGCGGGAGCGGGCCGAGGAGGTGCTGGTGGGCGAGATCCAGGTGCTCCACGCCGGATCGCGCGGCGCCTACGGGGCCCCGCGGATCCACGCTGCCCTGCGGCGGGCCGGGCGGGTGGTGAATTCCAAGAAGGTCGAGCGGCTGATGCGCGAGCACCGGATCGTCGGGATCACCCACCGACGGCGTGGGGGCCTGACCCGGCAGGCGAAGCGGGCGGTGTTCGCGCTCGACCTGATCGGCGGGGACTTCACCGCGCCCAGACCGGGGATGCGGCTCGTCGGTGGCATGACCGAACTGGGCACGCTGGAAGGGAAGTTGTATCTGGCGACCTGTATCGATCTCGCGACGCGGGAGGTGGTCGGCTGGGCGATGGCCGACCACCACCGCGCCGAGCTGCCGGTCGCTGCCCTGCGGATGGCGGCCGGTCGCGGCGGCCTGGAGCACCGCTGCATCATGCACACGGATCGCGGCAGCGAGTACACGAGTGACGAATTCCGCACCGAGATACGCAAGTTGCGCATGCGGCAGTCGATGGGACGCATCAGATCTTGTTACGACAACGCCGCCACGGAAAGCTGGTTCGCCATCCTGAAAGCGGAGATCAGGACGACCGTCCGGGAGACCCGCGAGGCCGCCCGGGCCGACGTCTTCCGCTACATCGAGGCCGAGTACAACCGCAGCCGGCTCCGCCGGCACCCCGACTACGGATACGTCACCCCGCTCGAAACGAGATCCCTGCTCAGGCAGAACCTCACCCCAGCAGCGTAAACACCCGCTGTCCATCTCGCGGGGGAACTTCAGGACTGCATTAACTCTGCTCCTGGTCGGGACTGCATTAACCCCGGGTGGCAGCCTCAGCAGGCGTAGGCTGTTCGTGACTGGCCGCACCAGCTCCGGGCGACCTCGTCACCTGTGCGTGCCCTCCGCGCCGAACACACCGAGTGCTGCACCTGACCTGCACCGACGTGGTAATTCACCTGCGTTCTGCGACAAATTCTGGCCGGCACGTACGTGGCTCGCTCCTGAGGAACGATCGGCCGAGATGGTGTTGGAGCCGGATGTGGCGAAACTGATAGACCGCGCCGACCTGTCGGAGCGCTCCTCTGTGATACGCGTCGTCCAGGAAGGCCTCGGTGTCCCAGGGCAGTTTGCCGGTCAGGGGCAGCCAGATGCGGGAGAAGACCACCCACTGTCCCCAGGCGGTGAACAGGAGTGCGTACGTGAGCGAGCCGGCGAACCCGTAGACGGCTCCGGCGCGGAGCCCGTCCGACACCCCCCAGGCAGATGGCTCAAGGAATCCTTGGAACAGGTGGACGGTCAGGCTCCCGCCGAAGACGACCGCCAGGGTGAGCATCGGTGCGAGGAAGAGGACCTGTTGGCTCACCGTCGCGCGATTTGAGGCCAGCAGGCTGACGGGGGTGGCCGCCGAGGCGGCGTCCATGGGCGCTTCGAAAAACGCCAGGAGCCCGAATACCAGGCCGCCTCCCACTCCGAAGATCAGCTCGAAGACCAGCATGTTGATGAGGATGTTCTCGATCAGCTCACCGTTCGGGAGGGGGAGGTCTCGGTACAGCGTGCCTTGGACGGCGAGGCTGCACCCGTTCCCGACGCCGAGGACGAATCCGCCCAACAGTGCGGTTCCGAAGCGGGCGATGAACGTGTGGACTGTCCTGCGACTCAGTGTGGTGCCTGTGCCGGGCAGCCGTAGCCGTACCGGGGCCGGTTCGATGATCTCGTTACCGAGCGCGATCATGATCGCGTACACCGTTCCGACGGTGAGGCCGGCAATCGATCCCGTAAAAGCCGCCCGGACGAGGGCCTGACCGAACGTGGCCTGGTGGAGGAGCAGAGTCGAAAGTCCATCGGCCCCGGCGGCGCACAGCGTGGATACGGCCACGACGATCATGACGCGCGTCGAGCGTCGCAGTGATTCGCCGATCCGCCACCAGGCGAGGTCCTGCCGCTTGTGGCGGACCATGTGGTGGGCGAGGTAGCCAAGCCAGCGTTCGGCGTGCTCCGGGTCCCAGTTCCGGGGCCGGCGGCGGCCGGCGGTTCGCTCGGGAACAGTGCGCCTGTAGACCGTGGGCACGAAGCCCGCCAGCAGGTGTTCCTCGATGGAGTGCTCGGCAGGGAACCGTTCAGTGTCCAGGAGTTCCGCCGTATCCCGGTCGGGTGTTTCGCTGTACATCGTTCGCGCCAGGGCGACCATCAACGGAGTGCGCAGGACGCCGGCGAGGTTCACGCTCGCCTCGGTCTCCTCCCGGGCTCGCAGCTGTTCCAGGACGAAATCCCATACCGCCCCGGTGCGGCCGTCGCCGCCGGCGATGGGCCGGGCGGTCCTGGGCAGGTAGGCCAGGAGGTTGTCGCGGGTGAGATCGGTGAGTTGGATGCCGGCGGCCCAGACCAATGGCGCATGTACCGCCTTGACCGCCTGGGCGAACTCGTCGGCCCGGCTGGTCAGGAGAAGCGGAAGCGAGGTGTCGTTGAGCGCTTGGAGTATGGCGCACCGCAGGCTTTCGGCGGTCTCGTCGAACCCGTCCAGAACCGGCAGTACGAGGTCGGCGTCGACCAGCGCTGCGGCGAGCATCGCTCCGCCGGGCGCTGTGTAGGCCAGGCGCGGATGATCGCGCACCAGCCGATCGATCAGCCAGTCCCGCAACGCGACCGTCGTCGGATCCCAGGACCCGAGAGTGAAGATCACCGGTACCCGGTCACGAGGAGTCCGGGTCTTCAGGAAGTCCAGGACGAATCTGATCGTGAGAATCGACTTGCCCGAGCCGGCCCGGCCCAGAACCACCAGTCGTCCGGAGGAGATTCGCCGGTAGACCTCGGCCACGCTACCCAAGTCACCCGTCAGATCCGTTGCGCACGACGTCGCTCCCGGCGGGAGACGTTGAATGTTCTCCGTGTGGTCCGTCAGGAGTGCGGGCGCCTCCTGCCAGCGCACCGGCAGCGGAAACGGATCGTGCACCCGGCGGTGCTCCTCCTCGCGCTGCCAACGCCTCCTGACCTCAACGGCCAGCTCGTCGGCGGCAGCGAGGACCGGGGGCGGCGCATGATCCGGCGTGGGGGGCTGTTGGTGCTGTGCCGCGGTCGGCTCACGCACGCCGGCCACTTGCGCGGGTGGCACGGTGACCGGTTCCGGAGGTGACTGAGCCGGGTCGCTCTGTGTTGTCGCGGGCGTGGCCAGCAACTGCCCGCGTTCCTCCGGGCCGGCCTCCAGAGCATCCGCCAGCAGACGCAGCGTCCCCTGCCGGTGATCCCTGGAGCTACCGGTCTCCAGCCTGCGGATGGTGCTGACGCTCACCCCCGACCGCTCCGCCAGCCGTTCCTGGGTCAGACCCGTCCGCCTGCGCAGCTCACGTAAGAGCGCCCCGAGCTGATCCGCCACTTCGGCGTCCTCTCTGCCTGCGTGTACAGCCTGCGTGAGCCTACCGTGACCACCGGTCACATATGACCGGTGCGGTGACCTGTCCGTCCGAGCGGTATGACGCCAGCATCAGGGGGAATCTGCGACGGCGCGTTGTGGTCACGGCGGCTCGGCTCAGGACCTCGTGGATCACAGCACCGGGAGACGTCACTCGCTCCGCCCGGTCTCCGGCCGGGGGCGTGCTCCTGGTGCCACCCGCATGAACCGACAAGAAGTGGAACCGACCCGCCATGGCGTTACTTTCCCTCCCTGGGCGATCGTCGCCCTTTCTGCGCGCGCTCGCCGCTGTCCTGGTGACCTGTTGCATCGCCCTGGGCGTCGTGGCATCCCTGTTCCGGACGGTCGAGTTCGTCAACACCGGCAACGATGGCGAGGTCGTCCAGGCGGGTTCGCTGAAGAAAGCCGCGGGTAACACTCCGGCGGGCGCCAGGTCGGTGCACTGGGTACTCACCGCCGGTCAGTACGCCGGTGAGGACGCCCGTTGCCGGATCGTAGGGACGCGTGCTCTGGGGATGTCGGACGGTGTGGGGGACCTTCGATGAATGTCCAGCGTGTGCTCCGCGGTCGGAACGGCGTGTTACGCGGCCGGACCGGAGTGATCTTCATCCTGATCATGGCACTCTCCATGATCGGGCCGGCCTCGACCGAGCCGTTCCGCAACGTCGCGGCGGGGCCGGACACGGGGGCGGCGGTCACCGGGCCGGAGGGACCCGAGGGCACGTCGTTCAACCCGAACGAGATCAAGGACATCAAAGCAGCCGATCCCGGCGCCGGGATGAACCTGATCGACGTCCCGACGGCGAACAACGCAGGCGGCGCACGGCTGGCGTACCCGCTCGAGGTGCCCAAGGGGCGCGGGGGCCTGCACCCCGAGCTGTCGATCGCCTACAACTCGTCGGGCGGCAACGGCTGGACCGGCGTCGGCTGGGACATGAGCACCCCGTTGATCACGGTGGACACCCGGTGGGGCGTGCCGCGCTACGACGGTGCGAAGGAGACCGAGTCGTACCTGCTGAACGGGGAGCCGCTCACCCCGGTCGTGCACCGCGGCGCACTCCCGGCGCGTACCGCGGAGAAGGTGTTCCACTCCCGCGTCGAGGGCCGGTTCGACCGGATCGTCCGGCACGGCGACAAGCCGTCGAACTACTGGTGGGAGGTCACCGACAAGCAGGGGCTGCGCACCGTGTACGGCGGGGCGCAGGACACCACGCTCGCCGACGCCGCCGGCAACATCGCGCTGTGGGCAGTGCGTGAGGTACGCGACGGGCACGACAACCTGCTGCGCTACCACCACGTCCGGGTCGACGACGGCGGGGTCGCGAACTCCACCGTCCAGGGCCGTGCGCTCTACCCGGAGCGCATCACCTACACCGGACACGGCGAAACCGAGGGCCGCTACTCGGTCACCTTCCTCCGGGACCGCGACCGGGACGAGCCGAGACGCGGCGACGTCCAGGTCGACGCGCGGTACGGCTTCAAACGGGTCACCGCGGACCTGCTGCGCCGGGTCGAGGTCAAGCTCGACGACGAGCTGATCCGCGCCTACGAACTCAACTACCAGACCGGCGCGTTCGCCAAGACCCTGTTGCAGTCGGTGTCTCAGTTCGGTGAGGACAACCGGGTGTTCAACACCCACCGGTTCGACTACTTCGACGACGTGCGGGACAAGTCGGGCTCCTACACCACGTTCGACGCCGCCGCGGGCTGGACGGTCCCCGATGACGACCTCGGTGTCAACATCCGGGAGGGCGAGGCGAGCACGCTGTCGTCGAGCACGTCGGTCGGCGCGGGCGGGCATCTCTACGTCGGCTACAACCCGGTCGCGCCGGTCAAGTCCGGTTCGGCCGGTGTGAAGGTCGGCGCGAACGCCGGGGTGTCCGACGGCCTGCTGGCCCTGCAGGACGTCAACGGCGACAATCTGCCGGACAAGGTGTTCCGCAGGAACGGCGAGGTGTTCTACCGGCCGAACCTGTCCGGCCCATCCGGGCAGCAGACGTTCGGGGACACCCCGGTCAAGCTCACCGGGCTGCCCGGTATCTCCCGGGAGACCACCCTGTCGGGCACCGCGGGCATCGAGGCGTACGTCGGCGTCAACGGCCAGCTCGACTACGTGTCGACCACGACGACATCCGACCGGTACTTCACCGACGTCAACGCGGACGGCATCGCCGACCTGGTCAACAACGGCGGGGTGCTCTACGGGCGCCTGGACTCCGACGGCAAACCGACCTACAGCCCCGACAGCGCCGGCACCGAGGCCCCGGTGGGACCGGGCGCCGCGACGGGCACGATCGTGGGCGATCAGACCGCGGCCTTCGAACGCGCGGTGGACAACTCTCCGCTGATGGACAGCGTGCGCCGCTGGGTGGCGCCCTACGACGGCAAGGTGCAGATCGAGGGCGGGGTGCGGCTGGAAAAGGACAGCAGCCCGCAGCGCGCGGAGTACGAGAAGGCCGACGGCGTCCGCGTCACCATCCAGCACAACGAGACCGAATTGTGGGCGCAGCGGATCGGGCCGGACGACTACGCCGAGTTCGCCCCGACCGGGGTGAACTCGGTGCAGGTGCGCAAGGGCGAAGCCGTGTACTTCCGCGTGCAGTCCGTTCTGGACGGCAAGTACGACACCGTGGCGTGGGACCCGAGAGTCAGCTATGTCGGCCTGCCCGCGGGCACCGACGCCAATGGCCAGAGCACCGCGGTCTTCGACGCGAAGAACGACTTCACCCTGGCCGGACGCCCGTCCGTGGTCACCGCGCCGCTGACCGGCACGCTGAAGATCACCGGTGACCTGGTGAAGACTGCGGCGACCTCGGACAACGTGACCGTGCTGATCACGCACGAGAAGGCCGACCTGCTGGGCAACCCGGTCACCAAAGAGCTGATCCGCAAGGTTCTGCCCGCGGCATCCACCGGTACGACACCGATCGACCTCAGCGTCCAGGTCGCCGCGCGCGAGCGGCTTTCGTGGAAGCTGCTGGTGGACTCCCCGATCGACGCGAACGCGCTGCGCTGGGCGCCGAAGGCGCATTACACAAAGGCCGACGGCGTCGAATCCGTCGTCGACCCCGCGGGCAACCCGACGGTGGTGGTCAACCCGCCGTACGAGCTGAACCTGTACCCGGTGAACTCATCGACCGGGCCGCAGGGTTCCTACACCGCCACGCGCACCGGCACGCTCATCGTCGAGCCGGACATTCAGCTCAAACCGAACTCCGAGAACGCGACCATCTTCCTCACGGTCAAGAAACGCAACGCGCTGCTCGGCAAGCGGACGGTCGAACTGCGGCTCGGCGCGGGCCTGCCCGCGTCCATGACCCGCCTGAACGTGCCGGTCACCGAGGGCGACGAGCTGTTCTTCGACCTGACCACGACCAACACCAAGCTCGTCGGCCTCCTCAACACGCAGACGGTCAAAGTCAGCTACGACGGCTCGAACTTCCAACAGGTGCCGAGCGCCATGCACTCGCCCGCCGACCAGGGCGCGTTCGCCCAGTCGTACCGCGGCTGGGGCGTGATCGGCTACCAGGGCAACCGCGACAGGGCCACCCGCCCCATCGCACAGAACGAACTCGTGCTCGACCAGAGCTACAAGGACGCGCTGCCGAAGGCACCGACACAGGAAGACCTGGCAGCGTTCACCGCCGATCCGAAGGTACCCACCCCGCGGATCACCGTGTTCGCCCCGCAGCCCGCCACGGGCCGGTGGGTCGCCTCCGACGACAGCACGTGGGTCGGCGCATCGGCCGCGGCCAGCTCCCGGCTCGGCCTGGACACCGTCGACATCGTCACCGACGCCGACATCGCCGGGGCGACCGGGCTGATCCGGCGCGGCCGCACCCAGCAGATCTCCACCACGCTGACGCTCGGCCCGTTCGGCGGCAGCGGAGCCATCGGCACCACCGCGAGCGAGGTCGACTTCCTCGACCTCAACGGTGACCGCTTCCCGGACGTCGTCGGCGCCAAGGGGATCCAGTACTCCGACATGGACGGCGGCCTCGGCACCACCCGCGGCACCCTCGGCAGCAACGTGCGCGAGACCAACTCCGTCTCCGGCGGCGTGTCCCTCAGCGCGGGCAGCCCGGTCCGCACCCTGGCCACCGCAGGAGGCACCGACGCGCCCTCCGGCGACGCCTCGGCCACCACCGCCCGCACCGGCGTCGAGATGCCCTCGCTGGGCATCGGCGGCAACCTCGGCGGCGGCGAGTCCGACGCCAAGTTCGACCTCACCGACATCAACGGCGACGGCCTGGCCGACCACGTCAAGTCGACCCGCGACAACGAGATTCTGGTCGCCACCAACAGGACCGGGCGCACCAACCTCCTGCGCACTGTGTCGCGCCCGATGGGCGCGCGGATCGACCTGGACTACGCCCGTACCGGCAACACCCAGGCCATGCCCGAAAGCCGCTGGGTCCTGTCCCGCACCTCCGTGTTCGACGGTCAGGCCGGCGATGGAGCCGACAGCCTACTCACGACCTACCGCTACGAGAACGGCACGTACGACCGGTTGGAGCGCGAGTTCCGCGGTTTCGGCAAGGTCGTCTCCGAGGTCCGCGATCCTGGTGCGGGCGATGCCCTCTACCGGTCGGTGAGCGACGAGTACAGGACCGACAGCGTCTACACCAGGGGCCTGCTCGCCCGCACTCTCACCACCGACGGCGCGGGCCGCCCGTTCACCGAGACCGTCAACACCTATCAGCTCCGCGACATCGCCACCGGCACGGCGGCCGATCCGGCGGGCACCACGGCGTCGGTGTTCCCGCAGCTGACCCGGGTGGACAAGAAGTTCCACGAGGGTGCGCAGGAACCCGCGAAGACCACGCACACCGTGATGGCCTACGACGAGTACGGCAACCTGACGGGATCGTTCGACGCCGGTGATGACGGCGTCGAAGACGACGTCCAGACCGACTTCGGGTACACCGCGTCGGACCATGCGTGTCGGGACCGCAACCTGGTCGGGTTGGCCAGGTCCGTGTCCCAGCGCGCGACCGCGACAGACACCTCGCTCCGGCATCGCGAGGCCACGGTGGACTGTGCGACGGGGGCGCTGCGGCAGATCCGGGAGTACCCGACCCCCACCGACATCGCGGTCACGGACCTGGAGTACCGCCCGGACGGGAACCTGCGGTCGGTGACCCGTCCGGCGAACAAGTCCGGTCAGCGGTACAAGCTGGAGTACGGCTACGACACCGTCGTCGGCGTGTACGTCGAGTCCGTCGTGGACAGTTTCGGGTACCGGTCGGCCACGACGCACAACCTGAAGTACGGCCTGCCGGAACGGAGCACCGACCAGAGCGACCAGCCGCTGTCGACGGCGTACGACAGCTTCGGCCGGCTGGACTCGGTGACCGGCCCGTACGAGGCGGGCAGCGGCAAGGTCACGATCGACTTCGAGTACCACCCGGAGGCGGTGGTCCCGTACGCCACGACGAAGAACCTGGACCGGGACGCGGGCGGCGTGCGGGCGGACACCCTCGACACCGTCACGTTCAGCGATGGTCTCAAGCGGGTGCTGCAAACCAAGAAGGACGCGTCGGTCGCCGCGTCGCCGGGGACGGCGCCGCAGGCGGTGATGACGGTGTCCGGGCGGCTGAAGTTCGACTTCCTCGGCCGCACGACGGAGAAGTACTACCCGGTGACCGAGCCCAAGGGCGCGGCGAACACGAAGCTCAACGCCGCGTTCGACACGGTGGCCCCGACGAAGGACTCGTTCGACGTGCTGGACCGGCCGGTCAGGACCGTGCGGCCGGACGGGGTCAGCACGACCAACGGGTACGGATTCGGGCCGGACCGGGCGGGGGCGACGCGGTTCGAGAACACGGTGACCGATGCGAACGGCAAGCAGCGCCGCATCTACACCGGCATCCGCGACACGACCTCGGCGGTGAAGGAGTTCAGCGGTTCGACGGCGGTCTGGACCAGCTACGCGAACGACCCGCTGGGCCGGGTCACGGCCATCACCGACGACAAGGACAACGTAACCCGCGCCGAGTACGACGGCCTGGGGCGGCGCACGGTGTTCGACAACCCGGACGCGGGCCGGACCGAGACGCGCTACGACCTGGCCGGCAACGTCACGGCGAAGATCACCGCGAACCTGCGGGCCGCCGGCCAGAGCATCGAGTACGACTACGACTACGCACGGGTGAAGGCGGTCCGATACCCGAAGTTCCCGGCGAACGACGTCACTTACTCCTACGGCGCCCCGGGCGCGGCGGACAACGCCGCGTCGCGGATCACCGAGGTCCGGGACGCGGCCGGGACGACCACCCGCGGCTACGGGCCGCTGGGCGAGCTGACCAGGGAGACGCGCACGATCACCGTCGCCGGCGGGTCACCGCGCACCTACACGACCGCGTGGCGCTACGACACGTTCGACCGCGTGCTGCAGCTGACCTACCCCGACGGCGAGGTGCTCACCTACGGCTACGACTCCGGTGGCCAGGTCACGCGGGCGACCGGGGTCAAGGGTGGGACCGACTACACCTACCTGGAACGGCTGGACTACGACAAGTTCGGTCAGAAGACCCTCCAGGAGACCGGCAACGGGGTGCGCACGGCCTACACGTACGACGCCGAGGACCGCAGGCTCGCGACGATCAAGTCCGACGCACACACCGGGGCGACGTTCCAGGACCTGGGCTACACCTACGACAACGCCGGCAACGTCACAGCGCTGGCGAACTCCGCGCCGCGGAGCTCGGCGATCGGCGGCCCGAGCTCCCAGACCTACGGCTATGACGACCTGAACCGGCTGACATCGGCGTCCGGGCAGTACACGGACAAGAACAACCAGGTCAACAAGTACACCCTGACGCTGGGCTACGACTCCGTCCACAACACAACGAGCAAGTCCCAGCGCCACGAGATCACCGGCGGCGTCCCCGCCTTCCCGCCCGGCGCAGGGTCCCCCGGACCGATCGAACCGGTCGACGACCCGTCGAACCCGGCCGACGTGCAGGACAGGACGAGCTACGACTACGGCTACACCTACGCCGGTGGCAAGCCCCACGCGCCGAGTCAGGTCGGCCCGATCACCCAGTCCTACGACGCCGACGGCAACCTCACCGCCACGGTGAACACTGCCGCGGCGGACAAGCGCAGGCAGTACGTGTGGGACGAGGAGAACCGCCTCGCCTGCAACCAGGACGCCACGACCTCGACGGTCGAGCAGAGCCCCGCGGGCTGCGCGGGCGCCACCGTCTCCTACGTTTACGACGCAGCGGGCGAGCGCGTGGTCAAGAAGGGCAAAAACCTGTCGCTGTACCCCAACCAGAACTACAGCGAGCGTGACGGCACCGGGTACAAGCACGTCTTCATCGGCGAGACCCGCTTGACGACCAAAACCGTCGCGAGCGGAGTCGAGAACGACCGGTCGTTCATCCACACCGACCACCTCGGGTCGTCCGGGTACGTCACCGACAACACGGGCACGGTGACCGAGCATCTGGAGTACTTCGCGTCCGGGGAGACCTGGGTGGAGGAACGGGCCGGGCAGGCGGACACGCCGTACCGGTACACCGGCAAGGAACTCGACGGCGAGACGGGCCTCAACTACCACGGCGCCCGCTACTACAACCCGCGAACCCAGCTGTGGGCGAGCGCCGACCCGGCCCTGCCGGAGTACCTCGACACCAAGCTCGCGGGCGGCATCTCCGAACCCCGCAACCTCGCCGCCTACGCCTACGCGCATAACAACCCCGTCAAGCTGGTCGACCCCACCGGACGGGCTCCCGAGGCGTCGGTCTACGACCAGATCGCGGTCTTGATGGCCCGAGAGATGTCGATCAACTCCCGCTCCGGCCCGGTGCAGAAGATGCACGAGATCAACACGGTCCAGGGCGTGACGAAGTGGGTCAAACCGAACTGGTACGCCGACAAGGCGGCGGCGCTGGCCGCGTGGAAGGAATTCGTCAAGACCGGCGGCCCGTGGGACCACAAGGGTCAGATCGCGGCCCTGAACGGCAACAAGGTCAACAACTCGACCAGCATCCCCGGTACCGGCTTCTGGATGCGGGACGACTTCTGGTCCAACGTCCACTACGGCTACGTGGGTACGGCGGCCGGGTTCAGCCCCGAGGTGCTGTTGGGGGCCGCGAGCGCCGTCGACGTGAAAGAGGGGCAGCCCATCTTTTCGGGCGACACCACCTCGATCATGTTCGGTATTCGCCTCTATCAGGCATACGGAGAAGCGGGTCTGACGGCCGAGAACCTCACCACGGAGATCAGGAACCACTCCGAGGAGCTGAGGAAAGCCGGGCTGATCGAGAACCACCCGAGATAGCGGACGCGAGCGGCCGGCCCGCCGCTCCGCGCGCGGCGGGCCACGGTGACCGGACACCCGCCGAAAGCCTGGCGGTGGCGGCCGGGTTGCAGTTTCCTGGGAGCAACTGGCCCTGAGAGTGCGCAACGTGAGCCTTTGTCCGTTTCGTAGTTGAGGTTGGGGAAGGGCTGCTGGTCGCGGGCGGGGTGTGGCCCTCAGGCGTCGGGCCGGGCGAACAAGCCGGTTTCGGGTTCGATGAGGATGCCCCGGCTGACCAGGCCGACAGGGCCTGTTCTGTGGGGATGCGGGATGCCCGGGGTGGGCCGAGGCTGTGAACATGGCGGAGTCCGACGACGTGGAGTCGACGCTGCGGCTGATCGACGCGGCGGGACGGTCGGGCGCCGTCCTGGTGGACGCGGCGCGTACGGCGGTCGGCGTCGAGGGGTGGGTGGTCCTGGCCGATGCGGTCGCGGGCGTCGTCTACAGCGCACCGGACGGCGCGGGGCCTGCCGGTCTGCGGACCGCGGCGATCCGGCGGAGGCCGGTGTAGTGCTGCGTCCGGCGGCCGGGGCGGTCCTGGTGGTCGGCCCGGGCCCGGAGGTCCCCGCGTGCAGGGCGGAGCTGGTGGCTCGGGTGACGGCGGGGCTGCTGCAAGTACGCGCGCGGCGGGCGCGCGAGGTGCGGTTGCACGAGGTGGTGGTGCGTCTGCTGCTGTCTGGCCGTACGGATCTGGCCCGGGAGATCGGCGGGGTGGAGCAGGAGTACGCGACGGTCTACCGGGTGTCGGGTGGCCGGGATCCCGTGGGGGCGGCCGGGGCGGTGTGGGAGGCGGTGTTCCCGGCGGCCCGGGGGCGGGCGGAGGCGGTGCTGATCGTTCGTATGGGTGATGATCTGGCGGTGGTGGTGCTGCATGACGCCTCGGGTGGTCAGGGGTGGGTGCTGCGGCTGGTCGCACGGGCGGCGCGGTCTCATGGGCTGCTGGCGGGGGTGGCTGACCCGGTGCCGGTGGACCGGATCGCGGGGGCGTGGGCGGAGGCGGGGCAGGCCCGGCAGGAGGCCGGGACGGGACGGCGGCTGGTTCCGGCCGCCTGGCTCGGCCACGGCGCGCTCGCGCGGATCGTCCCGGCCGACCGGTATGCGGCATGGGCGGCGCGGCTGCTGCTGCCGGTGGACGCGGAGCAGCGGCGGGTGCTGGAGTACTGGTTGCGCAGTGCGTCGGTGGGCGATACCGCGGAGGCGCTCGGCATCTCCCGGGGAACGGTCCGGGCGCGGCTGCGCGCGGCGGCCCGGCTGCTGGAAGCCGACCTCGACCGGCCGCGGGTGCGCGCGGAGTTGCTGATCGCCTTGCGCGCCCCGGCTGCCGGTGCGGTCCCGGTCGGCGGCGGTGAGGGGGTCGCGGGGCGGGTGCTGGACTTGGTTGAGCCGGATGTCCCGCGGCACTGGGCGCTGGGGACGGTGGAGCCGCTGGGCGACGGGCTGCGCCGCGTTCGCTGATGGCACCGGCCAGACCGAGGGCTTCGTAGACGCGCACGGCGGAGACCGTCCGGCGGGAGAAGACCCATACCACGATCAGGGCCAGGTACTCCAGCGAGAGTTCCGCAGGGCGGTCGGAGGGAAGCTTGAGGTACCGGGCGACCGCGCGGCCGTGAACCGGCACCTCGTCGAAGACTCCTGCGGCGGCCAGCTCATCGACGGCCTGTTCCGCCAGCCGGGCAGCGCCTGTTCCGCCCGGCAGCACCGTGGCGTCGTTATGGATGGACTCGTAGCGCCGGGTGATGGATGCGGGGAAGTCAGCCCGGTCCTGTTCCCGGTAGCCGGCGACCACCACGGACGCCGTGGTGGTCCAGCTGTTCAGGGCCTCTCGCACGAGACCAGCGGCGACGCTGACCTTCCGCAGCTCGCCCTTGTCCCGGACCTCGAACTCGACGGTGTTGTCCGCCGGGTCCTTCTCCAGGGCGGCCTGTGCCTCGCGCAGGGCCCCGCCGAGGTGGTCGAGGATCGGGTATCGCTCCTCGTCGGACAGCGTGGTGAACCCCATGAGGTCGTGGTCGTAGTCAACCGCTCTGCAGAACCTGGTCAGCGCGTCGAGCTTGGCGGCCACGCGGCCGTGCCCGTCGATCACGAGGAGTCCTCGCGCCAGCACCTTTTTCGCGCTGTCAACAATCCGGGCGAGGGCCGCGTCCACGGGGCGGCGCTGTCCCTCGGTGGTGACCATCGCGATCGAGCGGCCCGCCATGCTCTTCGTGACCTGTTCGACCGCCCACCGCTGCCGTGCCGCGGTCCGGTCCAGGGCATCCGGGCCGAAGGCGTGGAGCTCCAGGACCGCGGTTTTGTCCGGCACGGTCGCAGCAGGAAAGGGCCGTGCACCGAGTTCTTCCTCGGCTCCGCTGTAGTCGCTCTGCTCCAGGTCGCGGATGTTGGAGACGAGGAGCAGGTCGAGGGTGTGGAGCCGGGTGCTGGGGGCGAGGACCTGACGGACCCCGGCCAGGACACCGCCGTCAAGGAAGCCCAGCTCCTCTCCGGAGCCGATGAAGTCCGCAGGGAACAGGGGCGGACCGCCCGGTGTGCATTCGCGTGAACGCCAATGCCGTCTTCTCGTTGCGCCGCAGCCCAGCGAGAAGACGATATCGGGTGGATCGGGGCAGTTACGGTCGGGTCAGAGGCTGAACACGCGCTCGGCCTCCTCACGGTGGGTGGCGTGCAGGTCCCAGTAGACGGGGGAGATCTCATCGGGCTGGGCGGTCGGGAAGCCGGGGACGGCCGGCGTGCCGATCGACACGTCGATGCCGACGTGGGCGGCTTGGACTCCAGTGCCGTCCAGCTGCTTGTGCAGGTTGACCACCCAGTTACGCAGGGCCGCGGCGGCGGCGTTGACGTTGCCGACCTGCGGCACGGGGTCGATGGAGCCGGCGCCGGTGGTGAAGAGGAGCGTGCCCGCGCCGGCCTCGCGCATCGCGGGCAGTACGGCCTTGGTGGCGGCGATGGCTCCGTAGAGCTGGAACTCGATCTCGTGCTGCACGTGGGACGGTTCGAGTTCGGCCGGAGTGGTCAGGACGGTAGACGCGAACGCCCCCACCGGGGAGTACTCCAGGACGTCGATCCCGCCGAACCGGGCGGCGGCGTCCTTGAGCGCCTGAGTGAGCGAGTCACGGTCGAGGACGTCCGCGGGGAACACCGCGGCGGTGATGCCCTCGGCGGTGAGCCGGCCGCCGAGCTTGTCGAGCTTGTCGCGGTTGCGCGAGATCAGGGCGACATCGAAGCCGCGGGAGCCGAAGGTGCGGGCGATGGCCAGGCCCAGTTGGGGGCCGGCTCCGACAATGGCGATGCTGGTCACAGCGCTCCTTCCGTAAAGCGTTGTGTGGGTTTGTGGCGGGCGGCGGCGGCGGTCCTTGCCCGCGGTGCGAGCACCTGCAGCGTCGACGCCACCCGGCATCCGGAAAGGCCATTCCGATTCCAAAACGGAAAACCCTGTCCGTTTGCCTCTGTCAGCGTAACACCAAAAATGGATAGGGTATTCCGGTTGGTAGGGTGGCCATCATGAGCCCCACTGCCCACCACCCCGACGGCCAGCCCCTGCGCAGCGATGCCGAGCGCAACCGAGGACGGATCATCGCCGCCGCGCGCACGGTGTTCGGGCGCGACGGGCTGGGCGCCTCGATGGCTTCCGTGGCCCGCGAGGCGGGAGTGGGGATCGCCACGCTCTTCCGTCACTTCCCCGGGAAGGAGGACCTGGTCGCCTCCGTCTTCGCCGACCGCATGGACGCCTACGTCACCGCCGTCAACGAAGCACTCGATGCCCCCGACCCCTGGGGCGGCTTCACCGGCTTCATCGAGGCCATCTGTGCCATGCAGGCCGCCGACCGAGGCTTCGCCGACGTACTGACCATGACCTTCCCCGGCGCCGAAGCCTTCGAGGCCCGGCGCGCCGAGGCGTACCACGGCTTCCTCGAACTCATCACCCGCGCCAAGCGCAGCGGGCACCTGCGCGATGACTTCGCCAGCCAGGATCTCGTCCTCCTGCTCATCGCCAACGCCGGTGTCGTCAACTTCGTCGGCGAGTCCGCGCCCGATACCTGGCGTCGCTTCGTCGCCCTGCTGATCCAGTCCTTCCAGGCCCCCGCCCGCGGCCCTCTGCCTGATCCGCCCCAAGACGACGCCCTCTACGAGGCCATGCGTCGAGCCGGCCCGGCGGGCCTTTCCACGTAAGGGCGGCCCGGAGGCGCCTGACAGGAAGGTGACCGTCTACGGCGCACCCAGCAGACGGAGGCGGCCCGTCGGGCACCCGCCGAACGCCAAAAGACCCTCCTTTCCTGAAGATCGCTCGCGGGCCGCCCGGCCTCCGCAGAGTCTTCAAAACCTGGGTCATTCAGGGTCTGTGGGGGGCGTTGGGCTTCATGGGTGACGTTTCCGGGGATCACGGTGGATGTACCGGGTGGTGGCCCCTGCTGGCCGGGGTCAGCACCGCGTGGTGCACGGGGCTGAAAAAGGCATATCAACGGTGTGTCCGAGGACGTCCTCGCCGCAGCCTTCGGAGACGCCCGCCTCGTCGACCAGGCGCAGGCGCTCGTTGTGGGTGCGCCGGGAGCCCATCGCGCCGATGACTGGAAGGCGTCCTCGTCGATGAACGCCTGCTGCAGCGGGTGCAGTCGGTCGCCGTCGGCCAAGCCCTCGATTGGTGTCCACGGTGCGTTCCGGTGAGCTGGGAGAGCCGCGCGTGCCAGTGCTTGGCGTTGTAGGAAGAATGACGACGACAAGGATCACCAGGTAGGCCACTGCCCCGCCGAAGCCGGGCCGGCGGCGCATCCACCGCTCGAACTGACCGAGGTTCCCGCGAGCGGGTCGGGCCAGCACCCGAGGGGTCGGCATGTCAGATGGCTTGCTCGTCCCGGCCACCGGACCGTGGTAGCGAGCCAACTCTCGACCGTCAGGCAGGCGTCCAGCACCCGACGGCACACAGTAGCCGGGCCGATCGCAGATCCCCGCGACCAGTCTGCCGCCGGTCTTACCCCTCCGTGCCTGGGCCCGGTCGCGTCGCTCAAGGCCTGGGCGCCGCCCCGTGCGGGGGCTCGTCCACGGGATGCACGGCAAGAGCGATCTTGCCGCGCGGGCGTCCGCGTCCTTTGTCGACGGAGCCGCCTTCCAAGAGGCTGTGGGCGTGGGCGACGTCGGCCAGCGATAGCACGGCGCCGATCACCGGCCGGAGTTCGTCCTGGTCGACCAGGCGGCCGAGGGCCGCGAGTTTTGCCCGGCCGGGACTGACGAAGAGGAAATGGTAGGTCGCGTTCACGCCCCAAGCAGCGAGGAGGTTCTGAGGCTCGGGAATGTCCACGATCGACACCACGCGGCCTCGGTCGGCCAGAACCTGCGGACTGCGGGTGAGAGTGTCCCGGCCCACCGTATCCAACACAACGTCCACCCCACCCAGGGCCTGCACCTGCGGCACATAGTCACCGGCCGAGAAGTCGATCGTGACGTCCGCTCCCAGCCGGGTGACGAAATCGTGATCCCTCGCCCGCGCGGTGGTGACCACCTCAGCCCCCAGAGCACTTGCGACCTGGATTGCAACCGAACCGACCCCGCCCGCGCCGCCGTGCACCAGGACCCGCTCCCCGGCCCGCACCCCAGCCCGTTCGACCAGCGCCTCCCACGCCGTCACACCCACGAGAGCGAGACCGGCGGCCTCAACATGCGACAAGCGGGAGGGCTTGCGGGCAACCAGGGCCTGGTCGACCACGTGGAACTCGGCATAGGTCCCCTGACCGGCGAACACCGGCGCCAAGTACCAGACCTCATCGCCCGGCCGGTAGTCGCCTGCCCCAGTGCCGGTCTCGACCACCACGCCGGACACGTCGTTGCCGATCACCGCCGGCAGCGCCACCTGGTCGCGGTAGTCGCCGCGACGGGTCTGCAGGTCCAGGGGATTCACGGAGGTGGCCATGACCCGCACCAGCACCTGGCCGGGCCCAGGGCTGGGCATTGACAGTTCCCGCGCTGCAAAC
Source organism: Streptomyces sp. NPDC050509 (assembly GCF_044457965.1). Taxonomy (NCBI): domain Bacteria; kingdom Bacillati; phylum Actinomycetota; class Actinomycetes; order Kitasatosporales; family Streptomycetaceae; genus Streptomyces; species Streptomyces sp. NPDC050509. The sequence goes on along the minus strand of NZ_JBITHL010000002.1, from coordinate 656,023 downwards.
GCGGTGTCCGCACCACCGAAACGGACGAGTTCCATCACACGCATCGAGGAGGACATACGGCGACGATAGATCGTCGTATCGCGAATCGTCAATATGTGAATGGGTTACGATCACGTCGTGTTCTCGGAAGAGAAGTTGCTGTCCGTGTTCCGGGCCCTGTCCAACCCCGCCCGCCGCCAGATGCTGGTGTGGCTCAAGGACCCTATGAGCTTCCCCGGCCACGAAGCCAAAGACGTCGAGATCGGCGTCTGTGTGACCGACATCCAGCGGCGCATGGGCCTGGGACAGTCCACCACCTCCCAGTACCTCACCGTGCTGCGGCAGGCAGGGCTGGTGGTCGCCACCCGACGCGGCAAATGGACCTACTACCGCCGCGACGAGGCAAACATCGCCCGCCTCCTGGAAACCCTGCGCGACGTGTTCTAGCTAGGGCCTGTGGGGGTCGTGATCATTCGGTTGGTAGAACACTCGTGTGGCGAGGCGTGAACTGAGCGATGACGAATGGGCGTTGGTGGAGCCGCTGCTCCCGATAGGCGCCTACGGCCCGTATCCGCACCGGCTGCGGGATCACTTCGAGGGCGTGATCTGGAGGTTTCGCTCCGGGGCCCAGTGGCGGGAGGTCCCTGAGGAGTTCGGGAACTGGTCCACGGTCTACGACCGGTTCCGCCAGTGGCGCGACGCGGGCGTCTTCCAGGCCCTGATGGAGGCGGTGATCGCTGAGGCCGCACGGCGGGACCAGGTGGACCTTTCCCTGGTCAGCGTGGACTCCACCACAGCGAGAGCGCATCACGACGCGGCCGGCATGAGGGTGGACGCCAAGACGCTGTCAGCGCTGGAGAAGGCACTGGCGGAGGAAAGGGGGGCCGCGGCAAGGAACAAAGGGATCAAGGTGCCGCAGAACCTGGCGTGCGTCGGCACGGCACCGGCGTCAAACGCTTCCATCACTCGGTCGTCGGCGGCCTCACCCTGGCCTGGCACGGCTCGGCCGTGGACGACGAACCCGGCCTCACCCTCCTCATCTACACCGCTGAGCCCGGCTCCCCCTCCGAGGAAGCCCTGCGCCTGCTCGCCTCCTGGGCCGCCTCTCAGGACGGTGCGGCCCCTGCCGACCGCCTCCAGCGAGGTAGCTGATCTCGCCGGAGGCGTCGGCCAGGCGGTGGACGGCGGCGCCTGCTGCGGTGGCTGTCACGACGACCCGCACGGTAGCCCGTTCCGCGGTGCGATGACAGCAGGCACCGCCCAGCGGCCGAGCCACACCGACGCCTACAGCAAGCAGGCGGATGCCCGGCCGGGTTGGCATAGCGCATAGCCGGCTGACCGCACGTGCTCGTCCGGGTCGTTGAGGATCGGAGACTGGCTCACTCGTCGGCCGTAGTGGTGCAGTGTCTGTAGCCAGACGTCGATGGAGGAGTTGGCGAACCAGGCTTCCCCGTCGGGCAAGACGTAGTAGACCTTTCCGGTATCCGGCTCGACGCCGAAAGCCCATTGCAGACCTGGCACGAGGTCGCCGTGATGGTTCCGGGAGAGCTGATAGAGGACGGTGCACGATGCGGTCTGGAGGGCGGGGTTCGGGTCCGTCTGGAACGTGACGTACTCGATCAGTTGATCGACGATGGGAACGCCGATGTTCACGAGCAGGGCCTTCTGACGCTCGGGAATACGCCAGCCGTCCAGGTCAGCCGGGTCAGCCCGGGTGACGTACTCGGCTCCGGCCCATGCGGTCATGTCTTCGTAGGTCAGCACTGGATGTCTCTCCGAGTGTTGGATGCGGTGGGCTGTCCGTTTCGACCGGCTGAGTGGCTTCGTTAACTTGTAAGGACAGCGTTTGTCGACGAGTTTCAGCGGCTGTCCTTTGCCATCCAATCGAGGCGTTTGACAGCGAACCCAGTCGTACGGGGTCAGCACGCTGGGTGCGCCGGAGGCGGTGCTGCCGGCGCACGTGCGATGGTTCTCGCGCTACCGTCACCCCCGCTGTCGGTAGGGTTCGAATCCCTTCGGGCGCATCTCCCCAGGTGAGCCAGGTCTCGGCTCCACGATCAAGCCCATCCCTTCCGGTGGACCTCGTGCCGTGCACGTGCGGCCTTCGTCGCGTCGTCGTAAACCAGGCGACCCCGGCATGCGCCAGGCGATCGCGCATCCGCGCCCACTCCGCCGGATCCGTCACTGGATCAGCCATTCCGACCGACCCCGGTGATGAGTTTCCGCGCCCGCACCCGTCACACATACGGCGGGACACGACGAGGCGGAAGGATGACGTGATGAGTGCGAACACGCGGCTGGAGGAGTTGGGCGTGAGCGGTCTGGGCGAGGTCGACGAGCCGGCGTTCTCAGGGCTGGCTGAGCGGCACCGGCGGGAGTTGCACGTGCACTGCTACCGGATGCTCGGGTCGTTCGAGGACGCCGAGGACACCGTGCAGGAGACGTTCCTCCGTGCCTGGCGGCGGCGGGAGACCTTCGAGGGGCGGTCGACGTTCCGGGCCTTAAGGAATCGCCATGCCGATCGCATCCCCGGGGCACGGCCCCGCCGTTTCCTTCGAGACGGGCCTGACCGCCGACTTGGCCGGCCGCTACCCGGCGACCATCGGCAGCGGGGGTCCGTCGACCCGGCGGTTGTCGACACGGACTTCGCCGTACTCGAACGCGACGGGTACGTCATCCTGGAGGGACTCCTGAGCCCCGAGGAGTGCGAGGAGATCCGCGCCGGGGTGACTCCCCTGCTCGCCCGGACCGGACGCAACGCCTTCGAGGGGCACCGCACGCAGCGTGTCTACAGCGTCCTGAACAAGACCCGGGTCTGTGACCGTCTGGTGGACCACCCGCGCGTTCTCGCTCTCCTGGACCGGATGTTCCTGCCCAACTACCTGCTCTCGATGCTGCAGATCATCAACATCACCCACGGCGAGGAAGCCCAGATACCCGCCTGGCGACAACCTGGGGCGGCGCAGTCGTGGCGGTAGCACCCCCGGCCCCCGCTGCCTCTCCGAGCGCGTTCTCGGCATCGATGATCACCGTAGTCAGCAGGTCGAAATCGAGCCTCTCGCCCTTCGGTCCAAGAGGCAGACGGGGCTGTGCCGGGGAGCGACAGGCAGGGGTGTTGCAGGGCCCTCACATGCGGTCTGTCGAGTGGGACACCTCGACGTTCAGGCGGCTGCGGTCGCCACGATGGAACCCGGTGAACCGTTCGATCGGCCGTCCGGTCTGGTCGAAGGAGATGCTCCGCATCACCAGGACCGCTGCTCCCGGACCGCAATCGAGGGCCGACGCGACCGTATCGTTCGCCAGGTCCGCCTCCACCGACCGCTGGGCGCGCTCGAACCGGATCCCGAACTGTCGTTCCAGGACACCGAAGAGCGAGACGTCCTCCAACTCGATATCGAGCAGTGGCTGCCCGACATCGAGAGGAAGGAAGGTTCGGGTGAACGCCCAAGGAACACCGTCCACCTCGCGGAGGCGCTGAATCTCGACCACATCCGCCCCTTCTGTCACGGCAAGATCGCGCGCGACCTGCGGGGCGGCAGCGACGACGCCGCGAAACAGCACGCGGGAGTGCTGCTCACCCGCGTTGCTCTGAATATCTTCGAACGTGCCGACCAGCGCGCCGCCGAACCCTTGCGATGTCCGTGGGTCGCCGACGAACGTACCGCGGCCCTTTTCCCGGCGGACGACGCCCTCATGCTCCAGTTCCAGTAGCGCCTGGCGCACCACGGTGCGGGAGACCTGATACCTGTCACAGAGTTCATGGTCCCCGGGTAGGCGATCTCCGGGTTCCAGACCTCGTGCCGCGATGTCCTCCCGAAGCAATCGCTTCAGCTGCGAATAGAACGGTATATCCGAACGCCGATCAATCGACGAAGACATGCTCATGGGTTCCCTGGTTGTGATGAGCCGGGCCGCGCAATGCTGTACTGATGGCGTTAATGCCGCACTGGTGGCGTTCTGGACCGCTCCGCCTCCTTCGACCGTCGCACCAATGGCAACCTCTCCCACCAGCGCTGACGCACTGGCCGGTTTGGCACTTCCGACAGCCGGGCTCGGCGAGCCCGTCCAACCGGTCGAACGGGCTCGCCGAGATCAGAATCTCCGTGGGTTCGACGGGCGGAGTCACGCAGAGGACGAGAGGGAACACCGTCCGGCCTCCACCCTCGATTCCTCTCACACCCGATGGCCACGCGATCTCGATCCTCCCGCCCATGTCACCGAAATCCTTTGTCTGTTGAGAGCGCCCGCTTCCAGCCGGGACTAGATCCTATCTTGAGCGCCAACGCCGGGAACCGATCGGGCGACTCCAGTCGATCATGCACACAGTCCTCGTCGGTCAGTTGCCTTGCGTCGGATCGGCTCGCGTGCGTCGGCGATCGGACAGCACCACACCAGGAAGGAGCTGATGCGAAGCGAGCCGGATCTCGCCGAGACAATCACTTGACATCCTGTAATGACAGGATACACGATGACCCGGCAGGGAGTACTCGATCAACGGAGCGAAGATGGCAATGATGCCTCGGACCCGGCTCTTCTTGGGTGTGGTGATCGCAGCGATTTGTACCATCGCGGGCACGACCACCTACAACGTCGTACAGAGTGGGGCACGCGCCAACACCGTCGCCTGGTGGGTACCCGATTGGGACTACAAGAAGGCGACAGGACTCGTCAAGCAATTCGAACAGCAGCATCCCGGCATCGTGGTCGATCTGGTCCAGACCACCGGTGACACGGTGGCGAACCGCACCTCCGTGGCGCTGGACTCGGGCAACGCGCCCGATGTCATCACGGAGTCCCTGTCCCGCGTGCGCGGCTACGTCGGTAAGGGGCAGCTCGCCAACGTCAGTGGTCTCTACGACACCACCATGCCGGTCAACGATTTCGCGCCGGGGCTCGTCGACTCGCTCACCTTCGAGGGCGGCACCTACGCCGTGCCGTACCGGTGGGCCACCAACGCCTTGATCTACAACCCCCGCCTGTTCGCGGCGGCCGGCATCGACTCCCCGCCCCGCACCTGGGCGGAGTTCGAGAAGGATGCCAAACGGCTCACCAGCGGCAACGTGGTGGGAACAGCGTGGCCGATGCAGGGCGATCCCAACGACTTGACGTTGCGCTTCCTCGACTTCGCGATCTCCGGCGGCACGAAGATCACAAATGGCTCGCCCCGATTCACGGAAAAATCGACCGAGTCGGCTCTCAAGCTGATCGGCGGCTCGATTCGGGAGGGATGGGCCAGCAGGAGTTCGTTCGAGCTCGACAACACCGGTATCCGCGAACTGTTCCTTCAAGGGCGCATCGCCATGTATCCCGCCGGTGTGTTCGATGTGGACACCGCGGCCGAGCAGGGCGCGGCGGTCGGGACGGCCCTGCTGCCCGGACCGGATGGACCGGGGACCGCGCAGGGCGTCGGTTGGGGCTACATCATTCCCAAGGCGTCGCGGCACCAGGAAGCGGCGAGGCAACTCGTACGTTTTCTCGCACAGCCGAAGAATATGGCGGAGTTGACGGTGACCTTCCCCGCGCGGACCAGTGCGTCGGAGGACGCCAGGTTCACCACTCCGCAGCGGAGGCCGTACGTGGAACAACTCGCCCACCACTCCGTTCCGGCCCCCAACGACCCCCGCTGGACCGCCACCGTCCAGGCGGTGCACGACAAGATCCAAGAGGTCGCGCTGGGGCGCACCACACCGGCCGACGGTGCGGTTCAGATCCAGGGTCTGGTGAAGCAATGACAGACACAACAACGATGGAGCCGGTCCGAAGGCGGCAACGGACCCGCCCGGTCCTCCTGGTACTCCCGGCCGTGATCATCACCGCTGTCCTCATGGTGATACCCATCGTCACGACGATCGTGCGGGTCATCACCGACCGAGGTACCGGACTCAGACGCTTCTTCAGTCTCCCTGACGTCGGTCAAGTCTTCCTCAACACACTGTCCTGGACGGTCGGGTCGGTGGTCGGGGCGATGGTCATCGGCTATGCCGGGGCCCTCGTACTGCAGTCGAAAAGGATCCGGCTGGTAGGAGTGTGGCGCTCCCTCCTGATGATTCCGTGGATCATTCCCGGCGTGGTCGGTGCCACCGTATGGCGCTGGACGCTCTCCACGGACTACGGAGTCCTCAATCAAACGCTGCTGGATCTCGGGCTCATCGGGGAGCCCGTCCGCTGGCTCTCCGATCCCGGCATCGTGCTGTGGGCGGTCGCGCTGATTCAGATCTGGGTCACCGCACCGTTCGTGATGCTCATGGTCTCGGCGGCTCTGGCCACCATTCCTTCCGAGCGTTACGAGGCTGCACGCCTCGACGGGGCCGGCGGTGTCGCGATCCTGCGGCACATCGTCCTGCCCGCCATTCGCTCGACCACGGGCATTTGTGCGCTGACACTCGCAATTTGGGCCCTGAACTCGTTCACGATCATCTGGGTCGCCACGAGCGGTGGGCCGGCGGGTGCGTCGACCATCCTGCCCATCCTCCTCTACCAGGCGTTCCAGAACGGGGATCAGACGCTCGTTTCGGCGGTCGCACTGGTGCAGGTGTTCATCGGGGCTGCCTTCGCCGTCTTCTTCGCACGCACCATGCGCACGGATCTGGAGGATCAGACATGAGGAATCTCATAGGCCGTGCCTCTGCTCGCACCGCCATCTGGGGAACCCTGGTCGTTCTGCTGGTGTGGAGCCTCGCCCCGATTGCCGTCATGGTGTTCACGTCGTTCAAGAAGCGGGGTGAGATCTTCGCCGTACCGGCCCGTCTGCTTCCCGACTCATGGACGTTCGAGAACTACAGCGCGGTTTTCACGTCGTCGTCGATGCCGCGTGCACTCCTGAATTCCGTCATCATCGGCGGCCTGGTGGCCATAGCGACTCTGCTGTTCTGTTTCAGCGCCGGATACGCCCTGGCACGGTTCCGGTTCAGGTCGGCACGGCCGTTGGCGTTGTTCATTCTGCTCGGGCAGATGGTTCCGCTGACCGTGGTGCTGTTGCCGGTCTATCAGATCGTCTCATCGCTCAAGCTGCTCGACACGGCGACCGGGGTGGCGTTCGCGCACCTCGCGATCACCGTGCCCCTGGTGACCTGGATGGTGCGCAATCAGATCGCCGCCATCCCTTACTCCTTGGAGGAAGCCGTTCTGATCGACGGCGGTTCACGATTCGACGCGGTCAGCTACGTCACGCTTCCGGTGTGCGCTCCGGGATTGGCAGCGGCGGGCATGTTCGCCTTCCTGCAGTCGTGGCACGAATTCCTGTTCGCCTCGGTAATGGCCACGTCCACGGCCTCGCGTACCGCCCCCGTGGCGCTGACGCAGTTCGCCGGAGAGTTCGACGTCGACTGGGGCGCGACCATGGCCGCATCCGTGGTCCTCACGGTTCCCATCGTCATCCTGTTCATTGTCATGCAGCGGTACTTCACGGCCGGGCTGACCGGAGGTGCGGTCAAGGGATGAAGATTACCGACATCCGATGCGCCCGTATCGGCCGGTCCCCCGTGATTCGCATCCTCACGGATGAGCGAATCGACGGCTTCGCCGAGATCGAATACTCCAAACCCTATGTGGCCAGGACGCTTGAGGTGTATCGCCCGCTTCTGCTCGGATCCGATCCGACGGAGGTCGAGCGCTGCATGCTGCGCATCCGGCGACTGGGCGCCTCCAAGCCGTGGGGCGCCATCGTCTCGGCCATCGAGATCGCGCTGTGGGACATCGCGGGCAAGGCGCTCGGCGTACCCGTGCACCGGCTGCTGGGCGGCAAGGTGCGTGACCGCATCCGGGTCTACAACGGGGGCGTACGCACCTCCCTCGGCGCCCACACGCCCGAGGAGTACGCCGCGTCGATGGCGCACATGGCCGCGGCTCCCGAGAATTTCTCGATCATCAAGGAAGGCGTCGGCCTGCACGGGTTCATGGCGCCCCACACCCCGGATTTCCTCTACAACGACCTTCGCGAGGGGCCGCTGCACCCCAATCGCGGGTTTCTGACGCCGAGTGGAATCAGCCGGATCGTCGATACGGTCGCCGCGATGAAGGACGTACTGGGCCCTCACCGGCGTCTGGCTCTTGACATGGGTCCGGGCTGGGCCGTGCCGGACGCGATCCGGGTGCTGCGCGAACTGGAGCAGTTCGACATCGCGTGGGCCGAGGACATCCTGACGGGCGATTTCGTGCCCTGGAACGATGTCGCGGGCTACCGCGAGATCACCACGGCGACGACGGTTCCCACTCATACCGGTGAGCAGCTCTATCTGCGGCAGAACTTCCGTGAGCTGATCGAAACACGCGCCGTGCGCGTCATCGGTCCCGACCCCGGTGACGTCGGCGGTCTCGCCGAATTGAAATGGATCGCCGAGTTCGCGGATCTGTACGGAATCGGCATCGCGCCGCACGGCGTCAGCAGTGGCCTGCTCGGACTGGCGGCCCTGATCCAGGTGTCGGCGACGCTGCCCGACAACTTGATCGCCTTTGAATATCCCCTGGCAACGGACCCCTGGTGGTACGACGTCCTCGACGGGTTCACCGAGCCGATCGTGAAGGACGGCTATGTCACCGTCGGAGATCGCCCGGGACTGGGCGTCGAATTCGACCGTACGGCTGCCAGTGCCCACCTGGACCCGGCGGACGCCGGGTTCTTCGACTGGACAAGCGCGGAGGAATGAGCGTGCGTTGGACCCCCCGAGCCCTGGGCACCACCGGGCTCCCCGTAACTCCTCTCATGGTCGGCGGTGCGCCGTTGGGCTCGATGCCCTCGAACTTCGGCTACGACGTGAGCGTCGAGGACGGAGTGGCGACCGCCGTCGCCGCACTCACCGGACCGATCCGCGGAATCGACACCTCCTGCGCCTACAGCCGCGGTGAATCGGAACGGCGTATCGGAACGGCCATCGCCGAGGTCGGCGGTCTGCCCGACGACTACCTGCTCGCCACGAAGATCACCCGCGACCTGGACACCGGTGATTTCTCCGGCGAACAGATGCGCAGGGCCATCGCCGGCAGTCTTCGGCGCCTGGGCGTCGACACGGTGCCCCTGCTGTATCTGCACGACCCCGAGAACACGACGTTCGCCGCTGCGACCGCGCCCGGCGGCCCGGTCGAGGTCCTGAGGGACTTGAAGGACAGAGGGGTGGCGCGGGCGATCGGAGTGGCCGGCGGTGATACGGCGACGATCGGCGCCTACGTGGAGACCGGCCACTTCGACGTACTGCTGACACACAACCGGTGGACCCTCGTGAACCGTACGGCCGACCGGCTCATCGACTCCGCCGTCGAGCGCGGGATGGGTGTGGTCAACGCCGCGGTGTTCGGCGGCGGAATCCTGGCAGCCGGCACCGCAGCTTCGAGCCGGTACGGATACCGGGAAGCATCCGAGGAACTGCTCGGGGCCATCCGCCGGATCGAGGATCTCTGCCAGGAGGCCGGAGTGCCGCTCTCCGCTGCCGCCGTCCAGTTCTCGACTCGTGACCCGCGGATCGCCTCAACCGTCGTGGGGGTATCGCGTCCCTCACGGATCGCGGAGAGTGTCGCGGCAGTCGAACTCGACATCCCTTCAGGTCTCTTCGAGGCCGTGGACGAGATCGCTGCCGGGCTTCCGGCCGACGTCGGCCCCCGATGACCACACACGGACACGAAGGAAACACCAAACCATGAGTGTCATTCGCACCGCCGTCATCGGCTTCGGCACCGCGGGACGCGTTTTCCACGCACCACTGGTCGCCGCGAACCCGCGCTACGCCTTGGACGCGATCGTCACCGGATCGCCCGAACGAGCGCAGGCCGCCCGTGAGACGTACCCGGAGACCGACGTGATCGCCTACATGGACACGCTCTTCGCCAGGGCAGACCAATTCGACCTCGTGATCATCGGCAGCCCGAACGAGAGCCACGCGCCGCTCGCCCGGGCCGCGATCGAGGCCGGGGCGCATGTGGTGGTCGACAAGCCGATCGCCGTCACGGCCGCCGAGGCACGCGACATTGCAGCGGCGGCGAAGGCAGCCGGGCGCGTACTGACCGTCTTCCAGAACCGGCGCTGGGACGGCGATTTCCTCACCCTCCGCGAGGTCATCGCGCGCGGCGAACTCGGTGAGGTCCACGAGTTCGACTCCGCCTTCCAATGGTGGAACCCGCAGGTCGGTACCGGCTGGAAGGACCTCGCGGGCCCCGACGCGGGTGGCGGCATCCTCTACGACCTCGGGCCGCACCTGATCGACCAGGCCCTGCAACTGTTCGGCGAAATCACCGATGTCCACGCCGAACTCGACTTCCGGCGGTCCGGCGGCGTGAACGACGACGACTCTTTCCTCACCCTCCGACACGCCTCCGGCGTGCGGACGCGGCTGTGGATGAGTGCGGTGGCGCCCGCTCCCCGCCCCCGCTTCCGGGTCACCGGGTCCCGGGCCGTCTTCCGCTCGACGGGACTCGACCCGCAGGAAGCACAGTCCATAGCCGGGCGGAAACCGGGCGAAGCCGGGTTCGGGCTGCACGATGACGGACGGGCCGCCACCGTGGAAGGCCCCGAGGGTGCGGAGGCCGTGCCCTTGCGCGCCGGCGACTACCGTGAGTTCTACCGTCTGCTCGCGGCTGCTCTGAGCGAGGGCGGTCCGTTGCCCGTCGACCCGATCGACAGCATCCGCGCGCTTGAGATCATCGAACAGGCAATTCGGAATTCACGATGACGAAGTTCCGCCCCCGCTGAACCGGCCCGGCGACGCCTGTCTCGATCTCCTCCGCCCGAGGCGGAGGAGATGGCGGAACCGGGCCGCCCTGCCGTCTCGTCCTCATCGCCGCCGTCAGCCCGATATCCCTGGTCATTCTTGATGCACCGTACTGGCGTCCGAGGCGCAGGCGACCCACCGCCGCCTGGGCTCAAACGCTCCAGCCGATGGAGGGGCCGTGCACGCCAAACGCGCCTGTGCGGCTGCACGGCCGCCGAGCTGCCGTCGGCCGCGATCTGCTGGGGCCGCCGCCCGTGCGAGACTGTCGCGCATGACGACTGGTGAGGAGGGTTCGCGGACTCGGAGGAAGGGCAAAGGTGCTGGCCGGCTGCCTACGATGCGGGACATCGCCGACCACGTGGGGGTGTCTCGTCAGCTTGTCTCACTGGTGCTGAGGGGCGTGACCGGGCCAAGTGCTGAGTCGAGGGACCGGATCCTTGCCGCCGCCAGCGAGCTCGGGTATCGGCCGCACGCGTCCGCGCGCCTGCTGCGGCAGAACCGTACCCGTCTGATCGGGATGGTGTTCCAGATGCGCAATCCCTTCCAGGTGCGTTTCGTGGAGAGGCTGTTCGTCCGGGCAGCCGAGAAGGGGCTGGGGTTGGCGCTCGGCGCAGCGACGGTGGAGAGGCCTACCGATGTCGTCGTCGCCGAGTTGATGGAGGAACGCGTAGAAGCACTCGTCGTGTTCAACCCTGACCCGGGCTCCGCCGCGCTCGCCGAGGCGTGCGACCTCGTTCCCGTTGTCTGGTTGGGCGAATGGGTGCAGAAGCCTGAGGTCGACAACGTGCACGTGGACGAGGTTGAGGGGCTTCGTCTCGCGATCGAGCACCTGGTCGGTCTGGGGCACCGTGACATCGTCTACGTCGGCGGGCTGGGCGGGAGTGTGGGACGGGATCGTGCCGACGCGTATCGCGCGGCGATGATGACGTTCGGGTTGTCCGATCAGATCGAGGTTCTGCCCAGCGGGTTCTCGGAAGAGGATGGCGCTGCGGCTGCGAGGGAGATGGCCGCGCGCGCGGGGCGCCCGACGGCCGTGGTGTGCTGTGGGGATCAGTGTGCGGCGGGCGTGATGGCAGTCTTCGCGCAGTCGCGTGTCCAGGTCCCCGAGGACGTCTCCGTCATCGGATTCGACGACAGCTACCTTTCGTCGTTGTCGTACCACCGGTTGACGTCGGTGCGGCAGGACGTCGATGCCACGGTCGAGGCGACGTTGAGCTCAGTACTTGAGCGGATCGAAGGAGGCGACGGTCCCCGCCGTGTCATCGCCACAGCAACGACACTCGTGGTTCGTGACTCGACGGGGCCGGCGCGGACCGGGGCGTGACGAGTTCCCGCTGTCACGACCCGCTTCTGTTGGCACTGCGGCTCAACGCACCCCACGGACAGGGATGATGACGGCCGCGCCGACGGCGGCGACGATGCCTGCGCCCCAGAGCAATGCCGGGTAGTTGTCTCCGCCACCGATGCCGAGGAGGAGAGCGCCGAGCGCAGGCGCGAGGGACTGCGGTAGCGAGTTGGCGATGTTCATGACACCGAGGTCCTTGCCCGGCCTCTCCGGATCCGGCAGCACGTCGACCACGAGCGCGTTGTCAACAGCGATGTACACGCCAAACGCGAAGCCCATGATGCCCTCGGCGACATAGAAGGCCGCCACGCTGTCGGCGTAGACGAGCACGATGAGCCCGATGCCGAAAAGCAGCGTCGAACCACCGACGAAGATCTTGCGGCGGGCGAGCTTGTCGGACAACCAGCCGGACCCGGCCGCGCTCACCATCAGGGCGGCCGTGTAGAGGAGCACACCCGTCGCGACGACTGAGACCGCCCGTTTCTCGGCGAGACCGAGGTGGTCCTGCATGTAGAAGAGACGGAAGGTCGTGAACAGGAACGACGCGAGGACGATCATGAACCGTGACAACCACGCCAGCCCGAAGTCAGGGTGCTTCACCGGGTTGGTCCAGAACGTGCGGAAGACGGTCGTCACGGAGAAGGCTTCGATGGAGGCTTCCGGGACGCGGTCGGGGGTGACAAGCACGTAGACGATCACGCAGGCAACACCGACGACACCGGGCAGGATGAAGAGAAGGGGCAGGTTCGCAACGAGGAGCGCAGCCGCGTAGATGCCCGCCAGAATCGCGACGTTCTGCGCGAGACCGAGGACGCTGGACGCCCGTCCGCGCTGCAACTCGGGCACATTGTCGGCGAAGCTGGCCACGAGCGCGGCGTACGCCGCGTTGGACGCGAGTTGGCAGAGCAGCCACGACAGCGTCAGCGTCAGCACGTTCGTCGAAAAGGCCACCGCGGTGAGGCCGGCGAGCAGGAACACAATGCCGCCGAGCAGCCACGGCCGCCGTCGCCCCCACCGCGTCCGGGTCCGGTCGCTGAGTGCCCCGAACAGCGGGTTGCCGATGATCGCACCGAGCGAACCTATCGGCAGTGCCACCGCGATGACGGAGGCTGGGTCGGCGGGGCTCAGCTCTTGAGCCTTCAACTGCATACTGACGAATACGGGTGCGAGGATCGCCACGTAGATCCCGAACTGGGCGATTCCAATCGCAGCGATGTACCAGTTACTGACGGACCGGATGGGGCTCTGGGCCGTGACCGGGTGCGCGGCGGATTCCGTCGCCATCGACGCCTCCTTGAGTCGTGTGCGAAGCGCGCCCAGCAGAGCGGATCACCAAATTCCCGCGATTTAGCTCGTGCTAATCTGGCGCCAGGTCAACTTAGCTCGTGCTAACTGGTTTGCCTATAGCGACGTCGATGGAGACTGACATGCTTCCTTCCCGCCTGCCGGAACCCGACCTCTATCTGCCTGGCACCGGAGAGCCATCGCTTCGATGGGGCATCGTCGGGCCCGGCTGGATCGCAGGTGAGTTCGCGAAGGCCGTCCGCGCCCACACCGCTCAGCAGATCGTGGCGGTCGCCTCCCGCTCCCTCGACCGCGCGTCATCGTTCGCAGCCACCCACGGCATTGGCCTCGCTCTGGGCTCCACGGAGCAGCTCGTCAGCCATCCCGACGTCGACGTGGTGTACGTCGCGACCCCGCAGAGCGAGCATCTCTCCATCGGGTTGGCCGCACTCGCCGCCGGCAAGCATGTGCTGATCGAGAAGCCGCTCACCGTGAGCGCGGCAGAGGCAAAGACCCTGGCCGACGCGGCGCGCGGCGCCGGACTGCTGGTGATGGAAGGGATGTGGAGCCGCTACCTGCCGCAGACATCGGTCATCCGCAGGCTCCTCGCTGACGGCGTGCTCGGGGAAACCCGCGCCGTCCTCGCCGATCACGGGCAGGCGATCGCGGCGGATCCTCAGCACCGCCTCTACCGTCCCGAGCTGGGCGGCGGCGCGCTGCTGGATCTGGGCATCTATCCGGTGCAGTTCGCCTCCATGGTGCTCGGCGCCCCCACCCGGGTGACCGCCGTCGGAGGCATGACCGGAACAGGCGTGGACGCCTACTCGACCCTGGTGCTCGGTTACGAAGGCGACGCGCAGTCGACGCTCCACACCTCGGTCCTGGCCCGCACACCGATGACGGCCGTGATCGCCGGAACCGAGGCGACACTCAGCATCGACGGCAGCTTCTACACGCCGACCTCTTTCACCCTCTCCTCGGGCGGCGATCCCTCTGTCCCGGAGCTGACCTGGAGCGATCCGACCGGCCTCAGGCTCTTCGACGGGCTCTCGTGGGAGGCCACGGCACTGGCGCGCTTCGTCGGCGAGGGCCGCACCGAATCACCCGTACACACGCTCGAAGAGAACATATCGATCCTCGCCACCATCGACGAGGCGCGAGCACAGATCACTGCGTCCTGACCTTCGCGGCTCGAAGGAGAGTTCCATGACCGATCTCATCGCCACCCTGGAAAGCCACGAACAGGAGCTGGTCTTCGACTCGTTCGACCACGCGGACGCATGGCGGCTGGGCTCGCGCATCGCCACGATCGCCGAGCAGGCCGGCCACGCGGTCGGCATCGACATCCGGCGGCCCGGCCTGATCCTGTTCCGCGCGGCCCTGCCGGGCATCACGCCCGACCAGGAGACGTGGATCGCCCGGAAGGCCGCGGTCGTGCTGCGTATGGAGGCCAGCAGCGCGCTGGTGGACGCGCGGCTGTCCGCCGCGGGGGTCGACCCTGCCGCTGTCGGATGGCTGGGAGCGGATTACGCGGTCACGGGCGGCTCGTTCCCCATCCGTGTTCGGGACGTCGGCGTTGTCGCAGCCGCGACCGCCTCCGGCCTGTCCTCGCGGGAGGACCACGACCTCATCGTCGAAGGCATCCGCGCCCACCTGGCCGACGGAGGCAACGAGTGAGCGAGAAGGTTCCCCTGCGTCAACTGCGGAGCGGCCAGAGCTCCCGCATTCGCATCTGGGACCGTGCGAGCGGGGCCGTCCGCACCGTGTACAAGTCCCGCGACCGCCTCTACGAGGCGCCCAACTGGACGCCCGACGGGCGCCTGCTCGTCAACGGCGACGGGCTTCTGTGGACCCTCCCCACCGACGGGTCGGCAGCGCCCCGGGCGGTGCCGGCGGAGGGGCTGCCCGATGTCAACAACGATCACGTCCTGTCTCCCGACGGGGCCACGGTGTTCGCCTCGGCGAACGACTGGCACATCTGGGCGGTCCCCCTTTCCGGTGGCGCCGCCCGCAGGATCACCACCGACGACGGCGCGATGCACTTCCTGCACGGCGTCAGCCCCGATGGACGCCGCCTCGGTTACGTACGTCTGGAACCCGAGGGCGACAACTGGTGGGCTTCTGCCACCATCCACACCGTCGGCGTCGACGGGGGCGCCGACATCGCCGTCACCACCGATCCCGGGCCGGCGGACGGGTGCGAGTGGACGCCGGACGGCGCCTGGATCGTCTTCAACACCGAGCAATTCTCCGGCCGGCCCGGCCACGCCCAACTCGCCCGCGTCAGGCCGGACGGGACCGGGCCGGAGCAGCTCACCTTCGATGAGCGTGTGAACTGGTTCCCGCACATCGCCCCGACCGGTGACATCGCCGTCTACCTCAGCTACCCGCCCGGCACGACCGGCCACCCCGCCGACCTGCCCGTAGAGCTGCGTCTCGTGTCGGTCGACGCCTGGCAGGACCCCACGACGCTCGTCGCGGTCGAGGGCGGGCAGGGCACGATCAACGTGCCCAGCTGGTCCCCGGACGGGGCGGCGTTCGCGTTCGTCGACTACCCCTTCGACCAGCAGAACGACTCCGGCGGCCAGTGAACAGGAAAGAGACTCCGATGCCCCTCACGCACCGTACGGCGATCAATCCGCTGCCCTGGATCCTGGGCGATGGCGGATACCGGCTCGACCGCGCCGTCCTGGACGAAGCCATGACCGCGCTGTCCGCCATCGGCTACACGCACTTCACGATCGAGCTGCCCCCGGAGATGAGCCCCGCGGAGTACGGCACACTCCTGGCCGGGCATTCGCTCGCCGCGGCGCCCGGGTACTTCTGCGCCCCGTTCCACGAGCGTGATCGCCATCGCGAGGCCGTCGAGGCGATCAAACGTCACGCACAGGCGCACCTTCAACTCGGCGTCGACAGCGCCTTCATCGCCGCCGACCTGCTGCCCGAGCGCATGGCACGACCAGCCGTCGGCGCGGGACACGACGCGGACCGGACGCTGGTGGTGGCCGAAGGCCTCGCCGCCGCGGCAGAAGCGGCTGCCGTAGAGGGCGTGCGATACGGGCTGCACCCCCACGTCGGCACCGCTGTCGAAATCGAACAAGAAGTCCGTACGGTGCTGGATTCCACCACGGGCAGCGCGCTGCTGTTCGGCCCGGACACCGGCCACCTGTGCTGGGCCGGCGCCGTACCCGAGAAGCTCGTCGCGCACTACGCGGACCGCGTGCTGAATGTCCACCTCAAGGACGTCGACGCCGAGGCGGCCGACGCCGCACGGCAGCGCCGCGAGGACTACAGGACGGCGACCGGCGACTCGAAGGTGTGGACCGAGCCCGGACGCGGCGCGATCGACTTCGACGCCGTCCTGGCCGCGCTTCCTGCTGCCTTCGACGGCTGGTTCGTCATCGAGGTCGATGTGCCCAACATAGGCACCCCCGCGCAGAGCAGCGCCACGTCGCTGGCGTTCCTGCGACAGCACCCCTACTTCACGGCCACGGCAGGAGCCGCCGAGTGAGCGCTCGGCCAGGATCGCTCCGGGTGGCGATCGTCGGGACCGGCATGATCGCGGCAGCGCATCTGCGCGCGGCCCGGGACGCCGGTGCCGCGGTCGTCGGGGTCCTGGGCTCCCGCCCCGAGCGGTCCCTGGAAGCCGCGGAGCAGTGGGGCATCACGACCGGTTATCCGACTCTGCCCGAACTGCTGGAGGCACGGCCGGACGTCGTACACATCTGCACACCCAACGACACGCACATCGACTACGCGCACGCCGTGGTGAGGGCCGGGCTCCACATGGTCGTCGAGAAGCCGATCGCCACCAGCTTGACCGAAGCACGCGAGCTGGCGGCGACCGTCCATGCCGCCGGCACGGTCGCGACCGTGCCGTACGTGTACCGGTACCACCCGCTGGTGCGGGAGATCCGCAGCCGTCGGCAGTCGGGCGAGCTGGGCGAACCGCTGCTCATGCACGGTTCCTACTTGCAGGACTGGCTCGTGTCCCCCGACGCGTCGACCTGGAGGGTCGATCCCCGAACCGGTGGCGCGTCGCGCGCCTTCGCGGACATCGGATCGCACTGGGCGGATCTGGCCGAGTTCGTCTCCGGCGAGCGGTTCGCCGCCGTGACCGCCAGTACCTCCATCGCGTATCCCACGAGACCCGTTACCTCCGGCCCCTCCTTCAGCGGCGACGCGAACGGCGAACGCGCGCTCGTCGAGACCGAGGACATCGCGGTCGCGACGTTCCGCACCGAACGGGGCGTGCTCGCGAACACCGTCGTCTCGCAGGTCTCCGCCGGCCGCAAGAACCGGCTGTGGCTGGAGCTCGACGGCTCGCTCAAGTCGGCCGTGTTCGACCAGGAGCAACCCGAATCCGTCTGGTTCGGAAGCGAGCGGGGTGCCACCGTCGTCCGCCGCGGCGAAGGCGAGGTCGCGGACGACCAGGGACGACTCAACCATGTACCCCCCGGCCACCCGCAGGGATGGCCCGACGCGTTCGCGGCGTTCTGCGCGGACACCTACGCCGCCGTCCGGGGCGAAGAGCGCACCGGACTGCCCACGGTGGACGACGGGCTGCGATCCGTCGAGATCATCGACGCACTGCTGCACAGCGCCGCCACCGGCGACTGGACCGAGATCGCTGCCGCTGACGCAGCGCTCACCACGGAAACGGAGAAGTCGTGACAGAGCAGTCCCGCCATCCGGTCACCCTCTTCACCGGCCAGTGGGCCGACATGCCCTTCGAGGAACTGGCGCGCCGCGCCGCCGCGTGGGGCTACGACGGCCTGGAGATCGCAGCCAGCGGAGATCACCTCGATCTCGCCCGGGCCGACGAGGACGACACGTACGTGCAATCCCGGCTCGACATCCTCGACCGCTACGGGTTGAAGGTGTGGGCGATTTCGAACCACCTGGCCGGCCAGGCCGTGTGCGACGACCCGATCGACTTCCGCCATCAGGCGATCCTGCGCGACTACGTGTGGGGCGACGGTGACGCCGAGGGTGTGCGGCAGCGCGCTGCCGAGGACATGAAGCGGGCCGCCCGCGTGGCCCGCAAACTCGGTGTCGATGTCGTGGTCGGCTTCACGGGATCGTCGATCTGGCCGTACGTCGCCATGTTCCCGCCCGTGCCCGGCGAGGTCATCGAGCGCGGTTACGAGGACTTCGCGAACCGGTGGAACCCCATCCTCGACGTCTTCGACGCCGAGGGCGTGCGTTTTGCCCACGAAGTGCACCCCAGCGAGATCGCGTACGACTACTGGACGAGCGTGCGCACCCTGAAGGCGATCGACCGCCGCGATGCCTTCGGGTTCAACTGGGACCCCTCGCACATGGCGTGGCAGGGCATCGACGTGGTGTCGTTCATCACCGACTTCTCCGACCGCATCTACCACGTGGACTGCAAGGACACCCGCATCCGCGGGGCCAGCGGTCGCCAGGGCGTCCTCGGCTCGCATCTGGCGTGGGGAGACCCGCGTCGCGGTTGGGATTTCGTCTCGACCGGGCACGGCGACATCCCATGGGAGGACGCTTTCCGGGCGCTCGCGTCGATCGGCTACGACGGCCCCATCTCGATCGAGTGGGAAGACGCCGGCATGGACCGCCTGCACGGGGCGGCCGAGGCCGTGCGGTATATCCGCTCCCTGCTGTGGAAGCTACCTGCGGCATCCTTCGACGCCGCCTTCAACAACCAGTAGAAGGCGGGGCCTGCGCTACGAGTTGCGGCGGATCGCGGATCGCGGTGCTTTGAAGGAGGAGCACGGCAGCCGATGCGGTTGCTCACCAGCTGGTGGTCTCCGCTGACCTCGCGTCGACCACGCACCTGCCCGGCACCGCCCACCCCACCCGCTTTCACCTCAACGTCCCACACCATGCACCAGAGGAGCACATGCGATGAAATTGGAAAGCTTCGGCAACGACGGATTCGTCAGCCTCTTCGACGGAAACTCCTTGACCGGCTGGCACCCGGCGCCCCGCGTATACGGCACGGTCCACCCGGGAGGGCCCCACCTGCTCGACGTATTCGACGAGCGCGGCATCGCACGTCCGGTGGAGCCGGAGAAGCACCCTGCCGTCTGGCGCGCGGAAGACGGCTACATCGTGGGCGAACAGGAAAGGCCGGGATGCGGCTACGGCGGATACTTGGTGAGCGACGAAACCTTCGCGGACTTCGAACTCACGGTTGAAGCACGGCCCGACTGGCCCGCAGACACCGGCATCATGCTCCGTCGCAAGCGGGACAGCTGGGAGGGCTTCCAGGTCCTGCTCGACCACCGGGAGTCCGGCGGTATCGCGGGCTTCTTCGGTAACGGTCTGGCCAGCTTCTCCGCCGTTCCGTTCGCTGTGGTGTCACAGAAGGACGCAGACGGCACAATCATCGGGCTCGCCCCCGACGATCCGGCGACCTCCGTCGAGCCGGTCACCCAGGAGAAGATCGACCGACTGAGCTATGGGGCTGATGTGAACGAGTTCCTCGAAGTGTGGCGGTGGGACGACTGGAACGAAATAAGAATCCGCTGTGTGGGCGCTCTCCCCGTCATCACCACATGGGTGAATGGGCTGAAGATAGCAGAATTGAACACCGAGACGCTCGACTCCCCGGACTACGACCCATCCGCAGTACTGGAGTGTCTCGGCAACCGCGGACACATCGCCTTCGAAGTGCACGACAACGACGCGTTGTTCGGCGATGCCCGTTGGGGCAGGGGCGCACAGTGCCGCTGGCGCAACATCAGGATCAAGGATCTTGGAGAGACGCAGATACAGGCACACGTTTCCTGAGACAACCTCGATGCAGCCCGCACGGCCCTCAGCAGCGGCCCTCTCCGGGCCTACGAGACCGCCCCGCACATGCACTCCGAGGAGCACGTGCAGGGCCGTCCGTCGGCAAGTACGCGGAGCACCAACAGATTCCGGCACCCACAGGCTCCCGCGTGTGCGCGCTGTCATGGCCTCTTCCACAGCGCACCGGCACCTTCCACTCCGCCCTCAACCGCGCAGTGTGACCAGTGTGCCCATCTGGCGAGTATCCGGCTCTATCGGCGATCTTGTGATGTTTCCCGTCTGAACTGGGCATCTACCGGGTGTGCGATTCAGGGGATTTGGGGCGGTTGCTACCGCATTTGGCGGGTGTGGTCATGGAGTCCGTCAGGAGGGCGGCTGGGGTGGTCACGTTTCGTACGTCGTGCCGAACGCTCCCGGCGAGATGTACGGCGTGCGCGATGCCGTCGTGGCGGGTGCATGGCCGGTACATACGGCGACTCGCCGACGCTCCCCTTGGCGGCGTCCCGGTCGTGATCGAATTGATGGTGCGGCGCTTCAAGTGCCTCAACTCCCGGTGCACGGCAGCGACGTTCGCCGAGCAGATCCCCGGGCTGACCAGCCCGCATGCCCGGTACACCCCACTGCTGCGCGCGGTGCTCAGCTCGATCGCGCTGACGCTGGCGGGCCGCCCCGGGGCACGGCTCGCAAGCGCGTTGAGCGTCCGTGTCGCCAAAGACACCCTCCTGAAGCTCCTGCGCACGGTCCCCGAGCCGCCTCCGCCCCAGGTCAGAGTGCTGGGGGTGGACGATTTCGCACTGCGCAAGGGCAATTCGTACGCCACCATCCTGATCGACCTGGAGGCCCGTCGGCCGCTCGATGTGCTGCCCGGGCGGGACGCCGCGCCGCTGGCCGCCTGGCTGCGCGGGCATCCCGGGGTGGAGATCATCTGCCGGGACCGGGCCGGCGCCTACGCGGAGGGCGCCCGCGTCGGTGCCCCACAGGCGATGCAGGTCGCGGACGGGTGGCATCTGTGGCGGAACCTCGCCGAGGCTCTGGAGAAGACGGTCGGCGCCCACCACGGCTGCATCCGGGCCGCGTTCGCCACGCCAGTGGGCACCACGGAGGCGGCCGCGGGGGACCTGGTCGCGACGGAGTCGCCTGCCGTTGAAGCAGTACGGTTTGTACCGCCGGACGGAACGCTCGATTTTACGGGGCGTCCCCGGCGTCTGGTCGCCCGCACCACACAGCGGTACGAGGCAGTGCAGCAACGGCTGGCCGAGGGAAAATCGCTGCGCGCCATCGGCAGGGAACTACGGCTTGACCTTTCCACCGTGCGCCGCTTCGCCCGCGCCCGCAACCTCGACGAACTGCTGGTCAAGGCCACCAACCGAGCTACTCTCCTGGATGACTACAAGCCCTACCTGCACCAACGGTGGATCGACGGCTGCCACGACATTCCCCAGCTCCATCGCGAAGTGCGCGAGCGAGGGTTCACCGGAGACGTGCAGTGCGTCCGCCGCTACTTGGTTCACCCCCGCTCGCGCGGGAAGCACGCGGGGAGCCAGAAGTCCCACTTCGCCACCGGCGGTTCACCCCCGCTCGCGCGGGAAGCACAAAGGGACGCTGACCGGCAGCACGGTCGTCAACGGTTCACCCCCGCTCGCGCGGGAAGCACGCCTGGAGTGCGGCGAGGATCTGGTCGAGCTTCGGTTCACCCCCGCTCGCGCGGGAAGCACGCGCTCGACTCGCTCCGCATCGAGGCGTCCGCCGGTTCACCCCCGCTCGCGCGGGAAGCACTCTTCCTCCTGCGGCTTCAGAGGCGCTTTGCCATTCCTTGGCCATCATCTCTCAACATCACCACTCATGATGCCAGACCTCCCTGCTGAAGTACCGGCTGAAGCCACGGGGCCATCAGCACACCGAAAGCTCGGAGGTCCGTAGAGCCCACAACCCAGCCACTTCGCACCAGAGCCACTCGGCGATCTTGGGCCCCTTACACGGAAACCGCTCTGCAAGCAGAGCTGTCCGCGCCCCCTGGATCCTTGTCCAAGCCCAGAGTGCGGACCACGCACGGACCAAGCAGCCATCATCCAGATCCAATTTGAGCAATTAAGCAGGTCAACCTGCACACCAGCCCTGTACCACCCGCAGACGAAAAATCTGCTGGGACGAACGCGTACCACGCGCCGGCGCAACGCCTCGTCCGTGCCGCAGAGCCGAGTGGCAGAGCCGGGTCGGCCTCGCGGTCAGGTCGCCACCACGCAACGGCCCTGAGCCGATCAGCCCCAAGATGTCCTACTTCAACGGAGCGTAGTCAGCACCAAGTCAGCACGGGAGTCAGCACCGTACCGCCAAAACGTCTCGAACTGCGCGTTCCGGACAGCACTCGTTTCGACCGCCTTCGAGCCCCTGAACCGCCCTTCCGTGAGCCGACATGGTGGCTGCCCGCATAGCTAGCCCTCGAACTACGTTGCCCCACCACATGTGCGCCTGACCTGCGTGTTTCTACCGTGTGCCGACACGTACCCCTCCCACCTCACACGAGGAAGTGGCGCACATGACCTCCGCAGCACCTGCTCCCCCGACACCTGCCAGTCTGAAGCGCATCGTCGCCGCCAGCCTCATCGGCACCACCATCGAGTGGTACGACTTCTTCCTTTACGGATCCGCAGCTGCTCTGGTGTTCAACAAGCTGTTCTTCCCCGACTCCGATCCGCTCGTCGGAACGCTGCTGTCCTTTCTCACCTATGCCGTGGGTTTCGCCGCGCGGCCGCTCGGGGCGTTGGTGTTCGGCCACTACGGGGACCGGATCGGGCGTAAGAAGCTGCTGGTTCTCAGCCTGTTGATGATGGGCGGGGCGACGTTCGCCATCGGGCTGATGCCCACGCACGCCACCATCGGTACGGCCGCTCCCGTGCTGTTGACCGTGCTGCGGCTGGTCCAGGGGTTCGCACTCGGTGGTGAGTGGGGCGGGGCCGTGCTGCTGGTGTCGGAGCACGGGGACGCCGAGCGGCGTGGATTCTGGGCCTCATGGCCGCAGACCGGGGCGCCCGCCGGGCAGTTGCTCGCCACCGGGGTGCTCTCGGCGCTGACCGCGCTGCTCTCGGACGACCAGTTCGTGGCGTGGGGGTGGCGCATACCGTTCCTGCTCTCCGGCGTTCTGGTGATCGTCGGCCTGTGGATCCGGCTCTCCGTCGATGAATCCCCGGTCTTCAAGGCCGCGCTGGCCCAGGCCGCGGAGCGTAAGGCCGCAGCCGGTACAGCGGGGACCGAGGCCGAGAAGATGCCGCTGGTCGCCGTTCTGCGGCACCACTGGCGGGACGTACTGGTGGCGATAGGCGCGCGCATGGCGGAGAACATCAGCTACTACGTGATCACCGCGTTCATCCTCGTGTACGCGACGAACTCGGCGGGGCTGAGCAAACAGACCGCGCTCAACGCCGTACTCATCGCCTCCGCCGTGCACTTCGCGGTCATCCCCGCGTGGGGCGCGCTGTCGGACCGTATCGGCCGCAGGCCTGTGTATCTGATCGGCGCGGTCGGGGTCGGGGGCTGGATGTTCCCGTTCTTCGCCCTGATCGACAGCGCGAGCTTCGGCAATCTGATCCTTGCCGTCACGGTCGGACTGGTGCTCCACGGTGCGATGTACGCGCCGCAGGCGGCCTTCTTCTCGGAGATGTTCGCGACCCGGATGCGCTACTCGGGTGCGTCGATCGGCGCGCAGTTCTCCTCGGTCGCGGCAGGCGCACCGGCGCCGCTGATCGCGACGGCGCTGCTCGCCGACTACGACAGCTCGACGCCGATCGCCTTGTACGTCATGGGCGCCGCGCTGATCACTGTCGTGGCCCTCGCGTGTGCCCGGGAGACCCGGCACCGCGATCTGACGGATGTCGACGCGGATCCCGCGCGGTCGGGGGCGCCCGCGCCACGACAGGCCGACGCCGGCTCCCGTACCCCCAGCGTCTGAAGTGTCCGACGGACGGGGGCGGTGGACGGGGGACGGTGAAGTGCGCCTGAAGCGTCCCCCGCTCGCCGTTCGCCGGTCGTTGTTCGTTGTTCAGCGGACGACGGCTTCGGACATGGCGTGCAGCCGCAGGGCCAGTTGAATCTCCAGGGCTCGCGCCGGCGACTGCCAGTCCGCGCCGAGCAGCCATGCGACGCGTTCCAGGCGCTGGGCGACCGTGTTGACGTGAACGTGCAGTTCGTCCTTCGTACGGGCCGGGCTCATCCCTGACGCGAAGTAGGCCCTCATGGTGCGGACCAGATCGGTGCCGCGGCGCAGGTCGTAGGCGATGACCTCACCGATGGTGCGGTGCACGAAACCCTCGATGTCCCGGGCGTCGGCGAGCAGCAGCCCGAGGAACCCGAGGTCCTGGGCGGCGGCGCCGTCGCCCGAGCGGCCGAGCAGCCGGAGCGCGTCGAGGCAGCGCCGGGCCTCCGCGTACGCCTCGGCCACCACGCCCGGACGCGCGGCGGGTGACTCCACAGCCGCGGAGGCGCCTACGGTGACGGGCTCGCGCAGGGCCTCGCCGAGCTGCTTGGCCGTACGGCGGGCGAGGTCGGCGGCGGTGTCGTCGGGGCCGAGCGGCAGCAGCAGGACGGTGCCTCCGTCGCGTGTGGCGGCCAGTCCCTGTCCGGTGGCGGCGAGATGGGACGCGGCGGACCACAGGCGGCGCCGGTCGGCCGCCTCCCGTTCGGTGGCTCCGGGCGTGCCGGGGGCTGGGCCGTCGATCCGGGCGGCCAGCACCACATGCGGCGCGTCGAGATCCGCGTGGAGCCGGACGGCCCGTTCGCGCAGCAGGCGGGGGTCGCGGTCGGGGGCGTCGAGGAGGTCGTCCAGCAACTCGCCCCGTACCCGCTGCTCGGCCTCTCCGGCGGAGCGGCGGGCCAGCAACAGCAGAGAGGTGACCATGGCGGCCCGCTCGAGGGTGCGCTGGTCGACGGAGTCCAGACCGGGATGGCCACGCAGGACGAGCGCGCCGAGCAGTTCACCGCCGGCCCAGACCGCGGCTCCCCAGACCTCGCCGTGGCGTGTGGCACGGCCTTCGGTGCCGGTCAGGTCCAGCGCGGTCACGGAAGGGGAGTCGGGCCCGGCGAACTCCACCGTGCCGTCCAGCACTTCGGAGAGCGCGCTCGTCACGTCATGGACACCGCCTCCGCCCAGGACCAGTTCGGTCAGCCGGTCGTGCACGTCCGAGGCGCGCTCGATGGCCGCGCTGTGTTCCTTGATGATCTCGTTGGCCTTCTCCAGTTCCGCGAGCGCCGAGCGGGTCTCCCCGAGCAGGTTCGCAGTGTCGATGGCGACCGCCGCGTGGGCGGCGAACGAAGCCAGCAGTGAGATCTGTTCCCGCTCGAAGACCCGGGCGTGGCGGTCCGCGGCGAAGAGCACGCCGATGACCTGGCTGCCGAGCATCAGTGGCACGCCGAGGATGGCGACCAGCCCTTCGTCGCGTACGCCGGAGTCGATGGCCCTGGTGTGCTGGAAACGCGGGTCGTCGAAGTAGCTGTCGGTGACGTACGGCCGCGCGGTCTGGGCGACGAGCCCGCCGAGCCCCTCCCCCATACCGAGCCGCAACTGCTGGAAGCGCGCCGCCACCGACCCCTCGGTGACTCTCATGTAGGTGTCACCCGCGGCCGGGTCGTTCAGACACAGATAGGCGACCTCGGTGCCGAGCAGGGAGCGTGCGCGCTGCACGATCGCCCGGAGCACCGCGTCGAGATCACGCAGCCCCGCGAGGTCGTGCGCGGTCTCGAAGAGCGCCGACAGCTCGGCCTCCCGGCGCCGTCGTTCCGCCAGCTCGGCCCGCACTCTCAGGGCGAGCCGCTTGGCGTGCTCCAGTGCGGCCAGCGCCTCCGGTCCTCTGCCGTCCGCGCGGGCCAGCAGGGCGGGCCGGTCGAATGCCTCCGCCGCCGCGCCGCGCGCGAGGAGCTCCAGGTAAGAGAGCTGATCGTGGTGGGCGACGTGGGCGTGGGAGTTGGGCTGCGGCTGGGACATGGACACAGCATTACCCACCGTTCGTTCGGTCGCGCCGGCCTGTGGACAACGGACGCGACGTGGACAACTTGGCTCCGGCAACGCCGCGAGCGTGCGCGCCAGGCGTCGCGGGCCCGGAGGGGTCCCGCCGACAGGACCTAATGCGCGGTCCAGCCCCCGTCGAGCGTGAGCGACGTGCCCGTGATGAAGGACGCCTGTGGGGTGCAGAGATAGGCGACCGCCTCGGCGACCTCCTCCGGTTCGAGAAGACGCTTCAGGGCGGAGTCCTGGAGCAGGACGTCCGCGACGACTCTTTCCTCCGGGATCCGGTGTGTCTGTGCCTGGTCCGCGATCTGCTTCTCGACCAGTGGCGTACGCACATAGCCGGGGTTGACGCAGTTGGAGGTGACCCCGTGCGAGGCGCCTTCGAGGGCCGCGGTCTTGGAGAGTCCTTCGAGGCCGTGTTTGGCGGCCACATACGCCGACTTGTAGGGAGAGGCACGCAACCCATGTACGGAGGAGATATTGACGATCCGGCCCCATCCCTCGGCGTACATGTGGGGAAGCGCTCCCCGGATCAGCCGGAAGGGCGCCTCCAGCATGACGGTGAGGACGGTGTGGAACACCTCGGGCGGGAAGTCCTCGATGGGGCGGACCAGTTGCAGCCCGGCGCTGTTGACCAGGATGTCCGCGCCCTCGGCCGCCTTCCCCACCGCGTCGAGGTCGGTCAGGTCGAGGACCCGCGCTTCGAAGGCCCCCGCCGCCCCGGCGGCCTCGGCTTCCCCGGCCAGGGATGCCAGTCCTTCGCCGTTCCGGTCCACCGCTCTGACCCTGGCCCCGGCCGCGGCGAGCCGCAGCGCGCAGGCGCGGCCGATGCCGCTCGCGGCGCCGGTGACCAGCGCGGTGCGGCCCGCGAGATCGAGCGCGAGGGAGGCGAGTCCGCGGGGAGCGGCGGCGATGTCGGCGGTGGCGGGGCCACGGGCGGCCGGGCTGTCCGCGGTACGGGAGCCCGGCGTACGCGGGGCAGGACCTGGTGTGGTGGGCGCGGTCATGTTCCGCACTCTAAGCAGCGCTTGAAGCCCCACCGATATGGTCAGCGCCCACACTTCACCAATGGGTGATGGGGTCGAACCATGTGGGTCAGGACGTTTCCCCGGCCGTCGGTCAGCGGGTGTGGCGCCGGACCGCTTCGAGGAGCTGGTCGATGTCGTCGGCGCTGTGGGAGAAGGCGGTGACGAACCGGACGATGCCCGGTTCCCAGCGGTCGTGGTAGAAGGCGTAGCCCTCGGCGAGGAGTCCTTCGGTGACGTGCCCGGGCAGGCGGCAGAAGAGGATGTTGGCCTGCGGCGTGGCCAGCAGGCCGGTGCCGGGGATGGCCTTGAGGCCGTCGCCGAGCCGGGTGGCCATCGCGTTGGCCCGGCGGGCGTTGCGCAGCCACAGGCCGTCGGTGAGGTACGCGTCGATCTGGGCCGCGTGGAAGCGCATCTTGGAGGCGAGCTGACCGGCGCGCTTGGCGCGGAAGGCGAGCTCGGTGGCGAGTGCGGGGTCGAAGGAGACGATGACGTCGGCGGTCATCGCCCCGTTCTTGGTGGCGCCGAAGGACAGGATGTCGACGCCGGCCTTCCAGGTCATCTCCGCCGGGGTGGCGCCGAGATGGTCCAGGGCGTTGGCGAAGCGCGCGCCGTCCATGTGGACGCGCAGTCCCGCGTCCTCGGCGATGGCGGACAGACGGCGGATCTCCTCCAGGGTGTAGACGCTGCCGCTCTCGGTGACCTGGCTGATGCTCACCGTGGACGGTTGCACGCTGTGGACGTCACCGGCCCGGCGGCGCACCACCGCCCGCAGCGCTTCGGCGTCGATCTTGCTGTCGGGGCCGGGGACGGCGACGAGCTTGGCGCCGTTGGTGAAGAACTCCGGAGCGCCGCATTCGTCGTGGTTGATGTGGCTGTCGGGGTGGGAGAGCACACTGCCCCACGGCGGGGTGAGGGCGGCCAGGCTCAGGCCGTTGGCGGCGGATCCGGTGGAGACCGGGAAGACGTCGACGTCCCGCTCGAAGATCTCACCGAGCCTGCGGCGGGCGCTCTCGGTGAAGGGGTCGTTGCCGTACGGCAGGACCTGCCCGGTGGCCGCGTCCGCGACGGCCTGGGCTATCTGCGGAGACGCCCCGGCCATGTTGTCGCTGATGAAGGCACGGCTGGAGGGGGTGATGGCGATGGTGGCGCCCATGGAGGGTCTTCCTTGGTCTCAGGTGCTGGGTGTGCTGGGTGCTGGGTGCTGGGTGCTGGGTGTGCTGGGTCTCAGGTGCTGGGTCTCAGGTGCTGGATCTCAGGTGCTGATGGGCGAGGCGAAGACGACGGTGATGTCCACTTCCTCGGCGCCGGTGCGGTAGAAGTGCGGGGCGTCCCCGGCGAAGGCGAGCATGTCTCCGGGGCCCAGATACCGCGGGGCGTCGACCGGGCCGGCGGTGACGTGCCCGGTGGCGATGAGCAGGTGCTCGATCGTGCCGGTGGCGTGCGGGACGCCGGGCAGTTCCGTCTCGGGCGGGATGCGCAGCCGCCAGATCTCCAGGCTGTTGCCGCTGCTGATGCGGCGCAGCAGTTCCCGGGAGACCTCGCCGGGCTCGATGTCCGTGCCCGGCCGGAAGACCGGTCCGGTGTCGGCGTCACGCGCCAGCAGGTCGGCGATCGGGATGCGCAGGGCGATCGCGATCGCGTCCAGGGTGTCGATCGTCGGATTGCCGTTGCCGGCCTCCAGTTGGGACAGCGTGGCTTTGCTCAGCCCGGCGCGCCGGGCCATCTCCGCGGCGCTCATGCCGCGCTGCTGGCGGCGCAGGCGGATCTTCGCACCGACCGCGGCCGCGGTGCTGCTCACCGGTCGGCGGCCGGAGGGTGGGGGCCTCATCGGCGGCCCCTGTGCGGTGCGGTTCGGGACAAGCGGATGCGGTCCTTCTCGACCTTCTCCGCGCCCTCCCTGATTGAATGAACCATACGTTCACTATACCGAACCATCGATGTAGTGAACCTCGCGTTCGTTTTAGCGAACGCCCCGAAGGCGGCCGGGGCCGAGGAGAGCGCGGCCCGGCGGCAGCCGGTCCAGGGAAAACCCTCCCCGGGCTCCGGTGGATACGGGGGATCCCGACGGAGCCCGGGGAGGGCGTGGTGGGTTACGTGCTCGGCAGAGCCGCGCGGCTCAGATCGTCGCCGTGTCGATCACGAAGCGGTAGCGCACGTCCGAGGCGAGCACACGCTCGTAGGCCTCGTTGATCCGGTTCGCCTCGATCAGCTCGATCTCGGCACCGAGGTTGTGCTCGGCGCAGAAGTCGAGCATGTCCTGGGTCTCGGCGATGCCGCCGATCATCGAACCGGCGAGGGTCTTGTTGCCGCCGATCAAGGAGAACAGGTTGAGGGCGACGGGCTCCTCGGGGGCGCCGACGTTCACCAGGGCGCCGCCCGTCTTCAGCAGGCTCAGGTACGCGCCGAAGTCCAGGGGCGCCGACACCGTGGAGAGGATGATGTCGAAGGTGCCGGCCAGGTTCTCGAAGGTGGCCGCGTCGCTGGTGGCGTAGTAGTGGTCGGCGCCCAGCTTCAGGCCGTCGTCCTTCTTGCGCAGCGACTGGGAGAGGACCGTGACCTCGGCACCGAGGGCGTGCGCGATCTTGACGGCCATGTGGCCGAGACCGCCCAGGCCGACCACGGCGACCTTCTTGCCGGGGGCCGCGCCCCAGTGCTTGAGCGGCGCGTACGTGGTGATGCCGGCGCAGAGCAGCGGCGCGGCCACGTCCAGCGAGAGGCCGTCCGGGATGCGGACGGTGAAGTTCTCGTCGACGACGACCTTCTGCGAGTAGCCGCCGTAGGTGGGCTCGCCGTCGCGGCCGACGGCGTTGTACGTGCCGACGTTCCCGCGCACGCAGTGCTGCTCCTGTCCGGCCTCGCAGTTCTCGCACTCGCGACAGGAGTCGACCATGCAGCCGACACCGACCCGGTCGCCGGCCTTGAACTTCGTCACGCCGGAGCCGACCTCGGCGACGACGCCGGCGATCTCGTGACCGGGCACCATCGGGAAGATGGCCTCACCCCAGCCCTCGCGGGCCTGGTGGATGTCGGAGTGGCAGATGCCGGCGAACTTGATGTCGATCAGAACGTCGAACTCGCCGACCGGACGGCGCTCGATGGTGGTGCGCTCCAGCGGGGCCTTGGCGCTGGGGGCGGCGTATGCGGCAACAGTCGTGGTCATGTCTCCAGCGTGCCTCCTCACACCGTGATCACCCAGGTCACCGCTTTGCGTACGTCCAGTGGTCCTACTACTGACGGGGTCAGGCTTCTGGTCGTACGACCGGGAATACTGGGAGGCATGGATGACACCCCCGCCACGGAAAACGGACAGGCGGCCTTCCCCGAGGGCCTCGACGGCCGGGCCGAGCTCAGCGAATTCCTGCGCACCCGGCGGGCCCGGCTCAAGCCGGAGGACGTGGGTATCCCCTCGCACGGGCGGCACAGGCGGGTGCCGGGGCTGCGTCGCGAGGAGCTGGCACAACTGGCCGGGGTCTCGGTGGCGTACTACACACGTCTGGAGCAGGGCAACGGGCGCAATGTGTCGGCTGAGGTGCTCGACTCGATCGCGCGCGCCCTGCGCCTGAGCGACGCCGAGCACGCGCACCTCACCCACCTCGCCAAGCCGAAGCAGGAGCGCAGGAAGTACCGGGTGCACAAGCGGCAGCAGGTGCGGGTGGCGCTGCGGCACATGCTGGACTCGATGGAGAGCATGCCCGCGTACATCGGCGGGGCACGCTCGGAAATCCTCGCCTGGAACCGCATGGCGGCGGCGCTGTTCGGCGACTGGGGCAAGCTGCCGTCCGCGGAGCGCAACTGGGCGCGGCTGACCTTCCTCTCCCCCGCCTACCGCGAGCTGTTCCTGGACTGGGACTCCAAGGCGTCCGACATGGTCAGCTATCTGCGGCTGTACGCGGGCCAGCACCCGCAGGATCCGGACCTGTCGGCGCTGGTGGGTGAGCTCTCCGTAAAGAGCGACGAGTTCAGGCGGCTGTGGGCCACGCACGACGTGAAGGAGAAGGGCCACGGCGTGAAGCGGATGCGGCATCCGCTGGTCGGCGACCTCACCCTCGCGTACGAGACCATGCGCCTCCCGGACGACCCCGAACAGTTCCTGTCCGTTTACCACGCGGAGCCGGGCTCCGCGTCGGCGGAGGCTCTGCGCCTCCTCGCGAGCTGGGGCACGGACACGGTCCCGGCGGACAGCCGGACACCGCTCCTCTGAACCACTCGCGGGCTCCGGCACCGGGGAACAGCGCGGACCGCGGGGAACGCCGACGGGGCGGCGTACGCCAACGCGGTGTCGGCGTACGCCGCCCCGGGGCGGGACGATCTGCGGGCGCGGCCCTCAACCTGCGGGCCAGCCCTTCTCCCTCTACTTCCCGGCCCTTCTCCCGCTACTTCGGGTCACGGTTGAACAGTGAGGTGGACCAGAAGTAGCCGAGTG
Source organism: Streptomyces sp. NPDC050509 (assembly GCF_044457965.1). Classification (NCBI taxonomy): domain Bacteria; kingdom Bacillati; phylum Actinomycetota; class Actinomycetes; order Kitasatosporales; family Streptomycetaceae; genus Streptomyces; species Streptomyces sp. NPDC050509. Next base: position 624,495 of record NZ_JBITHL010000002.1, on the reverse strand, counting down.
CGGCCAGGGCGAGGCACCAGGCGACGGCCAGCCAGCCGTTGTGGCCGATCTCGGTGCCGAGGAGCAGGCCGCGCAGGGTTTCGATGGCGGGGGTGAACGGCTGGTATTCGGCGATCGGCCGGAACCAGCCCGGCATCGCGTCGATCGGGACGAAGGCGCTGGAGAGAAGCGGCAGGACCATCAGCGGCATGGCGTTGTTGCTGGCCGCCTCGACGGTCGGGCTGGACAGGCCCATCCCGACCGCGATCCAGGTGAGCGCCAGGGAGACGAGGGCCAGGAGCCCCACCGCGAGGATCCACTCCAGGGCGGTGGCATCCGCGGACCGGAACCCGATGGCCACCGCGACGGCGCCGACGAGGACCACGCTCATCACGCACTGCAGCACGCTGCCGATGACGTGCCCGATGAGCACCGACCCGCGGTGGATCGCCATCGTACGGAAGCGGGCGATGATCCCCTCGGTCATGTCCATGGCGACGGACACCGCGCTGCCGATCGTGGTGCCGCCGATGGTCAGCAGCAGGATGCCCGGGACGAGATAGGCGATGTACGCGGAGCGATCGCCGCCACCGATTCCGGCGCTCATCACGTCGCCGAAGATGTAGACGAAGAGCAGCAGCAGCATGACCGGGGTGAGCAGGAGGTTGAGGGTGAGGGACGGGTAGCGCCGTACGTGCAGCAGGTTGCGGCGGAGCATGGTGTTGGCGTCGCGTACGGCGAGGGAGAGGGCGCTCATCGGACGGTCTCCTTGGACTGGTCGGGGATGTGGGTGGAGCCGGTCAGGGCGAAGAACACGTCGTCGAGGTCGGGGGTGTGCACGGTCAGCTCGTCCGCCTCGACACCGGCCGAGTCCAGCCGGTCCAGAACGGAGCGCAGATCACGCTGGCTGCCGTCGCTGGGAATCTGCAACGCCAGCGCCTCGTCGTCGCGTTGGACCTCGGTCAGGGCGAGGGCGGCGGACCGGTACGCGACCGGGTCGGTGAACCGCAGCCGCACATGCCCGCCGGGGATGAGGCGCTTCAGCTCGTCGGCGCTCCCCTCGGCGGCGATCTTCCCGTTGTTCAGCACCGCGATACGGTCGGCGAGTTCGTCGGCCTCCTCCAGATACTGGGTCGTGAGGAAGACGGTGACGCCACCGGATACCAGCTCGCGGATGATCCCCCACATGGTGTGACGGCTGCGCGGATCGAGACCCGTGGTCGGCTCGTCGAGAAAGATGATCCGCGGACCGCCCACGAGGGTCATGGCGATGTCGAGGCGGCGCTTCATGCCACCGGAGTAGCCGGCGGCTGGCTTCTTGGCGGCATCGACCAGGTCGAAGCGCTCCAGCAGTTCGGCGGTGACCCGCCGCCCCTCACGCCGGGACAGGTGGTGCAGGTCCGCCATGAGGAGCATGTTCTCCTCACCGGTGATCAGCCCGTCGACGGCCGAGAACTGCCCGGTGACACCGATCGCGGCCCGCACCCCGTCCGGTGACGTGGCGACGTCGTGGCCCGCGACCTGGGCCTGCCCGCCGTCGGCGGTGATGAGCGTGGAGAGGATCTTGACGGCGGTGGTCTTGCCGGCGCCGTTCGGGCCGAGCAACGCGAATACAGTCCCCGCCGGGATACGCAGATCGATCCCGTCCAGGACGGTCTTGCCCCCGTACGACTTGCGCAGACCTACCGTGGAGACGGCGATCGGCGACGAGTGACCGTCACCTTGCTTTGATGTGGGCATGACAGAAGAAGGCATGGTGCCCTCCGTTCGAAGGCTGAAGTGGATGAAGGATGGGACCGGGAGGACGCGGCCGGTGGGGCACGCGGCCGCCGGAGCGTGCGGCCGGCGGGGAATGCGGCCGGCGGGGAATGCGGCGCTCAGGCCTTGGCGCGGCGGATGTCGATGTTGCCGTGCCGGGTGCGGGCGCGGATCTTGACGGCGTCCTCGGTCCGCTCCGGGGTCTCGGACGCGGTGAGCGTGTTGCGCACCTGGCCGGAGCCCGAGCTGACATCGAGCCAGGCGGCCGTGCCCTCGCGGACGCCGACCTCGATGGCGCCGAAGGAGGTCTCCAACTGGACGGTGCCGTGGGCCACTTCGCTCACGCGCAGGGCGCCGTGGGCAGTGGTGGCGGTGACCGAGTCCTCGGCGCGCCGGATATCGATGTCGCCGTTGGCTCCGCTCACCCGCAGCTCGCCGGTCGCGGCGTCGACGGTCGTGGTGCCGTGCGAGTTCTTCAGGACGGCGGCGCCGTCGACAAGGCCGAGGCGCAGGCTGCCGGAGCTGGTGGTGATCTCGGCCGCACCGTCGACCCGGTCCACGGTGATCGAGCCGTGCGACGCGGTCAGCTTCAGCGGGCCGGTGGCGTCGAGGCGGACGTCGCCGGACGAGATCTTCACGCGGACCTCGCCGAGCCGCCCCTCGCCGAGCACCTGGGCCCAGGCGCCGGTCATGTCGATGCGCGAACCCGCGGGCAGTTCGACCGTCACGTCGACGGCGCCGGTGCGGCCGAACAGACTGGACTTGGGCGTCCTGACGATCAGTACGCCGCTCGCGTACGTGACCTCGGTCTGGTCGGCCGCCCGTACGTCCTGGTCCCGCTTCGGGTCGCGGGGCCGCACGTCGGCGACGGTGTCGAGGCGGTCGCCCGCGGTGAACTGGATGGAACCGGCCTCCACGTGCGCGGTGACCGAGATCGGTTCGGGTGTGTCGAAAGAAGGCATGGCTGTCTCGTCCTCTTGGGTCTTCGGGGCGTCCCCGCTGGTGGGACGTGGTGTGGGTGAAGTGGTACGGGTGAGGTGGGGCGGGGCGCGGCTAGCGCACCCAGCCCGTGAAGCTCTGTCCGAAGGTCTGGGTCTTCTCCGTCGTACGCGGCCGGGTGCCGCCGTCGACCGCGGACGACACGGCCCGCACCAGCCACGCGTTGACCGACAGGCCCTCGCGGCTCGCGGCTTCCTCGGCGCGGGTCTTGAGGTGGGCCGGCAGACGCAGATTGACGCGGGCGGTGCCGCCCTCGTCGCCGTCGGCCGGGGCCGACGCCTTGAACGGTTCGGCGGGCGCGGCCGGCGCCGCGGGGGCACCGTCGGTGGGCGGCGGTGTCACCACGAAGTCGGGGTCGAGCCCGCGCAGCCGTACGTCGACCGAGCCGGGGGCGAGTTCGCGGGTGATCTCGTCCGTCGCGGCGGAGAGCACATTGAGCATGGCCAACCGGGTCGCCGACTCCAGGGGGGCGGTGAGCCTCTCGGCCAGCTCGCGGGCTTCGTCGCCGCCGGCTTCGGCGGCCACCGCGAGTTCGCGGCGGAGGGTGTCGACATACGGGGTGAGGTCCATGACGCCATCATGGCACCACAATGGCGCCACGCGCAAGCCGCGATGCCACATCTTTGGCGCCGCGCTAGGCGTAACCATTCTGACCAGCGCAAACGTACTGGCACCAACGTGAGCGATGGTGGCGCCATACGCGCTCAATCGCGTTCAGGGGCACGGAATGGCACCAGATGGCACCGGGTGGCGCCGGGTGGCGCCAAACCGTGCCACCTGGCGTCAGGTGATGACGCGTTTCGTGATTCCTCGTGCCCTCGGCTCCATGAGTCGCCATCATGGCGACCTCCCCACCATCCGCCTACCGCTCCCGAAGGGAACCCGATGAGCAGCGGCGACGACCTCACCCGGCACCTGGACCTCCAGCCCGAGAAACCGCATTCCGCGCGGTTCTGGAACTACCTGTTGGGCGGCAAGGACAACTTCGAGGCCGACCGGAAGCTGGGCGAGCGGATGAAGCGGGAGTGGCCCGAGGCCGTCGACATCGCCCGCGCGAGCAGGGCGTTCCTCGGACGGACGGTCCGTCATCTGGCCGCCGAGCGGGGTGTGCGGCAGTTCCTCGACATCGGCACCGGTCTGCCGACCGCCGACAACACCCACGAGGTCGCCCAGCGCGTCGCTCCCGACGCCCGGATCGTCTACGTCGACCACGACCCCATCGTGCTCGCGCACGCCCGCGCCCTGCTCACCAGCACCCCGGAGGGCGCGACCGACTACATCGACGGAGACCTGACCGACCCGGGCAGCATCCTGACCCACGCGGCACGGACACTCGACCTGGACCGGCCGGTGGCACTGATGGTGCTGTCCGTCATCGGCCACATCCCCGACCCGGCCGAGGCCGCGAGGCTGGTGCGGACGTACATGGACCGTCTGGCATCGGGCAGTTACCTCGTCCTGTGCACCACGATCTCCACGCCGAAGGCCGACGCCGCGAACGAGACGTACGCAGCCTCGGGCACCACCCCCTACGTGGCCAGTACCGCCGAGCAGATGGCAGCGTTCGCCGCCGGCCTCACCGTCGCCCCGCCCGGGCTCGGCCCCATCAACCGCTGGTTCCCCGAGGAAGGGACGGCGGACCCGGACGTCGACCAGTGGGGATATGTCGCCCACAAGGAATGACCGGCCGCGTGGGAAACGCCCCGGCCCTCTGTGAGGTGGGCCGGGGCGTTCCGGAGGGCCGCCGGTGGTCGAGGGGCGGCTGCCGGCCCCTGGCGCGCGGGTCTACAGGCCGGACGCGGCCGTCATGGTGAGGGGGAGGCTGGTGGTGCCCCGGATGAAGTTCGACCGCAGGCGTCGTACCGGGCCGGAGACCGTGAAGGAGACCCGGCTGTCGGTCATGTGCCGTACCAGGATGCCGAGTTCGATCTGGGCCAGCATCGCACCGATGCAGCGATGGATACCGATGCCGAACGAGAGGTGCCGGTTCGGCGTACGGGTGATGTCGAAGGTGTCCGGATCGGGGAAGCGGGTCTCGTCGAAGTTCGCCGAGGCGTTCCACAGGGTCACGGTGTCATCGTCCTGGATCAGCCGGCCGCCGATCTTGAAGTCGCGGACGGCCTGGCGCATGACGTAGGCGTTGGTCGAACTCCAGCGGAGCATCTCGTTGACCGCGCTGTCCGTGAGTTCCGGGTCGGCCCGGAGGAGCGCGTTCTGCGCCGGGTTCCGGTGCAGCGCGAGGATGCCCGCGCAGGCCGTGTACGAGGAGGTCTCGTTGCCGCCGACGGCGACGTTCATGCAGTTGAAGAGGATGTCCTCCTCCGGCCAGGGGCGTCCGTTGCGCCGGGCCTGCAGCAGCATGCTGACGAGGTCGTCCCACCTGGGCCTTCAGGACGCCGTCAACCCGGGCTGGAAACCGGCCGCCACCGTACAGGGCTGGGCGCCGGACGGACTGCTGGACAGCTACACCACCGAACGGCACCCGGTGGCCGCGCGGGTACTGGCGAACACCCGCGCACAGCTCGCGATCATGCGGCGGGATGCGCACAGTTGCGCGACGCACGCGTAGTTCGGCGAGCTGATCCCCACCCCGGGGTTGACCGAACGGCTGGTGAGCATGGTGCAGGGCCTGGGCATCCGCTACGAAACGGGCCCGGCGACACACCCGTCGACCGGCCGGCACATGCCGGACCTGCCCGGCGCCGAGGACGCCGTACGGCTCCCCCGGCCGGTCCTGTTCGACCTGACCGACTCGGCCGAACTCCGCGCCGTCGCGGACGGCTGGGCCCACAGGGTCGACGTACGGACCCTGCCCGGCCCGACCGGACTGACCGCGCTGCTGGTATGCCCGGACGGTTACGTCGCCTGGGCCACCGACGGCGAGACGGGCGCCACCGACCTCGGCGTACTGCGCCATACCCTCAGCCGGTGGTTCGGCACACCCTCCCCGGACCCCGACGAGGGGCAGCCGGGGCGGGTGTGAGGTGGGCACCGGCCAAGAACCGCTTGTTATCCGTGCCGGCCGGGCTGGTAGTCACCGGCGGGCTGCTGGGTGATGACGTTCAGACGGTTGAAGGCGTTGATGATGGCGATGTCCCACACCAGGGCGGTGAGCTGATCCTCGTCGTAGTGCTTGGCGGCGTTCGCCCACGCTTCGTCGGTGACGCCGCCCGCCGCGTCGGCGATGCGGGTGCCCTGCTCCGCCAGTTCCAGGGCCGCGCGCTCGGCGTCGGTGAAGACCGTGGCCTCCCGCCAGGCCGCGACCAGGTGGAGGCGCACCGAGGTCTCCCCGGCGTGCGCGGCCTCCTTGGTGTGCATGTCGACGCAGCCGGCGCAGCCGTTGATCTGACTGGCCCGGAGCCTCACCAGCTCCTTCGTCGCGTTCGGCAGCGTCGAGTCCGCGAGTGCCGTGCTCGCCGCGATGACGTGCTTGAGGGCCTTGGCCGAGGCCGGGTTGGAGAGGGGGTTCAAGCGGGCGTTCATGGTGCACTCCTTGCCGTTGTTGGCGCTTACACCTCTGGGACGGGGCAGCCCGGCGAGGTGTGACATGCGCGGATGTGACGTGGGCCTCCCTCTCGCACCCGCGGCGGATGCCGCCCACGACCGCGTCCCGGCCGACCGAGCGGCTTCCTGATCAACTGGCATCAGGTGCGGATGGGACCGCCCCGCCGTGCGACGTCACGGGTGCGGTGCCTCTTGACGCCCTATTTCCCGGCTGGATACTTACGGACGTCGGGTGATCCGCCCCACATCCTCGGCGGAGCCACCGGTCATGCCGTCGCCCCCTCATCCGACGGCCCACCCCCCACAGGAGGACCCCTCACATGAGTCCACGACGGACCCCGGAGCCCACTGGGCGAACGGTCATATCCTGGCGCGTTCAGCGCACGAGGACGACCGGCGCCGCACTCGCGGTCATCGCGCTCGCAGCCGCCGTACTGGCAGGTCCCGGCGTCGCTCAGGCCGCACCGCAGGCTGTACCGGGAGCCCAGGGGGCCCAGGGGCAGGTGGCGGCGGCCGACATCACCTGGACCCTCGAACGGGCGAGCAACCCCACCCAGGACCAGTTGACGGCGTACGGCCTCATCACGACGGCCATGAACGCCGCGGTGGCCCGGTACAACAACCTCAGCGACCTGGGTAAGAGCATCACCGTCCGGTACGACCCCGGCGTGCCCACCGCCGATGGCAACATCAACGGGACCATCCGGTTCGGCAACCGCGGCTACATGACCGAGAGGACCGCGCTGCACGAGATCGCCCACACCATCGGCGTGGGCACCAGTGGGAGTTGGTCCTCCCTCACCAGCGGAGGGACCTGGCGCGGCGCGCAGGCCACGGCGCTCGTCAAACGGTTCGACGGGGCGGGCGCCACGCTGTCCGCCGGCGGGGGACACTTCTGGCCCTACGGCCTGAACTACGAGAACGAGTTCTCGAACACGGCGGGCGATCGCCATGTCCAGATCGTCGTCGCCATGGTGCGCGACGGTCTCTGACCCCGGGCCCTCTGAGGCCGATGCCTGGGGGCGGCCACCGCTCCCAGGCACGCCGGCGCACTCCGCTCAGCGTCGCAGGTCCGCGCCGACCGCGGCCGCCACGACGCGGTCCCGCTCGGTACGGGTGAACAGCCCTTCGGACAGCCAGGTTTCGGCGAGGGCGCGCACCGCCGTCACGAAGGGGCCGGAGGCCGCGAAGGGGGCCTGCGCCCAGAGGACGTCGAGGAAGGTCAGCCCGTCACCGCGGGCGCGGTTCGCCACACCGGAGTCGGTCGCGCCGAACACGACGACGGGTTCGGCGCGCCTGAAGTAGGCGTGGTAGCGGGTGTTGTCCGCGATGTGGAACGGGGCCAGGGTCAGGCCGTGCGTGGTGAAGTGCATCGGGCGGCCCTCGGGGGCGATCGCGTCGGCGAGGTCGCCCCGGAGCGTGAAGTCCTTGTAGAAGGAGAACGCGCGGAACCCCGTCTCCTGGCTCCGCGCGACCAGCAGGAGCGGCCCGTGGAACACCGACTGGACGGCGGGATCGTCCAGGGCCCTCTCGACGCGCAGACGGTAGGGGGCGGAGATCCCGATCCGGTCGCCGCGCTGCCAGTTTCCGCTCAGGGTGAGGTAGCTGCCGGGCTCCGCCTCGGCTCGCTGCCGGACCCCGTTGACCGTGACGGTGAAGCCACCCGTGGCCCAGACCGGAACCCGGAGTCTCAGATCGAGCTTGCCACCGCCCTCACGGAAGGTCAGGGTGCGGACGCCTTCGGCCGGATAGTCGCTCGTCTGCTCGATGACGAGACCCCGCTCCGGCCACCGCAGGGTCGAGGCGAGGTAGAGGTTGACGTACAGCGCGTTGCCGTCGGCGGAGCGGAAGTAGACCGAGTCCTGGTACTTGGTGTGGTTCTCCATGCCGGTGCCGCCGCAGCACGTGCCGGTGTTGTCGTACGCGCGCACCACCCCCGGGCCCATGCCGACGAAGTAGGTGACCTCCGGGCTGTCCGTGCTGCGGGCGTCCCGGCGGGAGGCGAGGATGTGGTTGGTCAGCCCTCGCTCGTAGTAGTCCATGTACGCGGGGTCCTGCTGGTGGAAGAAGAGCTGCCGGCTCAGCTTGAGCATGTTGTACGTCGCGCAGGTCTCGGCGTTCTTGTCGTCGAGCGTGGCCGCGATGGCTCCCCGGGCCCGGAACATCTCGCCCTGGCCCGTGCCGCCCAGGCTGTACATGCGGGGGCCCGCGACCATGGACCAGAAGTTGCGGGCCGCGGCGGCGTACTCCTCCTCCCCCGTGTGGTCGAAAAGCCGGAGATATCCGGTGAACTGCGGGATGTGCTGGTTGGCGTGGATGCCCTCCAGGGTGTCGCGGTCCTCGGCGCAGGCGGCCAGCAGCGCGGTGTTGTCGAAGCAGCGGGCGGCGGCCAGGTGTTCCGCCCTGCCGGTGAGGGCGTGCAGGTCGGCGAGGACCTCGTTCATCCCGCCGTACTCACCGGCGATGTAGATCGACCACATGCGCGCCAACTGTGCCTTCGGCAGGCGGCCGAGCCGGTGGTGCACCCAGTCGCCCATCTGCGAGGCGATGGTCAGGGCCTGCGCGTTGCCGGCCAGGGTGTGCGCGTCGAGGAGGCCGCGCATGATCTTGTGGCAGGTGTAGTACGGCGCCCAGATGGTGGGGTACGTCGTGTAGCTCTCCAGCAGGATGAACTGGGTCTCCGGGTACGCCGCCAGGTAGCCGGGGTGGCTGGGTCTCGGTGAGCCGTGGTCCGCCAGGGCCCGCCGGCACTCGCCCAGCGCGCCGACCAGGTAGTCCAGCTTGGCCTTGAGGGCGCTCTCCCCCGTGTCGGCGTACGCCTGGGAGACAAGGGTGAGGAAGTGGCCGCCGTAGTGGCCGCGCAGATTACCGTCGGAGGTCTCCCAGCCGCCGGGTGGCCGGGCGCCACGGGTGTCGAGCCCGGCGTTGGCCCGGAAGACTGCCAGGATGCGGTCGGCCGGATAGGACCTCGCGTAGTCGAGCATCAGGTCGCGCTTGCGCCGGAAGACGCCGTCGCCGAGCGTCACCCGGTCCAGGGGGAAGGGGTGGACCGCCCAGGTGGACGGTACGGGCACCGGCGCCACGGCGGCCTGGACGGGCGCCGCGGACGGGGCCGCGCCGGTGGGCGCCGCGTGCGCCGGCTGGGCGGCGTGGGCGAGCGGGACGGTGGCCGCGGTCCCGGCGGCGATCCTCAACAGACCGCGTCGGGTGGGGGGTTGGGACATGCTCTCGAACTCCGATCGTGGGTGGTCGGCGGGCGGTGCACGGCTACGTGGGCGGGGCGAGGTGGTCCGGTTCCACGGTCGGCAGCCACACCCGCATGGTGGACGGCCCGCGGTTCGCCCAGGAGTGGTACGGGACCAGGACGATCCCCGCGCGGTCGGCGGCCGGCGGGCGCGCCGGGGCGTCGAGCGGCCGGTACGGCCAGCTCTCGCCGTGCCGCGCGTCGTGCGCGGTGACCTCCCCGGCGACCACGACGGTGCCGCCCGCGCCGTCCGGCCCGTCCGGCCCGTCCTCCGGTTCGGCGGAGGGGTCCACCCGTACCGCGTCGACCTCGTGTCCTTCCGGCAGGTCCACGGATTCGGCGCAGTACACCAGCGGTCCGCGCTGCACGGCCACCGTGCCGCGTACCGCGTCGATGCGCGGATCGGCGCGGATCCAGCGCGCCCGTACGGGCAGTTCGAGCCGTATCTCGTCACCGGGCCGGAAGACCCGGGTGGTCCCGGCCGTGCCCGGGGCGACGGTACGGCGGCGTCCGTCCGGGTCGGCCAGCCATGTGGTGGCGTGCGCCGTCCACGCGGGGACGCGCAGGGTCAGGGTCCACGGGTGGTCCGGCGACCGGTCGACGGTCACGGTCACGGTCCCGCCCGACGGGTAGTCGGTGCGGACCCGCAGGGCCACACGGTGGCCGCCGGTGAGGGTGGTGTCGATCTCCGCGTCCGCGTACTGGTGCAGTTGAACACCCTGGTCGTCCGCCGTGGCGAGGTGGGCCGGCAGTTGGGCCAGGGTCCGCGCCACATTGGTCGGGCAGCAGGACACCGCGAACCAGGGGGCGCGCAGGCCCGATTCGGCGCGCGGGCTCACGGTCTCCGTGGCGGGCGCGGCGTCCCGGTGGGGCCGGTGCAGGGTGTTGGCGTAGAAGAAGGACCGGCCGTCCTCCGCCGGGGAGGTGGCGACCACGTTGAACAGGGTGCGCTCGGCCAGGTCGGCGTAGCGCGGCTCCCCGGTGGCCAGCAGCAGCCGCCAACTGAGCATGACGGAGGCGACGCCGGCGCAGGTCTCCGAGTAGGCGCGGTCCGGCGGGAGGACGAAGTCGTCGCCGAACGACTCGTCCTGGTGGTGCGCGCCCATGCCGCCGGTCAGATAGGTGCGCCGGGCGACGGTGGCCTCCCACTGCCGTACGACCGCGGCGAGCAGGGCGTCGTCCCGGGTCTCCACGGCCACGTCGACGGCGCCGGCCGCGAGGTAGAGGGCACGGACGGCGTGGCCGCGCAGCACCGTGGCCTCCCGTACGGGCAGGTCGTCCTGGTGGTAGGCGCGGCCGAACTCGCCGTCGGGGAGCGTGCCGTGACCGCGGCGGTCGACGAAGAGCGCGGCCTGGTCGAGGTAGCGCCGCTCCCCCGTCAGCCTGGCCAGTTCGACCAGGGCCGTCTCGATCTGAGGATGGCCGCAGACGCCCTCGATGCCGCCCGGGCCGAAGGTGGCGCACACGTGGTCGGCGGCGCGCCGGGCGATCCTCGTCAGTTCGCCCTCGCCCCGGGTGCGGGCCTGGGCGACGCCCGCCTGGATCAGGTGCCCGGCGCAGTAGAGCTCGTGGCCCCATGCGAGGTCGCTGTGGCGGGGCCGCTGTCCGGGTCGGCCGAAGGCGGTGTTCAGGTAGCCGTCCGGTTCCTGGGCGGCCGCGAGGACCTCCGTGAGCGCGGCGGTCTCCGCGTCGGGCGTGGTGCCGGTGCCGGACTGCCAGGCCATGGCTTCGAGGAGCTTGTAGAGCTCGGAGTCGGCGAACTCCCGGCCGCGCCGGTCCTGTTGGATCCGCCCCTCGGCCGCCGCCCGGAAGTTGCCGGTCCAGCCGACGCGTTCCATCCAGTCGCGGCAGTGCCCGAGGGTGACGGTCTCGTTGGTGTGCCGGCGCCGGGCCCAGAAGCCGCCGGTGATCCTGACCTCGTCGAGACCGAGCGGTCGCAGCCGGCCGCGGGTCGGCGCCACCGGCAGGGCGGCTGACCGTGCCGTGTTCTCCTTCACGAGTCCATGCCTTCGGTTCGTCCCTTCGATCGTGGTGTGCGGCGCTCGGACCGGGATGTACGGTGCTCAGGCCTGGGCGCAGGGCGCTCGGGTGGGAGCCTCAGCCCTTGAGCGCGCCGGACATGAAGCCCCGTACGTAGTGCCGTTGGAGCAGCAGGAAGAGCAGGAGGCAGGGCACGGCGAGGACGACCACGCCCGCCTCGGTGGCGCCGTAGTCGACGGCGCCCATGCTCTGCTGCCGCAGGTTCGCGACGGCCAGCGGCAGCGGTGCCTTCTCGCTGTCCGAGATGAGGATCAGCGGTGCGATGAAGTCGTTCCAGGCGGCGAGGAACGCGAAGAGTCCGACGGTGATCAGCCCCGGCCGTACCGCCGGGAGGAGGACGCGGCGCAGCGCGCCCGCCGTGCCGCAGCCGTCGACGAGCGCCGACTCCTCCAGTTCGCGGGGCACCGCCTCGAAGGAGATCCGCATCATGAAGGTGGCGAACGGCAGTTGGAACATGGCCAGTACCAGGCTCAGCCCGAGCAGCGAGTTCTGCAGATGCAGTCTGCCGAGGAGTACGTAGAGCGGGATGAGGAGCGTGGCGTAGGGGACCATGAGGATGGCCAGGGTGAGCAGGAACAGCGCGTTCTTGCCGGGGAAGTCGAAACGGGCGAAGGCGTAGCCGCCCAGCAGCGACACCCCCAGGGTCAGGGCGACGGTCAGGGCCGAGACGACGGTGCTGTTGAGGAGGTACCGCCACAGGCCCGCGTCGTACTCCAGCAGCGTGCGGTAGTTGCCGAGGCCGTAACCGGATTCCTGCGCGGTGCCGGGCTGTCCGCTGACGGACGCCCAGGCGTTCCACAGCAGGGGGAAGAGGAAGATGACGGCCAGCCCTCCGGCGACGACGTAGTAGGGCGTCCGGCCCAGGGCGCGGGTCAGCACCGTGGTCTCCCTTCCCTGGGGTACGGCTCATGACGGGTCCGCGTGGCGCAGACCGCGGAACTGAAGGACGTTGAGCAGGAGCAGCACGGCCAGCACGATGATCGAAAGGGCCGCCGCGGTACCGAGATTCAGCCGCTGGAACGCCTCGCGGTAGATCAACTGGACGACGGTGACGGTGCTGTTGTCGGGGCCGCCCTTGGTGAGGATGAAGAACTGGTCGAAGGCGAGCAGCGATCCGGTCACACACAGCAGCAGGGTCAGGGCGAGGGACGGCCGCAGCAGCGGCAGCGTGATGCCGCGGAAGATCTGGCCGCGGCCGGCGCCGTCCATCCGCGCCGCCTCGAACACCTCCTGGGGGATGCGCTGGAGGCCCACGAGGAGGATCAGCATGTAGAAGCCGGCGAACTTCCAGACGATGAGGAACACCGTCGACAACAGGGCCGAGGTCGGTGTGGCGAGGAAGGACACCGGGTCGTCGGCGAGGCCGAGCCTTTCCGGGACGCGGCCGAGCGGGCCGGTGGTCGGGCTGTACAGACCCCAGAACAGCAGTGACGCGGACGCGAGTCCCAGGACACTGGGCAGGAAGTAGACCGTACGGAAGAAGCCCGCACCGGGCCGGGACTCCTGCACCAGCAGGGCGAGGAGGAGGGCCAGCCCGAGGAGTACGACGGTGACGATCACCGTGTAGACGAGAGTGAAGCGGACGGCGGGCCAGAACAGGGCGCTGTCGATGGCGTCGGTGTAGTTCTCGGGGGTGTTGAGGCCCCTGGCCCCGGCGAGCAGCGGCCAGTCGCTGAGCGACATCCGCCCGACGAGCAGCAGCGGCAGCAGGAAGAGGACCGCGACGAACACGGCCGTGGGAGCCGCGTAGACAAGGCCCTTCACCGGGCGGGACCGCCACCGGGGCGCGGTCGCGCGGGTCGGGCGGACCCGTCCCGCCGGCCGGGCCCGGTCTTCGGCCGCCGCCGGCCCGGCCGCCTTCAGATGCATGGCTCTCCTCTGCCGCGTGACGTGGGAGGGGCGGGCGCCCGATCCGGGTGGGCCGCTCAGTCGGCCAGCGACGCGGTGACCGCCTCGTTGTCCTGGTCGACGGACGATCCGTCGCCGAAGACGGCGTGGCGCATCAGGGTCAGCCAGGGCCCGTTGGGGTCGTTGAAGGTCTGGCCGAACTTCGGCGCGTACGGGGTCCGCCCGTCCGCCACGAGTCTGTTGATCGTCACCAGCCGCGGGTCCTCGGCGGAGTGCTTGTTGGACGCGAGATCGGTGCGCGCCACGACATCCTTGTGGGCGGCGACCACATCGACCTGCGCCGTGTCGCCCAGGGACCAGGCGAGGAAGTTCCATGCCTGGTCGGCCGAGTCGCTGGTGGCGGAGATGCCGAGGGCGTCACCGCCGACGAAGGTGGACGTGCCGCCGTCGGGTCCGGGGATGGGCGCGACGCCGAGGTCGAGGTTCCCAGGCATCAGACCCAGGGTGGTCGAGGGCATGGGCATGACGCCGATCCGGCCTTTCGGGAAGAGCCCCGTCCAGGTGGTGCCGGTCTCCTCGCGTGCGCCGGGGGCCACGATGTCGTCCTTCACCCACCCGCGGTAGGTCGCGTAGACCTTCTTCGCTGTGCCGGAGGCGAGGGACGCCTCGGTTCCCTCCTTGTTCAGCACCTCCTCCCCCGCGGCCCAGATCGACGGCCACCAGGTGAAGACGCCGCAGCCACCGCAGTTGCCGCCGAAGAACGTGCCGTCGACGCCCCCGCCGAGCGCGTCCACGGCGCGCGCCTGCCGGTCCCACTCGCCCAGGGTGGTGGGCGGGGCGTCGGGGTCGAGTCCGGCCCGCCGGTAGAGCTCCTTGTTGTAGAAGAGCACCGAGAGGTCGAGGGTGTGCGGCACGACGTACTTCTTGTCCTCGTACGTGCCGGCCTTGAGGTGCGACCGGGCCAGGTGCTCGGCGAAGGGCAGGGCGTCGATGCGTTCGGTGAGGTCGGCGAAGAGCCCGCTGGAGGTGTAGTTGGGGACGAACACCACGTCGGAGGCGAACAGGTCGGGAAGGTCCCGGGATCCCGCGGCCGCGCCGACCTTGGCCTGGTAGTCGTCGGTGGGGATGACGGTCAGCTCGATCTTGTTCCGGTGGCTCGCGTTGTACGCCTCGACCAGGCCCTCGCTCTGCGGCCGGGTGGCCGCGCGCGTCCACATCGTCAGCGTGGTGCCGTCGTCGGCGCCCTTGGCGTCCGCCGTTCCGCCTCCTTTGCCGTCCGTGCCGTCGCCTCCGGAGCCGCATGCCGTGAGCAGGCTCGCGGCGGCCAACAGCGCGACAGCGCGGATGACGAGGCGGTGTATCCGTCCACATGGTCCGGCCGTGCTTCTCATGTCGATCCCCCTTGTGTGGCGGCGGGCCGAACGAAAAGGCTTTCAAAAAGCTAGGACGCGGATTGCCGCCCGTCAATCCCCTTGCGGGGAACGGCAGTCGTGGTGCGCCGAAACCTGTGGGGGCACCATGGGGCGCACCTTGACCGAAACTTCTCGCGTACGGTTCTACGCGCGACGTGCCACCTCGACGGCCTCGGCACGCGACGCGAGACAGGAGAACATCCATGGCACAGGTCACCGGCCCCTCTCGTTCGCGGCCCGCCACACTCAGCGATGTCGCCCGGCTGGCGGGCGTGTCCGTCGCCACCGCGTCGAAGGCCCTCAACGGCCGTAGCCAGGTGCGCGCCGAGACACGGCAGCGGGTGATCGACGCGGCCGAGCGTCTGTCGTTCCGGCCCAACCAGTTGGCGCGGGGCCTGCTGGCCGGGCGCTCGGGGACCGTCGGGCTGCTCACCAGTGACCTGGAGGGCCGGTTCAGCATCCCGATCCTCATGGGGGCCGAGGACGCCTTCGGGGCTGGCGAGGTCGCGGTGCTCCTCTGTGACGCGCGTGGTGACACGATCCGCGAGCAGCACCATGTCCGCGCGCTGCTCGGCCGCCGGGTCGACGGGCTCATCGTGGTGGGCAGCCGGACCGACCCGCGTCCGTCCCTGGGCCGGGAGCTGCCCGTCCCCGTCGTCTACGCGTACGCGCCCTCGGACGATCCGGCGGATCTGTCCATCGTCCCCGACGGCGTGGGCGGCGGCCGGATCGCGGTGGAGCACCTGCTCGCCTGCGGCCGTACCCGGATCGCGCACATCACCGGCGACCCCGGGTACCTCGCCGCGCGGGAGCGGGCCGATGGCGCCCTGGCCGCGCTCGCCGACGCGGGCCTGGCCCCGGTCGGCGAGCCACGGTTCGGGGTGTGGTCGGAGGGCTGGGGACGCGCGGCCACCGCGATGCTGCTCGACCGGCACCCGGACGTGGACGCCGTGCTGTGCGGCAGCGACCAGATCGCCCGCGGCGTCATGGACGTCCTGCGCGAGCGCGGCCACCGGGTTCCCGAGGACGTGGCGGTCATGGGCTTCGACAACTGGCGGGTCCTGACCTCCGCCTCCCGCCCACCACTGACCAGCATCGACCTGAACCTCGAACAGGTCGGGCGGGCTGCCGCGCACGCCCTGTCCGGCGCGATCGCCGGAGCGCGGCGCTCGGGCACCGAGACGCTGCCCTGCCGGGTGGTGATCAGGAGGTCCACGGCGCCGTTGTCCTGAAAGCCTCGGTCGGGGACGCCGGGCCCGGGACGTCCCTCTTGACACCTCAAGATCCCGGACCTACGTTGCGAAAACCTTTCAGGTCGTTTCGGTTTCAGGTTCAGTACGTCTCGGAGACGCGGCGAAGCCCTCCACCCGTTCGCACCTCTTCCTCGCTCTCCTCCGCTTCCACGGACGGCTTTGTCAGGAGCACCACATAGCCGGCGGCGAACACGCCGGCGTCGTCGCGAGCAGAAGCTCGCGGTCAACTGGACAGGGAGCATCCGATGAGAAGACGACGGACGGAGCCCCCGGGAGGGGGCGTCAGCACCACCCCGAGCCACGTCGCGTTACCCGGGGCCGGCCGGACCGGGCGGCACCGCGGAAGGCACCCGGGAACGGCGGGCCCTGTCATGAAGCGCCTCGTCGTCGCACTGGTGCTGATCGCCTGTTCCGTCCTCGCCACGCCCCCGGCCCACGCCGACCAGACCATCGGGTTCCCGACCTTCGGCGGACCCGCGATCCCGGCGCCGCCCGTCGCCCACACACCGGGCGACATGATGCGGACCATCTACGACGCGGAGAGCGCGGGGACCGACTTCTGGATGGACCGCCTGCTGGCCCGCTCCGGCAACGACCCGACCGGCCCCTGGCTGATGAGCCGTGGTCGCGCGCTCTTCATGAAGACCCATGACCCCGCGGTGCTCGGCTTCGGCGGCCACGTCGCCTACTGGGAGAGCGTCAACGACAACAACGCCTACACCGTCGCGATCGGTCCTGGCACCTTCACGGAGCAGGTCTCCCAGCGCCGGCAGGTGCCCAGCCACTGGAAGAGCGTGCACACCAGCGGCTCGATCACCGTCAGCCAGACCAAGTTCATCACCGACAACAACGTCGCCGTGACCAACCTGTCGATCAAGAACAACGGCGCCGGCTCCACCACGCTGCAGTTACGGGCGACCTCGCCGTACGCCACGACGGGCAGCGGCAACGAGCTGACCGGGCAGGTCAACGCCTACAACAACCTCACGACCATCCGCCCGCGGCTCACCGGCGACGGTTTCGCCGCCTCGGGCGGCGGACTCAACCGGTCCGTGACGATCGCGGCCGGGGCCACGGCGACCACCAAGGTCGTGATGGGCTTCGTCACCGACGAGATCCCCGCATCGCTCACCGAGTACCGTGCCTACGCGGGCTACTCCGACACGACCGCGTTCGCCACCCACGTCAGGGCCTACAACCTGTGGTGGGCACAGAACGTGCCCTACATCGACGTACCCGAAGCCGCGATCAAGAAGAACATCTACTACCGCTGGTGGCTGATGCGCTTCAACAACCTCGACGCCGACATCCCCGGGCAGACCTACCAGTTCCCGACCTCGACCGAAGGCGTCCTCGGGTACAACAACGCGATCGCGCTCACCCAGCCCATGCACATCGACGACCTCAAGTACCTGCGCAACCCGTCCTACGCGTACGGGGACTGGCTGAGCGCCGGCCAGGTCTCCAAGGGCGGCCGGTTCCTCGACAATCCGGGTGATCCGGAGAACTGGTCCAACAGCTACACCCAGTACATCGCCGAGGCCGCGTGGAAGAGCTACCAGATCCACGGCGGCCAGCCGGCCATCGCCGCCAGCCTGGCCCGCTACGCGGAGGGCGACGTCAAGGGCCAACTCTCCTACTACGACCGCGACAACAACAAGCTCATCGAGTACGACTGGGGCGCCCTGACCGGCAACGACGCCGACGCCGTCTCCTTCCACTGGAAGCCCGGCGCCATGGACCGCGCCGAGTCCGCCTACCAGTACAGCGGCGCACTCGCCGCCGCGCAGGCGTACGAGGCGACCGGCAACACGGCCAAGGCCACCGAGATGCGCACGCTCGCGACGCAGATCAAGGACGCCATCGTCAACGTGCTCTGGAACCCGAACCGGCAGTTGTTCGAGCACCGGTTGAAGTCGACCAACGAATGGGTGCCCTGGAAGGAGATCAACAACTACTACCCGTTCTCGGTCGGAGCCGTGCCCGACACCGCGACGTACAAGCAGGCCCTGCGCCTGTTCGACGATCCGGCCCAATACCCCGTCTTCCCCTTCTACACGGCCAACCAGGCCGACAAGAAGGCGGCGGCCGACGCCGGGAACCCGGGCTCCAACAACTTCTCCACCATCAACTCCACCGTGCAGTTCCGCCTCTACTCCTCGGTGCTGCGCAACTATCCCAACTCCTGGATGGACGCGACCGACTACAAGAAGCTCCTCTACTGGAACACCTGGGCGCAGTACGCCGGCGGCAACACCCAGTGGCCGGACGCCAACGAGTTCTGGGCCGACTGGAACGGCAGCGGCATCAACTACCGCTCCTGGATCCACCACAACATCCTCGGCAGCAGCAACTGGACCGTGATCGAGGACGTCGCGGGACTGCGGCCCCGCAACGACGCCAAGGTCGAGCTCTCCCCGATCAACATCGGATGGAGTCACTTCACCGTCAACAACCTCCGCTACCGGGGCGCCGATCTGTCCATCGTCTGGGACGACCCGGCCGACGGGGTGCAGCGTTACCCCGGTATCCCGGAGGGCTACTCGATCTACGTCAACGGGAACCGCGCCGCCACCGTCAGCTCACTGGTGCCCTTCACCTGGGACCCCGCCACCGGCGACGTCACCACCAGCGGCACGGTCACCTACCGCACGGCGGTGGCCGGTCTGCGGGCCCCCAACCAGGTTGTGCAGAACAGCCCCCGGATGGTCGACATGCTCGCCAAGGCCGGTGTCGACCTGACCGCCGACCTGCCCAACCTCGCCTCCGGGGCGACGGTGTCCGCCTCCCACACCGGGTCCGGCGCCAACGCCTCCGGCGCGGTCGACGGGTACCCCACCAACGAGCCGTTCTGGGGCGCCGGTGGTTCTCCCAACAGCCAGGACTGGTACGAGCTGAACTTCGGCACCGCCCGCACGCTCGACGAGGTGCGGCTGTACTTCAAGGACAGCCGCCCGGCGAGCACCACCTACCGGGCCCCGTCCGCGTACACCGTCCAGTACCACAACGGCAGTTCCTGGGTGAACGTGCCCGGCCAGACCAGGAGCCCGGAGGTGCCGCGGGCCAACTACAACCTGGTGCGGTTCCCGGCGATCAGCGCCCAGCGCGTACGGGTCCTGGCCACCCACGCCTCCGGGGCCAGGACGGGCCTCACCGAGGTCAAGGTCCATAACCGCAGCGGCGTCCCGCCATCGGCCGGGCCCCTCGGAGCAAAGGCGTACGCGCCCACCCACCGATGAAGGACGTGCCTCAGTGACCGCGACTCGTTCCCGATGTCTGTCCGCGCTCGTCGCCGTGCTCACCATGGTGGTCGCCTTCCTGGCGGCGCCACCCGCCTCCCCCGCCGGGGCGGCCGGCCTGCCCGGTTCCGCCCGTGGCGGGGCGATCGTCCAGGGCACGTTCACCAACCCGCTCTCCCAGCACGGGCCCGACCCCTGGCTCACCTACCACAACGGCTTCTACTACCTCGCCACCACGACCTGGAACTCGACGATCACCATGCGCAAGGCCGCCACCCTGGCGGGGCTCGCCACCGCCACCAACCAGGTGATCTTCAACCTCACCCGGCCCAACGGCGCCGGCACGATGTGGGCCCCGGAGTTCCATCTGCTCGACGGGCCCAACGGGAAGCGGTGGTACTTCTACTACACGGCCGGGCGGGAACCGTACAACCTCGGCACCCAGCGGATCCACGTGCTCGAAAGCGCCGGCCAGGACCCGATGGGGCCCTACACCTTCAAGGCCGACCTGCTCGACCCGACGCAGGACAACACCTGGGAGCTGGACCCTGGCATCCTGCAACTGGGCGGCAAGCTCTACCTCCTCGGCACCTACTACAACGGCTCACAGCCGATGTTCATCCGACCGCTGTCGAACCCGTGGACCGCCAGTGGCACCCGCAGGGTGTTGTCCACGCCGGCCTACGGCTGGGAGACGGTGGGCGGCGCGGTCAACGAGGGCGCCGAGGTCCTCCAGCGGGGCGGCAGGACCTTCATCGTCTACTCCGCCAGCCACTGCTCCACGCCCGACTACAAGCTGGGGATGCTCACCCACAACGGTGGCGACCCGCTCAACTCCTCCTCCTGGGTCAAGACACCGAACCCGGTCTTCCAGAGGTCCAACGCCAACGGTGTGTACGGCCCCGGCCACAACGGCTTCTTCAAGTCCCCCGACGGGACCGAGGACTGGATGGTCTACCACGCCAACGCCTCCGCCGGCGGAGGCTGCGACATGAACCGCACCACCAGAGCGCAGAAGTTCACCTGGAACGCCGACGGCACACCGAACTTCGGCACCCCGGTGGCCCTCGGCGCCACCCTGACGGCGCCGTCAGGGGAGTAGCCGGACGCTTCCGTGAGACCTGGTGATCCTCCGTCCTCGATCGTGACGGCCGGCCTCGGGCACACAGCCGCCCCGGTGGTGCCCGCCGGCCGTCACCCTCACGGTGCGGGGGTGACCGAGAGGCAGGTCAGCGGCGTGAGCGGGGGCGCTTGGGCGGCGTTATGCGGACCCGCTTGTCCACGGGCGCGCTCTCCAGGTCGTCGAGCTGTGTGACGATCGTGGTGCGCAGGTCGTCGTAGTCCTCGAAGGAGTGGTCGTTGAACAGGGTGTAGCCCGTCCACATCAGGTTGGCGCACACTCGCGCCGGCACCTGGCCGGTCCGGGCGCCCATACCGACCAGGGCGACCGACCGAATGCTGCCCGGCGCCCTGTTGTTCTGCTGATGGATCGCCTGGAACGCGGCGGCGCAGGCCAGGGCCACGTTCAGGGTCTCGCTGACGTTCTGCGAAGACGTCTCCATGGTCGGTGTCGAGATCAGGAACCTCGGTGTGACCGCCCCGGAGGGAACGCACACCGCGCTGCCCACCGGGAGCACCCCCTCGAACTGGCTGCGGATCGCCTTCTGCACCCGTAGCTGGATGCCCGCGCCGAGGTGCCGCTTGATGACCGCGTCGGCCCCGCCGTCCATCCGGCCCCGGGAGTTGGTGGGGCTGACCCAGGCGTCGACGTCCTCGCCGAGGATCGATCCCTTGCGGATCTCGATCTCGGGGGTGTCGGCGAAGGCCGCCCGCCACGCCTCCACCACTGGGGTGTTGATGTCGGTCAGCACCACCCTGAGCGGCGGCGGCACTCGGTCCACGGTCATGGTTCACTCCGATCGAGAACGGTCACTCAACTGCCGGGAACGCTACCGCGTCCCACTGACAACGCGGTCGCCCCGGCCCGGCGGGCCCGCGGACCGGAGGGCGTTGTCAGAGGGCTGACCTATCCTCAGGATCACTTCGCCGATCAGGCCTTCCGCCAGCACAGTCCGATCTTTTGGAGCCCTCCGCCATGAGCGATGCCCACACCCCCGCCACGCCAGGACCGAACGACCCGCTGGCCCTCGCGGAGTTGTTCAAGGGAGGCGGCGAACCATGGCTTCCGCTGCTGAAGCCGGTCATCGAGGCGCAGCCGGAGGCGGCCTCGTTCATCGGCCCGGGCCGCAGCTCTGAGGTCGTCCCCGTCCGCGAACTGACCTTCCAGGCGCTCAAGCCCAACGCGCCGCACCAATGGAAGGTCGTCGTCTTCGGTCAGAACCCGTACCCGCGGCCGGAGAGCGCCACCGGCATCGCCATGTTCGACAACACCTTCCACGGCTGGCAGGACAGCCAGTTCGGCAGGGTCGTCAGTGTCCGCTGCATCATCAAGGCGGCGGCGATGTGGAAGTACGGCATCCCCAAGAAGACCCCGATAGCCGATATTCGCGCGCTGCTGAAGAAGCAGGACACCGTGCAGCCGCCGGAGTGGTTCCAGGCGATGCTCACGCAGGGCGTGCTGCTGCTGAACGCGGCGCTGACGGCCAGCGGCGACGGGGCGATCGACACGAACCAGCACACCAGGTTCTGGCGGCCGGTCGCCGAGCGGATCGTCGAGGAGATCCTCAAGGCCAAGCAGACCGCCGACGAGGAGGACCGCGGAGTCGTCTTCGCGTGGTGGGGGGCGCACGCGCGCAGTCTGAAGAAGGTCGTTCTCGAGATCCAGAAGAAGTACCCCGACGTCGAGGTCCGGCACATCGACCACGCCAACCCCGCGGCGCAGGGCGACCTCTTCTGCGACGGCGACCACTTCGGGACGGTGAACGAGGCTCTCGCGTCGCTGGGCGCCGACGGGATCGACTGGCTGCCCAGCACCGGCTGGAACAAGCGCGCGGAGGAGACCGGCGGGTCCGCGGGCGACGTCTCCGACCGCATGGGCGCGTTCATCGCGTCCACCATGGAGCTGCACCAGCTCTACCTCGACCGGCTCTCCGGTGTGAAGGACGAGGGGCTCGTCCTTCCCGCGATCACGGGTGTGTTCGACACCCCGCTCATGGACTTCCGTGAGGCCGTCGCCCCCGTTGCCGCGCTGCTGTCCGGGCTGGGGCGGCACGTAGACCGGTCGCACGAGTTCGGCAAGCGGCGGGCGGACGAGGTCCCCGGCGGCCTGTCCGCCGACGCGATCGCCGCCCTGCATCTCTACACCTGCGAGTCCGTGTTCTACCGGGAGATCAACGCCATTCTGCGCTCCCCCGACCGGACCGGGCTCGTCCCGTACCTGTCGTATCTGCGGCTGCTGTTCTCGGCGGTGACGCACCTCCCCTACCGGACCGGGTCGTTGTGGCGCGGGGTGTCGCTGGACCTGCGTGCGCAGTACCCGCTCGGACGGACCGTGGCCTGGTGGGGCGTCTCCTCGTGCACGTCCGAACTCGGTGTGGCCAAGGGGTTCCTCGGCAGCCGTGGCAAGCGGACGCTGTTCGAGGTGGTCCCCGCGCGGGCCGTGGGCATCCGTGACTTCTCCGCGTTCACCGGTGAGGAGGAGTTCATTCTCCTTCCGGGCACCCAGCTTGAGGTGACCGATGTCAAGGTCGAGCGCGGCGGTCTGTGCACCGTCAAGCTGACGGAGCTGGAGGAGCAGACCCTGGTGTCCTGACCCGGCTCCGGCGGCCCGGCTCCGGCGGCCGTCAGCCGTCAGCCGTCAGCCCAGGCTCGGCGGTGTCCAGTCGGCCTGCCGCAGGATGGTGCGGACGGTCGCGCGGGAGGGGGCCAGCCGGAGAGCGGTGTTCCGTACGGCGACGGCCAGGGGGTGGGTCAGTCGCTGCCCCATCCGGCCGGCCCGGCGGGCGGCGCGTGCGACGGACTGGCTGCGCGTGCGGCGCTCGGCGTCGTACCGGGCCAGCGCCGATGCGACGGTGGGCCCGGTGGCGAGTGCGGCGGCGAGCACGGCCGCGTCCTCCAGCGCCTGGCAGGCGCCCTGGCCGAGGTGCGGGGTCATCGCGTGGGCCGCGTCACCGAGCAGCGCGGTGCGGTGCCCGGTGAAGGCGGGCAGCGGCGTGAGCAGTTCGTGGATGTCGTGGTGCAGGACGGCGTCGGGCCGGGTCGCGTTCAGCAGTGCGGGGATCGGTTCGTGCCAGGTGCCGAACCGCCGGCGCATCACGTCGAGGGGGTCCGTATGCCGTACCCCGGGGGGCGAGTTGAGGACCGCGTGCCACTCGGCCCGGCCGTCGGCGAACGCGATGTGGCCGAACTCGGCGCCGTTCCCCCAGGTCAGCTCGAAGTCGGTGTCCAGCTCGACGGGGCGTTCGGTGAGGGCGCGCAGCACGGTCGACCCGCTGTAGACCGGTCCGGGGTGCTGAGGGAACATCTCGGCCCGCAGCCGGCTGCCCACCCCGTCGGCGGCCACGACGAGATCCGCCTCCAGGACGTCGTCCCCGAGCGGTATCCGCACCCGGCCCGGGCCGGAGCGGTCGACGGACGTGGCCTCGGCCCCGACCAGCAGGCACTCGGCCGGCAGTGCCGCGCGCAGCAGGTGGTGCAGTGCGGCCCGGGGGATGCCGACGATCGGCGTGCCCAGTTCGCGCTCCAGAGCGGTCCCGTCCATCCGGGCCAGCCGGCCGCCACCGGGGACGCGGGTGCCCCCGGTGTACTGGGGCCGCGCCGCCGCGCGTACCGCCTCGCCGACACCGAGGGCGTCCAGGGCGCGGATGCCGTTGGCGTGCAGGGAGATTCCCGCGCCCCCATCGGCCAGGACGGGCGCGCGTTCGACAACCGTCACCTCCCAGCCGATCCGGCGCAGACCGATCGCGGCGGCCAGCCCGCCGATGCCTCCGCCCACCACCACCGCGCTGCCACCCATACCGGCCCTCCTTCGTCCGCCCGCCACTCTTCTTCTACAGATGTAGAAGAAGAGTACCCCGCCCCTCTACAGGTGTAGAAAAGGGGGATGCCCACAGACCGACGTACCGTTCTCGCCGAAGCGGCCATCGACGTACTCGCCGATGCCGGAATCCGGGGACTGACCCATCGCGCGGTGGACCGGGCGGCGAACCTGCCGCCCGGCACCACCTCCGCCTACTACCGCACCCGCCAGGCGCTGCTCACCGCGCTGGTCCAGCGTCTGGTCGCCCTCGACCAGGCGGAACTCCAGGCGACCGGGGAGCAGATGCCGGTGCCTCGGGATGCCGGGGAACTGGTGGCCGGGATCGCCGCCTTCGTCGGGCAACGGCTCACGGGGGACGGACGGCGACGCTCCCTGGCGCGCTACGCGTGCGCCATCGAGAGCGTGCACCACCCCGAGCTGCGGGAGATCCTCGTGCCACGGCGGAACGCGGGCCGACACGCCGTTCGCGACTTCCTGGCCGCGCACGGCGTGGCAGACGCCGAGGACCGTACGGTCACGCTGCTGACCTGCGTGGACGGACTGGTCTTCGACCGCCTGGTGGGCGGCGGAACCGTGTCGGCCCAGGAGATCCACGGACTGGTGACGGCGGCGCTCCGACAGCCCACCGCCGCCCCCTGAGCGACTGCCCGCGTGCTCCACAACTCCCCACCCGCGCAAGGGTCCATCGGTGCGCCGGGCCGCTCCTGACCGGCCCGGGGTCCGGAATCACTCCCGTACACCCGCCGACTCCACCGCCCCGCGCCGCAGGGAGAGGCCGGCCGGGGCGACCGCCGAGGCCACGGCGAGTAGCGCGCAGGCGCTCACGGTCGCGCCGAGCGTCGCCCACGGGATCCGGATCGGCGTCCACACCGAGAGCAGGCCCAGCGCGCTCCACATGCCCAGCAGATTGAGCGCGGCGACCAGCGCTCCCAGCACCGCACCGACCACGACCACCATCAGCGCCTCGGCGCCCACCAGCCGCAGCACCTGCCACCGGGTGGCTCCGGCCAGCCGCAGCACGGCCAGGTCGCGGACCCGGTCGGAGGTGGCCATGACCATGGTGTTGGCCAGCGAGATGCCGGTGTACAGCAGGGCGATGCCGAGGACCAGCAGGAGGCCCGTCCGCGTCGTCCGGTTGGTCTCGGGGTACGTCGCCCGCACCCACTGCCGGTCGGTGAGCACCTGCCCGCCCGACGCCCGGGCCGCGTCCCGCAGCCCGGCGGCCACCGCGGAGGGGTCCGCGCCGTCGCTGAGGCGTACGTCGACCCGGTCGACGGGCGCGTCCGGAGCGTTGCGCGGTGTGATGTAGACGCCGTTGTTCCCGGTGCCGACCGTCATGACGGCGGCGATCGTCAGGGACTTCCGCGTGCCGTCGCCGAGCCACACATCCACCCGCTGTCCCACGGTGTGCCGCTCCCACTCCTCGTTGACGATGATCGAGTCGTCGTCTAGGTCGCTCACCTTCCCGGCGGCGAGCGGGAGACGGGCGGTGGCGGCGAGCGGGTCGGGGTCGGCCGCGCGCGCTTCGGACGTGGCGAGCGCCACGCCCTCCTCCCGTACGTACACGGCGCTCGCCGAGGTCGCGGAGACCTCGGCGCTGCGCACGGCGCGCAGCTTCTCCAGCGTCGCGTCGTCGAAGCCCGTGTCGCTCGTGGGGGTGACCACGAAGTCGGCGGCCGTGCGTTCGCGGACCTCGGTCGCCTTCGCCCCGTTGAGGGTGGCGGTGGCGCCGAGCAGTGAGCCCGCCAGCGCGACCGTGACCAGGACGGGCGCCGCGACGGCGGCGGTGCGCCGGACGCCGGTGGCGGCGTTCTCCCGTACCAGCATCCCGGTGGCGCCGGGCAGTTGGGACGGCAGCCAGGCGATGAGCCGGGTCAGCGGGCGCACCAGCACCGGCGCGAGCAGTGCCACGGCGGTGATCAGCAGCATCGGCCGGCTCACATAGGTCTTACGGTGCAGCAGGTCGCCCGGGTCCGTCAGCAGGGCCAGGGGCAGTGTCACGGCAGCGGTCAGCAGCAGGGCCGCGCCGCACAGCCAACGGCCCCGTGTCATCGCCCGGGTGTCCACGGACGCCTCGCGCAGCGCCTCGGCGGGGCCGGTCCGGCCGGCCCGCCAGGACGCGGCCAGCACCCCGCACAACGCCACGAACAGCCCTGTCCAGAAGGCCATGTGGTACGGCCAGGTGTGGTCGCCGATGGTGAACCAGCGGGGCGCGAGGTCCTCGTCGACCGCCCACCGGGCGAGCTTCGGCGCCCCGTGGGAGCCGAGTACACAGCCGGTCGCGGAGGCGAGCACACCGATCAGGAGTGCCTCGGCGAGGACCATGCGGCGTATCTGCCCCGGGGTCGCCCCGGCCGTGCGCAGCAGCCCGAACTCGCGGCGGCGCTGGGCGACCGCGAACGCGAAGGTCGACGCCACGACGAACACCGACACGAATCCGGTGACGCCGCCGGCCGTGCCGAACAGGGCGTTCATCGCGGTGAGGGCCTCGCTGTCCCGGTCGGGATCGGCGTCGGCGTACCGGCGGGCGTCGCCGGTGAGGACCTGGACGCCGTCGCTGCCGCTCACCACCTCGCGGACGGCCGCCGCGTCCGCGTCGACGACGAGCTGGACGCTGCGGGGCGCCAACTGGGCGGCGCGGGCGTCGGTGTGGAAGACGGCGTTCTCGAAGCCGGGTCCTGCCACGGTGCCGACGACCCGTACGGTGCCGGTGCCGGTGTCGGTCCGCACCCGAGTGCCCGGCCGGGCCCAGCCGCCGCTGACGACGATCTCGTCCGCGGCCTTCGGCGCACGGCCCGCGTCGAGCCGGTAGGGCGTGAAGGCGGCGACGGACCAGGGGTGGCCCACCAGGTCGCCGGGGCCGCCCCGCGCCCGTACGGTGAACGACCGGTCCTCGACGACGGTTCCGAGGTTTTTGAGCTCGGCGACGACGTCGGCGGGTACGGCGCGGGGCCGCGCGAGCTTCCGGGTTCGGTCGCCCGTCGGGGTGGTCACGCGCAGGGTGTCCATGCCCTTGACGACGACCGGCGCGGCGGCGAACCGTTCGGGCCCGCGGTCGGGTGCCTCCAGCGAGGACGCGAGGGCCAGCCCCATGACGGCGATCAGCGCCACGCCCAGCGCGAGGGCGACGAAGCTGCCGACGAAGGTGACCCAGCGGGTGCGCAGGGTGCGCAGGGCGGTGCTCAGCACGGCAGGGCCTCCAGCGTGGTCAGGCGCGCGGCGATGTACTCGGCGCCGGCGCCGGTCAGTTCGCCGTTGACGCCGCCGTCGACGAGGAGGACTACGCGGTCGGCGTAGGAGGCGGCGACCGGGTCGTGGGTGACCATGATGATCGTCCGGCCGTCGCTGTCGACCATGTCGCGCAGCAGGGTGAGCACGTCGCGGCTGGTCCGCGAGTCGAGCGCGCCGGTCGGCTCGTCGCCGAAGAGCACTTCGGGGCGGGTGATCAGGGCGCGGGCCAGGGCGACCCGTTGCTGCTGGCCGCCGGACATCTCCGCCGGCCGGTGCCGGGCCCGCCCGCCCAGTCCGACCTGTTCGAGTACCTCGCGGACCCGGGCCTTCGGGGGACGCCGGCCGGCCAGCCGCAGCGGCAGGGCCACGTTCTGTTCGGCGGTCAGTGAGGGCAGCAGGTTGAACGCCTGGAACACGAAGCCGATACGTTCGCGGCGCAGCAGGGTCAGCTCGGTCTCCGTCAGCTCGGTCAACTCGGTCCCGCCGATGGTGACCAGCCCCGAGGTGGGGCGGTCGAGGCCCGCGGCGCACTGCAGCAGGGTCGACTTGCCGGAGCCGGACGGGCCCATCACGGCGGTGAACGTCCCCTTCGGGAAGGCGAGCGATACCTGGTCGAGAGCGGTGACGGACATATCGCCCGTGCCGTAGCGCCGGGTCACGGAGCGCAGTTGGACCGCGTCGTCGGTCATGTGTTGTCCCGTCGTGTCGATGTCGTCCCTCCCACACGGCCTGGGCGGGTGGGAAGGCTCCACGAAACCGCGGGAGCACCGCACGGCGCAGTACGGCAGGGACGAGATGTGGGGTAGGGCCGGACCTACCTCCGATCCGCGCCCTGGCCCGATGGCACCGCACGGCTTCGTCCTCCTACGGTGATCCCCATGCACCCTCCGAATGTGTGGCAGGCCATGTCCCGGCCGGGCTTCCTGCTGTCCGTCTGGCCCTGGCGCTCCGTCGCGTACCTGCTCACCGGCGCCGTGAGCGGCGTGGTCGTCCTGGTGGTGACCGTGGCGGCGGTGGCGGTCTGTGGTGTGCTCACCCTGGTCGTGGTGGGGCTTCCCCTGTTCGCCGTGGTCGCTCTCGGCGGGATCCCGGTGGCCTGGGTGGAGCGGTGGAGGCTGCGCCTGGTCGACGACGGTCCGGCGCCAGGACCGCACCAGGAGCCGGCCGTGCCGGGACTGTGGCCCTGGCTGACCACCCGGCTGCGTGAGCAGGCGACATGGCGGGAGCTGGGGTACGCGCTGCTGTTCGCCGCGCTGTTGTGGCCGGTCGACGCCCTGGCGATCACGGTCGCCCTGTTCCTGCCGCTGTCCGTGGTCGCCACCCCGCTGCTGATGGCCACGGTCGGTGAGGGGCAGGAGGCGAAGGTGCTCAAGCAGTGGACGGTCACCACCTGGCCGACCGCGTTCGGTGTCGCCGTGCTGGGCCTGCTCCTCATGGGCCTGTGCTGCTACGTGCTCGGCGTGGCGGCGGGCGCGCGCGCCGCGCTGACCCGGCTGCTGATCGCCTCCCGGGAGGGCGAACTCGGCGCCAGGGTGGTCGAACTGGCCAGCTCCCGCGTCCGGTTGGTGGACGCCTTCGAGGCGGAGCGGCGCCGTATCGAGCGCGATCTGCACGACGGCGCCCAACAGCGGCTGGTGGCCCTGACGATGGTCCTCGGCCTGGCCCGGCTGGACGCACCACCGGGACCGCTCGCCGGCCAACTCGCCAAGGCGCACGAGGAGGCGGGCAGGGTGCTCGCGGAGCTGCGTGAGCTCATCCACGGCATCCACCCCAAGGTCCTCGCGGACTACGGCCTGCCCGCCGCGGTCACCGACGCCGCGGACCGCTCCCCGGTCCCCGTGGATGTCGATCTCGAACTGCCGGGCCGGCTGCCCCGGCCGGTCGAGTCAGCCGCGTACTTCGTGGTCTGCGAGGCGCTCGCCAACGTCGCCAGGCACAGTGGGGCCGACCGTGCCCGGGTGAGCGGCGGTCACCGTGAGGGCCGTCTGTTCCTCCAGGTGTGCGACGACGGCCGGGGCGGTGCGGACGCCTCGGCGGGCAGCGGACTCACCGGTCTCGCGGACCGGGTGTCGGTCCTGGATGGCAGACTTGCGCTGTCCAGTCCGCCGGGCGGACCGACCCTGCTGCATGTGGAGTTTCCTTGCGAGTTGACCGCGGCCGCCGATCGCTCCGCGTAGTGCTGGCCGAGGACAGCGTGCTGTTGCGGGAAGGGCTCGTCGGCCTGCTCGGCCGCTGTGGTCACGAGGTGGTGGCGGCCGTCGGGGACGCGCAGGCGCTGGTCGTCGCGGTCGACGAGCACACCCCCGACATCGTGGTGACGGACGTGCGCATGCCGCCCGGTTTCCAGGACGAGGGGCTGCGCACGGCGGTACGGCTGCGCGAGAAGCGGCCCACACTGCCGGTCCTGGTCCTCAGCCAGTACGTGCAACGGACGTACGCCTCGGAGCTCCTGGACTCCGGTGATGGTACGGGGGTCGGCTATCTGCTGAAGGACCGCGTCGGTCAGGTCGAGGAGTTCGTCGACGCGCTGCACGAGGTCGCGCACGGCGCAACGGTGGTGGATCCCGAAGTGGTACGCCAACTGCTGCGCCGCCGCCGCGATCCGCTGGAGCGGCTCACCCCCCGCGAGCGCGAGGTGCTGGCGCTGATCGCGGAGGGCAGGTCCAACGGGGCGATCGCGAAGGAGCTGGTGGTCTCCGAGGCCGCGATCGGCAAGCACATCAGCGGCATCCTCACCAAGCTGGACCTGCCTCCGGCGGACGAGACCCACCGCAGGGTGCTGGCCGTCCTCACCTATCTGCGGGCCTGATCCACGGCCCCGGGGTCACCCCACAGGAAGCTGTGACAGCGGGATCCAGGTGCCGGATTCCCGCTGGAGCAGGGCCTCGCAGTGCGCGCGCAGCCGTCGGGGCCAGCGGTCCTGCCATGCCCGCCAGACGAGGACGTGCAGAGTGACCAGGAGGAGCGCCGCGAGGAAGACGGTGCCCACGGCCAGCGCGAAGATCGCGAACACCTTCTCGAACATCCCGTCGGGCCCGGCGTCGGGAGGGCCGAAGGTGTTCCACCCCATCAGCACGCAGGTGTTGAGGGTGATCCATCCCGCGGCGGTCCACCCCGCGGCCCGTGGCGCGCGCTCGGCGTTGTTGTCGAGCCGGATACGGCGGAGCGGCAGGTGGCCGGCCAGCCGTCCCCGGTGGGCCGTGCAGGCCTTCTTGAACGCGGGGTGTTCGGCGAGCGTCCGCACCGTCACCGGGCGTCCGGCGGACCAGGAGTCACGGACGAACCGCCAGGCCTCCCGCGTCAGCGGATGGTCCGGGGCCACCGCTTCGTCCGGCTGCTCCGTCGCGCCGGGGGGTGGTACGAGCGCTTGCCGTGCGTCGATGCGGACCAGCCCCGCCGTGGTCAGCGACCGGAGGGCCAGCTCCGCGGCGACACGTTCCCGGAACCAGGTCGCTGTCGACGTCCTGCGGTATCCGCACCGGGTCAGCCAGGTCGCGTGGTACACATCCAGCTCGCCCGAGGTGATCAGACGCTCCGTCACCGACAGGTCGGCGCGGTGACTCCACAGAGCCAGGACGCCGATGCCCAGGTTCAGGACCACCAGCAGCACGCTCGTGCTCACTACGAGCCACACCACGGCATCATTCATGGTGACAAGGATCGGCGCCCGGCCCGGTCCTGAACAGGGTACGTACCCACTCCGGTACGGCGGGCGCGCCCGGTCCCCTTCGGTCTCCAGGGCCCGTGTGCCCGCGGGGAAGGGCCGGTACGGGACCGGCCCTTCCCCGTGCAGGTTCCACCTTCTCGTGCACACTGACTCCAGCGGAGATACCGGATTCCGCGTGAAATGGGCACTGCGGTGTCGGTCCTCCGTGCGCAATAGGCGCCCTGCGGGGCAGGCTGCCTGTCGCAGTCGGTGACGGCTTCTTGCGGGCCCTCGCCTGCCTACCTGTCGAGATCGACTCCGAAACTCCGCGCCGGGACGGAGACGCTCGGTTCGCCCGCCTCGTTCACTGGGCGGACGGCGCTACTTTCGAAACACGCCCTAGCAGCGCCGGGCTTCAGCAAGAGCGTGTTTGCGAGTTCGTAGGGGCATCCTCGAGAACCAGCAGCGCCTCGTCGTGCCCATCCTCAGCACAGCCGACGCACAGTCCTGAGGACTTCCGGTCACTTCCAGGGGAAGCCCAACGCGTGAGCGGTTCGTTGGGGTGCGGGTCTCCTACACATTCGGCCCGATGACCTCCCCGGCCCATTCCCCCCGCATGTCTACGAGACTGGACCCGACTCCACCGAGCCGGGGCCAGGACCCAAGATTCTCAGCAATTCTCTAGCTGGGCATCGGCGTCTCTCGCCGGTCGGTCCGTGGCTCAAGCAGGCGTTCCAGCAGCAGCAAGCCGCTCCGGAGGTTGGCGCCCTTGTCGAGCAGCCACTGCGTACTGAGGCCGTCGGCTGCCGCGAGGACAAGTGAGGCCGCCTCGTCCAGGGGAATGTCCGACCGGACGCTCCCCGCCGCTCGGCCTTCTTCGAGCAAAGCCACGATGTCTCTCCTCAGGTTGGCGTACCGCTCCGAGAAATGCGCCCGTGAGCGGTCGTTGCCCGCCTCCAGCGCGTGAGCCACCATGCTGTTCAGCAGGGCCATGAGCCCCGGCACCCGCATGCTGTGCTCGGCCGATCGCTGGATCAGGTCGACGAAGGTGCCACCGCCCTCGGATGCGGCATCGATGAAGCGACGGTCGTACTCCTGCAGCACTTCGAGGAAGAGCTGCTCGCGGGTGCCGAAATGGTGCTTGAGCACCGGATGCGTTACGCCGATCGCTTCCCCGACGGCTCGCAGCGAGGTGCCCTCGAACCCCAGCCTGTCGTAGACCGCCAGGACTTCGTCGATGATCTGCTGCCGTCGCGCAAGGCCCTTCGCGTACGGCCCCCGCTTCGCCGGCCCCTTCTGCCCGGGTGGGCGAACCTCTCGGGGGTCCTGGTCGGTCATGGCACGCCTCCAGAGCGATCGCAGGGCCGGTGTGGTGCGCCGCCTGCTCGATTCTATGGCCGCGACTAAAAATATCCACCCGGATATTTTAAGGGTACAGTCTGCTCAGCGATGGATCACATCGCCACCCCGACGTGCAAGGGAAGTGAGCAGATGGACGCCATCGAAGGGACGACCGTCGGCGCGGCCGGCCGAACTCTCCGCATGAAGAACCCCGACTGGTGGAGGCAGGCGGCGGTCTACCAGATCTACCCGCGGAGCTACTGCGACCGGAACGGCGACGGCGTCGGAGACCTCGCGGGCGTCCTCTCACGGGTCGACCACATCGCGGCCCTCAAGGTGGACGCCGTCTGGTTCAGCCCGTTCTACCCGTCGGCGCTCACAGACGGCGGGTACGACGTGGACGACTACCGGGACATCGATCCGTCGATCGGCACACTCGCCGAGTTCGGCGCGCTCGTGGCCGCACTCCACGAACGCGAGATCAAGGTCATCGTCGACCTGGTGCCCAACCACAGCTCCGACCGGCACGAGTGGTTCCGCGCCGCACTCGCCTCGACACCCGGATCACGCGAGCGCGACCGGTACCTG
Source organism: Streptomyces sp. NPDC050509 (assembly GCF_044457965.1). NCBI lineage: Bacteria > Bacillati > Actinomycetota > Actinomycetes > Kitasatosporales > Streptomycetaceae > Streptomyces > Streptomyces sp. NPDC050509. The sequence goes on along the minus strand of NZ_JBITHL010000002.1, from coordinate 591,474 downwards.
TTCCGCGACGGAGCGGGCGAGAACGGCGAACTGCCGCCCAACGACTGGCAGGCCATGTTCGGCGGCCCCGCCTGGACGCGCGTGACCGAGGCCGACGGCACACCCGGCCAGTGGTACCTGCACCTCTTCTCGACCCACCAACCCGACTGGAACTGGGCGAACCAGGAAGTGCGCGACGACTTCCTCACCACGCTCCGCTTCTGGGGCGATCGCGGAGTCGACGGCTTCCGCGTCGACGTTGCCATGGGACTGGCCAAGGACATGAGCGAGCCCTTTCCCCCGTGGGAGCAGGCGGGAGACTTTCTGCTCCTCGCGCTGGGCGCCGACAACCCGTTCGGGGACGGCAAGCACCCTCTGGTCGACCGCGACGAACTCACCGAGATCTACACCGGCTGGCGACAGGTCTTCAACAGCTACGAACCGCCCCTGTTCGCGGTCGCCGAGGCGTGGGTCGCGCCCCACCGCCGCGGACGCTATGCGAACAGGGAATCGCTCGGCCAGGCGTTCAACTTCGATTTGCTGCACGCTCCGTGGGACGCCGCGGCCTTCCGCGACATCATCCAGCGCAACGTCGAACTCGCGTCCGAGCACGACACGACGAGCACATGGGTCTTCTCCAACCACGATGTCGTCCGCCACGCCTCGCGGTTCGCCCCGCCGCCCGGCGAGCCGGTGGAGCCCGGCACCACGGGCGCCGACGGTGCCGGCCGAGCACTCCCGGGGCGCGGACTCGCACGGGCCGAGGCCGCGATCATGCTCGCTCTCGCACTGCCGGGCAGCACGTACATGTACCAGGGCGAAGAACTCGGCCTGCCCGAGGTGACCGGCATCCCCGCCGACCAGGTGCAGGACCCGTGGGCGGTGGTCGAGAACGGTGTAATGACCGCGGGTCGTGACGGATGCCGGGTGCCGCTGCCCTGGACCACCGGTGGCGTCTCCTTCGGATTCGGTGCCGCGGACGCGCACCTGCCGCAGCCCGACTGGTTCGGTTCTTACTCCGTCGAGACGCAGCAGGACGACCCCTCATCGACGCTCTCCCTCTACCGCGAAGCGCTCGGCCTGAGGCGCACGCTCCAGAGCGAGGAGCTACTGCGATGGCTCGAACTCGGGCCCGGCATCGTCGCCTTCCGCCGCCCCAACGGCTGGACCTCGGTGACCAACTTCGGCACGGGGCCGGTCGCGCTTCCGCCCGGACGTGTCGTCCTGCGCTCTGATCGCCGCGACGTGAACGAGCCGCTCGCCGCCGAGGCGACCGCGTGGGTACTGCACTCGTCCGTCGGAGCCAAGTGAGCACGCACACCGAGAACCGATCACAGACACGCAGGAGGAATGGACATGGCATGGCAGTTGTTCAAACTCGGACGCTGGTCGTTCCGACGCCGACGGACCGTGGCGGGAATCTGGTTCCTGCTGCTCCTCACGGTCGCCGTCGGAGCGGCGACCCTGTCGGGCAAGACGAATGACAACTTCGAGTTGTCCGGCATCGAATCGACGCGGGCGTTCGACCTGATCAAGGACCGCGATCCCGGAGCCGCTCCTGAAGGCGCGGCTGCGAGGGTGGTGTTCCAGGCACCGGACGGCGAGTCGCTGGCGGACCCGGCCCACAAGCAGACCGTGACCGACGCGCTCGCGGAACTGAGGACGAAGGACGTCGTGTCGATCCTCGACCCGTTCACCGGGGAGACGATCTCCGAGGACGGGCGTACCGGCTACGCCTCGGTCGGCTACACCCAAAGCGCTGTCGATCTGTCCCAGGCGGACAGGGAGGCCCTCGAAGCCGCCCGCGACCTCGCCGCGGAAGGGGGGCTGACGGCCACCATCGGCGGAGACGTGCTCGGCGTGGAGATGGACGGCGCCCTCGCCGAACTGATGGGCGTCGCCATCGCCTTCGGGGTGCTGGCCCTCACCTTCGGGTCGCTCGTCGCGGCCGGGATGCCGCTGCTGACCGCGCTGGTCGGCGTCGGCATCGGTATGAGCGCCATCGCCATCCTGACCGGGTTCGTCGGGCTCAGCACCACGACCCCCGCGCTCGGCACGATGCTCGGGCTGGCGGTCGGCATCGACTACGCACTGTTCATCCTGTCCCGCTACCAGGCCGAGGTACGCCAGGGCCGTCCGCTGGAGGAGGCGGCAGGCCGCGCCGTGGGCACCGCGGGCTCAGCCGTGGTCTTCGCCGGCCTCACGGTCGTCATCGCCCTCGCTGGCCTCGCCGTGTGCGGCATCGGATTCCTCACCGAGATGGGCCTGGGCGGAGCGTTCACCGTCGCCATCTCCGTGCTCATCGCGCTCACCCTGCTGCCCGCACTGCTCGGTTTCGCCGGCGCTCGCGCCACGAAGCCGAGTCTTCGCTCCCCGAAGAAGCACACCACCACCGACGCCACAGAGACCGGCGCCCACGGCAACCCCGGGGAGCCACGCACCCTCGGACGTCGCTGGGTCGAGAGCCTTGCCCGGTTCCGCTGGCCCGCGCTCGTGGCGGGGATCGCGGCCGCCACCGTGGCCTCCATCCCCGTAGCCTCCCTGCAACTCGCGCTGCCCGGCGACAACACCAAGCCCGCGGGCAGCGACGTACGCGTCGCCTATGACCTCATCGCCGAGAACTTCGGCGCCGGAGCAAACGGGCCACTGCTCATCGTCATCGACACGAAGGGGGCCCCGGCCCCGGCCGCCGCGGTCGCCACCGCCACCGAGAGGCTGCGCAAACTGGCCGCCCGGGACGACTCCCACATCGCCGGCGTCATCCCGGCCGTCACCGGCGACAGCCCGCAGGCGCGGCGTGCCCACGCACAGCAACTCGACACGGCGCAGTTCGCGACGCTCACGGTGATACCCCGCTTCGGACCGTCTCACCAGTCCACCAAGGCTGTCGTCGCAGACATCCGGGACACGCTGTCGGACCTGCCCGACCACAGCGGAGCCCGCGCACTGGTCACCGGCCTCACCGCGGTCGACGTCGACATCTCCAACGAGCTGACCGAGGTGTTCCCGCTCTACCTCGCCGTCGTGGTGGGGCTGGCTGTCATCCTGCTCATCGCGGTGTTCCGCTCCGTCTGGGTTCCGATCAAGGCCGCACTCGGCTTCTTGTTCTCCGTCGGCGTCTCCCTCGGTGCGACCGTCGCGGTCTTCCAATGGGGCTGGCTCAACGAATTCGTCGGGCTGGACACCACCAGCCCGGTGCTGTTCCTGCTGCCGATCCTGCTCACCGGCATCCTGTTCGGCCTGGCGATGGACTACGAGGTCTTCCTCGTCACCCGGATGCGAGAGGCCTACATGCGCGGCACACCAGCGCGTCAGGCGGTCATCGAGGGGTTCACCCACAGCGCCCGTGTCGTGGCCGCCGCCGCCCTCATCATGGTCGGCGTATTCGCAGGCTTCACCCTCACCGACGACATCATCCTCAAAACCGTCGGTTTCGCCCTCGCCATCGGCGTCCTCGTCGACGCCTTCCTGGTGCGCATGCTCATCGTTCCCGCCGCCATGCTCATCATCGGTCGGCGCATCTGGTGGATGCCCCGCGGGATGAACAGGGTCGTGCCCACCCTGGACATCGAGGGCGAGGCCCTCACCACACGCCTCGCCTCACGCACACCGACCGACCAGGGCTTCAACACCAGGTCGGCACCCTCACCCGAGAACCTCCGCGAGCAGCACCCCGATGCGTGGTCCACGAGGAAACCGGCTGGTCGAGAGCGTTAGTTGGTCACGTCGCCCGGCTGCACGGCGAGCCGTGGGGGTCTGTCAAACGAAGGAGCGGTGTAACAACTTCGCGAGGCTGGGGCCCGCTGCAGGGATCTGCTCGGGGGAGCACCCACGACCGAGTCGATGATCTGTCCGCGCGTGCTGCGGAACGAGACGGCCTGGTGAGCCGCACAGTGCGCCCGACCGTCCGGCCCTGTGCCGAGTACGCCCCGACTGGGCGGGGCCGTGACCTGCACGCAATCCTCTACCGGGTGGTCGACTGGACCGGGGAGAACCTCACGGCCATCGAGGTGCCCCGCGCCGCGTACGGCGCGGGGCACCCTGCGGGCGCAGGCCCCTGAGTGCCCCGGCCCGTATCGCTTCGTCGGACGTCCGGCACCCGGACGAGGGCGGGACAGGAGCCGGCCGCCGCCCTCCGCGCACGAACGCGCCGCCGTCCCCCACAGCCCGACCCAGTGCCCCGACACCGTTGTGCTGCCTCCGGATGTGATCTGGGAGGCAGGGGTGCCCGGTGGAGCCGACGCACGCGCTGTCCGACGCGGGCAGTCAGACGGCACGGCTGAGCGTAGATTCCGCGTACTGCGGGATCCATGTCGGCCAGGAGCAGTCGGGCCAGCTCCAGTCGGCTCTCGTGCACATCGGGCCCGGCCATCGTCGCTGATGCGTAACGTCCCGAGTGGTGCGTCCGGCCGTGGACGGAGCGAGAACTCCGCCACGGCCGGACGCGGTGAAGTCCGCCAACCGCAGCTCGCGGAAGAGGATCTCCCGCACCTACGCGTCGTCGTACCGGATCGACGCCATGGCCGGCGCATTCTTCACGCCGGGGTCGCGCTGGACTCTTAACGGCCATACAGAGAACCGTCATTACTGAGCGCGACCAGTGCCCGCGGAACCGCGAAATTGCCCATCCGTTGCCCATTTGGCAGGGGCATTGTCCATCAAGTCGCGGAACCTGCACCCCGTGATCAGGCCGCCGGCGCCGGGTAGGTCGGGTACTCGACCCCGGAGACGTGCTGGACGACCCGGATGACCTGGCAGGAGTAGCCGAACTCGTTGTCGTACCAGAGGTAGAGGATCGCGTTGTCGCCGTCGACCTTGGTGGCGCCGGCGTCGACGATCGAGGCGTGGCGCGAGCCTATGAAGTCGCTGGAGACCGCGTCGGGGGCGCTGATGAAGTCGATCTGGCGCTTGAGCGGCGAGGTCAGCGATACGTCGCGGAGGTGGTCGAGCACCTCCTCGCGGGTGGTCTCGCGGGCGAGCCGCAGGCTGAGGATCGCGATGGAGACGTCCGGCACCGGGACCCGGATCGAGCTGCCGGTGATGGTCGCCTTGAGGTCGGGGAGCGCCTTGGCGACGGCGGAGGCGGCGCCGGTCTCGGTGATGACCATGTTGAGCGCCGCCGAGCGGCCCCGGCGGTCGGACCCGTGGTAGTTGTCCAGCAGGTTCTGGTCGTTGGTGAACGAGTGGACGGTCTCCACGTGGCCGCGCAGGACGCCGTACTCGTCCGCCATCGCCTTCAGCGGCGGGACGATCGCGTTGGTGGTGCAGGACGCGCAGGACAGGATCCGCTCGTCGTCCTTGACGGTGTCGTGGTTGACACCGTGGACGATGTTGGGGACGTCGCCCTTGCCCGGTGCGGTCAGGACGACCTTGGCGATGCCGGGGCGGAGGTGCTTCGACAGGCCCTCGCGGTCGCGCCACTTGCCGGTGTTGTCGATGAGGATGGCGTCCTTGATGCCGTACGCCGTGTAGTCCACCGACGTCGGGTCGTCGGAGTAGATCACCTTGATCTCGTTGCCGTTGGCGATGATCCTGCTGTTGGCCTCGTCGACGCTGATCGTGCCCTGGAACTGGCCGTGGATGGAGTCACGGCGCAGCAGGGAGGCGCGCTTGACGAGGTCCTCGGCCGCTTGGCCGGAGCCCTTGCGGACGACGACGGCGCGCAGTCGCAGGCCGTTGCCGGAGCCGGCCTTCTCGATGAGCAGGCGGGCGAGGAGACGGCCGATGCGGCCGAACCCGTAGAGGACGACATCGCGTGACGCGCGGCGCTCGATCTTGTTGGCGCCCGTGGCACCGGCGACGGCCTCGGCGGTGAACTCCGCCACCGAGAGACCGCGGTCGTCGGTCCGGTACGTCGCGGCGAGCATGCCGATGTCGATCTGGGACGGGCCGAGATCGAGCGTGGTGAGCGCTTCCAGGAACGGCAGCGTCTCGGTGACCGAGAGTTCCTCACCGGCGATCTGGCGGGCGAACCGGTGGGTCTTGAGGATGCTGACGACCGACTTGTTCACCAGGGAGCGGCTGTGCAGCAGGACGGTGACGTCCCGCTCGCGGTGCAGCTTCCCGATGGTCGGGATCATCGACTCCGCGATCCTCTCGCGGTTGTTCCAGTTGGTGAACGAGTCCTCATGGAGAGTCACAGGCACATCTTTCGAGCTAGGCGGCGCTCATATGTTAACCCACCCTTCGTTCGACCATTCGAACGGTGTCATCCGGGCCGGCGCGGGCAGCCGCGCCCGCGCGCCTTCCGGGCATACGACGCTGCCCCGCGCCGGGATCCGGTGCGGGGCAGCGCGGGCGCCGAGGAGTCAGGTCAGGCGGCCACGGCGGTGGCGGTGGCGAGCTGGGTCAGGATCGCGGGGAGCTGCTCGGCGACCTCGGCGTCGTCCTGGGGGTGCAGCTCGGCGAAGCGGGTCACGGAGCCGGGGATGGAGAACTTGGCGTCGGCCAGAACCGCGCCGCCCGCGATACCGACGGCCTTGCGGGTCTCGTCCTGGGCCCAGACGCCGCCGAACTGACCGAAGGCGGTGCCGACGACGGCGGCCGGCTTACCGACCAGCGCACCGGCGCCGTAGGGACGGGACAGCCAGTCGATGGCGTTCTTCAGCACGGCGGGGATGGTGCCGTTGTACTCGGGCGAGAACAGCAGGAACGCGTCCGCCTGGCCGGCGACCTCACGCAGGGCGGCGGCACCGGCGGGGACAGCACCCTCGACGTCGATGTCCTCGTTGTAGAAGGGGACCTCTCCGAGACTGTCGAAGAGGACGACCTCGACGCCCTCGGGGGCGTGCTTGACGGCCGCCTGGGCGAGCTGACGGTTGTGTGAACCGGCGCGCAGGCTGCCGACGAGAGCGAGGACACGTACAGACATGATGAGCTCCTGAGGGTGGTGAGGAATCTCGAAGCGGACCGAGGTCCGCTTCGTCTCTGTCATTTAACACTCCAAGCGGACCAGGGTCCACTTTCCTCGTCTCCCCGTTAAAGTGAGGTTCATGAATGCGCACAGCGCCCCTCCGGAGAGACGATCACCAGGACTGCGGGAACTGCCCGTCCTGGGCCAGCCCCCCCGAGAACGCTCGGACGCCGCGCACAACCGGGCCCGCCTGCTCGACGCCGCCGCCTCCCTCGTGCGCGAGCTGGGCGCGAGGAACGTGACCATGGAGGCGGTGGCCTCGGCCGCCCACGTGGGCAAGGGCACACTGTTCCGGCGCTTCGGGGACCGCGAGGGACTCATGCTGGCGCTGGTCGACCACGCCGAGCAGGAGTACCAGCGCGCGTTCCTGACCGGACCTCCCCCGCTCGGACCGGGCGCGGCGGCGCCCGAGCGGCTGGCCGCGTTCGGCACGAGCACGATCCGCCACACCCTCGACCACCTGGACCTCTACCTCGCCGCCGAACCCTGCGTCGAGCGGCGCCATCTCATCCCCGCCTCGGTGGTCAGGGCGACGCACGTGAGCACGCTGCTGCGTCAGGCGGGGGCGAGCGGGGACATCGAGGTGCTCACCCACGCGCTCCTCGGATATCTCGACACGGCGCTGCTCCACCATCTCCATGTCCGGCGGGGGCTCCCGCGGGCCAGGATCGAGGAGGGCTGGCGGGAGCTGGTCGACAGGGCGGCGCTCGCGGTACCGGGCCGGGGGCCGCGCGCGTAAGGCTCGGGCGACCGTGCGCGTACGGCTCGGGCGACCGCGGGCTTCAGCACTCAGGCGCGGGAGGCGCCCCGGTCCCCCGGCTCCGTATCGCACCCCGGCCCTTCGTCGAGCTCCGCGGCGTCCAGCGCGCGGGTGAGCCGGTCCAGCCGGGAGCGCAGGCCGTCGATCTCGTCGAGGTCGAAGCCGGTGGCCGCGGCGATCCTGCGCGGCACGCCCAGCGCGTCCTCCCGCAGGGCCGCGCCCCGCTCCGTGAGGTGGACCCGTACCGAGCGCTCGTCACGGATGTCGCGTTCGCGCCGGACGAGCCCGGCGCCCTCCATCCGTTTGAGCAGGGGGGACAGCGTGCCGGAGTCGAGCCGCAGATACGCGCCCAGCTCCTTGACCGGGAGCGTGCCGTGCTCCCACAGCACAAGCATGACCAGGTATTGCGGGTAGGTGAGCCCGAGGTCCTTCAGCAGTACCCGGTAGAGGCCGCCGAAGGCGCGCGAGGCGGCGTTCAGCGAGAAGCAGATCTGCCGGTCCAGACGGAGGAAGTCCCCGTCGGACGCGGAAGGGCTCGGCGTCGGCGTCACGGTCATGGGTTCAGGATACCGGCCACGCCATCAGATTGTGCACAACTGAATTGTGTACTCTAATGGTGGCGGCGGCACACCGGGCCGCCGACGACGAGAGGGATGGTTTCGATGGACGCGCTGTACACCGCTGTGGCGACCGCCAACGGCCGGGAGGGACGTGCGGTCAGCTCCGACGGCCGCCTGGACCTCCCGCTGGCCATGCCGCCCGCACTGGGAGGCAACGGCGAGGGCACCAACCCGGAACAGCTCTTCGCCGCGGGCTACGCCGCCTGCTTCGCCAGTGCGCTGGGGCTGGTCGGCAGCAAGGCGAAGGTCGACACGAGTGACGTGTCGGTGACCGCCGAGGTCGGCATCGGCAAGGACGGGACGAGCTTCGGCCTCGCCGTCACCCTGCGGGTCGAGCTGCCCGAGTCGCTCGCGGGCGAGACCGGTGAGGTCCTGGTCAAGCAGGCCCACGAGGTCTGCCCCTACTCCAAGGCGACCCGGGGCAACATCCCGGTCGAGCTCGTCGTCGAGTAGTCGAAAGCCGCCCCCTCACACCGTGACCGGCAGTCCTTCCAGCCCCCGGATCACGAAGTTCGGCTTGCGCACCGGCTCCCCCGCCGGGCGCAGGCCGGGGGCCAGGTCGAGCAGTGCGGAGAGCGAGGCCGCCAGTTCGACACGGGCCAGCGGGGCGCCGATGCAGTAGTGGATGCCCGCGCTGAAGGAGATGTGCGGGTTGTCCGCGCGGGAGAGGTCCAGGGTCTCCGGGGCGGCGAAGGCCGCCGGGTCGTGGTTGGCCGAGCCGAAGAGCAGCGCGACCTCGGCGCCGCGCGGCACGGTGGTGGTACCGATCTCGATCTCGTCGAGCACCCACCGCTCGAAGAGCTGGAGCGGTGTGTCGTACCGCATCAACTCCTCCACCGCCGTGGGCAGCAGGGTTCGGTCCGCGCGGAGCGCCGCGAGCTGGCCGGGGTCGCGGAACAGCGCGTGCCAGCCGTTGACCGTGGCGTTCACCGTCGCCTCGTGTCCGGCGTTCAGCAGCAGCGCGCAGGTCGCGACCATCTCGGCCTCGGTCAGCTTCTCGCCGTCGTCGTGGGCCGTGATGAGACCCGAGATCAGATCGCCGCCGGGCTTCTCCCGGCGTGCCGCGATGAGTTCCCGCAGATACGCGGAGAACTCCAGCGAGGCGGTGACCGCGCGGCGGGCCGTCTCCTCCGGCGGATTCAGCTCGTACATCCCGCAGATCGCCGCCGACCACGGCCGCAGCAGCGGCCGGTCCGCCTCGGGCACGCCCAGCATCTCCGCGATGACCGCGACGGGCAGCGGCTCCGCGACGGCCGTCAGCAGATCACCGCCGCCCTCCGCCACCAGCCGCTCCACCAGGTCCCGGGCGAGCCGCCGTACGTACGGGGCGAGTTGGTCGACCGTGCGCGGGGTGAACGCCTTCGACACCAGTCGCCGGATCCGGGTGTGGTCCGGGGGCTCCAGCTCCAGCATCCCCTGGTCGTTCAGTTCGTGGAACGGTTCGTGTCCGGCCGGCGGCGGGTTCCGTCCGAACTCCTCGTGCGTGAAGCGGTGTCCGTAGGAGCGGCCCAGCCGCCGGTCGCGCAGCAGCGCCGACACGTCCGCGTGGTGCGGGACGAGCCACTGGTCGGTCGGCTCGTAGTAGTGGGCCCGGCCGCGGGCCCGCAGCTCGGCGTAGGCGGGGTACGGGTCGGCGAGGAACGCGGGAGACCCAGGGTCGAAGTCCGGCATCCCAGGACCGTATCCGCGGCGGCGGCCGGGCACCAGGGACGGCCTCACGCGCGGGCGAGTGCGCGGCGCAGCCGGGTGAAGGGACGGGGCCGGTTCGCGGAGAGGACGGCCGTGGGTCTGCCGTCGCGTTCGTACACCGCGAGGAAGTCGCCCCGCGCCGGTTCGCCCTCCAGGACGCGTACGGTGTCGGTCGGCGCGCGGCGGCCGGCGAACTGTACGCGTACGCCGTACTGGTCGGACCAGAAGTAGGGCCGCCCCGTGTACGTGTCGACGGTGCGCCCCGCGAGGAGGTTACGGACGGCCACGGCGGGCTGCTCGACGGCGCTGGTCCAGTGTTCGGCCCGTACATGGGCGCCCAGTTCCGGCCGGTGGACCCGGGCGACGTCGCCGACGGCGACGACATGCGGCGCGCCGGTCGCGCACCCCGCGTCGCAGAGCACACCGTCGTCCACGGCGAGCCCGGAGCCGGCCAGCCAGTCGGTGCGCGGTATGACACCGATGCCGACGACCACCACCTCGGCCGGGAGGGTGCGCCCGTCGGCCAGTTCCACGGACTCCACCCGGGTACGGCCGCGCAGCGCCACCACCCCCGCGCCGCACAGCAGTCGCGTACCGCGCAGGCCGTGCAGGGCGGCGAGCGCCGCCGCCATCTCCGCGCCGAGCTGGGGCAGGAGCGGCATCGCAGCCGCCTCGACCACGGTGACGTCATGGCCGAGTCCCCGGCAGGAGGAGGCGACTTCGGCGCCGATGAAGCCCGCGCCGATCACCACCACCCGGCGTGGTCCCGCGTGCAGATCGGCGCGCAGTGCCATGGCGTCGTCGAGGGTGCGCAGGGTGTGAACGCCTCGCGGTGGCCGCCCCGTCGAGCCGGGGAGGGTACGCGCGGCGGCGCCGGTGGCGAGGACGAAGCCGTCGGCCCTGACCGGGCGCCCACCGGCCAGGGTGACCTCCCGCGTCCGTGGGTCGAGGTGCGCGGCGCGCTCGCCGAGGATCCACTCGACGTCGAGCGCGTCCTCGTCCTCCGGTTCGAGCAGCGCCTCGGGGGCGGGCTCCTTCTCCTCGGTGAGGAACCGTTTGGAGAGCGGAGGGCGGTCGTAGGGCAGGTGGGTCTCCTCGCCGATCACGGTGATCCGCCCGTCGTACCCCTGGTCGCGCAGCGCCCGTACGGCGTGGAGCCCGGAGAGCGAGCCGCCGATCACGGCGACCGACCTCATACGACGCTGCCCTCGGCCGCGGCGACGGCCACGGCCGGCGGAACCGCGACACCGGCCGGGACGGCGACGGGGGCCGGCACGGCGGGCACCGCGGACGCGGCCGGCACGGCGGGCACGGTCGGCAGCACGCAGACGACACCGTCGACGATCTCGACCCGGTGGGTTCGGACGGGCCTGCGCGCGGGCAGGCAACTCGGCGCGCCGGTGCGCAGATCGAACGAGGCGGCGTGCAGCGGACATTCGACCTGGCAGTTCTCGACCCAGCCCTCGGAAAGGGAGGCATCCTGGTGCGTGCAGGTGTCGTCGATCGCGTAGAACCCACCCTCGGTGTGGAACACGGCGATGGGTGGTTCCGTATCGATGCGTATGGCTTCGCCCTCAGGCAGATCTTCACAGCGGCAGACGGGAATCACAGGCCCCCCTCACGCGAATCAATATCGTACGGTTGTTCATGACGCATCGCGAGGCGCGATGCGCAACAGAATCCTGGCCCAACGCCCGGCCGTCAAGGGCTTCCAGAACTTCCCGAAGACGACGGCCGGATCGGAGCGCCGGTGGATGGGATCGGAAACATGGCGGACACAACTGAAGAGACGAACGAGGGAAAGCGGGGTCCTTCGGGGTCCGTTCAGTCGGTCGACCGGGCGGTGAGCGTGCTGGAGATCCTCGCCCAGCACGGCGAGGCCGGAGTCACCGACATCGCCGACGAGTTGGGCGTTCACAAGTCGACCGCGTTCCGGCTGCTCGGGGTGTTGGAGAACCGGGGACTGGTCGGCCAGGAGAAGGACCGCGGGAAGTACTACCTCGGCGCCGGCGTCCTGCGCCTGGCCGGCGCGGCGGCGCTGCGGCTGGACATCTCCCAGGAGGGTGTCGGGGTCATCAGGACGCTGGCGGAGGAGACCGGCGAGACGGCCAACATCGCGATCCTGGACAGTGACGCGGCGGTCAACATCATGCAGGCGCGCGGACCCGCCTCCGTCACCGCGCACAACTGGCTGGGGCGGCGCTTCGCGCTGCACGCGACGGCCACCGGCAAGGTGCTGATGGCCCATCTCCCGAAGGAGCGGCGTGAGGCGCTGCTCGCGGACCCGCCCACCCGCTTCACCGAGCGGACGGTCACCGATCAGGCCGTCCTGCGAGGGGAGTTGGCGGCCGTGGCCGAGCAGGGGTACGCCTGCGCGACGGAGGAGCTGGAGAGCGGGCTGAACGCGGTCGGGGCCGAGGTCAGGGGGCACGACGGATCGATCATCGGGGCGATCGGGGTGTCCGGGCCCGCCTACCGGATGACCGGCGACTCGCTGCCGGGGACGGTCAAGAAGGTGGTGGAGGCGGCCCAGGAACTGTCGCGGCGTATGGGCCACAGCGCCTGAAACCAGCATCTGACGGGGCGTCATATTTTGCCTGACGCCGCGCCGGGAGCGGTGAGCAGCGCTTCCCCGGGGGCCTTTACCTGTCATTAACCGGGCGCCCTTGACACCCCCTGCCGCCGTTCTCAGGATGTCTCACATAGCGCAACACGCACTGCACCGCGCAACAAGAAGGCGGGGTCGTGCGGCCGGTGCCCGCTGTCCGGCCGCGGCCCCGCCGTGCCCCCGCACCGCCGCGCACATCTCGCACCGCCGCGCACATCTCGCAACACCTCGCACGCCTCGTGAACGCACCCTTCGTGAACCGCGCACACCGCACACCCCTGAACGCACCGATCCGAGGAGGGGTATGTCCCGCACGCCCACCACCGCAGCGCGCGTCGTCATCATCGGGGCCGGCATCGTCGGCTGCTCCCTCGCCGACGAACTGACCGCCCGCGGCTGGAGCGACGTCACCGTACTGGAGCAGGGCCCGCTGCCCGCCCCCGGCGGCTCCACCTCGCACGCCCCCGGCCTGGTGTTCCGGACCAACCCCTCGAAGACCATGACCGGGTTCGCCACGTACACGGCCGAGAAGTTCGCCGGGCTCGACGTGGACGGGCTGCCCTGTTTCCACCGGGTGGGCGGTCTGGAGGTCGCCACGACCCCCGAGCGGTGGGCCGATCTGCACCGCAAGGCCGGTTACGCCGCCTCCTGGGGCGTGGACGGCGAACTGGTCACCCCCGAGCGGTGCGCCGAGCTGTGGCCGCTGCTCGATCCCGGTCAGGTGCTCGGCGGCTTCCACACCCCCGGCGACGGTCTGGTCCGCGCCGTGCTCGCCTGCCGGGCGCAGACCCGCCGGGCCGAGGAGCGCGGTGCGCGCTTCCTGGAGAGGCACACCGTGACCGGGATCGAGCGGGCGGACGGCCGGGTCACCGGGGTCGTCACCGACCGGGGTGCCTTCCCCGCCGATGTGGTGGTCTCGGCGGCGGGCTTCTGGGGGCCGGTCATCGGCAGGCTGGCCGGGGTGCCCGTACCGCTGCTGCCGCTGGCCCACCAGTATGTGAGGACCGCGCCGCTGCCCGAGCTGGCGGGCGTCAACGATCCGCGTACGGAGGCCGGCCGGCCGATCCTGCGCTTCCAGGACGCCGACCTCTACTTCCGCGAACACACCGACCGGATCGGCATCGGCTCGTACGACCACCGGCCGCTGCCCGTCGACCCGTTCACACTGCCCTCGTACGACGACGCCGAGGTGATGCCGTCCTCGCTCGCCTTCACCGAGGAGGACTTCGCCCGCGGCTGGGAGCAGTCGGCCAGGCTGCTGCCCGCGCTCGCCAGGTCCAGCGTCGAGGAGGGCTTCAACGGGGTCTTCTCCTTCACCTCCGACGGGATGCCGGTCCTCGGCGAATCCCGTGAACTGCGCGGATTCTGGCTGGCCGAGGCCGTGTGGGTGACCCACTCCGCCGGGGTGGCGAAGGCCGTCGCCGAGTGGCTGACGGACGGGCGGCCCTCGGTCGACATCCACGAGTGCGACCTCCACCGCTTCGAGGACGTCCAGCTCTCCCCCGGCCATGTGGCCGAGCGGGGCGCGCGGCAGTTCGTCGAGGTGTACGACATCGTCCATCCGCTCCAGCCCGCCGAGCGGAACCGGCCACTGCGCGTCTCGCCCTTCCACGCCCGCCAGCGGGAGTTGGGGGCGGTCTTCCTGGAGAGCGGCGGGTGGGAACGGCCGCACTGGTACGAGGCGAACGCACCGCTCGCCGCCTCGGTGGACGTCCCCGAACGCGACGCCTGGTCGGCCAGGTACTGGTCGCCGATCGCGGCGGCCGAGGCGCGCGCCACCCGTGAGCGGGTCGCCCTGTACGACATGACACCGCTGCGGCGGCTGGAGGTCACCGGCGCCGGGGCCCTGGACTTCCTCCAGCGCATGACCACCAACCAGCTCGCGAGGAAACCCGGGGCGGTCACCTACACCCTGCTGCTGGACGAGGCCGGCGGGATCCGCAGCGATCTGACCGTCGCGCGCCTCGGGGAGCGGCACTTCCAGGTCGGCGCCAACAGCGGCCAGGACCTCGACTGGCTGCTGCGGCACGCGCCGGACGACGTGCGGGTCAGGGACGCCACCTCCGGCACCTGCTGCATCGGGGTCTGGGGCCCGCTCGCCCGCGCGCTGGTGCAGCCGCTGACCCGCGACGACTTCTCGCACACGGCGTTCGGCTACTTCCGGGCCGGGCGGACCTGGATCGGCGACGTGCCGGTGACCGCGATGCGGCTGAGTTACGTCGGCGAGCTGGGCTGGGAGCTGTACACCGGCGCGGACACGGGGCTGCGGCTGTGGGACACCCTGTGGGAGGCCGGGCGGGAGTTCGGGGTGATCGCCGCCGGGCGCAGCGCCTTCAACAGTCTCCGGCTGGAGAAGGGGTACCGCGCCTGGGGCCAGGACATGACCGCCGAGCACGACCCGTACGAGGCGGGCCTCGGCTTCGCCGTCCGGATGGACAAGGGCGACTTCACCGGCCGTGCCGCCCTCGCCGGCCGCTCCGCGGGGAGCCCGGGGCGCAGGCTGACGTGTCTGACGCTGGACGATCCGGCGGCGGTGGTGCTCGGCAAGGAGCCGGTGTACGTGGACGGTTCGGCCGTCGGATACGTCACCAGCGCCGGGTACGGCTACACGATCGGCAGGACCGTGGCGTACGCCTGGCTGCCCGCGGCCCACGCGGTGCCGGGGACGGCCGTGTCCGTCGAGTACTTCGGTGAGAAGGTCCCGGCGACGGTGGCCGAGGAGCCGCTGTTCGACCCGGGCATGTCCCGCATCCGCCGCTGACCCGACGGCCCTTCCTCTGGAGGAACGCATGGCACCGACGTACGACGTGATCGTCCTCGGACTCGGCGGAATGGGCTCGGCCGCCGCCTCTCATCTCGCGGCGCGCGGCGCCCGGGTGCTGGGCCTGGAGAGGTTCGGCCCGGTCCACAACCGGGGCTCCAGCCACGGCGGTTCACGGATCACCCGGCAGTCCTACTTCGAGGACCCGGCGTACGTGCCGCTGCTGCTGCGCAGTTACGAGCTGTACGAGCGGCTGGAGCGGGACACCGGGCGCGAGGTGGCGACGCTGTGCGGCGGTGTGATGGTGGGCCGCCCGGACAGTCTCACCGTATCGGGGTCGCTGCGCTCGGCGCTCCAGTGGGACCTGCCGCACGAGATGCTCGACGCGCAGGAGATCCGGCGCCGTTTCCCGACCCTGACACCCCGGGACGACGAAGTGGCCCTGTTCGAGGCGCGGGCGGGTCTGGTCCGTCCGGAGAACACGGTCGCCGCCCATGTCCAACTGGCCACCCAAGCAGGCGCGGAGCTGCGTTTCGAGGAGCCGGTGACCCGCTGGGAGGAGCTGCCGGGCGGCGCGGGCGTACGGGTCCACACGCCCGAGAACGCCTACACCGCGGGCCAGTTGGTGATCTGCCCCGGCGCGTGGGCGCCGGAGCTGCTGGCGGACCTGGGGGTGCCGTTCACCATCGAGCGGCAGGTCATGTACTGGTTCCGGCCCGAGGGCGGGACCACACCGTTCCTCCCAGAGAACCATCCCATCTACATCTGGGAGGACGGGGACGGTGTGCAGGTGTACGGCTTCCCCGCCATCGACGGCCCCGACGGCGGCGCCAAGGTGGCCTTCTTCCGCAAGGGCACGGTGTGCACCCCCCGGAACATCGACCGGACCGTGCGCGAGGAGGAGATCGAGGCGATGGCCGCGCACATGCGCCGCCACATCCCGTCCCTGCCAGGCACCTTCCAGCAGGCTGCGACCTGCATGTACTCCAACACCCCCGACGAGCACTTCGTCATCACCCGGCATCCGGCGCACCCGGCGGCCGTGACCGTGGCCTGCGGATTCTCCGGGCACGGCTTCAAGTTCGTCCCCGTGGTGGGTGAGATCGTCGCGGATCTCGCGCTCACCGGCTCCACCGCTCACCCCATCGAGCTGTTCGATCCGCGCCGGCTCTCCGCCCCGGCCGTCTGAGAGGCAGAACCGCCATGACGACCACGCCCCCGTCCGTGGAGAGCGGCACCGCTCCGAGTCTGATCTCCACGCTCCCGGGCCACTACTACACCGATCCCGGGATCTTCGCCCTGGAGCAGGAGAAGATCTTCGAGTCGCTCTGGTTCTGCGCGGTGCGCGGATCCGATCTCGCCGGTCCCGGCGCGTTCCGGACCGTACGGATCGGCCGCGAGTCGGTGCTCGTCACCCGGAACAGAAAGGGCGAGCTGCGCGCCTTCCTCAATGTGTGCCGGCACCGGGGGGCCCGGCTGTGCACGGAGGAGTCGGGCGAGGTGCGCCGCACCCTCCAGTGTCCCTACCACGCCTGGACCTACGACCTGGACGGGAAGCTGATCGCGGCGCCCAACCTGGTGAGGATGCCGGACGTCGACCGGGTCGCTTACGGACTGCGGCCGGTGCCGCTGCGGGAGTGGCTGGGGTACGCGTGGCTGTGCCTGGCCGAGGAACCGCCGTCCTTCGAGGACACGGTGATGGGCGCGGCGGTGGAGCGGCTGGGCGACGCCGCGTCCATCGAGCGCTATCACACCGAGGAACTGGCGCTCGGCAAGCGCGTCACCTACGACGTGCGGGCCAACTGGAAACTCATCGTCGAGAACTTCATGGAGTGCTACCACTGCGCGACGATCCACCCCGAACTCACCGAGATCCTGCCGGAGTTCGCGGAGGGTTTCGCCGCCCAGTACTACGTGGGACACGGGGCGCGGTTCGCACCGGAGGCGCGGGGCTTCACGGTGGACGGCAGCGCGGGCCCCGGCCGGCTGCCCTCGATCGCCGAGGAGCAGGACCGGCGCTACTACGCGATCACCGTGAAGCCGGCCGTCTTCGTCAACCTGGTCCCCGACCATGTGATCCTGCACCGGATGTTCCCGCTCGCCGCGGACCGTACGGTCGTCGAGTGCGACTGGCTGTACGCGCCGGAGGTGGTGGCCCGGGGCGAGGACCTGTCCGCGTCGGTGGAGCTGTTCCACCGGGTCAACGTCCAGGACTTCGACGCGTGCGAGCGCACCCAGCCGGGGATGGCCTCCCGGGTCTACCGCGAGGGCGGTGTGCTCGTCCCCTCGGAGCACCACATCGGCGCCTTCCACCACTGGGTGACGGAGCGGCTGGAGGACCGGCAGGGCTGACGGCCACGGTGTGACGTGCCCGGGAGTACGGGGCCGGGGGTACGGGGCCGGGGGTACGGGTACGGGTACGGGTACGAGGGCCGGGGCCTACGTTCCGTCGCCCGGTGCCGCGGCGGATGTGGTGGCGCAGGCCGGGTGGCCCCAGCCGTCGGGGTTCTTGGCGATGGACTCGCCCGCCGCGTAGGAGCGTCCGCAGCGGCAGCGGCCGGGGAACTTCGCGTTGAGGGTCCTGCGTGAGCCGGACTTCGACGCCGCTTCGGACCCCGCCCTGGACGCCGCTCCGGTACGGGAGGAGCCGGTCCCGCGCGCGCCGCCGGACCGTACGGTGTCGGGCGCGGCCGGGGGCTGCGGGGAGCCGTGCTCGGTGCCCGCGGCCCGCTGGGCGAGGGCCGCCTGGCTCGCGGCGCGGTCGGCGAAGTCGTTGAGCCGGTCGCCGTCGACCTGGTGGGCGGGGACGTACCGGAACTCCACGGACCGGCCGCCGAGCAGCGCGTCGATCCGGGCGACCAGCTCCTGGTTGGCGACCGGCTTGCCCGAGGCGGTCTTCCAGCCCTTGCGCTTCCAGCCGGGCAGCCAGGTCGTGACGGCCTTCATCGCGTACTGGGAGTCCATCCGGACCTCCAGCGCGACATTCGGGTCCGTGGCGGTCAACAGCCGCTCCAGGGCGGTGAGTTCGGCGACATTGTTCGTCGCCGTGCCCAGCGGTCCCGCTTCCCAGCGGACGGGGGTCTCCGCACCGTCGGCGATGACCCAGGCCCAGCCGGCGGGCCCGGGATTTCCTTTCGACGCCCCGTCACACGCGGCGATCACACGTTCAGCCATGCCGCAGATCATGCCAGGACTCCGGGCCGCCGGACGCCGGGCCCCCAGGGCGGGCGGTGGTCCCGGGCTCAGCCGGCCTGTGGACCGGAGGCGGATCCCGGGGCGGATCCCGGGGCGGGGAAGGATTCCAGCAGGCGCGGCGGGGCGGCCTGCTTCCAGGAGTCCACCAGGATGTCGTACAGCTCGTCGAGATCGTCCAGCGCGCGCAGCCGCACCCGGACCCACGCGGAGCCCGCCTCGTGGGCCGGCACCCAGAACTTCTCCGGCTCGGCGGCGATCAGCTCCACCCGCTCGTACCGGGGGCAGCGGACCGCGAAGGAGGTCTCGTCGTCCGGGACGGTGATGAACATCTTTCCCGCGACCCGGAAGGTCGGCATGGACCAGGCTTCCTTCTCCACCGTCTCCGGCAGGGACAGCGCGATACGGCGAACATCGTCGGAATCAATCACAGGCGTCAGCGTAGACGGGGGCACTGACAGCCGGGCCGCGTGAAAGGGGCGGGCGCCGCCGACCCGCCCCGCCTCGCCCCGGTCTGCCGACCGACCGAACGGCCGGCCGGGTAAATCTCCGTCCGGCGGCAACCATTCCCCCCACCGCGCCGACTGAGGGGAAACCCCCTCGGACGAAGGACGTCACCGGTGCCCACTCCTCTCGCTTCCCCCTCCCCTACCGTGCGCCGCGGGTCACGCTCGTGGCGCCGTACGGCGCTCCTCTGCGCCACATCCGTGGCCGCCGCCGCTCTCGGGTCCGCCACCCTGGTGGTGACCGCGAGCGCGGCGACCGATCCGGCGCACCGGCCGCCGCCCGCCCTCGCGGCGGCCACGACACGTACCGTCGCCGCCGACGGCTCCGCCCAGTACCGCACCGTGCAGGCCGCCGTCGACGCCTCCGCCGCCGGTGACACGGTGTCGGTCGCCAAGGGCACGTACCGGGAGGTCATCAATGTCACGACCGGCAAGAAGGGCCTGACGATCAAGGGCGCCACCGGCAACGCCGAGGATGTCGTGATCACCTACGACAACGCCTCGGGGACCAGGAAGCCCGACGGGTCGACGTACGGTACGGCGGGCAGCGCCACCGCGACCTTCTCCGCGAGCGATCTCACCGTCACCGGGGTGACGATCCAGAACACCTGGCTGAGGTCCGAGCACCCGGAGATCACCGACACACAGGCGGTGGCCGTCAACGCGCAGGGCGACCGGCAGATCTTCCGCAACGACCGGTTCATCGCCCACCAGGACACCGTCCTCAACTGGGCGCCGTCCGCGACCGGCCAGTACCGTCAGTACTTCCGCAACTCCTTCATCAGCGGTGACGTCGACTTCATCTTCGGCAACGCGACCGCCGTCTACGACCGGGTCAACATCACCCTGCGCGACCGGGGCGCGGCGGCCGGCGGCAACAACGGCTATCTGTCGGCGCCGAACACCAACGCGGCGAAGAAGTACGGCTTCCTCATCACCGGCTCGACGATCAGCAGCTCGGCCGCGGCCAACACCTTCTCCCTCGGCCGTCCCTGGCACCCCACCGCCGACGCCGTCGGGCAACTGGTGATCCGTAACACCGCGCTGCCGGCCGCGGTGCGGATCGCCGCTCCGTGGACGGACTTCGGCAGCTTCCCGTGGAAGTCGGCGCGCTTCCACGAGTACGCGAACACCGGAGCCGGTGCGACGGTCAACGCCAACCGCCCGCAGCTCACGGCGGCGCAGGCCGCCGAGTACACCGCCACCACGTACCTGGCCGGGACGGACGGCTGGAACCCGGTGAACTGACGGGTGACAGGACGGACAGGACGGACAGGCCGGAACCCGGTGGACCGACGGGCCTGAACCGGGTGGACCGACGGTGCGCCGTCCGGGGCCTCATTCGCGCTCTTGACCGGGTCATGCCACGCCTCCAGGATGACCCGCACACGGGCCGAGCCCGTGCGCCCCACCGCTCAAGGAGCCTCGCGGCTCCGCTCCCCCACACCTCCACACCCAGGAGCCCCCATGCGACTGCGCATCCGCGGAAGCGGAGCCGTCCGACGCAGACGGACCGTGACCCTCACCGCCCTCGCGCTCGCCCTCTCCCTCGGCGCCGGCGCCACGGCCAGCGGCGCCGACGACACCCCGTCGGCCGCCGCGGCCAGGGCCACCGCCGCCGAGGACCTCCAGCAGTACGAGATCCGGGCGCACACCACCTCCGCGACGCGCACGGCGCTCGCCGCGACCGGTGTGACCATCGACGAGGCGGACAGCGAGACCGTGGTCGTCTCCGCCCGCGCCGCCGAGCTACGGAAGCTGCGCGCGCTGGGCTACGACCCCACTCCGCTGGGCGCCGTGCCCGACCGCTCGGCCGACGGGGACGCCGTGCCCTTCGACTTCCCCTCGGCCGACTCGACGTACCACAACTACGCGGAGATGACGAGCGAGATCAGCTCCGTCATCGCGGCGAACCCCGGCCTCGTGAGCCAGCGTGTCATCGGTACCTCGTACCAGGGCCGCAACATCGTCGCCATCAAGATCAGCGACAATGTCGCCACCGACGAGAACGAGCCCGAGGTCCTGTTCACCCACCATCAGCACGCGCGTGAGCACCTCACCGTCGAGATGGCGCTGTACCTGCTGAAGAACCTGACCTCCGGGTACGGCACCGACTCGCGCGTCACCAGCATCCTGAACAACCGCGAGATCTGGATCGTGCCGGACCTCAACCCGGACGGCGGCGAGTACGACATCGCCACCGGCGCGTACCGGAGCTGGCGCAAGAACCGCCAGCCCAACTCCTCGTCCAGCGCGGTCGGTACGGACCTCAACCGCAACTGGGCCTACCGGTGGGGCTGCTGCGGCGGCTCCTCCGGCACCGCCTCGTCCGAGACCTACCGGGGCGCCGCCGCCGAGTCCGCGCCCGAGGTGAAGGTCGTGGCGGACTTCGTACGGAGCCGGGTCGTCGGAGGCACCCAGCAGATCAAGGCCGCCATCGACTTCCACACCTACAGCGAGCTGGTGCTGTGGCCCTTCGGCTACACCACCGCGGACACCACGACCGGGATGACCGCGGACGACCGCAACGCGTTCGCCACCGTGGGACGCCAGATGGCCGCGAGCAACGGCTACACACCGGAGCAGTCCAGCGATCTGTACATCACGGACGGGTCGATCGACGACTGGCTGTGGGGAACGCACAAGGTCTTCGCGTACACCTTCGAGATGTATCCGTCGTCGAGTTCGGGCGGCGGCTTCTACCCGCCCGACGAGGTGATCACCCGGGAGACGAGCAGGAACCGCGACGCGGTGCTGCAACTCCTGGAGAACGCGGACTGCATGTACCGGTCCATCGGCAAGCAGGCGCAGTACTGCTGACGAACTGACCGGACCGGAACGCGCAGGGGCGTCCCCGCCGTGTCGGGGGCGCCCCTGTCGCGTATCCCGGCGTCCGTACGGCACCGGCCATGTGCTCTGCCTCACCCGCCACTTGCCGCCATTCGCACACATGTCCCGTGCGATAGAGGTAGCGTCCCGATCCGAACGGACAGTCAGGCGAGCGGTGGAGGAGGCGGGCATGACGGAGCCATCCGATCACACGCGGCCCGGGCGTCGTACGGTGCTGGAACCGACGCATGTCATGCGCCGCCGGCGGCCCCGCGCCCTCTCCGACTTCACCGAACTCTTCCGGCCGGAGGAGACCGGGCCCGAGGGCCCCGAGGACGGCCGGGGCGAGGGCTGGGAGCACGTTCCGCTGGGCGCGAAACAGCCCGGCCCGCCGAAGTCGTCCAGGCCGCCGAAGCCGCCGAGTTCACCGAAGCCGCCGGGCGCGTCCTGGGA
Source organism: Streptomyces sp. NPDC050509 (assembly GCF_044457965.1). Taxonomy (NCBI): domain Bacteria; kingdom Bacillati; phylum Actinomycetota; class Actinomycetes; order Kitasatosporales; family Streptomycetaceae; genus Streptomyces; species Streptomyces sp. NPDC050509. Next base: position 569,164 of record NZ_JBITHL010000002.1, on the reverse strand, counting down.
CGCACGCAGAGGCCAGGCGGCCCCGCACCCCTCCCAGGACACCACGGACACCGAGGAGTTGCCGCCCGTCCCCGCGCGAGCGGGCGAGGGCGTGTGGACCACCGCGACGGGCCGGCCGCGCAGCGCCCGGTTCACCGCCTTCCTCGCCGTGGCCGTCGCCGGGGTGGTGGGCTTCGGGATCGCGCTGCTGCTCACCTGGGGCGGTACGCGTGACACGGGCGAGGCCGCCGAGCCGCCCCCCTCCCCGACCCCGACCGGGCAGCCCACCACGGACCCCGCCCCCGGCACCCCGCCCGCCGCCGGCCCCGCCGACCCCGCCGACCCGGGCGGGACCGCCCCCGTACTCCAGGAGGGCGACAGCGGCCCGGAGGTGAGCGAGTTGCAGGAGCGGCTGCTGCGCATCCCCAACGTGTACGAGGGCGGCGGTGTGAGCGGCACGTACGACACGTCGCTCACCGAGGCCGTCGGCCGGTTCCAGCTCTGGTACGGCATCCGGGGCGACGAGACCGGCGTCTACGGCGACGACACCCGCCGCGACCTGGAATCGCGCACCGGCTCCTGACGGTTGGGGTCCCAGCCGTCGACGGGACCCCGCCGCGCCCCTCGCCCGTGTCACACCGCGTCGGCCAACTCCGCTATCTGTTCGGCGAGATGAGGGTCGGGGTGCGGGACGCTGCCGAACTCCTCGTCCCTCTCGATCGTCAGCCGCTGGACGGCCGCCCGCAGCGCGGGGCTCGGCGGGCGCCGCGGGTGGTCCGCCGCGACCCGGCCGACGGTCAGCCGGCCGGCCGGCGGGAGGGTCCGGCCGGCTTCGAGGTCGGCGGCCTGGTCCGCCCAGTGCGCCGCGTCCCGGCGCTCGCCGCGGGCGAGATGGAGCAGATGGAGGCAGTGGGCGGCCGTGGAGTTGCCCGCGCCCGCCGCGAACTGCCACCAGAACTGGGCCCCTTCGTGCCATCCGGCCAGATTGAGCAGGCAGGCGAAGTGCAGGGCGCCGTCCGGTTCGATACGGCGGGTGTTGGCGAGCCGGGCGAGCTGTCCGGCGGCGTCGATGCCGTGCAGGGCGCGGGCCGAGAGGGCGTGGAGGTCCGTGCCGGCCTGGTCGTGGACGGTGGGGAAGAACCCGCCGGGGGCGGCCGGCCGGCTCCGGGCGATACCCGCCCTGCGGGCGACGGCGCCGTCGTACATCAGGGTGTCGGCGACGGTCCTGGCGATCTGCCGCTTGGAGACGGCCAGGTCGTATTCGGCGAACGCGTCGGGGATCACGGCGTCCGTCAGTACGTCGTCGATGGTGCGCGGGGACTGTGACCGCATGTCTCTACTCCCTCTCCTCGTCGGTGGTCTGCTGCCGGGGCAGGCCCAGTCGCTGCGATATCCGCCGTTTGGCCAGGCGTCGGTGGGAGCGGACGGTGTCGCGCTCGACGCCCATGATCCGGGCGACCCGGCAGGACGGGTAGCCCAGCACGTACAGCAGCACGATCACGTCGTACTGCCGCTCGGGCAGGGAGGCTATGGCGGTGTAGAGGCCGAGGGCGGTCTCCATCACCTCGAACCGGCTCCGCACCGATTCGAGCACGTCGCGGGCGGCGCGCTGGAACGCGGCGGTCTCCACCATCTGCGGGTCCAGGCCGGCCAGCCGCAGATGGGTGTCCACCCGTGCCTTCAGCAGCGCCCAGGCGTACGCCTCGGGGCTCGGACTCCGGGTCACGCGCAGCCAGTTGAGCGCGAGGTGAGTGAAGCAGCTCCGCACCACGGCCCTGGCGGCCTCCTTGTCGCCGAGCATCGTGTGGGCGTAGTTGAGGTACGCCTTCACATAGAGGTCGTGGAACGCCTCCAGGGCGGGAGGCAGGCTGTACTGCACCTCGGCCAGGTACTCGCCGCGGTCGTCCCGGTCGTCCGGGGAGGGGAGTTCGGCGTTCACGGCTGGACCTCCTCTTCACGGACCGCGGGCGCGAGGGGAACGCCCCGGGCCGCGGCGCGGTGGTGGTCCTCCACCAGCGCGGCGGCTCCCACGCGTACCCCGGCGCGCAGCAGGCGCCGTGTCAGGCATCGCAGGTCCGGGGCGAAGACACGCGCGGCGGTGGTGAACACCAGCAGAGCTAAGACGTCGTCGGTCGTCACGGCTTGTCCTTCTTCTTCTGGACAGCACCGTCAACCCCCGCCGGTGCCGGAGGACTTGAGTGTCCTCAAGAGGCAGGATTTCCGACCGGGACGGTCAAACGTGCAACGCGAACCCCAAGAAAAAATACGGAAAGCGACGCTCCCCTTACATCCAGGCACACGCGCACCCCCACGCAACGACACCGCGCTACCGCACGAACACCCTCGGGCACCGCTCCGGCCTGCATCGATGCCCGCCCGGAGGCAGCCCCACCGGACGGCACCGGGGCCCACCCCCGACCCGGAAGCGATCACGATGTGACACAGAACACACAACGTCGAAGCGTGACCGGACATCGCACGCGCCTGTATGCCGCGCGCCGGGGCCGGTCAGCCGCCGGGGGCGAAGTCGCCCGTCACCTCGGCCGTGTCGCCGGAGGAGGTCGCCCGTGCCGTGTAGCGGTCGTCCTCGGCGTTACGTCCGCCCTCGTCGTGGTTGTACTGGCCCGCGAAGACATGCTCGCCGGCCGGGACGGTCGCGCCGTCCCGCAGCGTCCACCGGTAGACCAGCGCGCCGTCGCGCGGGCGTACGGAGACGGTGAAGTCCTCCTCGGGCAGCGACCGCCAGGAACCGGCGTCCCCGACCCCGCCGGTGGCGGCGATCCGGAGTTCCACGGTGAGCGACGTCAGCGGCCGCTCGGTCCTGAGGGTGATGTTGCTCTGCGCCCAGTAGGCGTTGCTGTGCGGGTCCACCACACCGTCCGACCGCAGAAAGCCGCTCTCCGGGGTCAGGGGCGGGGCGGCGGAGCCGGCCGGGGGATCGTCCGGGACGGCGGGCGAGGTGTGCGTGTCCGGTGGGGCCGCGGGGCGCGACGTACCGGCCGTGGCGTGGTCTCCCGGACTCCGGCCCGGTGACTCCGGACTCCGGCTCGGCGACTGCTCCACAGGGGCGTGCGGGGGCGGGACACCCGGCTCCAGGGACGGTCGCGCCGGTTCCGGGGAGGCCGCCACCGTCTGGTTCGGCGCGCCCTGGGTGGAGACGAGCGCGAGCGCCCCGACGCCGAGCGCGCCGGCCGCCGCGGCCGTCACCACGGCCACCCGCAGCCAGCCGGCCGGGCGGAGGGGCTGCGGGGTGCGCCCCGCCGGCCTCGGGCCCGCCATGCCGCGCTCCACGCGCGCGAGCATGTGCTCCCGGTCGGGGCGGTGTTCCCTCGCCGCCTCCCGCAACCGCGTGGGCAGGTCGTCGTCCACCATCAGCCCCTCCCTCCTTCGGTGCGGTCCGCCGCCACCGTGGCATGCACCCGCTGCGCCGACGTCCCCGGGCCGAGGAGCCGTTGCAGCTCCGCCATGCCCCGGGAGGTCTGGCTCTTGACGGTACCCACCGAGATGCCGAGGGCGAGCGCCGTGTCCCGTTCGGAGAGGTCGAGGGCGTGGCGCAGCACCACACAGGCGCGCTTGCGGAAGGGTAACCGGCGCAGCGCCGTCCGTACGTCGAGCACGGCGGGCACGTCGGGGCCGTCGAACCGCTCGGCACGCTGCGACCAGAACAGCGCGACACGGCGGCGCTCCCGAACGGCGCTGCGGATACGGGACTTGGCCAGGTTCGTGACCACTCCGCGGGCATACGCGACGGGGTGGTCGGCCGCCCTGACGCGGTCCCAGCGGTGCCAGAGGGCGAGCAGGGCGTCGGAGGCGAGATCGTCGGCCGTGTCGGCCTCACCGGTCAACAGGTAGGCCAGTCTGGAGAGTTCGGCGTAGTGCCGCTCGAAGAACTCGTGGAACTCTGCGGCGGCGGGGTCGTCGACAACAGTGCCCACGATGCCGCTCCTTGTCTGCTCACCGCTCGGTCGCCGGCCGGGTCACGGCGCCGAGATTCGTGAGCGTAGCAGCGGGATCGCCCGAAGGCGCCTCCCGCTGTGCCCGGTTCGGGTCTGCTCTCCCACACACCGTCAGTAATCAGCCATGCCGGTCTTGTTGGTGATGTGCCCGTCCGTCGTGCTCCTCGGCCCAGGTACGTACCAGCCGGACCGTGCGTTCGGGGTGTTCCTCGTGGAGGTAGTGGCCGGTGTCCGGCCAGTGCTCGACCCGGGAACCGGCGGTGCCCGGGCCGGTGCCCAGGGTGGTGCGTTCCCACGCGGCGGCGCCCGGCGACGTCCGTACGGTGAGGGCCGGGCGGGTACGGCGGGCCAGATACGCCTCACTGTGCGGCCGGACGCCGACCGCGCCGGGATCGGTGTACATGCCCGCGTAGGACTGTGCGACGACATGGTCCGGTGTGCCGGTCATGGTGCGGAGGTGCGCGGTGCGCAGTCCGCGGGGGCTGTCGGGGCGGAAGGCCCCGGCGACGAACCGGGCGGCCTCGCGGGCGCCGCCGGCCCGGTAGGCGGCGAGGCGCCGCGGGATGTCGGTCAGCTCGTCGCCGTGCGCGCCGTGGGCGGGGTCGAGGGCCACGACGGAGCGTACGGAGCGCGGATGGGTGACGGCGAGCAGGTTGACGACCTGGCCGCCCATCGAGTGTCCGACGGCGGTCACCGGGCCGGTGGTGAGGCGGCCGAGGAGTGCGTGGAGGTCGGCGGCCATCGCGGCGGGGGTGTTCCCGGTGGCGGGGACGCCGGAGCGGCCGTGCCCGCGCAGGTCGGGTACGAGGACCCGGAAGCGGTCGCTGAGCGCTTCCGCGTGGAAGGACCACTCGCGGCCGTCGCCGCCCCAGCCGTGCACGAGGAGCAGTACGGGGGCGTCGGGCGGCCCGTCCACGGTGCAGAAGAGCTCGACGGGTCCGAGGTCGGTCGGCGTCATGTCAGCTCGTTTCGGTGATCGTCCGCCGTGGCACGGGCGCCCCTGGCGTGGACGCGCGTCTCGCACGTCCACGCCAGGGGCCGGGCCCGCGCCCTGGACCTACCGGTGCGCGAACCAACTCGCCGCGGGCAGGAGCTTCTTGTCGTACCCGAAGAGCGCCTGGTTCTCCCAGGCGTTGCCCGAGGCCGGGTCCTGCGGGTCCCAGCCGCTGCCCTTCACGGCGGTCCAGGCCGGTTCCCAGTAGACGATGCCCAGTCCGCGTCCGCCCGGGACCGCCTCGACGACGTTCATCACGTCCCGGAGGTTGGCGGCCTGGCCGGCGGGGGTCGCCGGGTAGCCGGGGGCCAGTTGGCCGCTGGTCGCGATGTTGTTCTCCAGGAAGTCGCCGTTGGCGAGGGTGCTGGCGTACGCGGTCTCGGCGACGAGCACCGGCTTGCCGTAGCGGGCGGACACATCGTCCAGATTGGCCTGGAGCCCGGAGAGCGGGCCGTGCCAGTACCCGTAGTACGACAGGGCGATCACGTCGAAGGGCACCTGCCGGGCCACCGCCTGGTCGAACCACCAGCGGGTGCCCCCGTTGTCGCCGCCCTTGGCGAGATGCAGCGCGATCTGGGTGGAGGAGGAGACGGCTTTCGCGGCCTGCGCGCCGGAGGTCAGCAGACCGGCGAGCTGGGTCCAGTTGTCGGTGGAGCCCTCGGGCCAGAGCATGCCGCCGTTGATCTCGTTGCCGATCTGGACCATGTCGGCGGTGGTGCCCTGCGCCTTGAGGGCGTTGAGCACGTCGTAGGTGTGGTTGTAGACGTCCGTACGGAGCTGGCTGTACGTGTGCGAGGCCCAGGCGGCGGGCTTGTTCTGCTGGCCCGGGTCGGCCCAGCGGTCGGAGTAGTGGAAGTCGATCAGCACCTTCATGCCCTCGGCCTTGGCCCGCTTGGCCATGGCGAGGACACGTGCCTTGTTGTTGTAGCCGTCGGCCGGGTTCACCCACACCTTGAGCCGTACGTAGTTCATGCCCGCGCCGCGCAGCAGGCCCAGCGCGTTGCCGCTCTGTCCGGCGGCGCTGCTGTAGGTGGCGCCGAACGCCTCGTTCTTCGGGAGGGTGGAGAGGTCGCCGCCCTTGATGCTCAGGCCGGTGGCGCCCGGCGCGAACGTCAGGTCGTCGAAGTTGGCCCACTCCCCCGCGTGCGCGTCGGAGTTGAGGCTGACGGTGCAGTTGCCGCCGCTCACCCGGACCGAGGTCACGACGCGGATCCAGGCGCCGTCGGCGGTGGGCGGCAGATCCGTGCGCTGCTCGGCGCCGCCGCAGTTGCGCAGGGCGATGTACGTGGAGTTCTGGCCGCCGCTGGAGCGGACGCGGGCGCTGAGTGTGTACGTACCGTCGGCCAGGCCGGTCAGGTACTGGTAGGTCTCGACCTTGTACGCGGAGGCCGACCAGTGGGTGAGGCGACGGTTGCCGCCGGAGCCGCCGTTCTCGGTGAACGAGGCGGCGTTCTGTCCGGCGCCCGAGTAGGTGGACCAGCCGGTGGGGGTGGCGGTCCCGGTGGCGTCGGACTCGAAGCCGGGGTTGGTGAGGGTCGTGGCGGCCTGGGCCTGCTGCGCGGGCAGCGCGGTCAGGAGAAGCGCGCCGAGTGCGGCGGTGGCGGTGGCTCCGAGTCGGGTGCGCCAGGTGCGGTGTGCGAGGTGCATCGTCGATGTCCCTTCGACCGATGGACGGACAGGCGGGTGGGTCCCGGTGGTGCTCGGCGGTGCGGGTGGTGCCCGGTGGTGCGTGTGCGGCTCGGTGGTGCGGATGGTGCCCGGTGGTACATGTGCGGCTCGGTGGTACGTGTGCGGCGGCGGCAGCCGGGGGTGGTGGCGCTCAGGCGTCGAGCTTCACGACCCGTACGGATCCGGCCGGCAGGGCGAGCCCGCCCGAGGCGCGCTCCCCGGTGAGGAGTTCGGTGCCCGCGCCGGGCAGCGGCACCTTGGCGTCCGTACCGGTGTGGTTGACGGCGAACAGGTACTCGCCGCTCTCCCCCGACCGGCGTACGACCTCGACGTCGTGCGGCAGTTCGGAGCGCGGCGCGATCCCGGCGTCGTCGGCGGCGGCGCCGATGACCGTGTCGAGGGCGCCGGGGGCGAGCCGCGTGGAGATGTACCAGGCGGTGCCGCGGCCGAGGCGGTGGCGGGTGACGGCCGGGTGGCCCGCGGCGAGTCCGTCGGCGTAGGTCCAGACCGTCTCGGCGCCGCGCGGGACGACGAACTCGCTCCACACGTCGGCGGTCAGCTCCGAGCCGTCGGCCGCGGTGATCCGCACGCGCTCGCCCGCGCCGAGCGGGGAGAACTCCTCGACGGTCAGGCCGAGGACGTCGCGCAGCACGCCGGGGTAGGCGCCGGGGTGGACGGCGTCGTGCTCGTCGACGATCCCGGAGAAGTACGAGACGACGAGGGTGCCGCCGTTCTCGACATAGGCGCGGAGGTTGCGGCCCGTCTCCTCGGAGGCGAGGTAGAGGGCGGGCACCACGACGAGCGGATAGCGGGAGAGATCGGCCTCGGGGTGGGCGAAGTCCACGGTGAGGTGGCGGTCGTAGAGCGTCTCGTAGAAGGAGTCGGCGCGCTCGCGGGCGTCGTGGTCCTCGCTCGGCCGCCATTCGAGGCGCTGCGCCCACCAGGACTGCCAGTCCCAGACGACGGCGGCGTCGGCGACGGTCCGGGTGGAGCGTACGGTGGCGAGGCTGTCCAGGTGGGCGCCGAGGCCGACGACCTCGCGCCAGACCCGGCTGTCGGTGCCCGCGTGCGGCACCATCGAGGAGTGGAACTTCTCGGCGCCGCGCCGGGACTGGCGCCACTGGAAGAACAGCGCGCCCTCCGAGCCGCGTGCCACGTGGGCCAGGCTGTTGCGGGCCATCTGGCCGGGGGCCTTCGCGGGGTTGTGGGGCTGCCAGTTGACGCCGCTGGTGGAGTGTTCGAGCAGCAGCCAGGGGGCGCCGCCGGCCACGGACCGGGTGAGGTCGGCGGCCATGGCGAGGTTCACATGGGTGCGGCGGCCGTCGGTGATGAGGTAGTGGTCGTTGGTGACGAGGTCGACCTCGCGGCCCCAGGCCCAGTAGTCGACGGAGTCGCACTGGCTGAGGGCGGTCATGAAGTTGGTGGTGACGGGGATGCCGGGGGCGAGCCGGTGCAGCAGGTCGCGCTCCCGTACGAAGTTCTCGCGCATGGTGGCGTCGGCGAAGCGCGCGTAGTCGAGGCGGTGGGCGGGGTTGCACACGGTGGGGGTGGCCCTGGGCGGCTGGATCTCGTCGAAGGAGCCGTAGCGCTGGCCCCAGAAGGCTGTGCCCCAGGCGTCGTTGACCGCGTCGAGGTCCTGGTAGGTGGCGCGCAGCCAGGCGCGGAAGTGGACAGCGCAGTGGTCGCAGTAGCAGGCGCTGACGGGGACGCCGTACTCGTTGTGCACGTGCCAGAGCGCCAGCGCGGGGTGGGAGCCGTAGCGCAGGGCGAGCTGTTCGGTGATGGCGGCGGCGGCCTCACGGTACGCCGGTGAGCTGTGGCAGATCGCGCCGCGTGAGCCGAACGCGTACCGCACGCCTTCGCGGCTGACCGGGAGGGCGTCGGGGTGGTCGCGGTAGAACCAGGCGGGCGGGGCGACGGTGGGGGTGCCGAGGTCCACCCGTACGCCGTTCTCGTGGAGCAGGTCGACGACGCGGTCCAGCCAGCCGAAGTCGTACCGGCCCGGCTCCGGTTCGAGCAGGGCCCACGAGAAGATACCGATCGACACCAGGTTGACGCCGGCCTCGCGCATGAGGCGGACGTCCTCCTGCCAGACGGCCTCCGGCCACTGCTCGGGGTTGTAGTCCCCGCCGAACGCGAGCCCCGACAGGCCCTCGGGTGCGGTGTGCGGCATGGATTGCCTCCTGTGGTGCGGGTACGGCCGGCGAGCGGACGGGCCATGATGTGCGTCGGGTGTGGGAACGTGCACACATCGCGACGGTTCGGTAGATCCAACATAACCGCACAGGAACAACCATTGACAAGTGTCCGGGACGTTTCTCTACTGTGAACGCTCACAGAGCAGGGCCGGTCCGCCGCCCGCAGGGCGGAGACCTCCGTCAGGGTTCGTCAGGGGAGTAACACCATGCAATTCACGACGCGCAGACGCCTCGTGGCCACGTCCCTCGCCATCGCGCTCGGCGCCACCGCGCTCGCCGCGTGCGGCTCCGGCTCCGGCGACGACGACGCGGGGGCCGACGGGCCGGCCGACCTCACCTACTGGGCCTGGGCCCCCGGCATGGACAAGGTCGCCGATCTGTGGAACACGACGGAGGGCAAGAAGTCCGGCATCAAGGTCACGGTGAAGAAGCAGGCGTCCGGCGACGACCTGGTCACCAAGATCATCACCGCGGCCAAGGCGAAGAAGGCCCCCGACCTGGTGCAGGCGGAGTACCAGGCGCTGCCGACGCTCGTCAGCAACGACGTCCTCGCGGACATCTCCGGTGATGTCCCGGGTGCGAAGGACAAGTTCGCCCCCGGCGTCTGGCAGCAGACCACGCTCGGGACGGACGCCGTCTACGCGGTCCCGCAGGACTCCGGGCCGATGATGTTCTACTACCGCGCGGACCTCTTCAAGAGGTACGGGCTCACCGTGCCCACCACGTGGGACGCGTTCGCCGAGACGGCCCGCGCGCTGAAGAAGAAGGACCCGTCCAAGGCGCTGACGACGTTCTCCAGCAACGACGCGGGACTCTTCGCCGGTCTCGCCCAGCAGGCGGGCGCCCAGTGGTGGACGACCAAGGGCGACACCTGGAACGTGGGGATCGACGACGCCGCCACGAAGAAGGTCGCGGACTTCTGGGGCGGTCTCGTCAAGGAGGGCGCCATCGACAACCAGCCCATGTACACCCCGTCCTGGAACAAGGCGCTCAACACGGGCAAGCAGATCGCCTGGGTCAGCGCGGTCTGGGCGCCGGGCACCCTGACGACCGCGGCGCCCGACACCAAGGACAAGTGGGCCATGGCGCCGCTGCCGCAGTGGGACGCGGCCAAGCCGACGACCGGGAGCTGGGGCGGCTCGTCCACCGGTGTCACCAACGACTCGCAGCACAAGAAGGCCGCCGCGAAGTTCGCCACCTGGCTGAACACCGACAGCGACGCCCTGGCCGCGCTGGTCAAGGAGGGCGGGATCTACCCGGCCGCCACCGCCGCACAGACGGGCGGCGCGCTGAGCCAGGCCCCCGGGTTCTTCGCGAACCAGCCGGACTTCTACACCACGGCCGCCGGGATCGCGAAGAGCACCGCGCCCTCCGCGTGGGGCCCGAACGTGAACGTCGCGTACACCACCTTCCGTGACTCCTTCGCCACCGCGGCCAAGGACAAGTCGGACTTCGGCGCGGCCCTGACGGCCATGCAGGAGTCCACCGTCGCCGACATGAAGAAGCAGGGCTTCGAGGTCACCGGCTGATGGCCGCCACCTCGCGCCCGGCGGGCGGCTCGGGCCGCCCGCCGGGTGGCACCGCCCCCGCTTCCGTCACCACCGGCACCACCGGCACCGCTTCCGTCACCACCGCCGCACCGCCCGCCGCGCGAGGTCGCGGCGGGCGCCGCCCGCGCAGCCGGGCGAGCCGGCAGGTGCGCAACGCGCCGTTCGTCTTCCTGGTGCCCGCCGTCGCGCTGTTCGCGCTGTTCTTCGCGCTGCCCATCGGGTACGCCCTCTATCTGAGCCTGCGCAAGGTCGAGGTCAAGGGGCTCGGCCTCGGCAGGGGCGCCCGCCAGGAGGTCTGGGCCGGGCTCTCCAACTACACGGACGCCCTCTCCGACTCCGTACTGCTCTCCTCCGCGCTGCGCGTGCTCGGGTACGGGGCCATCGTGGTCCCCACGATGCTCGGCCTCGCGCTGATCCTGGCCCTGATGCTGGACGCCGAGCGCACCCGGCTCAGCGGCTTCTCCCGGCTCGCGATCTTCCTGCCGTACGCCGTCCCCGGGGTGATCGCCGCACTGATGTGGGGCTTCCTCTACCTGCCGGACGTGAGCCCCTTCTTCTACCTGCTGGACAAGGCGGGACTCCCCCAGCCGAATCTGCTGGACGGCGGGCCGCTGTACATCGCGCTGGCCAACATCGCCCTGTGGGGCGGCACCGGCTTCAACATGATCGTCATCTATACGTCGCTGCGCTCGATCCCCGTCGAGATCTACGAGGCGGCCCGGCTGGACGGCGCTTCACAGCTCCAGACCGCCCTGCGGATCAAGATCCCGATCGTCGCGCCCGCGCTGGTGCTGACGTTCTTCTTCTCGATCATCGCGACCCTCCAGGTGTTCAGCGAACCCACCACCCTCAAGCCCCTGACCAACTCGCTCTCCACCACCTGGTCCCCGCTGATGAAGGTCTATCAGGACGCCTTCGTCAAGGGGGACATCTACTCGGCGGCGGCCACCTCCGTGGTCATCGCGGCCGTCACCCTCGTCCTGTCCTTCGGCTTCCTGAAGGCCGCGAACTCCCGTTCGAACCAGGGAGAGACCTCGTGAACGCTGTCACCACCCGCCGTACCGCGCCCGCGGCCGGCACCACCCCGGGCACCGCGCAGGGGCCGCCACCGGCCCGGCCGAAGCAGCGGCGCCGGATCGCCTGGGTGCCCACGATCGCCCTGTTCGCCGGCGCGCTCTACTGCCTCATGCCCGTGGCGTGGATCGTGGTGGCCTCGACCAAGTCGGGCCGCGAGCTGTTCTCCACCTTCACCTTCCTGCCCGGCACGGGCTTCACGGACAACGTCGCGGAACTGTCCGCGTACCGCGAGGGCGTGTACTGGCGGTGGATGCTCAACTCCCTGTTCTACTCCGGGGTCGGCGCCCTGCTCTCGACGGCGGTCTCCGCGCTCAGCGGCTACGCCCTCGCCGTCTACCGCTTCCGGGGCCGCGAGACGATCTTCAACGTGCTGCTCGCGGGCGTCCTGATGCCGCCGGTCATCCTCGCCGTACCGCAGTACCTGCTGATGGCGAAGGCCGACATGGCCGACAGCTATCTGTCCGTGCTGCTGCCGGTGATCCTCTCCCCGTACGGGGTCTATCTCGCCCGGATCTACGCGGCGGCGTCCGTACCGCCCGATGTGGTGGAGGCAGGCCGGATGGACGGCGGCGGTGAGTGGCGGATCTTCCGGTCGGTGGCGCTGCCGATGATGCTGCCGGGGCTGGTGACGGTGTTCCTCTTCCAGTTCGTGGCCATCTGGAACAACTTCCTCCTCCCCTACATCATGCTCGGCGACGACCGGAAGTTCCCCGTCACACTCGGCCTCTACACCCTCCTCCAGCAGGGCTCCAACACCCCCTCGCTCTACACTCTGGTCATCACGGGTGCGCTGCTCGCGGTGGTGCCACTGATCGCGCTGTTCCTGGTCATCCAGCGGTTCTGGAGCCTGGATCTGCTGTCCGGGGCCGTAAAGTCCTGACGCGACAGGCACGATCACGAGAGAACGACAGGTATGAGCCGCACGGGCAGCAACGGCCGGCGCAAGCCGCCGACCATCCACGACGTGGCACGGGAGGCGGGAGTCTCACGGGGCACCGTCTCGCGGGTCCTCAACGGCGGCCACTATGTGAGCCCGGCCGCGGAGGAAGCCGTCAACGCCGCGATCCGCAGGACGGGTTACGTCGTCAACCGGCACGCCCGGAGTCTCATCACGGGCCGTTCCGACTCGGTCGCCTTCCTGCTCACCGAGCCGCAGGAGCGGTTCTTCGAGGACCCCAACTTCAATGTGCTGCTGCGGGGTTGTACGCAGGCGCTGGCCGCGCACGACATCCCGCTGCTGCTGATGATCGCGGGGACGAAGGACGAACGGCGCCGGATCGCCCGCTACATCACCTCGGGCCATGTCGACGGCGTCCTGCTGGTGTCCAGCCACTCCGGCGACCGGGTGGCCGAGCAACTGCGGGCGGCCCGGGTCCCGTTGGTGGCCTGTGGGAAACCGCTCGGGCAGAGCTCGAAGGTCAGCTATGTGGCGGCCGACGACCGGGACGGCGCGCGCGAGATGGTGCGCCATCTCCTGCGCGGCGGGCGCCGGCGGATCGCCACGGTGACCGGTCCGCCGGACACCCCCGGCGGTACGGAGCGGCTGGCCGGCTACCGGGAGATCCTCGCCGAGGCCGGTATCGAGGCCGACGACCGGCTCGTCGCCGCCGGTGACTACAGCCGGGCGAGCGGGGAGGCCGCCGCCGTGGAACTGCTGCGACGGGCACCGGACCTGGACGCGGTGTTCGTCGCGTCCGACCTGATGGCGCAGGGCGTGCTCACGGCGCTGCGGGACGCGGGACGCCGGGTGCCCGAGGACGTCGCGGTGGGCGGTTTCGACGACTCGCCCGCCGCCCTGGACAGCCGGCCCGCGCTGACCACGATCCGTCAGCCGTGGGACCGCATCAGCGCGGAGATGGTACGGGTGCTGCTCGCCCAGATCGGTGGGGAGGACACCTCCACGGTCATCCTCCCCACCGAACTGGTCCGGCGCGACTCGGCCTGACGCCGGGGGCGTCACCGGACGCCCGGCCCGCGGTCAGCCGGGCAGGGCGTCCCCGCACCGGGCGCAGAACCGCGCGTCGCGCTCCCCGCAGAGGCGTCCGCACCCGGCGCAGACCCGGTTCAGCGCGCAGGGCGGCTCCCCGCCCTCGGCCGGCGGCGCCGGTACGGGGGCGGCGGCCGGCGGCGGAGCGGCGACCGTCAGCCCGGGGCGGCGCGGGTGCGCGGTCAGATAGACCAGGCCGCGTTCCCCCGCGGTCAGCGAGCGGCGCGAGGTCCTGGGCAGCCACACCACCGCGTGCGGGGCGAGCGGCTCGGTCCCGGCGGGCGTACCGAGCGTCCCCTCGCCGTCGAGGACGACGAGCAGGACGTCGAGCACGTCGTCGCTGTGCTCGGCGACGCCCGCGCCCGGTGGCAGCCGTACGACGTTCGCGTCCAGGGCCCGTCCGCGCTCGGCCAGTTTCCACAGCGCGCCCTGCCGCTCCGCGGCGGCCCGCGCGAGGTGTTCATCGAGGGTGACCAGGACGCGGGCGGTGGCGGGCGGCGTCATCGACGGGGCTCCAGACGTGGTGCGGTGGACAGCCCTACGATCATAGTGACGGGACCGCGCACGGCCCGCCCGCGTCAGGTCGCGCGGCGGATCGCCGGGAGAACGTAGCCGCCGTCGAGGAGCGCGGGGCGCGGCTGGTACAGCCGCAGGACGGGGCGGAAGCGTCCGGGCGGGGCGGGCAGCCAGTTGGCGGCGGCCTCCTCGCTCTCCGGACGGCCGGTGCGCAGATGGAGGGTGAGGGAGCCGTCGGCGGCGCGGCGCAGCCCCGGGGTGCGGTCGCCGATCGCGTACCGGTCGAGGGGGTTGCCGACGAGGTGGTACTCGGGCAGGTCGTACATGGTGAGCGACCAGAACGCGTCGACGGGCGGCGGCTGTTCGAAGCGCAGCGTGTAGGTGTGACGGCCCTCCAGCGGCTCTCCGTCCGCGTCGTTCCAGATCATCGCGTAGGCGGCCTCGTAGCCGTGGCCGCCCCACAGGTCGGTGCGGGCCGCGGCGGCCCGCAGCAGCCGCGCGGCGTCGCGGTCGGTGACCGTCCACTCCGGTCCGGTCAGGACGCCCGTGCCGAAGAAGTCCGCGTTGTAGTCGAAGGCGTGGTAGGCGAGCCGCCAGCCGTTCTGTTCCGGTCCCTCGGCGTGGGTGGCGGCGTACTCGACGCGCTCGCTGCCCTCGGCGAACCCCTCGCGCAGGGCGTCGGCCAGTTCGGACTCCGGTGACCGGTAGGGGCTCGAAGGGGCCAGCAGGCCGAGGGGCTCGAAGCGCCGCTGGTACGCGGTGTCGACGGGGGCCGGCGGGAACGCGGCCATCCGCACCCGCAGTTTCTCGAAGAACATCAGGGTGCCGTCGGTGACGTCCGGGTCCGAGAACGGCAGACCCGCGAGCGGTGCGGCGCGCTCACCGCCGGAGCCGGGCGCGTACGGCTCCAGGCGGGTGGCCCGCTGGAGCGCGGTGGTGGCGGCGCGGTCCTCGGGGCCGGCGCACGCCCAGCGGCCGACGAGCGAGGCCACCGCGGTGGGGCAGGCGATCCGGGTGGTCCCGGCCGGGACCTCGCCGCTCCACCCGGGTCCGGTGAGCAGGAAGCTACCGGCGGCGGTGCCGGTGGCGCGCCGTCCGACATAGGCGAAGTTGTTGGTCCAGGCGTCCACGAACCGCAGGACGTAGTAGCGATCGGCCGTGTCGGGCACGGTCAGCAGCAGCGGGCCGCCGGAGAGGTCGAGCTGGGCCACGGAGTGGACGGTGTCGTCGGCGACGCCGGGGAAGCTGTCCCACGGCCCGGCGGGCTCGGTGCCGTGGGCGAGGGTGTTGAAGGGGGCCGGCGGTACCAGGCCGAGGCCGGCGTGGGTGAAGCGGTCGGCCTGGTCCAGGTTGAACACCATCGGATACCCGTAGACGTACGCCTCGGCCGCCAGCGCCCGCAGATCGCTCATACCGTCCGCCTCTCCGTGCCGTCCGGTGGACGTCGTCCCGTCCGCGTGGACGTCCCTGTCCGGTCACAGGGGTGCCGTCATCGTCCGCCGCCGGGGCCGGGGCCCGCCATCCGGCGGGCGCCGTCCGGGTGAGCACGGACGCCCCGCCCTGGCCGGACACAAGAACAAGTCTTCACGTGTCGACGGATATACGATGAGCCCATGGGACACGGAGTCGACGAGCGCGCCACACCGACCGGACATCTCGACGCGGACTCCGCCGCCACCATCGCCGCCACACTCCAGGCGCTGGCCACCCCCTCCCGGCTGATGATCCTGACCCGGCTGCGGCAGAGCGCCTGCGGGGTGACGGAGCTGGCCGAGGCCGTCGAGATGGAGCAGTCCGCCGTCTCCCACCAGTTGCGCCTGCTGCGGGCGCTGGGGCTGGTCACCGGGGTGCGGCAGGGCCGCCGGATCGTCTACAGCCTGTACGACAACCATGTCGCGCGGCTGCTCGACGAGGCCGTCTACCACATCGAGCACCTGCGCCTCGGCGCCCGCGATCTGCCCGTACGCCCCGAGGCGTAGCAGCGGGCCACCACGCACCGGGCCACCACACGCCCGGGAGCCCCGGACGGCGTACGGACCCGGCGCCGACGGTGGGACCGTCCGGCCGGTCCCGGGGCGTCGGCGGACTCCCCTCGGGCGGATCGGGGATAGTGCGGCCGGTCACCCCGTACGCGTCGCGCCACGCCGACCGGCCCCGCGCGGGAGGGAACGGAGCCCGCCATCCCCCTCGTCCCGCCGCCTTCGCGGCCCGCCCCGGCGCCGGTGGCGCCCACACCGCGGCCCGCCCGGCCGCTGTTCCCCCGTCTGTATGCCTCGCGGGCGCTCGCCGTCTGTGCCCCGGCCGCCCTGGCGCTGGTGCTCGGGGTGTGGGGGATCCGGCGCGGCGGGACGCTGTGGGGCGACGAGGCCGTCACGTACGCGGTGGCCCACCGTGCCCCGTGGCAGATCTGGCACACCGCGGGCCACATCGACGCGGTCCACGGCCTGTACTACCTGGTCATGCACGGGGTCTTCGCCCTCTGGGACGGCGGTCTCGTGGCGCTGCGGCTGCCGTCCGTGCTCGCGGTGGCGGCGGCGTCCGCCGGGGTCGCGCTGCTCGGCCGGGCGCTCGCCGGTCCGCGCGCCGGGCTGCTGGCCGGACTGGTCCTGCCGCTGCTCCCGGCCGTGCAGCGGTACGCGCAGGAGGGCCGGTCCTACGCACTGGTGTGCGCCCTGGTCACCTGGGCGAGCTGGCTGCTGGTGCGCGCGCTCGGCCGGCCGTGGCGGCGGCGCCGGTGGGCCGCGTACGCCGGGGTGACGCTGACCGCCTGTCTGCTGCACGAGTTCGCGGTGCTGACGCTGCTCGCCCACGGGGTGACGGTGGTGTGTTCCCCCGTGTCCCGGCGGACCGTACGGGCGTGGGGCGCCGCCGCGTGCGCGGTGGGCGCCGGGCTGCTGCCACTCGCGCTCTTCAGTACGACGCAGTCGGCGCAGGTCGACTGGATCGGCGCCCCGGGCGCCCGGCATGTCCTGGGCTTCGCCGTGGTGACGGCGGTGGGTGTGGTGTGTGCCCGTACGGCGCCGCGCGGATCCGGCGCCGCCCGCCCGGACGGCGGCGCGCCACCGGTCCCCCGGCTGGAGGCACTCGCGCTGCCCCTGCTGATCCTGCCGACCGCGCTGCTGATGGCGCTCACCCCGCTGCGGCCGTTCTACGTCGAGCGGTACGTCCTCTCGTACACCGTCGGTCTGGCGCTGCTCCTCGGCGCCGCGCTCGACCGGTGTCGGGTCCCGGGGTGCGCGGATCGCGCCCGGCGCCTGGCTGTGTCCGTGCTGGCGGTGTCGGCGGCGCTGGCCGCGCTGTGCCCGGTGGGCGTGTATCTGCGGACCCCGCAGAGCCGTCTGAACGACGCCACCGCCGTCGCCCGCGCCGTACGGGAGTCGGCGCGGCCCGGTGACGCTCTGTTGTTCATCCCGGCGCGGCGCCGGGCGTGGACGCTCGCGCGGCCCGGGGAGTTCCGGGGGCTGACGGATCTCGCCCTGGACCGCTCCCCCCTCGCGTCGCACACCCTGCGCGGTACGGAGCTCCCGGCGGCGCGGGTGCGTGCCCGGATGCTGGCGGCGCGGCGGATCGTGGCCGTGCACGATCCGCCCGGCCGGCCGCTGGAGACGACCGGCCCGGAGGCCGTCAAACGCGCCGTGCTGCGTACGTACTTCGAGGAGTGCGGCAGCCGGACCGTGACCGGGGCCCGGATCACGGTCCACGCCCGCCCGGGTCACTGCTGAGCCTCCGGGGCGGGCGGTGTGCCTACTTGGCGTACAGCAGGGTGCCGAAGCCCAGTTGGTCGAAGCCGCCGCTGTTCGGCCCGTAGTCACCCCCGCCGCCCTCGGGGCGGACGCTCTCGGCCATGGCCGTGATGTACGGGACGGAGAGGCCCCGGCGCCGCGCGTAGTGGTAGTGGAGGAGGTCCCACACCGGGCGGATCTGGCCCCGGCTCGCGTCGGAGACGACCGTGTGTTCCCGGTAGGCGCAGTTCTGGCCGGTGCCCCAGGAGTACGTGGTGAACGGGACGCTCTGGCCGAGGTTGTACTTGGCGACGTACTGGGCGGCCTTCATGAAGCGGTTGTTGTCGTAGCCGTACAGGTCCTCGCCCTGGTTCCAGGCCATCTCGCAGAAGGCGCCCATCTGGCCCATGCCCATCATGGTGTGGCCCTGGTCGCGGCCGGACTCCTGCCACTGGGCGAGTCCCTCGCTCTCGTACACGAAGGGGACGGCCTTGCCGATCGCGCCGTTGCCCGCGCCGTTCTTGAAGTAGCCGACGGCCTGGTCGTACTTGGCCCCGTCGTCGTTGAGGATGCCGATCGCCAGGATGGAGTTCATGTTGCAGAGGTCCCAGTTCGCCCAGTAGTTGGTGATGCAGGCGTCGTTGTGACCGGTGAGGAACTGGTTGTTGAGCGGGTAGAACACATTCGCCATCATCCGGCGGAAGCGGTCGAGGTCGAACCCCGCGTATCCGCGCATCAGTTCGGCGGCGTTGGCGAACTGGTAGCCGTAGATCCCGGCGGCGAGGAACCGGTCGGCGTTGCCGGTGACGGTGGTGAGCGTGGCCGACCAGGCGTTGAGGATGTCCCGCGCGGTGTCACCGTGTGCGGTGGTACCGGCGATCTTCCAGCGCAGCGCGTTCTGGTAGGCGGCGTGGATGTCGTTGTACAGCGTGCCGTAGTTCTCGCCGGTGCCGCCGCGGACGACGGTGGCCTGCGGGCGGGCCTGCCAGCCCGCCTGGGCGTGCCCGTTGGCGATCAGCCGGTTCCAGCCGGCCAGCCAGGGGTCGTTGCCGGCGGCGACCCGTACCTTCGCGCGGTTCAGCTCGCCGTACGCGTGCAGCGCGCCGGGGTGGACGAAGGTGGCCGGGGCGGCCTGCGCGGTGGGCGCGGTGGTGGCCTGTACGGCACCGCCCGCGGCGCCGGCGAGGGCGAGTCCTCCGGCGGCCTTGAGTAGGCCGCGGCGGCTGATCGCGGAGGTGCGGGTGCGGCTCATCGGGATCTCACTCCAGGGGTGGGGGGACGGAGGGACGGAGGGACGGAGGGACGGAGGGACGGAAGGACGGAAGGACGGAAGGACGGAAGGACGGAAGGACGGAGACAAGGAACGGGGAGGGGATACGGCTTCGCACAGCGGGGAGGGAAACCGGTACCTATGGTGCGGGGAGATGGCACCCGTGTCTCCCGCCGGTGCGGAATGCGAAAGTTTCGCTGCGGTCCGGGCCTCGTCCGCCGAAGGCCCGGACCGCACACCGGAGTCGGGGCTCAGCCAGCGAAGTGAGCGTGGCCGACCAGGCGTTGAGGATGTCCCGGGCGGTGTCACCATGCGCGGTGGTACCGGCGATCTTCCAGCGCAGCGCGTTCTGGTAGGCGGCGTGGATGTCGTTGTAGAGCTGCGGGTAGTTCTGCCCGGCGCCGCCGCGGATGACGGACGCGGCCGGGCGGGGCGCCCAGGCCGACTGCGAGTGCGGATTGGCCACCAGCCGCTCCCACCCCGCCGTCCACGGCCGGGAGCCCGCCTTCACCCGGACCTTGGCCCGGTTCAGCTCCCCGTACGCGTGCAGCATCCCCGGGTGGACGAAGGTCGTGGGCGCGGCGTCGGCCCGGTCGCCGGTCATCGAGGCGACGACGCCTCCGGCGGCCCCCGCCACCGCGAGTCCTCCCGCCACCCGCAGCATGCCCGCGCCCGGGGCTCAGTTCGACGCGGGAGCGGTGCTGCCGCGTACCACCAGACGCGTGGCGAGCTCGGTGCGGAGGGAGGCGGGCGGGTCCCCCGCCGTGAGCGCGAGCAGCAGGCGCAGCGCGGCGCCCGCCATGTCGGAGAGCGGTCGGCGGACGGTGGTGAGCGCGGGGGCGGCCCAGCGTGATTCCGGCAGATCGCCGAAGCCGACCACGCACAGGTCGCCGGGGACCCGCAGACCGCGTTCGGCGGCGGCCTCGTAGACGGCGAGGGCCATCGCGTCGGAGCAGACGGAGACGGCGGTCGGCGGCTCGGGCAGCGCCAGGAGTTCCAGCGCGTGGCGGCGGGCGCGGGCCGGGGCGAAGCCGGCGTACCTCTCGTACTCGGGTCGGTACGGGAGACCCGCCGACGCCAGCGCCGCGCGGTGTCCGGCGATCCGGGCGGCGGTGCCGAGCCGGTGGCGGTGGCCGCCGACGACCGCGATCCGCCGGTGGCCGAGGGCGAGGAGATGCCCCGTCGCGGCGGCACCGCCGCCGAGGTCGTCCGCGCCGACCCAGGCAACCCCCGGCGGGGGCTCCACCAGCGGGTCGAGCAGGACGAACGGGATGCGGTGCTGCGCCAGCCAGGCGTACTGGGAAGGGGTGAGGTTCGCGCGGCTGAACAGCGCCCCGGCCGAGCCGCGCGCGGCGAGCCGGTGCAGCCGGCCGCGCCCGGGCCCGTACCCCCGGGTCCTGGTGAGCCCGGCCGACACCACGATCTCCAGACCGGCCTCGGCCGCGGCGGCCTCCACGCCGTGCAGCACCGCGCCCGACCAGGAGCTGTCCAGGGAGTGCAGTACGACGTCCACCAGGGAGGAGGGCCGCCCGGCGGCGCCGGCCCGGGGCCTGCGCACGTACCCGAGCCGGTCGAGCGCCTCGGTGACGCGGCGCCGGGTCTCGGGCGCGACGTCCTCGCGCCCGTTCACCACCTTCGAGGCGGTGGGCACCGACACCCGGGCCTCCCTGGCCACGATCGCGAGGGTCGGTCCGGTGGGGCCGCCGGTGCGCGCCATGGTCCGCCCCTTCATGCCGTACCCGGCCCGTCGAGTCGTGGTGCAGGAACGGCTGCGTCAGGGTCCACCCGGATAGCAACCGGTTTCTACATTACGGCCGCGTTCCGGTGGCGTGAAGCCCTCGTACCGTCGCCGCCGAAGACCGTACGGAGGGGGCCCGTTCCGCCACCGCACGGTGGGCGCACGGCCGCGGTGTCACTCCTGCGGCCGGCTCTCCGGCCGCCAGAGCCCGGAGCGGTGCAGTGCGGCCGGGCAGTGCCGGAAGATCTCGTCGATCTCCACCAGCAGGGCGAGCAGCGGGCGTTGGCCCTTCAGGGGCATCCCGTCGAAGAACGGCGCGTCGGTGAGGATGCGCGCCCGCCCGTTGACGCGCAGCACCTCCGTGCTGCCGGGCACGAGATGGACCAGGCCGACATGCCGGTTCTCCAGGATGTTGTGGAAGCTGTCGGCCCGCCGGTTGCCCGGCCGGTCCGGCAGGACCAGGGTGCGGGAGTCCAGGGCGCGGACGAACCCAGGGACGTCGCCGCGCGGTGAGGCGTCGCAGTTGCCCCGGCCGTCGGAGGTGGAGAGCAGACAGAACGGCGAGCGCGCCAGCAGCTCAAGGTCCTCGGGGATCAGCCGGTCCCTGACCTTGTCGATCACGATCGGGTGCGGGGTGCCGAGCAGCTCGCGCAGTTCGTCGGCGGACCGCAGTTCGCGGTGGTCCGCGCGGTCGGCCGGCCGGTCGTCGAGCGGATCGAAGGGGAGCGGTCCGGGTTCCGTCGTCGCGGGGTGGGGCATGGTTCTTCTCCCGTGTACGGGCCGGGCGGGACGGGGCAGGACAGCCGTTCGGTAATGTTAGGCTCACCTTACTTTATGAATTGACCAGCTTCCGCGGTGCGGTCGGCCGTGCCCGGAGCAGCACAGTGAGGGCATGCCAGATGCACGGTGGGACGCTCCACGCGAAGGTCCACGAAGCGTGAGGGCACACTCCGGGCCCCGGACCGGGCCCGGCTCCGCCGCCCCGCCCGCCGATGAGCCCGCCGACCGCGCGGGCCCCGGCGCGCGCAGGGGCCGTCCGCTCCTCGGAGCCGGCCTGCTGGTGACCGCGGGGCTGCTGGCGCTGGCGGTCTGGGCCAGCCTCGCGTTCGGTTCCGGCGACGCCGCGAGCGGCGATGTGCTGCGGGTCCTGTTCGACCGGGATCTGTCCGACAAGGGGCAGCTCATCATCTGGGAGGAGCGCGTTCCGCGTACGGTCGCCGGGCTGATGACGGGCGTCGCGCTGGGGCTCGCCGGGGCGGTCATGCAGGGCGTGGCGCGTAACCCGCTGGCCGACCCGGGCATTCTCGGTGTCAACGCCGGTGCCTCGGTGGCCGTGGTGGGCGCGATCGGCCTGCTCGGCTTCGGCTCGCCGTCCGCGTACATCTGGTTCGCGCTCCTGGGCGCGTTCGCCGCGACCGTACTGGTCTACAGCGTCGGCTCGCTGGGCCGGGACGGCGCCACACCGGTGAAGCTGGCGCTGGCCGGGGCGGCGACCACTGCCATTCTGGGATCGGTGACCACCGCCATCCTCCTGACGGACCGTCAGATCTTCGACCGGTTCCGGTTCTGGAAGGTCGGTTCGCTCGCCGGCCGGGACGCCGAACTGCTGTGGCAGGCCCTGCCGTTCATCGCGGTGGGCGTGGTGCTCGCGCTGGCGCTGGGGCCGCAGCTCAACGCCCTGTCGCTGGGCGACGACATCGCGCGGGCGCTGGGACAGCGGGTGGGTGCGGCGCGGCTCGTGTCGGCGGCGACGGTGATGCTGCTGTGCGGTACGGCCACCGCGGTCGTCGGTCCCATCGGCTTCGTCGGCCTGGTCGTACCGCACGCGGCCCGGATGTTCACCGGGCCCGACTACCGCTGGATCCTCCCGTACAGCGCGCTGCTGGCGCCCGTGCTGATGCTGGTCTCCGACATCGTGGGGCGGGTGATCGCCCGGCCCGGTGAGGTGCAGGTGGGGATCGTGACCGCGGTCATCGGGGCCGTCCCCTTCGTGATCCTGGTGCGCCGTCGTCATCTGGTGGAGCTGTGAAGGACCTGACCGCTGGAGCCGTCGAGAACCCGCCCGTGCCGGACGGCCGTTCCGACGGCCTTTCCGACGGCCGTTCCGACCGCCGTCCCGGGGAGCAGGCGGACGCGCGGCTGACCGCCGCCGTCGCCGATGTCGTCCGGGCACGGCGCTCCGGGAGGACCCGTTCCGCCGTGGTCTGCGGGACGCTGACCGTCGCCGTACTGGCCGCGTTGTGCGTGTCGCTGGCCGTCGGCGACCTGTTCGTCCCGCTGGACGAGGTGGTCGCGACGCTGGCCGGTGGCGGGAACGGGGGCGCCCGGTTCGTGATCCTCGAACTGCGGCTGCCGCGCGCGCTGATCGGCCTGCTGGTCGGGGCGGCCTTCGGGCTCTCGGGCGCGGTGTTCCAGACGCTGCTGCGCAACCCGCTGGCCAGTCCCGATGTGATCGGGATCAGTTCAGGGGCGGGCGCGGCCGGGGTGCTGGCCAGTGTGGCCTTCGGTGCCAGTGGTTTCGCTCTCTCCGCCAGTGCCCTGCTGGGCGCGCTGGTGACCGCGGCGGCGATCTACGCGCTCGCGTGGCGCGGCGGCGTCGCCGGGTACCGGCTCGTCCTGGTCGGCATCGGGATCGGCACGGCGCTGTCCAGCATGATCTCGCACCTGCTGACGAGTTCGAACCTGTCCGAGGCGCAGAACGCCCTCGCGTGGCTGACGGGCAGTCTCAACGGCCGGTCCTGGAACCAGCTCTGGCCGCTCGTCGTGGCCCTGGCGCTCCTCGTACCACCGACGTTCCTCGCCGCGCGGCCCCTCCGTACCCTGCAACTGGGCGACGAGACCGCGGTGGGGCTCGGCACCCGGGTGGAGCGCGCCCGGCTGGCGCTGATCGTCTGCGCGGTGGCACTGGCCGGGGTGGCGACCGCCGCGGCGGGCCCGGTGGCGTTCGTGGCGTTCGTCTCCGCGCCGATCGCCCGCCGGCTGGTCCCGCGCCGGGGCGCCGCCCTGCTGCCCGCCGCGCTGACCGGGTCGCTGATCGTGCTGGTCGCGGATTTCGCCGCGCAGCATCTGCTGGGTTCCACCCAGTTCCCGGTGGGTGTGGTGACGGGTGTGATCGGCGCGCCCTATCTGCTGTGGCTCCTGGCCCGCGCCAACCGGGCGGGCAGGGGCGGCTGAGTGACACGAGGGAAGGATCTGCACATGAGTGCGGAGCACACACTCCAGGCGCGGGACGTCCGCCTCGGCTACGACGGGCGTGAGGTCGTCGCCGGGCTGAGCGTCGACATACCGCCGGGCCGGATCACGATGATCGTCGGCCCGAACGCCTGCGGGAAGTCGACACTGCTGCGCTCGATGGCCCGGCTCCTGGCGCCCACCGCGGGACGTGTGCTGCTCGACGGGAAGGACATCCAGGCGATGCCCACCAAGGAGGTGGCCTCGGTGCTGGGGATCCTGCCGCAGAGCCCGGTGGCCCCCGACGGCATCACGGTGAGCGATCTGGTGGGCCGGGGCCGCTATCCGCACCAGGGGTGGTTCCGGCGCTGGACGGCCGAGGACGACACGGCGGTGGCGCAGGCGCTGCTGGCGACGGACGTGCTGGAGCTGGCGTCGCGGCCGGTGGACGAACTCTCGGGCGGTCAGCGGCAGCGGGTGTGGATCGCCATGGCGCTGTCGCAGCGTACGGACATCCTGCTGCTGGACGAGCCGACGACGTTCCTCGACATCAGCCACCAGCTCGACGTGCTGGATCTGCTGACCGATCTGAACCGGTCGTACGACTCGACCATCGCGGTGGTGCTGCACGATCTGAACCTGGCCTGCCGGTACGCCGACCATCTCATCGCCATGAAGGACGGGCGGATCGTGGCGGAGGGGGCGCCCGCGGACATCGTGTCGGCGGACCTGGTGACCGAGGTGTTCGGGATGCGCTGTTCCGTCGCCGAGGACCCGGCCTCGCTGACGCCGATGATCGTGCCGATGGGCCGTCACCACATCGCCGGGGCGCCCGTCGAGGAGCCAGTGTCCGGGGAATCCGCCGGGGACCCGGCGGCCGAGCGGTCGGCCCCCGCCCGTACGGAATAACCTGAGGTTAGGCTAACCTAACTTCATGTCATTTCGAAAGAATCTTCGTACTGCCCCGAGACGCCGGTCGCGGCCGGCTGCCCGCGCCCTGTCGGCCGCTCTGACCGCGCTGCTCGTCGGAGCGCTGGCCGCCTGCGGTTCCTCCTCGTCCGACGACACCTCCGGCGGCTCCTCGTCCGCCAAGGGCGACGGCGCCTTCCCCGCCAAGGTCGCGACCAAGTTCGGCGAGGTCACCGTCACCGAGCGCCCCCAGCGCATCGTGGCGCTGGGCTGGGGCGACGCCGAGGCCGCCCTGGCGCTCGGTGTGCAGCCCGTCGGGGCCAGCGACTGGCTGGCGTTCGGCGGCGACGGCGTCGGCCCCTGGGCGAAGGGCCTCTACAAGAAGAGCCCGCAGATCATCGGCACGCTGGAGCCCCAGTTCGAGAAGATCGCGGCGCTCCGGCCCGATCTCATCCTGGACACCAAGTCCAGTGGGGACCAGGGGCGTTACGACACCCTGAGCAAGATCGCCCCGACCATCGGGGTGCCGAAGGGCGGCGACCAGTACAAGATCTCGTGGAGCAAGCAGACCGAGATGATCTCCACGGCGCTCGGCATCCCGGAGAAGGGCGAGCAGCTCATCGCCGGGACCGAGCGCAAGTTCCAGGAATCCGCCGCCGCCCACCCCGAGTTCAAGGGCAAAACGATCACCCTCGGCTCCCGGACCGCCGCCGAGTTCGGCGCGTACGTCCACGGCACCGGCCGCGTCGACTTCGTCGAACGACTCGGTTTCAAGAACAACCCGGCCGTCGACGCCAAGGCCGGCGCGTCGTTCTCCATCCCCGTCAGCCGCGAGAACCTGGATCTGCTGGACGCCGATCTCACGGTGATGGCGCCCATCGGCGTGGACACGAAGAAGATCACCGACGACCCGCTCTACCAGGCCGTTCCCTCCGTCAAGGCGGGCCGCTCGGTGATGCTCGACAACGACACGCTCAGCAACGCGTTCGCGACGGACTCGGTGCTCTCTGTGGCGTACGCGCTGGAGAAGGTCGTCCCGCTGTTCGCCGCTCCCCTCACGTAGTCTCCCTCCCCCGAACGGCCGCGCGTTCATGAGATTTCGATGAACAACCGCGTGGCCGTTCACTTTCCGGGCACGGGCACGGGATGGACAGCACACCTACCGAGACAGCGACGCGCACGGGCCGAGAGGACGGAGCCGCCGAGGAGCAGGCGCGGCACAGACCTGCCGGACCCGGCGGGGGGACGCTGGAGCTGCCCCGGCGCACCGGTCACGGCGGCGCACCGTCGGGGCTCGCGCTCGGGCTCATTCCGGTACGGTCGGACGGCGCGCCCGACCGGGGAGGGCGCGGCTTCCCGGGAGCGCTGCGCCGGGGCGGCCGGGTGCGCGGGGTGGACGGACTGCGGGCGCTGGCCGTGGTGCTGGTCATGGTCTACCACCTCGCTCCCGATCTGCTGCCCGGCGGCGCACTCGGGGTGGACGTCTTCTTCACCATCAGCGGATTCGTGATCACCCGGCTGCTGTTCGCCGAGTTCGCCAGGACGGGCGACGTCGCGATGCGGTCGTTCTACTGGCGGCGCTGGCTGCGGCTGGTCCCGGCGCTGCTCGCCGTCTGCGCGTTCTGCGCCGTGCTGGCGCTGACCACCAGGCTGCCCTCGTTCGACGGCGCGTGGGCGGCGATCGTGCTGGCCGCCACCTTCCTCATCAACATCGTCAGGGCCTCCCAGCCCGGCGTCTACTCCAGTGACACCTCTCTGCTGTCGCACACCTGGTCGCTCGGTGTCGAGGAGCAGTTCTACCTCTTCTGGCCGCCGCTCCTGCTGCTGCTCCTGCGCCGCTTCCGGGCCCGTACGGTGCTGGTCTGCACCGCCGTCGTGTGTCTGCTGCCCCTGGTGTGGCGCGTTGTGCTGTGGAATCCGACCGCCGCACACCGTATCTACAACGGCGTGGACACCCGGGCCGACCAGCTTCTCGCGGGCGCGCTGCTGGCCGTAGTGGTCGCCCTGCTGCCCGCGGGCGATCGGCGGCTCGCGGCGCTGGGGCGGTGGGCGGGACGGCTGGCCTGGCCCGCGTTGGCGCTGCTCGCCCTGATCGTCTGGCAGGTGCCGATGACCGGCGCCACCGCCTGGACCGTGCCCTGGTACACCACCGGGTTCCTGGTGACGGGCATCCTGTCGGCGACGCTGGTCGCGGCGCTGGAGCTGCGTCCCGAATCCTGGCTGTCCCGGTCGCTCTCGCTGGCGCCGCTGGTGTGGATCGGACGCAATCTCAGCTACGGCCTCTATCTGTGGCACTATCCGCTGGCCCGGCTCATGTCGGACCTGGGCCTCGATGCCTGGCAGGGGCTCGCGACGGTCGCGGCCAGTTTCGTGGCGGCCTTCGCCTCGTACCGGCTGATCGAACGGCCGCTCACCCGCCGCAAGTCCACGTAGGGCGTGGTCAGGCCGCCGTGGTCAGCGCCTGGATCCCGTGGAGGTGGGTCATCACGTCCCGCAGGGACCGGCACCGGCTCGGGACCGGCGGCAGGGCCGCGGCGGCCAGCGGGCGGCCCTCCTCCAGCGCGTCGGCCATCGCGGCCAGCGCCTCGGTGACCTCCCGCGCCTCGGCGGCCGTCGGCGCCGGCACGCCCTGTTCGACCCGTACCGCGCAGACGGTCGCGGCCTCGACGATCCGCTCCGTGCGCGCCACCACCGCCAGCCAGTCGTGGCGGTGGGTACGGTGCGGTCCCGGCAGCTCGGCGGCGGCCGTCTCCGCCACGGCCCGCGCCTCGGCGAGCGCGCGGTAGGCGGCGTGCCGCAGCGCGACACCGGCGGCGTCGCCGCCCGTCGGTGCCGGTGTCCCCGTTCCGTACGGCGCCCCCGTGGCGCGCGGCGTGTCGTCGGCGGGCGGTGTGTCCAGTACGTGGCGCAGGTACCGCTCGGTGCAGCGCAGCGCGACCGCGAAGCGGTGCCCGACCCGCAGCCGCGGATCGGTGAGGTGCGGCAGGTGGCCGACGAGCAGCACGATGGCGCAGGCGAGCGCGGTGTCGAGCAGCCGCGCCACGGTCGCCTCGGTGTCCCCCGCCGCGTAGAGGAACGACAGGACGAGCAGGGTGACGACGGCGGTCTGGAAGCCGAAGTGGCGCGTGGCCACCGGGATCAGCGCCCCGCCGGTCACCACCACGGCGATCACCCACCAGGGGCCGCCGAGGCCCGCCGTCGCCGCCGTGAGCAGGATGAAGACGAGCACGCCCGCGGCGGTGCCCGCGACACGGTTCACCACCCGGGAGAAGAGCGGTCCCAGGTCGGGCTTGACCAGGAAGGCGGCGGTGGCGGGCAGCCAGTACCAGTGGTCCTGGTGCAGGCTCAGGGCGACGGCGGTGCTCGCCGCGACGCACAGCGCCACCCGCAGCCCGTTCTCCCGCCGCGCGGGCGCGAACACACGGCCCAGCAGCCGGCGGACGGTGCGCGGTGTGCGGGGCGGGGCGGTTGTCGTCGTGTACGGCAGGGGCTCGGTGTCCGGCTCCGTACGGTCGAAGGCGATCGCGGCGTCCAGCAGCGCGCGGTCGAACGCGCCGCGTTGGACCGTGTCGGAGGCCGGGCTCGGCAGCGCGCCGGGCGCGGCGTCCGCGCGTACGGCCGCGGCCAGCCTGCGGGGGCCCTCGGCCACCTGGGCGGGCAGCGGCCTGCCTTCCCAGAGCAGCGCTATCCCGGCCTCGCAGAGCGCGGTCGCCGCCCCGAGGCGGGTGACGATCCGGTGCGCAGCGGCCGAGCCGCCGGTCCTGGCCGGCCAGGACAGCAGCCGCATCAGGCGCACCGACTCGTCCGCGCGCTGCTGCGCGGCGGTGAGCCGGCGCCTGGCGGCCCCGGCGTCGGGACCGCCCACCGCGCGCAGCACGTCGGCGAGCGCGTCGAAGACGGCGGCGACGGCCTCCCGCTCGCCGTCCCACCGGGCGCCGCGGCGCCGGCTGGGGGCGCGCAGGAGGAACCGGAGCAGCAGCAGCCAGGCGGCGCCGCCGAGGTAGCAGGCCGCCTTGAGCCAGGCGGGGCCCGCCAGCGGCATCCCGGCTCCGATGGACGCGGTGACGAGCAGTTGCATCGCGGCGGCCGACCACACCGGACCGGCGACGCTCAGCGCGCCGGAGAGCCAGCCCACCACGAAGAGGGCAGGCACGGCGGCCCACCGCCCGCCGGTGTCCGCGAGCAGACCGCCGCACAGCACTCCGAAGGCCCCGGCGACGGCGGGCAGACCGATGTGGACGACTCCGGTGCGGCGGGTGCCGGGCCGGTCGTTGACACCGGCGAGCATCGCGCCGAGCGCGGCGAGAACGCCCGGGCCGACCTCTCCGGTCAGCACACCGAGCGCGAGCAGCGGGCCGGCGCTCAGCGCGCCGCGGACCACGGCTGCCCGGGGAACGGGGCCGGAGCGCCACCCCAGCGGGTGGCTGAGCCAGGCGGGCACGGCACGGCGTGCGGAGCGGGGACGGCGCGGGAGGAAGGCGATCACAAGTCTCCTGGGCGACCGGTCGGGGGCGGGTGAGCGGACCGGCGGGCAGCGGCGACCGCACCTCTCCGACCGTAACAGCACACCTGACCGTTCGAGCCGCTGTTCCGTTACGGGCAGATGTCCGTCCGCGCGGCCGTTTGCCTCGACAACGCGCCACACACCTCTCACCGGTCCCACCGCCGGCGCTGTCACCTGCGGTTGCCCGGCAGTGGCCGTGTGACGAGGGAGCCGTGAACTCACCTTCGCACAGGGCGAGTTCGGGCCGTCCGAAATGATGAATGAAGGCCGTTCACACGTTCCCGCCACAACACGACACACCGCAGGGCCTAGGCTGCACCCATGAGGCGGCCGACGGGGGCAACGGCGGCGGCCAGGACGAGAGGGCGACACCATGACATCCACATCCCGTACACCGGGCACCATCGAGGCGACCACGGCGCTTCTCCGCTCGGAACTCCCGCAGTTGGAATCACACCAGCAGACGCTGGAGAAGGAACTGGCCACGGTCACCGAGCGGTTGGAGTCGGTGCGTACCGCACTGGGCGCGCTCCAGGCGCTCTCCCCCGCCCAGGATGCGGCCGAAGCGGTGGCACCGGTGGCCGCACCGGTGGAAGCGGAGCCGGCTCCGCGGCTGGTGGCACAGCGGACCGCGCCGGAGGCCGCACCGGCCGAGGAGACCGCCGTCGAGGAGGTTTCCGACGAGAAGGCGCCCTCCGAGAAGACCTCCGCCCCGGCCCGCGGGAAGGCGCGCGGTACCGCCAAGGCCACGAAGGCCGCGGCCGGTTCGGAGGCCAAGGCGAAGGCGGGGACGGCCGCCAAGGCGCCGAAGGAGACCAAGCGCCGCCCGGCGAAGAAGACCTCGCCGGCCAAGTCCACGAAGGCCGCAGCGAAGAAGACGGCTCCCGCCGCCGAGGACCAGCAGGGCGCCGGACTGACGGACCAGATCCTGGCCATCCTCGCCGCGGCGGGCGGAGACCCGGTGCGCGCCCGTGACGTGGCGGCGCAGTTGGGGCGCGACGGTACGCCCGGCAGCATCAACGCCGTACGGAGCACCCTCGACCGGCTGGTCGGCACCTCGCGCGCCCACCGGGCCGGGCGCGGTCTGTACCAGGCGTCCACCACCTGACGGTCACCGCGTCACACCCGGTGTCCGCCCGTCCACGCCCCCTGGACGGACCGGTGGTGGCTTCCGGCCACCGCCGGTCCGGGCCGGGCCCGCGCGTACCGGCGCGCAGGCCCGGCCCAGCGGTTCATGAGACGGACGTCAGGTGTTCCCGCAGCGCCGCGAGCACCGAGGGGGCCTGCGCGCTGAGATAGAAGTGGCCGCCGGGGAACACCTTCAGGTCGAAGGCGCCCGTGGTGTGCCCGCGCCAGTCCCCGGCCTCCTCCAGTGAGGTCTTCGGGTCGCTGTCGCCGGTGAGAGCGGAGATGGGGGCACGGAGCGTGGCACCCGGTTCGCACCGGTATGTCTCGATGGCCCGGTAGTCACTGCGTATGGCCGGCAGGATCATCCGGAGTATCTCCTCGTCCCCGAGCAGCGCCGTGTTCGTCCCGGACATCGACTTCAGCTCGGCGACGATCCCGTCGTCGCTGCGCCGGTGCACGTCCTCGTCCCGGTGGCGCGACGGGGCGCGCCGTCCCGAGGCGAAGAGGCGGGAGATCTCGCCGCCGTCGGCCTCGAAGCGCCGTGCGACCTCGAAGGCGAGGACGGCGCCCATGCTGTGCCCGAAGAACGTCGTCGGCCGGGCGCGGAGCTGCTCGCGGACCGCGGCGTAGATCCGGTCGGCCATCACCCCGATGTCATCGGGGCTGGTCTCCTTGCGCCGGTCCTGGCGTCCCGGGTACTGCACCGAAAACACCTCGGTCACGGACGAGAGTTGCGCGGAGACCGGGAAGTAGAAGGACGCCGAGCCGCCCGCGTGGGGAAAACAGAAGAGTTGTCCCGGGCTTTCCGGTGCCGGATGGAAGCACCGGATCCAGAGGCTCTCCTCGGTGGACGTCGCCATCGTGTCGCACTCCTCCTGGTACCTGGGGACGGACCGCACCGGTCCAGGCCGCCCGGCGGGGCAGGGCCGTCGTCACTCTACTGCGGGGGTGCGCCGCCCGTCAGCAGGGTCGATCGGCCCGCCCCTCGCCCCGGCGGAGCACCTGCCGGGTACGGGGGCAAGGGCATCGGGCGCCTGAGATCGCGCACTTCTGGGCAGGCTTCCCCGTAATCTCGAAGGGTGAACACACCGGCGCCGGACCGGCGTTCGAGCCCGACCCGGAAGGACAGCACTGTGCCCGACGGAAAACTCCTGGCCGTCAGCGATCTGCACGTCGTGTACGAGGAGAACCGCGCGCTGGTCGAGGACATGCGCCCGGACTCCGACGAGGACTGGCTGATCGTCGCGGGCGACGTGGCCGAGAAGTACGCCGATGTGGCCTGGGCCCTGCGGCTGCTCAGCGAGCGGTTCGCCAAGGTGGTGTGGGCGCCCGGCAATCACGAGCTGTGGACCCACCCGCAGGACCCGTGTGATCTGCGCGGCGAGAAGCGTTATCTGCATCTGGTCGAGCTGTGCGGGGAGTTGGGCATCGCCACGCCCGAGGACCCGTACCCGGTGTGGCGCGGCGCGGGCGGCCCGGTCGCCGTCGCACCGCTGTTCGTGCTCTACGACTACTCGTTCCGGGCCCCTGGCACCTCCACCACGGAGGAGTCGCTGCGCGTGGCCCACGAGGCGGGCGTCGTCTGCACCGACGAGTACTTCCTGCACCCGGACCCCTATCAGGGCAGGGACGCGTGGTGCTGGGCACGTGTCGAGGAGACCGAGCGGCGGCTGTCCGCCGTCGATCCCGGGCTGCGGACGATCCTCGTCAACCACTTCCCGCTGGTACGGGACCCCACCCGTATCCTGCACCACCCGGAGTTCGCACAGTGGTGCGGCACCGAGCGGACCGCCGACTGGCACACACGGTTCCGCGCCGCCGCCGTCGTCTACGGCCATCTGCACATCCCCCGGGTCACCTGGCACGACGGGGTGCGCTTCGAGGAGGTCTCGGTCGGCTATCCGCGCGAGTGGCGCAAGAGGCCGCCGAGGATCCCGCTGCGGGAGATCCTGCCCGTCCCGGACAACCGGAACGCCTGGTGATCGAGGACGTACTGCCCGCCGCGGTCGCCTGCGAGGCGGCGTACGACGACCCCGGGCCGGGGCCCGGCGAGCTGATGTACCCGCAGGAGACGGAGCGGGTCGCACGAGCCGTGCCGAAACGGCAGCGGGAGTTCACGACCGTACGGCTGCTGGCCCGCCGCGCGCTGCTGCGGATCGGGCAGCCACCCGTACCGCTGCTGCCGGGCCCCCGGGGCGCGCCGCGGTGGCCCGACGGGATCGTCGGCAGCATGACGCACTGCGACGGGTACCGCGCCGCCGCCGTGGCGCGGGCGGACGGGACGGCGTCGGTGGGCATCGACGCGGAGCCTGACGCGCCGCTGCCGGACGGGGTGCTGGACCTCATCGGGCTGCCG
Source organism: Streptomyces sp. NPDC050509 (assembly GCF_044457965.1). Classification (NCBI taxonomy): domain Bacteria; kingdom Bacillati; phylum Actinomycetota; class Actinomycetes; order Kitasatosporales; family Streptomycetaceae; genus Streptomyces; species Streptomyces sp. NPDC050509. The sequence continues at coordinate 536,441 of NZ_JBITHL010000002.1, read as the reverse complement.
GACGAGACGGAGCGGATCAAGTTCCTGACGGAGCGGCACCCGGGGACGAGCTGGGACCGGATGCTCTTCAGCGCCAAGGAGAGCGTCTTCAAGGTCTGGTACCCGCTCACCGGGATCGAACTGGACTTCTCCGAGGCGCGGATCGACATCGACCCGGTCGAACGGACCTTCCGCGCCGAGCTGCTGGTGCCGGGTCCGCTGGTCGGTGGCCGGCGGGTCGGGGAATTCCCCGGCCGCTGGATCGCGGAGCGCGGCCTGGTGGTCACCGCGATCCACCTCCCCGCCCCACGGGAGATACGCGAGATACCGGAGATAGGCGAGATACGGACCTGACGGAATGCGGGACGGCTTCCCCGGACGGCGCGGCGCGAAAGCTCCGCGCCGTCCGGCATGTCCCATTGAGCCGAAGATAGATTAATCCTATGGTTGCCACCGGCAACGGACATGCGGAACGGACCGGAGGAAGCAGCGTGGGCACGATGCGGCGACAGAATTCCGGCGACCGGAAAGCCGGGTAGCACGCGGTGAATTCCCACGCCTTCCACGGCAGCATATCCGGCTGATTCCTCCGCCCCGCCCCTCTCGGGCGCGCCTGCCGAATCAGCCATGTGAAGTGGGATGACCATGCTTCAGGTTTCCATTGTCGTACCGTGTTTCAACGAGAGCGAAGTGCTCGGGTCTTTTCACAGCGCTCTGCTCGCCGCCCTCGAACCGACCCGGCAGACCTTCGAGATCTGTTACGTGGACGACGGCAGCACCGACGGGACCAGGCTGCTGCTGAGCGGACTCGCCGGCGCCGACCCCCGGGTCCGCTACACCTCCTTCAGCCGCAACTTCGGCAAGGAGGCGGCCATGCTCGCGGGGCTGCGGATGTCCCGGGGCGACGCGGTGGTCCTGATGGACGCCGACCTCCAGCACCCTCCCGACCTCGTCCCCCGGATGCTGGACCTGCACCGCCACGGCTACGACCAGGTCGTCGCCCAGCGCGACCGCGCGGGCGAGGGCGCCCTGCGCACCGCGCTCAGCCTCGCCTACTACCGGCTGGTGCGCCGCTGCATGGAGGTCGAAGTCGTCGACGGGGCCGGTGACTTCCGGCTGCTCTCGCGCCGCGCGGTGGACAGTGTGCTCTCGCTGCCCGAGTCCAACCGGTTCTCCAAGGGCATCTTCTCGTGGATCGGCTTCGACACGGCGAGCTTCACCTACCGGAATGTGCGCCGGGCCGCCGGAAAGTCGAAATGGGGCGGGCGGAATCTGCTCAACTACGGAATCGACGGGCTGCTCTCCTTCAACAGCCGCCCTCTGCGGCTGGCGATCCACACCGGGCTGTGGCTCTTCCTCTCCGCGCTGGGATACGCCCTGTGGATCATCGGGAATGTGGCGCTGAACGGGGTGGACGCGCCCGGATACACCACGCTGATCACCTCCGTCGTGGCGCTCAGCGGAATCCAGCTCGCGACGCTCGGCATCATCGGTGAGTACGTGGGCCGGATCTATCACGAGGCGAAACACCGTCCGCATTACGTGGTCCGCGAAACGGAACAGTCCCGTATCGGTGAGCAGTCCCGTACCGGTGTCGGACCGAGAAACAGGGCCGCCCTCTAGGCGTGTTTCGAGAGTCCCCTGGACGGCACGGCATCGTTCCCGCTCCTCTACAGCCCCGAAAGGCGGTGGTGCGCATGGCTACGGGCGCGCCGAGCGTCACCCTCCCCGGAGAGCCGGCCGAGCGATCCGTCCCCGGGCCCGAAGGGGCGAACGGGCGGTCCGTACGCGGGTGGACGGCGTACGGACCGCCCGCGCTCGCGGCGCTGCCCCTCGCCCTCCTGGCCATGGCGGCGTGGCTCGGCCGCCATGTCCGCCCCAGCGCGGACGACTGGTGCTTCCTCCCCCAGGTGCGCGACCACGGAGTCACGGGGCTGATCGGGAAGTTCTACGGCACGGACAACGGGCGGCTCGGCAACGGCGTGCTGGTCGGGCTGTACGCGAAGCCGGGCATCGCGGGCCACCAGTGGTTCGCCGCCGTCAGTGCCGTCGTCATACTGGCGCTCCTGTGGGGCGCGCTCCGTACGGTGCTGCGTCTGGCCGGGTGTACGGCGCCGCGCGGTGTCCCGCTGCTCGTGGCGGCCATGACGGCCGTGGTCTTCCTCTTCCCGACGCTCAACATCTACAAGACGTTCTACTGGCCCGCCTCCTCCGTCTCGCACACCGTGGCGCCGGTGCTGGCCTGCGCCGCGGTGATCCCGCTCGCGTGGGCCCGCTCGCACAGCGGCCGGCGCGCCGCCCTGGCCGCCGTGTTCGCCATCGGCTGTTTCCTCGGCACGCTCTCCGAGGAGACCTCGGCGGTCACCCTGGTGGCGCTCGCGGCCGGACTGCTGGTGCGCCACAGGCTCTTCGTCCCCCGCGTACGGTCCTACGCGCGCGCCTGGTGCCTGACCGGGATCGCGGGCGTGGCGACCGGCCTGCTCGTGCTGGTCACCTCCCCGGGGTCGCGGCAGCGGCGTGAGCGGTACGGGGCCAGGACCGGCGACCTGTTCTCGCCCGCGTCGCTGGCGGAGTCGTTCCACGGCTTCCTGGACATCCTGGGCACGGTCCTGACGACATGGCAGTACGTGGGGGCCGTCGCGGCCGGTCTGCTCCTCGGGCTGCTCCTGCGCGGCCGGTCCTCGCGCCCTTCGGTGCTGCTGCCCTGCCGTCCCGGCTTCCTGCTGGCCGTCGGCGCCCTGGCGGTCGTCGTCTCCGGCTACCTCTGCACGGTCCTCACCTATCCGCTCTTCGGCGAGGCCGTGGCACGCGCGGCGCGGACCTGGAACGACTATCTCCTGCTGTACGTCCTGGTGTTGACGGGCGCCGGCGCCCTCCTGGGGCGCGCGCTGCGGCGTGCCGGGTGGCGTACGGGCGCGGTGGCCGCGGCCGGTGCGGCGGTGTGCGCCGCGTGCTGTGCCGGACTGGCCGTCCCCGTCGGCGATCTGGGCCAGGACCTGCGCGTACGGGCGGAGCGGTGGGACCACCAGGACCGGTGGCTGCGGGAGCACGTGGCGCGGGGCGCGCGGGTCCTGCCGTACCACCCCGTGTCGATCAGCGGGATGGGCGAACCGTTCGGCGGCCACCGGCACAGGCCCTGGCCCGCTCGGTGTGTCGCGGCGTACTACCATCTGTCGCGGGTCACGTTCGCGCCGGGCAGGCTGCCGTGACACGGGCGCGTCCGCACGGCGATCGGGCAAGGGCCCTCGTCCCGGCCCGACGTGGATATCCCGGTTCCCGGCCGTGAGGACGTGTGGGATGCTGAGCTTTCCCGCATTTCTCCTTCTTCCCCCCTGAGGCATTATGCGCTGCGTCATCGCCCGCTTTCCCTTCGAACTGACCAAGAGCGAGGTGCAGCAGGCGATGAAGGGCATCAAGCCCGAGCCGATCACCGGCGAATCCGTGGTCATCGGCCGTCGCAGCTACCCCGTCAAGCAGGTGGGCGAGGTGATCACCCGGCAGGACCGCCGCGACTTCACCGCCTTCGAGGTGACGCGCGCGCTGACCCGGCTCGGCTTCACCTGCCAGGCCGTTCCCGCGCCCGTGGCGCCGGCGCCCCTCAGCCCGATGGAGACGGCGTCGGCGCTGCTGGGACCGGCTGCCCAGGACTGACCGGACCACCCCCGTGGGCGGCCGTCCGCGTAGTAGAGTCGGCGCCCATGTCGAAGCCTGATCATCTGCTTGTTGACATCGCCACCACCGTGGAGTCCGAGCAAAGCAATCAGATGTCCCTCACCGTGGTCGTCCAGGGCGCCGTCCTCACGGGCCGCCTGGCACCCGAATCCGTATGGCGGGAGCGCGTGGCGGAGGTCCTGGAGGACTCCGAGCGTCTGGGACCGTTCGCCGCCATCTTCGTCTCCCCCGGCCGGGGCGCCCGCCCGCGTACCCGCAGCGAGCCGCCCACCCATCTGCACTTCCATGTGGCCCGGATCCTCCAGGGGACGCTGGGCATCCCGGAGACCGGTGGCATGTACCGCATCTCCATCAAGGACGTCAGCGCCTGGACGGTGGGGGACGTCAGCTACTCCGACGGCTGAGCGCCCGCGCGGTGCCCCACCGAGCCTCCGTCCGGCCATGACACAGGGGAAGGGCCCCGGTACCTGATGGGTACCGGGGCCCTTCCCGTGCCGGAGCGCCCGCGCTCCGCGCTCCGTCAGGCGGCGTTGTCCCGGGGGGCCCGGCGCTGCGCGGCGGCGGCGCGGGCCGCGGACTGCTCGGCGTTACGGCGCGACTGCGGCGAACGGCCCCGGGCCCGGGCGCGCGACGAGGAGCCGCCGCGCTGCGGACGGTCGGCGGCCGGCGCGCTGATGGTGACGGGGACGCCCGAGGGTGCCTGGGCGCCGGTGATCCGGTGCAGCTCGGCCTCGCCGGAGCGGACCTGGGTGGTCTGCGGGGTGATGCCCGCGTCGGCCATCAGCCGGGTCATCTCACGGCGCTGCCCCGGCAGCACCAGGGTGACGACACTGCCGGACTCCCCCGCGCGGGCCGTACGGCCGCCGCGGTGCAGGTAGTCCTTGTGGTCGCTGGGCGGGTCGACGTTGACGACGAGGTCGAGGTTGTCGACATGGATACCGCGGGCGGCGACGTTGGTGGCCACCAGCACCGTGACATGGCCGGTCTTGAACTGCGCGAGGGTGCGGGTGCGCTGCGGCTGGGACTTGCCGCCGTGCAGCGCGGCGGCGCGTACGCCGCTGTTCAGCAGGTGCTCGGTCAGCCGGTCGACGGCGTGCTTGGTGTCCAGGAACATCAGCACCCGGCCCTCGCGGGCGGCGATCTCCGTGGTGGTGGCGTACTTGTCGGCGCCGTGCACGTGCAGTACGTGGTGTTCCATCGTGGTGACCGCGCCGGCGGACGGGTCGACCGAGTGGACGACCGGGTCGTGCAGGTAGCGGCGGACCAGCAGGTCGACGTTACGGTCCAGGGTCGCCGAGAACAGCATCCGCTGGCCCTCGGTGCGCACCTGGTCCAGCAACTCCGTGACCTGCGGCATGAAGCCCATGTCGGCCATCTGGTCGGCCTCGTCCAGCACGGTGATCGCGACCCGGCCGAGCCAGCAGTCGCCGCGCTCGATGAGGTCCTTGAGCCGCCCGGGCGTGGCCACGACGATCTCGGCGCCGCCGCGCAGCGCGCTGGCCTGCCGGCCGATCGACATGCCGCCGACGACGGTCGCCGTCCGCAGCCGCAGCGACCGGGCGTACGGGGTGAGCGCGTCGGTGACCTGCTGGGCCAGTTCCCGGGTGGGGACGAGGATCAGGGCCAGCGGCTCGCGCGGCTGGGCCCGCTGTCCGGCGGTACGGGCGAGCAGGGCGAGGCCGAAGGCGAGGGTCTTGCCGGATCCGGTACGGCCCCGGCCCAGTACGTCCCGGCCCGCCAGCGAGTTGGGCAGGGTGGCCGCCTGGATCGGGAACGGCTCGGTGACGCCCTGTCCGGTGAGCGTCTTCAGTACCTCGGCGGGCAGGTCCAGCTCGCCGAAGGCGGTCACCGGGGGCAGCGCCGGGGTGATGGTCACGGGGAGCGCGAACTCCCCCTTCGGCGCCGAGGGGCGCCGTCCGTAGCCACCGGAGCGGCCGGGGGCGCCGGAGCGGCCCTGGGATCCGGAGCGGCCTGCGGGCTGGCCGCCGAAGCGGCCGCCCCGCCCGGCGGCGGGGCCACCTGAACGGGTGCGGGAGTAACGGTCGTTCGTGCGCGGTGCGCGGTTCATTCAGAACCTTTCTCGATGGGCACGTTATCGAGAATTCCCGGCAGGAAAACCGCGCGGAGAATCGCAAGAACGAGCCGGATAAATGCAACGTAGCTGGGGCCCGCACCCTTGAGATGCGGGCCCCAGCTACGTCAGATGTTCAACGTCAGGCGGGAACGATGTTCTCGGCCTGCGGGCCCTTCTGGCCCTGCGTGACGTCGAAGTTCACCTTCTGGCCCTCCTGCAGCTCGCGGAAGCCCTGGGTGGCGATGTTCGAGTAGTGGGCGAAGACGTCAGCGCCGCCACCGTCCTGCTCGATGAATCCGAAACCCTTTTCCGCGTTGAACCACTTGACGGTGCCACTGGCCATGTTTGATCTCCTTCGGGGCAATGCCCGGGGGTTCGCACTGTGCGCACCCCACGTCGCCGCGATGATTACCCCGTCCGGAAAATCTCCGGAAATACAAAAGCGCACCCACCGACACATAAAGCCGGTAAGAGCACTTGAAGTCTTTGGGAACCACAACCGCAACTGAGATCAACACTAGCACGGAGTGAGCGTCCGGCACTGCGGCATTTATCACTCCGCCGGTCGCACCACAAATGTTCACCGGGCATCAGGATTATTTCTGCAGCGGCGGCCACAGATATTCAGGAATCGCCCGCAGCGCCCCGGTCGGCGGGGCGCCCGCGCAGCTCCTCGTTGAGCCGCAGCGCCTCGTCGAGCCGGTCCTCCAGGGTGACGATCCGGCAGGCGGCGTCGATCCTCGTCTTCCGTCGCTCGACTCCGACGGGACCCCAGACCGAGTCCGGAACCCATGTCTACTTTCGCTGGCACAGATTTCCTCGCACCGGTGCGGCAGAAATTCACCCGGGACAACGGTGGCGGCGTACCCGGCGGTCGAGAGCCCTTCCGCACGTCCGCGCCTATTTTGGAAGTGTCATGTGCTGGAGCGCGACGGCCGACCTCGTGGCGGGCACCGCGATCACCGCGATCGGGGTGGCCTGTGTGGCCCGCGTGCGCTCGGCCCGTGAGCTGCCGCTCGCCGCGCTGCCGCTGATCCTGGGGGCGCACCAGATCGTCGAGGCGGCCGTGTGGCGGGCCGGCGGGGGCTCCGGTCCCGCGACGCTGGCCTGGGCCGTCGTCGCCCTGCCCCTGCTGGCCGTGTGGGTGCCGCTCGCCGTGCTGGTCGCCGCCCCGCCCGGGGCCCGGCGCCGGCTCGCGGTTCCGCTGGCCGTCGGGCTCACCACGGCGGGCGCCCTCGGCCACGCCCTCACACACCGTACGGTGACCGCCGAGATCCGGGACCACACGGTCGGGTACGTGATCGACCTGCCGTACGCCGTGCCGCTCGTCGTGGGCTATCTGGTCGCCACGGTCGGCGCCCTGCTGCTCGGCGGGGACCGGTGGGTGCGGCTGCTGGGTGTGGTGGTGGCGCTCGGCGCGGTCGTCTGCGCGGCGCTGTGGCGCCTGGAGTACGTCTCCACCTGGTGCGCCCTCGCCGCGGTGGCCTCCGTGGTGCTGCTCGTACGGGGACGGGCGCCGGCCGGGGCGGCGAACCCGGCGAACGACCGGAATCGGCCACCGGGGTGAACACCCCGTGGCGGCGGCCCGTATGACTCTGCAGCACCCGCGCCCGCGCGTGCGGCCCTCTCCGCCAGGGTTCCGTTCCGAGACCCAGAGGATTCAGTCCATGAATGACCCCGTCAACACCTCCCTCCGCGCACTGCCCGACGGAGAGGCCGAACTCCGCCTGGTGGTTCGGCTGGGGTGGGAGGACGTCGCCTCGCTGGGGCAGGAGGCCAGTCGGCTGGCCGCCCAGATGAAGCGTCCCGTCAGCCTGGACGAGGCCGCGAGCCACCGGCTGCGCACCCGGGCCGCCGCGGGTCACGCGAAGCCCGCGCAGGACTGGCCGGTCGCCGGACCGGCCTCCACGGTGTCGTCGCTGACGGCCCGTACCCCCGGTGAGCACGCCCGGCAGGCGATCGAGAAGATCAACGGCTCCGCCGGTGACCAGGCGGCGGCGCAGCGCTCCGTGCCGCCGGGGGTCCAGGCCGCCGTGCCGCCCCCGGCGTCGGCTTGAACGGGATGTCGCCCTGGACCGTCCGGCGACGGAGGGACGGTCCTACCCGTTGGGGGCAGTGTCCGAACTGAAGGTCGCCCGGGCCCGCGTGGCAGGTTCCTCGCGGGCCCTGCCCCTGTCTTCCTAGCATGGCGGGTCAGCGCGGTCGTGGGCCGTTCCGTGCCCGTGAGCGCGATCCCGTCCGGGGAAGAGGAACACCATGGGGCAGCGCGGTTCCGCAGTTCTGGAGTGGCTGGCCGGCCGGCTCAGGCCCTGGCCGCGCCCGACCGTACCGGCTCCCGGCCGTCCGCCCGGGCCTGCCGGGTCGCCCTGCTTCACCGCCGACTTCTCCTCCACGCGGCAGTGGGTCGCCGGCCGGTCCTGGGCGTATCCGGGCGGTGGGCCGACCAATCCGGGCGACAACAAGCTGGACCATCTCGTCACCGATCCGGAGTACAGCCGCGACGGTGTCTTCCGGGCGACCCGCCGCCCCGACGGCGACTGGGACACCGGTCTGCTCACCACGGAGGGCAGCCCCGACGGATTCACGCTGCGCACGGGTGACGTCCTGGAGACCCGGGTGAAGCTGCCCACCGGGCTCGGGGCGTGGCCCGCGATCTGGACCTGGCGGGACGGCGGGAACGAGATCGACGTCTTCGAGTACCACCCCGACAACCCGGGAGTGCTGGAGCTGTCGAACCATGTCAGGGGCGGCGGGCTCGCCTATGCCCATCCCTCGGTCCGGCCGGGCGCGTGGGTGGCCCTGAAGGTCGAGTTCCGGGCCAGGACCGTGGTCTGGTGGGTCAACGGGATCCGGGTCTTCGCGGACGGCACGGGGGTCGGCCGCGACTGGTCGGCCTCGCTGATCGTGAATCTGTCGGTCTCCTCCGGCCGGTACCACCCGGCGCCCGACCCGGTCACGTCCGCCCTCTCGTACCAGGTCGATTTTCTCCGCGTCCACCGCTCCCGCTCCTGAGGCGCCGACATGCGCGGCGCCGCGCCCGGGTGAAGCATGGCTACGGGAGCGTCGAGGACCGCTCCCGCAGGCCGCCAGAACGGAGTGGACCAGAGCCATGCAGGCGTCACCACGTGCCGTGATCGGGGCCCCCTGCTGGGTGAGTCTGATGGCCCGCGACCTCCGCGCGGCCCAGGAGTTCTACGGCGCGGTCCTCGGCTGGACCTTCCGCCACACGGATCTGGGCGACGCGTTCTCCGTGGCGCTCTCCGGCGGCCGGGCCGTCGGGGGGATCGGGGCGCTGGCCCCGAGTCTGCAGGCCGCGGTCGCCTGGACCCCGTACTTCGCCGTGGACGACGCGGACACGGCCGCCGCGCGCATCCGGGAACGGGGCGCGACCGTCGCCGTCGGCCCTCTCGCCATGAGCACGGGGCGCGCCACCCTCGCCGCCGACCCGGACGGCGCCGTGTTCGGCTTCTGGGAGGGCAGGACGGTCGTGGGCTGGTCCGTGGGCCGGGGCGCCGGGCCCGCGCGCCTGGAGCTGCGTACCCGGGACGCCTTCGCGGCGGCCATCTTCTACGCGCAGGTGCTCACCTGGGGCTCCGACGAGCGGCCGAGCTGCGAGGTGCACTACGAGAACGACCAGGTGCTGGTGCGCGACGGTACGCACACGGTCGCCGCGCTGCGCGGCGGGGCCGTCGAGAGCGCGCCCGACCCGCAGATCCGGCCCCGCTGGCACGTCTACTTCCGGGTGGCCGACGTGTCCTGCGCCGCGGCGGCGGCCGCGGCGGCCGGGGGTGGCGTCGTCGCTCCCCCGGCCGTCTCCGACTCGGGCCACGAGGCCACGCTCCGCGACCCCGACGGGGGCCTGTTCACCGTCGTCGCGTGAGGCGGGCGTCCGGTGGCCGCGGAACGCGGCGTCCCCGGAGCGATCGCCCGGGGGACCCCCTTCCGGGACGCGCCCCCGGCTGACAGACTCCTCCCGTGCGTGACTTCGACATGCTTGTCATCGGATCGGGTCCGGGTGGCCAGAAGGCCGCCATCGCCGCCGCGAAGCTGGGTCGCCGGGTCGCCGTCGTGGACCGGCCCCACATGATCGGCGGGGTGTCCCTGCACACCGGGACCGTGCCCTCCAAGACGCTGCGCGAGGCGGTGCTCTATCTCAGCGGGCTGACGCAGCGCGATCTCTACGGCCAGAGCTACCGGCTCAAGGACGAGATCACCGTCGCCGACCTGACCGCGCGCACCCAGCATGTCGTCGGCCTGGAGGTCGACGTCATCCGCAGCCAGCTCGCCAGGAACCAGGTCACCCTGGTCTCCGGCACCGGCCGGTTCGTGGACGACCACACCGTCGCCGTACGGGACGAGGCGGGCCAGGAGCGGCTGCTGACGGCGGATCACCTCGTGATCGCCACCGGAACGCGTCCGGCGCGCCCCGCGAGCGTGGAGTTCGACGACCGTACGGTCATGGACTCCGACAGCGTCCTCAACCTGGAACGGATTCCCCGGTCCATGGTGATCGTCGGCGCCGGTGTGATCGGCATGGAGTACTGCTCGATGTTCGCGGCGCTCGGCAGCAGGATCACGGTGGTCGAACAGCGCGCCGGCATGCTGGACTTCTGCGACGCCGAGGTGGTGGAGGCGCTCAAGTACCGGCTGCGCGATCTCGCCGTGACGTTCCGCTTCGGGGAGACGGTCGCGGCGGTCGAGCGGCACGAGGAGGGCACGCTCACGCTTCTGGAGAGCGGCAAGAAGATCGCCGCCGACGCGGTGATGTACTCGGCGGGACGGCAGGGGCTGACCGAGGCGCTGGATCTCGGCACGGCGGGGCTCTCCGCCGACGGGCGCGGCCGGATACCGGTGGACGAGCACTACCGTACGGCCGTTCCGCACATCTACGCGGTCGGTGACGTCATCGGCTTCCCGGCGCTGGCCGCGACCTCGATGGAGCAGGGCAGGGCCGCCGCGTACCACGCGTGCGAGGAGCCTGTGAACCCGATGCACCACCTCCAGCCGATCGGCATCTACACGATCCCCGAGATCAGCTTCATCGGCCGCACCGAGGATCAACTGACCGAGGAGCGCGTGCCGTTCGAGGTCGGTGTGGCGCGCTACCGGGAGCTGGCCCGCGGCCAGATAGTCGGCGACGCGCACGGCATGCTCAAGCTGCTGGTGTCCCCGGAGGACCGCCGGCTGCTCGGGGTCCACTGCTTCGGCTCGGGCGCCACGGAGCTGATCCACATCGGTCAGGCCGTGATGGGGTGCGGCGGCACCGTCGACTACCTGGTGGACGCGGTGTTCAACTATCCGACGCTCGCGGAGTCGTACAAGGTCGCCGCCCTCGACGTGACGAACAAGATGCGGCTGATCGAGCGCATGAAGCGCTGACGCCACCCACATGGCCGAACCGACCGGCCATGGTCCTGCGCAGACAGCCAGCGGCAGTCAGCGTCAGTCGTTTTCTGTCGGCATCAGTCGGTAACGGTCGATTTATTTTCGTGACCCTCCGTATTCGTTAAGTTACTTCAGAACCGGTCCGACGGGGATACGATCCCCAACAACGTCTGGTGAAGAGGTAGTTCATCTCATGATCAACTGGCATGACCACGGTGAGGCCGACGGCGTCCGCCGCCCCCTGGGCCCGCGCCAGGTCATACCGGCCACGCGCCGCCTTCTCCACCTCCCGTGACCTCCACCGGGTGACCTCGGCCGGACCACGTCTCTCAGCGAACTCAAAGGTTTTCCATGGCACGTTCCCCCGCGCCCCCTTCTCTGCCCCGGGGCAGCTCACCGTGGCTCTGGCCGGCCACCCTCGTGGTCGCGCTCGTGGCCTTCGCCATACCGCTGGTGCCCCTCGCCCGCATGAGCGCCGGAGCGGCCGCGGCGTACGGCGCGGTCGCCGCGCTGCTGTTCGTCGCCCTGGCCGTGCTGCGCGGCCGGCATCGGCGCGCCGAGTACGACGCCTCCCGGTTCCTGGACGAGGCCAGGGAGCGCGAGGCCGAGGCGGTGCGCCGCGAGACCGGCTGGCGCACCCATGTCGAGCAACGCTCCGAGCACCAGGCCGAGCTGGTGAGGGAGGAGGTCGAGCACCTCGTCAACCAACGGCTGCCCGCGGCCCTCACCCGTTCGGAGATTCCCGCGCCGCTGCACGGCGGCGAACAGCTCGGGCGCGCCGTGGGCGACGGGTTCGACCTGCTGCTCTCCTCGGTCACCGGTTCGGTGCAGTACCGCGAGGAGTCCCAGCGGCTGGCCCTGGTGGAGCTGGCGAGCCGGGTACAGACCTCGGCGCACCGGATCCAGGCCGCCGTCACCGGTCTCGCGGACCGCTTCCCCGGCGACGCCGACCTGCTGGAGACCACCATGCGGGTGGACCACGCGGCGACCCAGCAGGCCCGGCACGCGCAGAGCCTCAAGGTGCTCTGCGGCGAATGGCCGGGACAGCAGTGGCAGAAGCCGCTGGCGATGGTGGACGTGGTGCGTGCCGCCTCCGGCCGGATCGTCGCGTATCAGCGGGTGCAGGTGACCGGCGACCCGGACCTCGGGGTCACCCCGTCGATCGTGGAGCCGCTGATCCACCTGCTGGCGGAGCTGCTCGCCAACGCCACCGAGTACTCGCCGCCCCGGACGGCGGTGCCGGTGACCGTACGGACGGTGCAGCGCGGCGCGGTGGTCGAGGTGGACGACGGCGGTCTCGGCATGGACGAGTACCGGCTGGCCGAGGCGCGCGAGATCGTCTCCGGCCGCCGGCTCCTCGGGGTCGGCGAGGTCGGCGAGATCCCGCAGACCGGTTTCGCGGTCGTGGGGCGCTTCGCCGACCGGCACGGCTTCCACGTCGACCTCGGGCCCTCCCCGTACGGCGGGGTCCGCGCGGTGGTGCTGGTCCCCCGGGACGTACTGGAGACGCTTCCCCCCGCCGGTACGGCCGCCGTCCCGCTCGTCCGCAGGAGGCCCGCGGTGTCCGCCGAGGAGGGATCCCCGGCCGCGTCCGGGGCGGTCACGGTCACGGCGGAGCCGGCGCCTTCGGTGTGGGAGGGACGGGACGGAAGTGAGGTGCGCGAGCCCGCCGGGGCGCCCGAACCGGCGACGCTCTCCGCGCCGGTCGCCTCCGCCGAACCGCCCCCGCCCGTACCGCCGGTGGCCGAGGCGACGGCGGACGCCGTGACCCCGTACGTCCAGGAGTCCGTGTGGCGGCCCGCGCCGGAGCGCGCCGCCCTCGTGCAGCGGCTGCCGCAGCGGCGCTCACGGCGCGACGAGTACGCGCCGGTGGAGGCGGGCCCCGTCGCGACCACCCCGCCGGGCACCCCCGAACAGGCGGGCGACTGGATGGAGCAGTTCATCGAGGGCGGCCGGTCCGTGCCGGTTCCCGACCCCGTACCGCATCAGGGCCACTCCGTACCCCACCAGGGCCAGCGAGGCCCTTCGTACCCCACCCCCGATTCACCGGAAGGACTGACGTGAGCATGAGTTACACGGAGAACCCGGAGCAACGCGGCTGGATGATCGCCGAGGTGGCCGCCGTGCCGGGGGTACGCGAAGTGATCGTCTTCAGCGCCGACGGGCTGCTGCTGGCCAGCTCCGAGGGGATGGACCGGGACTCCGCCGACCGGCTGGCGGCCAACTGTTCGGGGCTCCAGTCCCTCGCCCGCAGTCTCGGCAGGGAGTTCGGTGAGGAAGGCGGGGCGGTCCACCAGCAGATGGTGGAGTTCAACGGGGGCTATCTGTTCATGCGCAGCGCCAGGGGCGCCCATCTCGCGGTGGTGACGGGCCCCGTGGTGGACCCGAAGCTGGTCGCCCGGCAGATGCAGGCGCAGGTGCTGCGGATGGGTGCGGGGAACCTGAGCAGCCCGCCCCGGCAGGAATCCGTGCGGTGAGTGGCCCGGACGGCGAGTACGGCGAGTATGCGGCGAACGCCCTCCGCCCGTACGTGATCACCAAGGGCCGGTGCAGGCCCAGCCGTAACACCGTCGGTGTCGAGAGCCTTCTCATCGCCGCCGACTCCCCGCGCGACCTGCCGGTCTCCGCGACCCGGGAGGAGCGTGCCCTGGTGCGGATGTGCGAGCGGCTGCTCTCCCTCGTGGAGGCCGCCGCCCATCTCGAACTGCCGGTGAGCCTGGTGAAGGTGCTCGCGTCCGATCTCATCGACGACGGTCATCTCTGCGCGCGCTCCGGCGTCCCCCAGGCCGTTCTTCCCGATTCCCAACTCCTTCAGGAGGTACTGGATGGTCTCCGTCGGCTCCGCTGACCGCTATTTACCCGACACGATCCAACAGGCCGTCAAGATCCTGGTGGTGGGCGCGTTCGGCGTCGGGAAGACGACACTGGTCGGCTCGGTCAGCGAGATCGAACCGCTGCGCACGGAGGAGGTGATGACCGAGGCGAGCGTCGGTGTGGACGATCTGGCCGGGATGAGCACGAAGACGACCACCACCGTCGCCATGGACTTCGGCCGGATCACCCTCAACTCCCGGCTGGTGCTCTACCTGTTCGGCACCCCGGGGCAGCGCCGGTTCTGGGATCTCTGGGACGGACTCGCGGAGGGCGCGCTGGGCGTCCTCGTCATCGTCGACACCCGGAGGCTGGAGGACAGCTTCGACGTCCTCGAACAACTGGAGCTGCGCGGGCTGCCGTTCGCCGTCGCCGTCAACCAGTTCCCCGACAGCGAGGTGCACGGGACGACGGAATTGCGCGGGGCGCTCGATCTGCTGCCGGACACCCCCGTGGTGGTGTGCGACGCGCGGGAGCGCATGCCGTCGGTGGACGCCCTGATCAGCCTGGTCCAGTACGTGTCGAACGTCTCGCACGTCGGCGCCGAGCCCGCCAAGGAGACCGCCTCATGACCCGTCCCCCCGCCCTCACCCCGCTCTCGCCCCCTCCGGAGTGTCCCGCGCGCCACGCGTCCGTCACACCTGCCGACGGGGAGGCGCCCATGCCGCTCGCCGCGGCCACCGGCGCGCCCGACCCCCGGGAGGTCTACCGCGCACTGCGCGCCCGGTGGGGCAATGTCGCCAAGGTCGAACTGGCGCCGGGCGTGCACGCCTGGCTCGTCCTCGGCTACCGGGAACTGCTGACCATCACCCGGCAGGAGCAGATCTACTCCCGTGACGCCAGGAACTGGCGCGATCTCAACGACGGGGTGGTGTCCCCGAAGTCGAGACTGCTCCCGATGATGGGCTGGCGCGCCAATGTCCTCGGCGCCGACGGCGCGGAACACCGCAGGCTGCGCCAGCCCCTCGACGAGGGGGTGGCCAGGATCGACCAGCGCCGGGCGCGCCGTCAGGTCGAGTCGGTGTGCACGGAGCTGATCGCGGGGTTCTCCCAGCGCGGCCGGGCCGATCTGGTGACCGAGTACGCGACGATCGTGCCGATGCTCTCCATCGCGTCGCTCTTCGGGCTGAACAGCGCCGAGGGGCAGAAGCTGCTGGGCACGCTGGTCGCCGTGTTCGGCAGCGCCGACGACTCCCAGGACGGCAACCGGGACTTCGAGGAGATCCTCGCGGACGCGCTGCGCCAGCGGCACAGCGACCCGGCGGACGATCTGACCACGTCGTTCATCAACCATCCGAACCTTCGCAACGACGAGGAGCGTCTGCAGTCGATGGCAGCGATGATCTCCGCCGGTACGGAGGGGGTCAACGCGTGGACCTCGCTGGCGCTGCGGCTGCTGCTCACCGATCCGCGCTTCGCCGCCCGGATGCACGGGGGCCGGCTCGGCGTGGACGACGCGCTCGACGAGGCGCTGTGGCGCGACCCGCCGATGAACAACCAGCCCGCCCGCTACGCGCTCGCCGACACGGAGCTGGGGGGCCGGCTCATCCGGCGCGGGGACGCGCTGATCCTGGGCATCGCCGCCGCCAACGACGATCCGGTGATCCGTCCCGACGACGCCGCGAGCGAGCCGGGCAACCGCGCCCATCTCGCGTTCTCGGCGGGGCCGCACGTCTGCCCCGCGCAGGTGCCGGCGCGGCTGATCACCCGTACCGCGGTCAACACCGTGCTGCATCTGCTGCCCGACATGAAGCTCGCGATCCCCTCCGAGGAGGTGGCCTGGCACCCCTCCCCGTGGACCCGGGTGCCGAAATCCCTGCCCGTGGAGTTCTCCCCGGCGCGGATCCCGGTCCGCGCCGGCGAGTGACCGGGCGAGCGGGGAGCGACCGGACGTGCGGGCGGGCGAGCGGACGAGCATCGGGCGGGCGGACGTGCGGCGGGTGACCGGGGAGGGCGGCCCCGGGCCCGGCACCCGCCGCCCGGCGGGGGATCCCCGCCGTTCGGCGCTCCCGGTGGCCGTCGCTCCGGCGGCACCATGGTCATCACCGGTCGCAGGGACGTGACCACGGAAAAGGGAGAGCCGATGACCGCCACGGAGCCACAGCCCACCGGGACCGAACGACCGGGACCGCCCCCTCCGTTCGACCCGGAGCTGGCGGCGGCGCTCGACGTCATCGTCGCGGGGATGGGCGGCCCGCTGGATTTCACGGATCTCCCCGCCGTACGGAGCGGGCGGGGGCTCGGGCCGTCCGACGAGGATCTGCGCCGGGACGGCGCCGTCGAGTTGGAGGAGCGTACGGTGCCGGGGCCGCCGGGTGAGCCGGACATCTCCCTGCTCATCTGCCGGCCCGCCGGAACCGGTCCGTCCGCCTCGGCCACGGGGCTGCCCGCGCTGTACCAGATCCACGGCGGCGGCATGATCCTCGGGAACAACAGGACCGGGCTGGAGAACGCCCTCGACTGGGCGCTGGAGCTGAACCTGGTCGTGGTGTCGGTGGAGTACCGGCTGGCCCCCGAGCACCCGCATCCGGCGCCGGTGGAGGACGCGTACGCGGGGCTGGTCTGGACGGCGGAGCACGCCGCCGAACTGGGCATCGACCCCGCCAGGATCATTGTCGCCGGCGGCAGCGCGGGCGGTGGGCTGGCCGCGGCCGTCGCGCTGCTGGCCCGCGACAGGAGCGGTCCCGCGCTGGCCGGGCAGATGCTCATGTGCCCGATGCTCGACGACCGCAACGACACCCCGTCGAGTCTGCAGATGGCGGGCCAGGGCGTGTGGGACCGGGCCGCGAACCACATCGGCTGGACCTCGCTGCTGGGCGAGGCGCGCGGCGGCCCGGACGTCTCCCCGTACGCCGCTCCGGCGCGGGCCACGGATCTGTCGAGGCTGCCGCCCGCGTTCATCGACGTCGGCTCCGCCGAGACCTTCCGGGACGAGGACGTGGCGTACGCGTCCCGGCTGTGGCAGGCGGGCGGCCGGGCGGAGCTGCATGTGTGGCCCGGTGGCTTCCACGGTTTCGAGACGCTGGCGCCGCAGACCGCGCTCGCCCAGGACGCCAGGACCGCCCAGCTCCGCTGGCTCACCCGGCTGCTGGGGAACTGAGCCGCGGGCGCGGCCGGCCGGGACGCCCTTGGCTCCGGGCGCCCCGCGCCGCAGGATGAGGGGGTGAAGGAACTCGCGGGCAGGCTCGCCGCGCTCGACCCCGACGCGGGGGCGGCGCTCCATGTGATCGCGTACTTCGACCGGCTGGTCGAGGGCCGGGCGGGCCTGGAGGCGCTGGTGCGCGGCGCGGCGGTGCTCTCCGGCGGTACGGCCCGGCTGGTGGACGCGGAGCGGTGTGTACGGATCCGGGTCGGCGCCGACGGCGTACGGCTGGGCGGTGGCGCTCCGCCCGATCCCCGCTGGATGTCCGCCCCGCTGGAGCCGGGCGGCGTCCCCGCGGTGTGGCTGGAGCTGGCCGGGCCGCCCGGCGGGGTCCACGCGATGGTGCTGGAGCGGGCCGCGTCAGCGGCGCGGGTGGTCCTCGACCGGACCCGGGGCCGGGCCCCGGTCCAGAAGCCCGGCGAGGACCCGGCGTCCGTGGAGGTGCTGCTGGACGCGTCCGCCCCGGAGCACGCGCGGCGGCAGGCGGCCGGGCGGCTCGGCCTGCGGGACACGGTCCTGGCCCGCGCGGTGGCGCCGGCCGGGGCGCCGCCCGTCATCACGCCGGTGCCCGCGCAGGGGGCGCGCGTGCCCGCCGAGCGGGAGGCTGCCGTGACCGGGGGCCGGCGGGCCGGGATCGGCCCGGCCGTGCCGCTGCTCGGCCTCCCGGCCTCCTGGGCCGCCGCGCGGGTCGCGCTGCGGTTCACGGCGGAGGGTGACGCGCGGGACCCCGGACCGAGGACGGTGTACGCGGACGACCTGGGCACCCTGGTCCTGCTGGCGGACGCGGTCGGTGCCGGTGGCGAACCGGTCCCCGATGTACGGGCGCTGGAGCGGGCGGTCGGCGGGGCGCCCTGGGCGGCGCTCACCCTGCACGCGGTGGCGTTCGCGCCGAGTCTGCGCGCCGCGGCGGCGGAGCTGACCCTGCACCACTCGACGCTCCAGGACCGGCTGGCGCAGGCGGAGCAGTGGCTCGGCTGGCCGGTGCAGGATCCGTACGGGCGGTTGCGGCTCCAACTCGCGCTCATGGCACGGCGGCTGCACCGGTCATCCGGTGTCTGACCGTGCCTGCCGCATGAGCCCACTTCCCTCAGCTTCCCTCCAATTCCCTCTGTTTCTCTCCGCGACGCCTGATTGGCCGGATTCCGCATACCACTCCATGACCAATCTCATTACAGTGGCCCGATGAATGGATTGCCGCCTCTCAGCAGTGGCACCACGGGCCGTATCTCCGCCACCCGGCTGGCGAGCACGCTCGGGCAGTGGCACTTGGGCGGTCCGCGCAGCGGCGGGCACGATCTGGCCGACGCCCTCGCCACCCGGATCCTGGACGGCAGACTGCCTCCGGGGACGCGGCTGCCGTCCGAGCGGGAACTGGCCGTCGCGCTCGGCGTCAGCAGGACCATGATCGGCGCGGCGCTGGAGCGGCTGCGTGACGCGGGTCTGGTCGCGTCCCGGCAGGGCTCCGGGTCCTGGACGGCGGCGCCCTCCGAGGGACGGCACCCGGACGCCGGACCGCACGACGGCGCCGGGCCGATCAATCTCACCCGGGCCTCCCCCGGCGCGGCGGACGGTCTGCTGCCCGCCTTCGAGGCGGCGCAGCGGGCCCTGCGGGAGGCGCTGCGCGACGAGACGTACGACGATCTGGGCATCGCGCCGCTGCGCGAGCGGATCGCGGCCCGTTACACGGCGCGCGGTCTGCCCACCGCACCGTCGGAGATCATGATCACCAATGGGGCGCACCACGGTTTCGCCCTGGCGCTGCGGCTGCTGGCCGGGCCCGGCGACCGGGTCCTGGTCGAGGAGCCCGGCTATCCGCACGCCTTCGACGCGGTGACGGCGGCGCGGTGCCATCTCGTCCCCGTGCCGGTCGATCCGTTCGCCGCGTCCGGCTGGGACGTCGACGGGATCGCGGCGACGCTGCGCCAGTCCTCGCCCCGGCTGGCGTATCTGATGGTCGACTTCCACAACCCCACCGGGCGGCGCATGGGCGCCGGGGACCGCGAGCGGCTGGGCGCCGCGCTGGCCGCCACCCGGACCCATACGGTCGTCGACGAGTCGGCGGTGGATCTCGGCCTCGGCGACGGGGACCCGGACGGGGACGGAGGCGGGCCGGGGAGCGCGCCGCCGCCGCTGGCCGCGTTCGCGCCGCGCTGGACGATCACGGTGGGCTCGCCGGCCAAGACCCACTGGGGCGGCCTGCGCATCGGCTGGATCAGGGCCTCCGAGGAGCTGATCGGCCGGCTCGGCGACATCAGGGCCTCGCTGGATCTGGGCTCGCCGCTCTTCGAACAGCTCTGGCTCTCCGGGCTGCTCAGTGACCCCGAGCCGAGCCTCGGGCCGCGCCGCCGTGAGCTGCGCGCGCAGCGGGACGCGCTGGTCGCCGCGGTGCGCGCCGACTGCCCCGACTGGTCCTTCCGCACGCCGGACGGCGGGGTGAACCTCTGGTGCCGGCTGCCGGAACCGATCGGTTCACGGCTGACCGCCGCCGCACGGCAGTACGGCGTACTGCTCACCCCCGGGGACCGCTTCGGCGTGCAGGACCGGCTGGAGCGGTGGCTCCGGCTGCCCTTCACCCAGCCGCCCGACCGGCTGCGGGACGCGGTGCGCCGGATCGCCGCCGCCCGCGCCGGGCTGACGGCCCCGTGAGGGCACGCCCCGCGCGGTGGCTACCCTGAGCGTGATGTTCACCCCTCAGGGACCCACCCTTCGCGAACTCGCCGTGCAGGCGCTGTCGTCCGTCGAGCACGGCTACGACCTGCTGGCCCCGAAGTTCGACCGGACGCCGTTCCGTACGCCCGGTCCGCTGCTGGACGCGGTGGTCCGTACGACCGCGCCGCTCGGTCCTTTCCGTACCGGACTCGACATCTGCTGCGGGACCGGCGCCGGGGTGGAGGTGCTGCGGCGGCTCTGCGCGGAGCGCGCCACCGGTGTCGACTTCAGCGCGGGGATGCTCGCCGCCGCCCGCGCCAAACTGCGGGACTCCCCCGGCCCCGCGGGGCGGTCCGGCTCGCCGGCGGTGGACTGGGTACGGGCCGACGCGCGCGCCCTTCCGTTCAGGGCCGCCTTCGATCTGGCGGTGAGCTTCGGGGCGTTCGGTCACTTCCTGCCCGGTGAGCGGCCCGGGCTCTTCGCCCAGGCGTACACGGCGCTGCGGCCGGGCGGCAGATTCGTCTTCCCGGTGCCCGCGCCGCCCCGGATCGGCTCGGCGGCGTACTGGGCGATGTGGGGGTTCGACGGGGCGATGCGGCTGCGCAATCTGCTCCGGCATCCGCCGTTCGTCATGTACTACCGCACCTTCCGGCTGCCGGACGTGCTGGACGACCTGGCCGGTGCGGGCTTCGCCACCGGTCTGCTGCCCCTGGCGGACCTCGGCGCACGGCCGGACGGCAGCCCCCGCTGCGTCCTGGTGGTGGCCACCAGAAGCTGAGTGGTGGCCACCAGAAGCTGGTCCGGGGACGCTACGCCCACTCGCGGGAGGCCGAGACCGCGGTGGTGGCCGCCTTCTCCACCAGGGAGATCCCCGCCTTCATGCTGACGCTGCCCCGGGAGAGCACGGCGAGCAGATAGCTGTGCCCGTTCTCCTCGATCCGTCCGATGCTGTTCACGTCCCACAGGCCGGTCGCGCTCCGCGAGAGCCAGCCGTTCTTCAGCCCGGTCACCGTGCCCGCCGCCGAGACGCCCCAGTCCTGGCCGGCCGCTATCCCGCCCATCAGGCCCCGTACGTACGCGCGGGAGGCGGCGGTCAGCGGGGAGCCGTCACCGTTTCCGAAGACCGACGACAGCAGGGCGATCTGGTCGGCCGCGGTCGACTGCGTCAGCCCCCACAGCGCGCCGCTGCCCGCGGTCGTGCCGGTCAGGCCCAGCCGCCGGTTCGCCGCGTCCAGGCCGTCGCCCTTGCCGATCACGCGCCACAGCGCGGTCGCCGACGCGTTGTCGCTCACCTTGATCATCTTGGTCGCGTGGGACTTCTCCGCCGTGGTGAGCGCCCGGTGCTCGTCCTGTGCCCGCAGCAGCAGCGCCGCCAGGATGTCGACCTTCACGATGCTCGCCGTGTCGTAGGTCCCGCCCGCGCCGGGCTTCCCCGTGCCGACGCCGTAGTCCGCCTCGCGGCCGTCCTTGAGGTCGATCACCGCCACCGAGACCGAGGCCTTGGCGGGCTTGGGCAGGGCGGCGAGCCGCCGCGTCAGGACCTGGTCGGGTTCGGACACCCGTGAGGACAGGGCGGCGGAGGCCGACCGCGAGAGTCCGTCCGCCCCCGGCGCCGCGCCGGAGTCGCCGATGGACGGCGACGGGAATCCCGTCGCCGTCCATACGGTCAGGCAGGCGGCAGCGGCGGCAGCCGCGGGGAAGGCGGCCCTGCGCGGCAGGGAGAGGCGGGCGGAGCGGGCGGAACGGTGCTGGGGCATGCGGGAGAGGCTAGGAACACCGACTGAGGCTTGTCTGTGTCGCAGGTTAAACTTCTATGACTTATTTTCTGACACACCATCGAATCGGTGATGTACGTCACCTTGCGCCAGGGAAGTACCGGTCCAGCATGGCGTTGCGGAACACGCCGCGTGGGTCGGCCTTCGCCGCCAGTGACTCGAAGTCGGCGTAGCGCGCGTACAGCTCCCTGACGCGCTCGGGGCCCATCACGAAGAGCTTGCCCCAGTGCGGCCGGGTGCCGAACGGTGCGAGTGCCTCCTCGATCGCCTCCAGCACCGGGGTCACCGCGTCGGTGTCCGGGAACCAGGTGAAGTGGAAGGCCACCGTGTCCCGCCCGTACGCCGGGCTGAGCCAGAGGTCGTCGGCGGCGACGGTGCGTATCTCGCCGATCTGGAGCACGGACGCGATCCGCTCCCCGATGCGGGCCAGCGCCTCGAAGGCCGCGGGGCCGTCCTCCCTGGCCACGAAGTACTCGCTCTGGAGTTCGTCGCCGCTGCTCGGGACGTAGCCGGCGCGGAAGTGGGGCAGCCGTTCGTGCCACGGCCCCGGGACGCCGCCCTGCTCGGTGCAGGTCGACGCGTCCATGCCGGGCACCGGGTGGCGGGGGCCGTCCGCGGGGAGGGCGCCGTGCCAGGCGTCCGGCGCGGCATCGGTGCCGGGGTCGCCGGTCCGCTGCTTCAGCCACACCTGGGCCGCGCCGTCCGGGCGCCAGTCGGTGAAGACGCTCACGCTGTACGCGGCGGACAGGATCTCGTCGAAGTGCTCACGCAGCCGCTCGTAGGGCAGCCCGTCGTACACCCGCTGCCGTATCTCGTAGGCGGGTACGAGGCCGAGCGTCATCCGGGTGACGATCCCGAGGGCGCCCAGGGCGACGACGGCGCCGGGGAAGTCCGCGTCGCCCCGGGCGAGCCGCAGCAGTTCGCCGTCGGCCGTGACGATCTCCAGCGCGCGTACGGCCGACGCCAGGGTGCCGTTGCCGGCCCCGGAGCCGTGGGTACCGGTTGAGCAGGCGCCTGCGACGGAGATGTGCGGGAGCGAGCCGAGGTTGTGCAGGGCCAGGCCGGCCGCGTGGACGGCGCCGGTGAACTCGGCGAACCGCAGTCCCGCGCCGACCGTGACCGTGGCCGCCGCCGTGTCGACCTCCACGGTCCTGGGCAGTCCGGCCACCGAGACCAGGTCGCCGCGCGTGTCGGCGATCGTGTTGAACGAGTGGCCGCTGCCGAGGGCCCGTACGGCGTCGGCGCCCGCGACGATCTCCCGCAGCCGCTCCACCGACGCGGGGGTGTGCAGACGCGCCGCCTGGAAGGTGATGTTGCCCGCCCAGTTCCGCACCTTGGGCGGTACGGAGGAGTCGCGCGGTTCTTCGGTGCGTCCGGGCGTGTGGGGCACGGAGTCTCCTTCGCTGCGTCGGGGCGCGGGGGCCATGCCCGCTCGGGGTTCTTCTTATCAGGACTCCCACCTGCTTGGTTAGGGTCTGTGACGTGCCGGACCGGCAGGTGACGGCGGAGCGGAAGAAGCACGGCGGAGAGCAGGTGGGGCGCGGTGGCGGAGGACCTTCTCGTGGCGCGGCGGTGGGCCGTGGGGGCGCTGCTGGTGATGACGTTCGCGACCGGTCTGGTGGACGCGGTGAGTTTTCTGCGGCTCGGCCATGTCTTCGTCGCCAACATGACCGGCAATGTGGTCTTCCTCGGGTTCTCCGTGGTGCGGAGCGACCGGCTGCCGGTCGTCGCGCCGATCGTGGCGATGACGGCCTTCGTGCTCGGGGCGTTCCTCGGCGGTCAGCTCAGCAGGCTCCTCGGCGGCCGGCCTCGGCTCTGGCTCGGCGGCGCGTTCGCCGGGCAGGCGGCCGGGCTGGCGCTGACGGCGCTGCTGATCGGTACGGGGGTGCTGCGCGCCGAGGGCCGGGCGCTGCTGGCGATCGTCGCGCTGCTCGGTCTCTGCTGCGGGCTGCAGAACGCGACGGTACGGCTGCTGGGGCCCCGGGATCTCACCACGACGGTGCTCACCCAGACCCTCACGGCGCTCACCGCGGAGAGCGTGCTCGGCGCCGGGACCGGTGCTCGGCCGCACCGCAGGGTGGGGTCGGTGCTCGCCATGTTCGCCGGGGCGGCCTGTGGGGCGCTGCTGCTCCAGGTGACTCTGGCGGGGGTCGTGGCGCTGGCCGCCGTGCTGGTCGCGGGCGTGTCCTGGGTGTTCGCGCGGGCGCCGCTGCCGGTGGGCGTGCCGGCCTGAGGGCAGGTGCCCGGGGAGGCGCGCGGCGTACCGCGTGTCCGGCCCGGAATGCCCGGTGCCCGGTGCGCGGTGTGCTCCGTGTCCGGCCCGGGACCTCCGCGGGTCGTGGCCCGGCTGGTCAGCCCGTCGCCGCCAGCAGCTTCCCGACGCGCCGCAGCGCCTCGCGTACGTTCTCCTCGGAGGTCGCCTGCGACGCCTCGGCCGGGGTCATCCAGCGCAGGGGCGCGTCGGGCCTCTCCGGGCGGACCGTGTCCGGTTCCGCCGTGGTCAGGACGTACCGGAGGTCGGCGTGTTCGTGCGCGGGCTCGTCGCCGCCCGCGGGTACGGGCACGATCACCACCTGGATGAGGGAGGCGTCCCGCCAGGGCGTCAGATCGCCGAGTCCGGTCTCCTCGCGGGCCTCGCGCAGGGCGACGTCCAGGGGCTCGGTCTCCCCCGGGTCGCCGTGGCCGCCGACCTGGAGCCAGGTGTCCATCCGGGGGTGCCTGCGCATCAGGACGCGTCCGCCGGCGGGGTGCACGATCAGGGCCGAGGCCGTCACATGCAGCGGGACGGAGCGCAGCCAGGGGTCCTCGGTGTCGCGCGCGAGTTCCCGTACGCGGGCGACATCGGCGGCCTCGACCGCATCATGGGGCCGGTATCCGTCCAGCACCTCGTCGATCCGCCGTCCTGCTGTCCGCATACGCCTGCCCCTGCCCCTGTCCCCGTGCCGGTTCGCCGCGTACCGCGCATGGGGTTCGCGCGGCCGGGTGCTGTGATCGTTTGCTGTGACCGTGGCGAGGTTACGGAATCCGGCGGCCGGTGTCCTCCGTGTTTTCCGTGTCTTCCGCGTCCTCCGGCTCAGCGCTCCCGTACGACATGGAGCGGAAGCCGTCCCTCGACGACGTCGTGCCGGGGCAGGCGCAGCCCGAAGTGGTCCTGGACGGCCCGCATGGTCCGCCGGTGGGAGCGCTCGCGCCGGGCGCCGTCGAGCCCCCGGACCACCGGCAGGACCGCCAGCTCCGTCAGGGCGGGCACCAGCAGGTCGGGGTCGCTGCCCAGGCGGTGGGTCTCGGCCCCGATCCCGAACGAGCAGATGTGCCGTCCGTCCTCGTAGTGCCGGAAGACCGACGGCGGATGCCAGGGCGTCAACAGGAAGCTGACGGCCTCGACGCCTCCGTGCGAGACGGCGGCCAGACCGGCCGGGGTGGGGCCGACGGCGTCGCCGTACTCGACGGCGAAGGACCAGCCCGCCGCCCGGCCGACCCGGGCCACACCGTCGACGCCCGGCGCCGCGAGCGCGTCCAGGGCCTCCGCCACGGAGGCGGGCCCGGCCGGTCCGGTCGGCCGGGCGCCGAGGCGGGCGACCAGTTCGCCGGGGCCGATGTCACGCGCGAAGGTCACACAGTCGACCAGGTACGGCTCCAGGAGCCATCCGATGCCGTCCTCCACCACCGGCTCCACCACCGGCCCCGCCCCCTCCGTCACCGTCCGCGCGAAAGCCTACGCACGCGGGCGCGCCACCGGACCCCCTCGGGCGGGTCTTGGAGCGGCCTCCGCGCGACCTGGCGGGTGATTCCCGGCGGGGCCGATGAGAACAACAGGTGACCGATCACATACGCTGCGCGACATGAGCGGTGCGTGCGGCGGGGCGAGCAGGGGGCCGAGGGCATGCCCGAGGGCCTGGGCCGTGCTGATCGCCGTGCTGGCCGCGCTGGTGCATGTGCTGGGCTGCGCCCACGGTCCGGTCTCCGCCGCACCGTCGGCGGGGGTCCCGGCGGGCCGGGCGGTCCTGGCGTCCCAGCCGTTCGAAGGGCAGCCGTCCGCCGGGCAGCCGTCGGCCGGGCAGCCGTCGGCCGCGCAGCCCGCGCTCCCGGTGGCCGGCTGCGCGGGACGGGCCTCGCACGGGGCGGCGTCCTGCGCCGACGCGGACGAGCCGAGCGTGCTGCCGCAGCGTACGGACGCGTCCGCCGCGCCCCCTGCCGACCGGACCCTGGCCGCGGACTCGGCCGTACGGGACATGGTGGCCCCGCCCGCGTACCCGGTCCACGCCTGTGCCCCCGCCGGCGCGGACCCGGACCACCGTCGGCGCGCGGCGCTCGGGGTGTGGCGGAACTGACGACGGCCACGGGCCGGTGACGGCGGGCCGGGCGCCGACGCGCCCGCGCCCGCGCCGTCCACGGCCCCGACGGCTCACCGACCGTTCCGTGAACCATCACCAGGACCGGGCGCCGCGCGCGTCCGGCCGCAGGAGAGCGCGCACATGAATCCACTCGACGCACCCGTCATCACCGCACACCCCCTCCCCGGCCATCCCCCCTGCCCGTCCGCGCCGCCCGTGCGGAGTCCGGCGGGACTCGTCGGCGACACCCCGATCCTCTGGGTGGGCGCGCCGTTCACGGCCGCAGGACGGGGCTTCTGGGCCAAGCTGGAGGGCCACAACCCCGGCGGGATCAAGGACCGTACGGCGCTGTACATGGTGGCGCGCGCCCGGGAGCGCGGCACACTGCGCCCCGGCGCGCGGATCGTGGAGTCCACCTCGGGCACGCTGGGTCTGGGGCTGGCGCTGGCCGGGGTGGTCTTCGGCCATCCCGTCACCGTGGTCACCGACCCGGGCATGGAGCCGCTGATGACCGGTCTGCTGACCGCGTACGGCGCCGACATCGAGCTGGTACGGACACCGCACCCGGTGGGCGGCTGGCAGGAGGCCCGCCGGCTGCGGGTGGCCGAACTTCTCGCCGCGCACCGCGACGCCTGGTGTCCGGACCAGTACCACAACCCGGACAACGTGGCCGCGTACCGGCCGCTCGCCCAGGAGCTGACGGCCCAGCTCGGACACATCGACACGCTCGTCGTCAGTGTGGGCACGGGCGGGCACTCCGCCGGGATCGCGTCCGTGCTGCGCGACCGCCTCCCCGCCCTGCGGGTGGTGGGCGTCGACTCCACCGGGTCGACCATCTTCGGCCAGCCGGCGGCGCCCCGGCTGATGCGGGGACTCGGCAGCAGCATCCATCCGCGCAACGTGGCGTACGGCCTCTTCGACGAGGTGCACTGGGTGGCCGCCCCCGAGGCGGTCGGGGCGGCGCGGCTGCTGGCGCGGGCCCGCTATGCCACCGGCGGGTGGAGCGTGGGGGCGGTGGCCCTGGTCGCGCGCTGGCTGGCGCGGGTGGGGCCGGTGGAGGAGCGGATCGTGGCGGTGTTCCCCGACGGTCCGCAGCGCTACGTCGGGACGGTGTTCGACGACGCGTACTGCCGTGAGCACGGGCTGCTGGGGGCGCGCCCCGCCGAGGAGCCGCAGGAGATCGCGCATCCGGGCGCGCGGACGGTCACCCGGTGGACGCGGTGCACGACGGTGGTGGATCCGCTGGCGGAGCCCGCCCGTACCCGGAACACGGGCACGGACGGCCTGACCGGTACGACGGAGGACGCCCGATGAGGGAGCGCAGTACACCGAAGACACCGAAGACGCGGGAGACGCGGGAGACGCCGAAAACACGGTCGGGTGGCGCCCGTACGACGACGGCGGGGCGGAACCCGGTCGCGGGATTGTGGGCGGGCACGCTCTCCTTCTCCCCCGCGGCGCGGCTGCTGATGGCCAACCAGTTCGCCATCAACCTGGCCTTCTACATGCTCATGCCCTATCTCGCCGCGCATCTCGCCGGTGGGCTCGGGCTGGCCGCGTGGGCGGTCGGTCTGGTGCTCGGCGTGCGCAACCTCTCCCAGCAGGGCATGTTCCTCGTCGGCGGCACGCTCGCCGACCGGTTCGGCTACAAGGCGCCGATCATGGCCGGCTGTCTGCTGCGTACGGCGGGCTTCGCGCTGCTGGGCTGGGCGGACCATCTGCCGGCGCTGATCGTGGCGTCGGCGGCGACCGGGTTCGCGGGGGCGCTCTTCAACCCGGCGGTGCGCGCCTATCTCGCGGCGGAGGCGGGTGACCGGCGGGTCGCCGCCTTCGCGACCTTCAACGTCTACTACCAGGCGGGCATGGTGCTGGGCCCACCGGTCGGTCTGCTGCTGCTCGCCGCGGACTTCCGGCTGGTGTGCGCGGTCGCCGCGGTGATCTTCGCCGTGCTGACAGCGCTCCAGTGGCGCGCGCTGCCGGCCCGGGGCGGCGGGAGGGACGCGGACGGGCGCACGGGGTTGACGGCACCGTGGCGCGAGGTGCTGGCCAACCGGCCGTTCCTGCTGTTCTCGGTCGCCATGATCGGCTCCTACGTGCTGACGTTCCAGGTCTATCTGGCGCTGCCGCTGGCGGCGTCCGACGCGCTCGGCCCCGCCGCGGGGAAGGCCACCGGCGCGCTGTTCGTGATCTCGGCCGTGGTGACGGTGGCGGGGCAGCTCCGGCTCACCGAGTGGGCCACGCGGCGCTGGAGCCCGCACGGGGCGCTGGTGCGGGGGCTGACTGTCATGGGACTGGCGTTCCTGCCGCTGACGCTGGTCCCCGCCGGGGACGGGCGCCCGGCGCGGTGGGGGCTGGTCGCCGCGCTGGTGGCGGCGGTCGTCGCGCTGGCCGTCGGGAGCGCGGTGGTCTACCCGTTCGAGATGGACACGGTGGTCGCGCTCTCCGGCGACCGGCTGGTCGCCACGCACTACGGCCTCTACCACACCGTCTCCGGCCTGGGCATCACCCTGGGCAACCTCGCCACCGGCGCGCTGTGGGATCTCGCGGAGCGCCAGGGTGCCCGCTGGCTGCCCTGGTCCGTGCTGACCGTCACGGGGCTGGGCTGCGCCACGGCGGTGGGCGCGCTGGTGCGGGGCGGCCGGCTGGAGCGGCCGGCCCGGGGGCCGGTCCCCGTCTGACCGGTCCGTCGCCGTCCCCGCCCGACGGTCCGTGAAGCCCGGGGCATAGCATCGCTGCCGCAATGGACATCTCTTGGTGGGGACTGGCCGCGCTGGCCGCGGCGGCGACACTCGTCGGCTTCTCGAAGACAGCGGTGAGCGGCGCGAACACGGTCAGTCTGGCCGTGTTCGCCGCCGTGCTGCCCGCGCGCGAATCGACAGGTGTGCTGCTGCCCATTCTGATCGCCGGCGATGTGATCGCGGTGCTCACCTACCGGCGGCACGCCCACTGGCCGACGCTGTGGCGGCTGTTCCCCGCGGTCGCCACGGGGGTCGTCCTGGGCACGCTCTTCCTGGTCTGGGCCGACGACGCCGCCGTCCGCACCTCGATCGGCGCGATCCTGCTGCTGATGGCCGGGGTCACGGTGTGGCGGCGGCGCGCCACACGGAAGAAGGCGGAGTCGGAGGCCGAGGCGGCGAAGGCCGAGGCGGCAGGCGCCGACGGTACGGACGGCGAAGGTACGGACGGCGGCGGCGCGGGGGGTGATGCGTCCGGGGCTCCCACCGGACGCATCAAGGCGCGTTCGTACGGTGTGCTCGGCGGCTTCACCACGATGGTCGCCAACGCGGGCGGCCCCGTCATGTCGCTCTATCTGCTCTCGGCGGGCTTCCAGAAGCTCGGCTTCCTCGGCACCTCCGCCTGGTTCTTCCTGATCGTCAACGTGTCCAAGCTGCCCTTCAGTGTGGGGCTCGGGCTGGTCGACGGGCCGTCGCTGCTGCTGGACGCCGCGCTCGTACTGTTCGTCATACCGGGCGCCCTCATAGGCAAGGCCTGTGTGGACCGGATCGACCAACGGCTCTTCGAGCGGCTGGTGATCGGGGCGACGATTCTCGGGGGCCTTCAGCTTCTGCTGCGCTGAGCCCAACCGATATACGTGGTTTACGGTGCTTTCATGGACGTGGATCACGACCCCGACCCCGACCCCGATCCCGACCCCGATCCCCATCCCGACCACGCGCCCCGGCGCGGGAGGACGGCGGCGGAGCGCTGGAGCGCCTTCACCGCGTCCCCCTTCCTCCCCGCCGTCGTGCTGATGTTCATCCTCGCGGCGGCGGCCGGCCTCTTCGCGGGCTCGTACACGTACAACATGGCGAACCCGACACCGCGCCGTATCCCCGCCGCCGTGGTGGGTCCCACCGACACGGCGCACGCCCGCGCCTTCGTGGACGGCATGGAGAAGGCGCTCAACGCGTCGCTCGAACTCCACCCCTATCCCACGGACGCCGCCGCCCGCCACGGGGTGGAGCAGCAGGAGGTGTTCGCGGTCCTGACGTTCCGGGGCACCGGCGTCGACTTCGCCGTGGCCGGCGCCGCCGGGGCGTCCGTGGCGCAGGTGCTCGCCGAGACGGCGCCCGCGGTGGGCCGCGCCGTCCGTGTGCCCGTACGGATCAGTGACGTCAAGCCGCTCCAGAAGGGGGATCCGCGCGGGCTCGCGCTCTTCTACATCTCGCTCGCCGCCGTGATCATCGGTTTTGTCGGCGCCATCCAACTGAGCGTCCACGCACGGGGGCTCAACCCGGGCGAACGCATCGCCTTCACCGTGATGTACGCGCTGCTCGGCGCCTTCGCCATCGCCTCGGTGGTGGACTGGTGGCTGGGCGCGCTCCATCTGCCGTTCGTCGAGTCGTGGCTGATCCTGGCGTTCACCATGTTCACGTCCGGGATGGTGTTCACCATGTTCAACACCCTGATGGGGCGGTGGGCGATGCTGCCGACCTGGGGGCTGATGGTGCTGCTGGGCAACCCGTCCTCCGGCGGGGCGGTGTCCTGGCCGCTGCTGCCGTCGGCGCTGGGGCAGATCGGGCGCTGGCTGCCGCCGGGCGCCTCCGTCAACGCCCAGCACACGGCGGTGTACTTCGGGGACGCGCAGCACGTCTTCCCGTTCGCCGTGCTGGCCGGCTGGGCGCTCGTCTCGACCGGTGTGTTCTGGTTCTGGCGCCACCGCCATCCGGGCGGCAGGACCGCGGAGGCTCTGTGACGGACATCGGTGACCGGCACAACCACCGTGGCCGTTCAGGTGTCTACAGATCCACAGACCCACAGACCGACCGAAACGGGGAAACACACCATGCGTATCCGTCCTGCCCTCGTCGCCCCGGCGGCCACCGCTCTCGTCCTGCTCCCGGTCGCCACCGGCGCCTCGGCCGCCGTCGCCGCGCCCGCCGCGTCCCCGGCGGCCGTCGCCGTCTGCCGCGAGGGCGCCGTCGCGGTGACCGCGGCCAAGGGCGCCACCCCGCACGTGGTCCGGATCAGCGTCACCAACAAGGGCGGCGCCGCCTGCACCGTCGACCGGATCCCCACCGTCACCTTGGGGGACCTGGACGGCGCCGCGCAGCCCGTGCCGCCGGCGTCGAGCGCCCCGTACCGACTGGCCGCCGGTGGCTCCGCGTTCGCCGCGGTGCGGACGCTCGACCCGGCCGCCGAGGAGTCGCGCACCGTCACGTTCCTCACCGTCGCGGGCGATCCCTCGCACCACGGCACGCGCTTCGACGCGGCCTCCGTGGGCACCTCCGGCACCGTCCGGGTCTGGGAGCCGGTCACCACGCTGTGGCAGTCAACCGCGGCGAAGGCCGACACGGCCCTCGCCGCCGCCACCCGTTGACATCACATGACTGACGTCACACGCCTGACGTCACCGGCCTGACCTCGTACGCCTGCTCCCGGTTGGGGCCGCGCGCGGCGTTCAAGTTGCGCGCGGCCTGGCAGAGTAGAGACACCGAACAGCGGCAATACGTATGAGCAAGACGTGTCTGACGAGGGCGGAGTGAGCGGTGTGGAGCGGGACAAAATGGACTCACAGACGGTGGCCGGCGCTCCATGCTGGGTGAGTCTGCTCGCGCGGGAACTGCCCGCCGCTCAGACGTTCTACGGTGACGTGCTGGGCTGGACGTACCGGCCCGCGGGGCTGGGCGAGGACTTCACCGTCGCGCTCTCGGACGGGATGGCCGTCGCGGGTATCGGCGCGCTCGCCTCGTCGCTCCAGGTCGCCGTGTCATGGACGCCGTACTTCGCGGTGAGCGACGTGGACGAGGCGGCGGCCAGGATCAGGGAGCGCGGCGCCACAGTCGCGGTGGGGCCGCTGGCCTTCCACTCCGGCCGCGCGGCGCTCGCGACGGATCCCGACGGCGCGGCCTTCGGGATCTGGGAGGGCGCGGTGCGCTCCGACTGGACGGTGGGCCGGGGCAGTGCGCCCGCCTGGCTGGAGCTGCGGACGCGCGACACCCTGGACGCCGCCCGTTTCTACGGTCAGGTCCTCGGCTGGGCGCCGGAGAAGGAGGACGGCTTCACACTCGTCCACGAGGAGGACCACGCGGTGCTGCGCCAGGACGGGCAGATCGTCGCCAAGATCCGCGGTGGCGCCGTACAGGCCACACCGGATCCGCTGATGCGGCCGCGCTGGCATGTCTACTTCCGGGTTCCCGAGGTGTCCGGGTCCGTCGCGGCGGCCCTGAACGGCGGGGGCGCGCTGGTCGCGCCCGGGAACGTGGCGCCGGACCTGCGGGAGACCTCACTACGGGAGACCTCACTGCGGGAGGCGACACTGCGCGATCCGGACGGCGCGCTCTTCACCGTCACCTCGGGCTGACCGGAGAGGGCACGTCCGCCGACTCTCACCCTGGACCTGAGGGTGAGAGTCGGCGGACGTTCCTGTCAGGCCGGGCGCTCCGGACCCACTCCCTCGACCTCGAAGACAACCTCGTCCTCGTAACACCACCACCAGCCCTCGCCGGGTTCGTACGAACGGATGAGCGGATGTCCCGACGCGGTGTAGTGGGCGGTGGCGTGCTTGTTCTTGGAGGAGTCGCAGCAGCCGATGTGACCGCAGGTCTGGCACTCCCGCAGATGCACCCACACGTCCCCGAGGGCGACACACTCCGGGCAGCTGTCCTCGCTGTCCGGGGTCACCTCCTCGACGTCCGCGAGATGGCCGCAGATCAGGCTGCCGGAACCCGCTTCACTGTTCGCCATCACGCCGCCTGTCCGACCGCACAGGTCTCCTGGAGATCCCTTACTTTTTTCACCGTACGGCCGGTCCCCCGCCCCCGCCAGCAGAGCGGGTCCCGTCAGGGCTTGTAGACCTTGCCGGGCTCGGCGACACCGGGGGCCAGCAGCTCGGGGACCGTGACGAAGGTGTAGCCGCGCTCCTTCAGCGTCTCGATGATGCCGGGAACGGCGGGCACGGTGCCCCGGTAGATGTCGTGCAGCAGGATGATGCCGTCCTTGTCCGCCTGGTCGAGGATGCGCTTCTCGATGAGCGCGGAGTCGTTCGTGGAGTAGTCCTTGGCGGTGGCGCTCCACATGATCTGCGCGAGTCCGAGCTCGCGGCTCACCTCGGAGACCCGGTCGTCGGTCCGCCCCTGCGGCGGGCGCATCAGTGTGGGGCGGTGGCCGGTGATCTTCTCGACGGCTTCCTGGGTACGGGTGAGTTCCTCGCGTACACCGTCGGCGTCCAGCTCCGTGAGGATCTTGTGCGACCAGGTGTGGTTGGCGACCTCGTGGCCCTCGTCCGCGATCCTGCGCACGAGATCGGGGTGTTCGACGACATGGTCCCTGCCGAGCAGGAAGAACGTCGCGTGGACCTTCTCCTTCTTGAGGGTGTCCAGCAGTTGGGGTGTGTACGCCGAGGGGCCCGCGTCGAAGGTCAGGGCTATGCAGCGGGCCTTCGCACAGTCGACGGCGCCCGGCGTCAGGGCCGCCCCCTCCTTCGCGTCCTTCCTGGCGTCCTCGGCGGAGTAGCGGTCGTACGACGTGCAGCCGCCCAGCATCAGCGTCAGTGACGTGGCCGTCACGACGGCGGCACAGGCACGCTTCCCGAACACCGATGTGTACCAAGACATGACAAATCCTCTTTCTCGGGGCGGGCCGACCCCATGACCGGGCGTGCGCGGGCAGCACCGGGCCCGCTCACGGCACGGCGGAGAGCCGGCGCACCCGAGGGGCACCGGTGGTGGCGAATGAACCGCCTCGCACTATACATACGGCGTATACACGCGGTGCATAGTGGCGTACGGGGCCGGCGTGAGGCCTGGCGCGGAGCCTGGCGCGAGGCCCGGAGGCCCCTTCACCTCCGGGGAAGAGGCCCGGGGGAACATTCCGTGCGGGCCCGCCGTTGAAGGGTGTGAGGGTGTGGGTGGAACTGAGTCCCCGGGCCCACCTGAGAACAGCCTGTGGGGAAGATCGTTCGGCTGAAGCCCCATGGAGCCCACCGCCGCGAGGCGACCGCCATCCGCACCCTTCCTCGAACGACCCCGACCGGCGTCCCCCCGTCCGGTCGGGGTCTCGTCATGCCCGCCCGCGTCCGCCGGGGCGGCGCGCCTCCCGCACGGACCCGTCCGGCTGAGAACATCGGGCGGACGGTCCCCCGGGAGCCGGGGCGGACCACGGACGCGACGCGAGGAACGGCGGGGCAGCGGCGATGACGGTCGACGGCGGAGCGGAACGGCCGGGCGGGTTCGAGGTGGCCACGGGCGACGGCCCACCGGTCACCACGGCACCCCAGGAGCGGGCGGCCGAGGTGCGGACCGCGTTCGAGGGGCTGCTCCAGATCAGGCGCCTGACCCACACCGGGCCCGGCGACCCCGCGGCCACCCCCGCGCCCTGGGAACGGAGCCGCCCGGTCCGGGCGGTCGCGCTCGCGCTGGAGGCGGCCCCCTTCACCGCGTCGGCCGTGGACGCCTCCGGCGAGCGGACCGCCACGGGGTACCGCGTGACGCCCGGCGAGCGGGAGGGCACCGTACGGGTGGAGTGGCTCGGTCCGCACGGCGGCGGGGCCGCGCGACAGGAGGAACGCGCCCTGACGGAGTGCGCCGCCGCGCTGACGCCGCTGGGCTGGGAGGCCCTGCTCTACCGGGGCCCGCGGCGCCGCCGCTTCCTGGAGGTGGAGCCGGCCTCCTGACCCGAGCGCCCCTCAACCCGAACCGGCCCCCCGCTCCCACGGAACCGGTCCCGGCCCTCATGGAACCGGGCGGTCCGTACGGTTCCGGGCGGACGCGAGAGGGCCCGGCGGCCCGCCTCTTCAGGCGGGCCGCCGGGCCCTCTTGGCTGTGGAGCTCAGGAGCGGTTGACGGTCCACTTCTGGTTCGGGGTGCCCGCGCACGTCCAGATCTGGAGCCGGGTGCCGTCGGCCGAGCTGTTGCCGGTGGCGTCCATGCATTTGTCGGCCTGGACGTTCACGATGTCCTGCGCGCCGGAGATCCCCCAGCGCTGGTTCCCACCGCCGTTGCAGTCCCAGAGCTGCAACTGCGCGCCGTCGGCGGTGCTGTTGTCCTTCACCGTCAGACACTTGCCGAGGGCCCGGATCGTACCGTCCGAGCCGACGGTCCACCGCTGAGCGGCGGCGCCGTTGCAGTTGTGGAGCTGGATGGGCGTGCCGTTCGCCGTGCTCGCCCCGGCCACGTCGACGCACATGCCGCCCAGCCCGGTGATGGTGCCCGTCGAACCGCCGGGTCCGCTGTCGCCCGTGGTCACGCGCACGTAGTCGACGACGAGCTGGCCCGGGAAGGGGGTGCTGCCATTGGGGTCGCCCGGCCAGTAGCCGCCGACCGCGAGGTTCAGGATGAGGAAGAACGGCTTGTTGAAGGCCCAGGCGCGACCGCCGAGGTCGGCGGGGGTCCTGCGCTGATAGACGTTGCCGTCGACGCTCCAGGTGATGGAGTCGGGGGCCCAGTCCACGGCGAAGGTGTGGAAGGCGTCGGCGAACGCCTGGCCGCCCGGGAG
Organism: Streptomyces sp. NPDC050509; assembly: GCF_044457965.1. Lineage (NCBI taxonomy): Bacteria > Bacillati > Actinomycetota > Actinomycetes > Kitasatosporales > Streptomycetaceae > Streptomyces > Streptomyces sp. NPDC050509. The sequence goes on along the minus strand of NZ_JBITHL010000002.1, from coordinate 501,125 downwards.
GGTGTAGCCGGCCCCGATGCCGCCCGAGCCGGAGTAGCCGGGGCCGTGCAGCGTGCCGTGGACGGTGCCGGGTTCGGAGCCGATATTCTCCATGACGTCGATCTCGCCGCTGTTGGGCCAGCCGACGCTGCCGATGTCGTTGCCGAGCATCCAGAAGGCGGGCCACATGCCCTGGCCGCGCGGGACCTTCATGCGCGCCTCGACATGCCCGTAGGTCGAGGTGAACTTCCCCGAGGTGTTGAGCCGGGCCGAGGTGTACTCGCACCGGCCGTACCAGCACTGGTAGTTGCCGGGGTTCTCCCTGCGCGCGGTGATGACCAGATTGCCCTGGCCGTCGAGGGCGGCGTTGTTGTTGCCCGCCGTGTAGTACTGCCGTTCGTGGTTGTTGACGTTGTCGCCGGTCTCGATCTGCCACTTACCGCCGTCGACCGCCGATCCCGCGGGACCGTTGAAGTCGTCGTTGAAGGTCACGGCCGCCGCGGCGGCGGGGGCCGCGCCGGCGTCGGGCGCGGCGGCGGAGGCGGGCACCGCCGTCAGCACACCGGTACAGCAGAGAAGAGCGAGCGCGCACTGCGCCGCTCGGCGTGCCAGGGAGATTCGCACAGGGCATCACATCACTTCATGTGGGGGCATGAGCATGACAAATCACCACCGAATGGCGCACGCGCGGGCGTACGGGAAGGGCCACCCCGGGGGTTCTGTCCGTCACTGATTTAAAGCAGGGAGCGGGCAGGCGTCAAGGAGTTGGTATGGACCAAAGCGCGCAGACCTGCGGCGCCCGCCCGGCAAATCCCGCCGAACCAGCAGCAACGGGGCCGCGCGATCGCCAACTCCCCCACCGTCGGCACCCATTGATCCATCCGGCAACTTGACCTGCACATGACTGACACGGTGCGTTCACACGCCCGCACAGGAGCTGTGGAAAACTCCCGCTGAACCGTTTCCTCATGCCCAACGCGGCACCCGCCCCCACCCTGTCGGCCGCGTGCCGCGACGGCCCCCCGGAGAGGACAGCTCCCCCATGTCCCGTCGCCATCTCCCCACCCGGCGCGCGCTGTTGGCGCTCGGCGCCGCCACCGCGGTACTCGCCACCACGGCCGCCGCCGCACCGGCGGCCACCCCGTCCCGGTCCGGCGCCGCCACGACGGCCGCGACCGCGACGGTGCCGTCCACCGCGGCCACGGCAGCACTGGACGACACGTACTACCAGAGCGCGATCGGCAAGACCGGCACCGCGCTCAAGTCCGCCCTGCACACGATCGTCAAGGACCAGTCGAAGATCTCGTACGCGGCGGTCTGGGAGGCGCTCAAGAACACCGACCAGGACCCCGCGAACCCCTCGAACGTGATCGAGCTGTACACGGGCAAGTCGATCTCGAAGTCGAGCAACGGCGGCAACACGGGCAACTGGAACCGGGAGCACGTCTGGGCCAAGTCCCACGGCGGCTTCGGCGAGGCGACCGGTCCCGGCACGGACATCCACCACCTGCGCCCGGAGGATGTCACGGTCAACTCCATCCGCGGGAACAAGGACTTCGACAACGGCGGCAGCTCCGTCTCCGGCGCGCCGGGCAACTACACCGACTCGGACTCCTTCGAGCCGCGCGACGCGGTCAAGGGCGATGTCGCCCGGATGCTCCTCTACATGGCCGTCCGGTACGAGGGCGACGACTCCTGGCCCGACCTCGAACCCAACGAGAAGGTCAACAACGGCTCCAGCCCCGCGATGGGGAAGCTGTCGGTGCTGAAGCAGTGGAGCGACGAGGACCCGCCGGACACCTTCGAGAAGCGCCGCAACGACGTCATATACAACCAGTACCAGCACAACCGGAACCCGTTCATCGACCACCCGGAGTGGGTCGAGTCGATCTGGTGACCGCCGCACGGCCGGCATGAGCCCACCGCTGGACGGACCACTGCCGCACGGACCACTGCCGCACGGCCCGCTGCTGGACGGCCCGCTGCTGGACATGTGTCTATAATTCCTGGACACATGTCCAACAGTCGTCGCCACCACGGGAGTTCCCGATCATGCAGACAGCCGCGCACGTCCTGGTCGGCCTGGTGGCCGCGCTCCACGCGTACATCCTGGTGCTGGAGATGTTCCTCTGGGAGCGGGCGCCGGGGCGCGGACTCTCCGGTTTCGACGCCGAGATGGCACGCGCGACGGCGCCCCTCGCCGCCAACCAGGGCCTGTACAACGGCTTTCTCGCCGCCGGCCTGGTCTGGGGCCTGATCGCCGCCGACCCCACCGGGTACCGGGCGCAGATCTTCTTCCTGAGCTGTGTGGTCGTCGCCGGGGTGTACGGCGGGATCACCGCGAACCGGCGCATCCTGCTCGCCCAGGCGCTGCCGGGCGCGATAGCGCTGGCCGTCGTCCTGGCGGCGGGATGACCGGGGATCCGGCGGGCGATCCCCGTACGGCCAGGACCCGGGCCAGGCTGCGGCAGGCGCTGCTCGACGCGTGCGCGGAGGGCCCGCTCGAAGAGCTCGGCGTCGCGGCCCTGGCGCGCCGGGCCGGGATGGGCCGGGCCACGTTCTATCTGCACTACCCCGATCTCCAGGCGCTGGCGGTCGACGCGTGCGCGGAGGTGGTACGGGACGCGGTGGACGCCCTGCACGCCTGGCGGGGCACGCCCGATCCGCGGGTGCCACCGCCCGCGCTGACCACGTTCTTCACCGGCCTCGTGCCGCACGCCGCGCTCTACCGGACGCTGCTGCGGCCGGGGGGCGGTGGCCCGCTGGGCGAGCTGCTCCACCGTGAACTGCGCGAGCGCAGCCGTACCGAACGCGCCCTGGCCGGGGCGCCCGAGCCCGATCTGATCGCCTCGGCGGTGGCCGCCTCCTTCGCCGGGGTGCTGGCCGACTGGCTGCACGGGCTGATCGAGGAGACCCCGGAGACCATCGCCACCCGGATCTGGCGCGTCCTGGTGGGCCTGCACCGGATACCCGTCGTCTGAACCGCCGGGCGCCCGGCGCCCCCGGCGCCCGGTATCCGGCGTCCGCGTTACTGTCGGGGTCCAGGATCGGAGTTCCCATGCCGCGCACCCTCACCGTTTCCGGCTCCGTCGTCGTCGCCGCCCCTCCCGCGGCGGTCTACGCCCAGGTCAGCAGACCGGCGCTGATGGGCCGGTGGAGTCCGGAGAACCTCGGGGCCACCGTGCGCGGCGGCGACGGGGAGACCAGGGTCGGAACGGTCTTCGACGGCCACAACAGGCGCGGTCCCGCCCGCTGGACCACGCGGTGCACGGTGACCGCCGCCGACCCCGGCGAGCGGTTCGCCTTCCGCGTCCACGCCATCGGCGTACGGACGCCGCGGCTGCGGGGCCCCATCGCCACCTGGGAGTACCGCTTCGAGGCCGTACCGGAGGGCACCCGGGTCACCGAGACCTGGACGGACGACCGGCGCTCCTGGCCCGACCTCGTGGCGAACACCTTCGACCGGATCGCCACCCGGGGCCACACCTTCGCCGCGTTCCAGCGGCGCAACATCGCCACCACGCTGCGCAACCTGAAGCGGGCCGTCGAGGAACCGCCGGCGGCGCGTTGACGGACCCGGGCCGCCGCCGCGCATGCCGCGACGGGTATCGACCAGCCTGCGGCATATGCCAGAAGCACCACCGGATCGAGTGTTGCCAAATGCCTTACGGGCACGGGGCGCTTGTGCAACAGTCATAACGGTCCACCATCCAGACCAGGCCGTGCCGCGCCCGTATCGGAGTACGAGATGCCGTCCCCCCTGTTCGCGGACCACCCCGTCCCGCAGCCTGTCGAGCGGGAGACGGTGGACGCGCTCATCGCCAGGACCCGCGCGCTGCGCGGGGACATGGCGGCGGTGCGCCAGGACAGCGCGGTGGACGACGACGAGGCCCTGCGGCGCTGGCGGCGGGCGCTCTGCGATCTCGCGGTGCACCAACTGGAAGATCTGGGCGTGCATCTGGACCAGCTCAGGGCCGGCCGGCCGGAGAGTCTCCCGGCGGACGGCCGCACCGAGAACTGCCCCGCGGAGGACGGTGCCGCTCCGGACGGCCGTCCCTCCCCGGACGATCCCCCGCGGGGACAGTGGCGCACACCCCCGGCATGTGCCATGGGCACGGCGACCACCGGCACGGGGCTCCATCAGGACCCGCCGGAGGGCCCGGCCCCGGCGCCGGGCCGGGTCGGAAGCGCCGAGTGGAACCTCCTGACCGACGAGGTGAACTGGTCGGCGGAGATGTACGAGATCCTCGGCCGGGCGCGGGAGCGCGGTCCGATGACGCTGGACGAGGTGCCCTCGCTGGTCTTCCCCGACGACCAGGCCCTGCTCACCGGCATGGTGACGGACTGTCTGATCGACGGGAAGCCCATCGACGGCGAACTGCGCGTCGTCAGAGCCGACGGCCAGGTCCGTACGGTGCATCTGACGGGCGAGCCGGTGGTGGACGCCGACGGCTGCACCGCCTCCCTGTGGGCGGTGCTGCGCGATGTCAGCGCCCTGCGCAGGAGCGAGCGCGCGGTGCGCGAGAGCGGCCGGTCGGTCCAGCGCGCACAGCACATCGCCCAGACCGAGCACCGGCTCGTGACCGAGTTGCAGGAGGCCGTCGTCCCGTCGTGGCGCGGCGCGCTGCGGCTGTCGCAGCACGGCCCGGGCGCGCTGGAGCTGGCCGCGCGCCATCTGCCGTCCGAGGCCAACCCGTTGAACGGCGGGGACTGGTACGACGCGCTCGAACTCCCCGGCGGCGACACCCTGCTGACGCTGGGCGATCTGACCGGGCACGGCGTCGCGGCGGCCTCCTCCACGGCGATGCTGCTGGGCGCGCTGCGCGGGATGGCCGTGGCGGGCATCGAGCCGGGGGCCCTGCTGGGCCATCTCAACCAGCTTCTGAACATCACGGAACAGCCCGTGCTGGGCAGCGCGCTCTGCGCCCGCTACCAGCCGGCGACCGGGGCGCTCTCCTGGGCGCAGGCGGCGCACCCCGCCCCGCTGCTGTTCCGCGACGGGACGGGGCGCGCGCTCACCCCGCCGGACGGCGTGCTGCTCGGCGCGACCTCGGGTGCCGGGTACGAGCAGGCCGAGATCCGGCTGCTCCCCGGTGACGTGCTGGTGCTGCACACCGACGGGCTGACCCGCGACGGTGACGGCACCGGGACGCAGCGGGAACGTCTCCTGGCGCTGGCGCCCCGGATGGCGGGGAACCGTACCGCGCAGGAGTGGGTACGGGCGATCGACGAGGAGTTCGGCATGGCCGGACGCTCGGACGACGCCTGTGTGATGGCCGCCAGGATCGGCGGGAGAACGCGCTGAGCAGCGCCGGTTCCGGCCTTCGTGGATTCCTTCCGTGGAGCCGTGACCGTCGGGTCGTGGCCGTCAGGTCGTGGAGGATCAGGGAGTGTCCGGGGGCTCAGGTCCTCAGATGTCGGCCTTGCCGAGTCCGGCCCTCTTCGGCATCACGAGTTTGATCTCCTCGCGCAGCTCCTCGATCTTCTCGTACCCCGCGTACTGGCCGGTGAGCCGGTACATCTCCCGCAGCCGGTCCCAGGTGCGGTGCGAGGAGGTCTCCCCCATCGACACCAGCGCGAGCCGCGCGTAGCGGTCGGCCTGTTCCGGATCGTCCGCGATGAAGCAGGCGGACGCCAGCGAGATGTAGTCGAAGATCTTGGACCGCTGCCGTCCGCCGCCGCGCAGCTCCAGCGCCTTCTTGGCGTGGCCCTGCGCGATGGCCGCCGCCTTCGGGTCGTGCTCGGCGAGGGTACGGAAGGCCAGCGCCTCCATACCGTGGAGGTCCGCCTCGTCGAACATCTGCATCCAGCAGGGCGGCGGCACGTCCCCCTTGTCCGAGACGAAGAGGTCCTCCGCCTCGCCGAGGGTTCTGCGCATGGCCTGGCCGCGTCCCATCGAGGCCTGGGCCCATGCCTCGATCGTGCGGAGCATGGCCTGGGTACGGGGCAGATTCTCCTCCCCGGAGCCCGACTTGGCGAGCTTCATCAGATCGAGGGCCTCGTCGGGCCGGCCGAGATGGACCATCTGACGGGCCGCCCTGGACAGCGCCTCACCGGCCCGGGGACGGTCGCCGCCCTCACGCGCCGCGTGGGTGGCGATGACGAAGTACTTCTGGGCGGTGGGTTCGAGGCCGACGTCGTGGGACATCCAGCCCGCGAGGACGGCGAGGTTGGCGGCGACGCCCCACAGGCGCCGCTGGAGATGGTCGGGGTGACGGTAGGCGAGCATGCCGCCCACCTCGTTGAGCTGGCCCACGACAGCCTTGCGCTGGAGTCCGCCGCCACGGGCGGCGTCCCAGGCACGGAACACCTCGACGGACCGCTCCAGTGCCTCGATCTCCTGGGACCCGATGGGGGCGGCCTCGTAACGGTCGAACCCGGCGGGTTCGGCGTTCAGGTGATCGTCGGCGTGTGGCGGGCCGGCGGAGGGTGCGGGGTCGGAGTGCAGCCAGTCGTTCATGGCACTGGTGAGTAGGGTTCCTGCGGTGAGCGCTGCACCCGCGCCCACCATGCCGCGACGGTTGAGCATGAGGTCCATTCCCGTGAATTCGGTGAGGACCGCTGCCGTCCGGTCGGGCGCCCAGGGCAGGGCGTCGGGGTTGTCCGCGTTCCCGGAGTCCCGTCGTTTCCCCGCGCGTCCGTTCCGTACGAACCCGAGGTCCTCGATGGTCACGACACGACCGAGCCGCTCGGTGAACAGCGTGACCAGCACTCTCGGTACCGGATCGCGCGGGGTCTCCCCCATGTCGATCCAGCGCCTCACCCGCGAGGTGTCGGTGGCCAGTTGGGGGTGGCCCATGGCCGCCGCCTGCCGGTTCACCAGCCGTGCGAGTTCGCCCTTGGACCAGCCGGCCAGGCCGAACAGATCCGATAGACGGGTGTTGGGTTCACCGCTCACGTCAAGCCCCCAGGTTCTCGGCTGACTTGACAGTAACGCTCAGTCAGATACCTGGCGACTATTCGCCAGGGTTCGCCAGGGTGCGCCAGATGGTGTGCCACCCGTTCGCCGGTGTCGAGTAGGAACGCGCCACCCCGGCCCGGCAACCGGACGTACTCCCCAGGGTGCCTCACGGCTGCCGGGGCGGGAAGGCGCCGTAACTCGTCGGCACACGAAGGGATCTGTATCGCCCATGTACACAGCATCGTCCTCCGTGTCCGCCCCGTCCCGGTCCGGGCGTCCGGTCACCCCGGGCAGCGGACCGTATCTCGACCCCACCCACGCGGGGCGGACCCGGCTGAGGGCGGGGACGGTCACCCAGACGCTCAGCGGGAGACTCGACTTGTCCGGCCCCCAGGGCGCACGGTTGCGCATGGCGATCACGGCGGTTCACCGGATCTGCCCCGAGTTCAAGCCCGTTCAGGTACTGCGCCGCAGCGGCCGGTCCGTCCTGCTCGTCGGGACCACGGGGCGGACCAGCGCGGTCGCCAAGTGTCTGCTGGACCACTCACCCGTCTGGACCGAGCGATTCCGTCATGAAATAGCGGCATATCGCTCGTTCGTCCGGAACCGTCCGCCGGTCCGGGTGCCCCGGCTCATCGCGGCGGACCCGGAGAACTGCGCGCTGATCATCGAGCGGATGCCCGGCCGCGCCGCGGCGCTGACCCGCCACCCGACGGAGGCGCCGCCGCGTGCGGACCTGCGGGCCGCGCTCGGCGCGATCGCCCGGCTCAACACCTGGCGTCCGCAGGCCGATCTGTTCGGCGCGCCGCTCGACTACGCGTCGCGGATCGCCCGTTACCACGAGCTGGGGCTGTTCACCGACCGGGATCTGGGCGACCTCCAGAAGCTGCTGCACGGCCTGGCGGGCGCCCGGCAGAACATGCGCCAGTTCTGCCACGGTGACGCACTGCTCTCCAACATCCTGCTGTCACCGGCGGGTCCGGTGCTCGTCGACTGGGAACACGCGGGCTGGTATCTGCCCGGGTACGACCTGGCGACGCTCTGGTCGGTGCTCGGGGACGCGCCGGTGGCGCGCCGTCAGATCAGCCAGCTCGCCGCGGCCAGCGGGCCGGTGGCACGGGACGCGTTCCTCGTCAACCTGATGCTCGTACTGACCCGGGAGATCCGGATGTACGAGACGGCGGCGCAGCGCGCGATGCGGGAGGCGCCCCCGGCGGGCCCCGGCGCGTCCGCGGCGGCGCAGCAGGGCGGCGCGCCGACCGGTGAGGAGCAGCGGCTGTTGCTGCGGCGGCTGCACGACGACTGCGCGATGGCGCGGCGGGCGGTGCGGGCCGCGGTCGGTACGCGCTGACCGCGGTGGCCGGCACTCGCCGACCGGGTCCCGCCGTTCCCGGCCCGCCGCTCCCGGGGTCGTCCAGGTCCGCGGGGCGACCGCGGGCCGGCGGCCGGCCCTCCCCCGCTCACGCCCGCTGTATACATTCATTGGTACATTCCACTGACGCGTCGCAGGCCGGGGCGCCGCCGCGGGGAAACCCCGCGAAACGCGCGCTGACGTGCGAAATCGTTGCTTCGGGGCCCGATTGACGGATCGTCCGGGAGCCGATACCTCTGGGAGACGCATCGGACCGGCACGACGTAGCGCACCACCCGTCACTGGAGGCTGCATTGCAAGGTTCTCTCCCCCCACGGCCGAGACCGAACCGCGGGCGCGCGCTGCGGGCCGGCGGTGTCGTGGCGTCCGCCGCGCTGCTGCTGCCGCTCGTCTCCGCCGGTCCCTCCGCCACCGCGGAGCGGCCGGAACCCGCCGCCCTGCAGCGTGAGTTCGCGGCGGCGGCCGACCAGTACCAGGTGCCGCCGAGCGTGCTGCTCGGGGTCTCGTACCTCCAGTCCCGCTGGGACACGCACAGCGGCGCGCCGAGCGTGACCGGCGGCTACGGCCCGATGCACCTCACCGACGCGAGGACCGCGCTCGCCGAGGCCCCGCACCATTCGGACGGGACGGAGGACGCGCGCGGCGACACCTCCCGCCCGCTGACGGCGCCCGCCCGCGTGGCCCTGCCGGCCACCGCCGAACTGCCCGCGCGGCTGCGCACCCTGGACCGCGCGGCGGGGCTGACCGGGCTGTCCGCCGAGGAGTTGCGGACGAGCCCCGCCGCCAATGTCCGGGGCGGCGCCGCGCTGCTGGCCGCCGCCCAGCGGGAGTTGGGCGAGCCGCTCAGCGCGGACCCGGCCCACTGGTACGGCGCGGTCGCCCGGTTCTCCGGGGCGGACGACTCCACGACCGCCGCCGCATACGCCCGTGACGTGTACGACGTGATCCGCGCGGGTGAGCGGCGCACCACGGACAGCGGCCAGCGGGTGGCGCTGACCGCACGCCCCGAGGTCTCCCCCGACACCGGGCAGCTCTCCCGGCTCGGGCTGCGGGCGGGCGATGCGGCGCGCACGGAGTGCCCGCGCACGGTCTCCTGCACCTGGGTCCCGGCTCCGTACGAGGAGTTCGGCGAGGGGGACTACGGCAACCACGATCTGGCGGACCGCCCGGGGTCCCAGAAGATCAAGTTCATCGTCATCCATGACACCGAGGGGTCCTGGGACACCACGCTCAAGCTGATCAAGGACCCGGAGTACGTGTCGTGGCACTACACGCTGCGCTCGTCCGACGGGCTGATCGCCCAGCACGTACCGACCAAGGACGTCGCCTGGCACGCGGGCAACTGGTACGTCAACGCCACGTCGGTGGGGCTCGAACACGAGGGCTTCCTGGCGGCGCCGGACGCCTGGTACACGGAGTCGATGTACCGCGCCTCGGCCCGGCTGGTGGGCTATCTGTCGAAGAGGTACGGGGTGCCGCTGGACCGGCAGCACATCCTGGGCCATGACAACGTGCCCGGCACGACCGCGTCGACGATCCCCGGGATGCACACCGACCCGGGCCCCTACTGGGACTGGGCGCACTACTTCGAGCTGCTGGGCGAGCCGCTGCGGGCGAGCGGGGGCGCCCGTCCCTCCGTGGTGACGATCCGGCCCGACTACGCGGCCAGCACGCCGCCGTACACCGGGTGCGAGAGCGCGGGCACGGCGTGCGCCCCGCACGGCTCCGGCGCCGTACGGCTGCGGACGGCGCCGAACGAGAACGCCCCGCTGGTGAAGGACGCCGGGCTGCGCCCCGGTGGCCAGGACTCGACGGCGGACGTCAACGACACGGGCGCCCGCGCGTCGACGGGCCAGCGGTACGCGGTGGCCGGGCGGCAGGGCGACTGGACGGCGATCTGGTACCTCGGCCAGAAGGCGTGGTTCCTCGATCCCCGCGCGAAGCCGGCGGCGGTGGGCGCGAAGGCGCCGGTGCTGACGCCGAGGGCCGGACTCGCTGAGGTGCCGGTGTACGGGCGGGCCTACCCGGAGGCGGCGGCGTACCCGGCGGGCGTGCCGGTCCAGACGGTCTCCCCGCTGCCGTACAAACTGCTCGCCGGCCAGCGGTACGTGACCGGGGGCAAAGGGCCCGGCGAGTACTACTACTCGGCCACCTTCGACCCGGCCTCCCACCGGGTGGTGCGGGGCACGGAGCAGTACTACGAAATCCAGTTCGGGCACCGGGTCGCGTTTGTGAAGGCGGCCGATGTCGAGGTGCGTCCGGCGGGTCGCTGACCGCGGCCGGAACGGGGGGACGGGAGGCGTACGGGCGTCGCGGGCCACGGGGGAGCCGGTGACGCCCGTACCTTCCGGTCAGTAGCGCAGGACGGCGGCGATCCGGTCGTGCCCGGCGAGCGTGCCGTCCGGGAGGAAGACCACGTGGGCGCCGCCGTCGAGCGCCCCCTCCACCAGTTCGTCCACGATGTCGTCGCGTACGCCGGGATCGGCGGCGGACGCGGCGGACGCCTCGTCGACGGGGACGAGATGGCCGTCCTGGACCCGGACCGTACGCCGGTAGTGCTCTTCGAGCGCGATCAGATCGGCCCGCTTCTCCCGTACCGACTCCCAGACCTCGTCCAGCCCGGCGGCGAAGGTGCGCCGTCCCTTCGCCTCCTCGAGACGGTTCAGCACCTCGGTCTTCTCGCGGCGCGCGTGGTCCTCGACCACGGGGCCGATCTCCTTCAGCAGGACGCGCGCGGGGCCGTCCGTGAGGCCGCCCTTGACCAGCCGTCCGACGGCCTTGTGGGTGGCGTTGCCGGCCTCCGCCAGCAGGGCGAGCGCGGGGGCGAGGCCGACCAGGTGCAGCGGGCGGGGGCGGCGCCCCAGAACCGTGCCCATGGCGTGGTCGACGGTGCGCAGGAAGCGGCGGGTCTCCTCGTCGCTGAAGGTGCTCGGGATGTTCCCGACCCGCTCCTCGCGCTCGACGTCCCAGCTCTCCTCCGGTGGCACCATCGGGAAGCCGTCCGCACGGTGCTCGTGCACCGACTCGCCGGAACCGCTCCAGAGCGTGGCCCGGTCGGCGGCGATCCCGAGCACCCAGTACGGCCGGGACTGCGCGGTGGCGGCCACGAGGTTCCGGGTGAGGTACGTGTCGCTGAGCACGACGCGCTCGGGCACCTCGCGCGGGAGGTACCAGATCCGGTGCTCGCGGGCGTCGGCGAGGACGAGCAGTCCGTCGAGCGCGTGGCGCAGATCGACCTCGGCGACGGCCGCGGTGAGCCGCTCCATGACGGCCGCCCGGGTCCTGCGGTCCAGGCCCGGGTCGGCGTCCAGCCGGTGGCCCGCCGCCGCGAGGAGGTTGCGCAGCCGTACCGTGTCCTGCTCGTTGTGGCGGTCGCGGCGGTGCGTGGGCATCGTCAGGGACACGGCCGGGTACGGGCGCGGCGCGCGCAGCTCCCGCAGGACCTCGGGCGTCAGAGCGTTGCTGTCCATGCTGTCCCTTCGCTCACCGGCCCCCGTACGTGCGTCCATCCTGCGGGATACCGGCGGGTTCCGCAGGGGGTGCGTCGCCACCGGACGGCGTGTCACGCGGTCAGGGCAGGTCCGGTGGCGCTGGGAAGGTGTAGGTACGGCCCGCGGTGGCGCGGAAGGTCCGCTCCCCGCCGGGGAGCAGGGTGCTGCGCAGGGTCAGCTCCCCCGTCCGGCTCGCGCGCAGCACGAGCCGCGTGGCGCGCCCGCCCGACCAGGTGATGTCGAGGGTGGCGCCGCCGCGCGCCCGCAGCCCGGTCACCCGTCCCTCGGGCCAGATCGCGGGAAGGGCGGGCAGGATCTCGATCGGGCCGTGGTGGCTCTGGATCAGCATCTCGGCGATGCCGGAGGTGGCGCCGAAGTTGCCGTCGATCTGGAACGGCGGATGGGTGTCCCAGAGGTTGGCGAGGGTGGAGTGGACGAGTTGTTCGGCGAGCATGGTGCGGGCGTGGTCGCCGTCCCGCAGCCGCGCCCAGAAGTTGATCTTCCATGCCTTGCTCCAGCCGGTCCCGCCGTCGCCGCGCGCGGTCAGCGAGATCTGGGCGGCCTGGGCCCAGGCGCTGCCCGCCTCGATCTGCCGGCCGGGGTGGAGGGCGAAGAGGTGGGAGGCGTGGCGGTGGTCGTCGGTGGGGCTGTCCAGGTCGGCCTTCCACTCCTGGAGCTGCCCCCAGGAGCCGACGCGCAGCCCGGGGTCGAGCCGTTCGAGGGTGTCCTGGAGCCGGGTGCGGAAGGCCGGGGCGTCCCCGAGGGTGGTGGCGGCCTCCAGGGTGTTGGTGAGCAGGTCGTGGACGATCTGCTGGGACATGGCGGCGCCCGCCGTAAAGTCCCCGTGCTCCGGCGAGTAACTGGGGGTGACGACGAGGGTGCCGTCGCGCGGGTCGGTCCTGAGGTTGGCGAGCCAGAACTCGGCGGCCTCCTTCATCACCGGGTAGGCGGTGGCGCGCAGGTAGTGGGTGGACCCGCTGAAGCGGTAGTGGTCGTAGAGCTGCTGGGTGAGCCAGGCGGCGGCCTCGGGGAACCAGAAGGCGGTGGGCCAGTCGTGGACCCCGGTGAACCCGTACGGGTTGGTCTCGTTGTGGACGACCCAGCCGGCCGTGCCGAAGAGCCGGCGGGCGCTGCGCCGGCCGGGGGCGCGCAGTGACTCGACGTACCGGTCGTAGGGGGCGGTGGTCTCGGCGAGGTTGGTGACCTCGGCGAGCCAGTAGTTCATCTGGAGGTTGATGTTGACGTGGTAGTCCGCCGACCAGGGCGGGTTGGTGGTGTTGTTCCAGACGCCCTGGAGGTTGGCGGGCAGCGATCCCGGGCGGGACGAGGCGATGAGCAGATAGCGGCCGTACTGGAAGTAGAGCGTTTCGAGCGCCCGGTCCGCGGGTGAGTTCCCGCCGGTGTATCCGGCGAGGAGCTGGTCGGTGGGCAGGTCGGGGAGGTCGCCGCCGAGGTCGAGCGAGACCCGGTCGAAGAGCGCGCGGTGGTCCCGTACATGGGCGGCGCGCAGCGCCTCGTACGGGCGGGTCGCGGCCTGGTCGACGGCGCGGGTGACGGCCGTGTGCGGGTCCTCGCCCCGGTGGGCGGGGCCGGTGTCGGCGTAGTCGGTGCCCGCGGCGAGGACGAACCAGGCGCGGTCGGCGCCGCTGACGGTGAGGGTGCCGTCCTCCCCCGCGCGTACGGTGCCGCCCTGCGTACGGACGCGGATCTGGACCTCGAAGCGCAGCCCGTTGTCCTGGAGCGCGCCGCGCACGGTGAGCCGGTCGCCGCTCGCGGTGGTGGTGAAGTCGGTGCGCGGGGAGGTGTAGCGCAGTGTGAGGTCGGTCCCGCCCGGACGGTCGGCGGCGAACTGTCCGGCGATCACCCGGCCGGGGAAGGAGGCGAAGTACTCCCGGGTGTACGCGGTGCCCTGATGGCTGTACGAGACGGCGGCGACGGCGTTCCTGATGTCGAGCGAGCGGCGGTAGGAGGCGTCGGGGGCGTCCGGCGCCCCGGCCACGGTCACTTCCAGATCGCCGAGGACCTGGTAGGCGCCGTACCCGCTCCTGGCCTGGCCGAGTTCGGCGGCGACGGTGTCCGGGTCGAGCCGCCCCTCCCTGTCCAGGCGCTGCTGTACGGAGGCGAGGGCGCCGGGGCGCGGCTCGGTCCAGTCGCCGTGGTGGTAGCCCTCCGCGGAGCCCGGACCGCCGGTCCAGAGGGTCTTCTCGTTGAGGGTGAGCCGCTCGGTGGCGAGGGTGCCGTGCACTCCGGCGCCGAGGGCGCCGCCGCCGATGGGCAGGGACCCGCGCTCCCAGTCGGCGGCGGGGCTCCGGTACCAGAGCGTTGATTCATCGGACGGGTCGGCCCCGGCGGGCGTCTCGGCCATCGCCGGAACTCCCCATACCAGGGCCCCTGTTGCACCCAGTACGGAGGCGATCGTGGTTCTGCGGCTCATCCCAGGAGTCATGGCCAGTCACGTTAAAAGTCCGATGACTCATCCGGCAAGAGAGCGGACGGCCCACCTCACGCATGGCGTGAAGTGGACGGTCCCCCTGGGGTCAGCCCTGCTGGAACAGTTCGGCGGGCAGGGGCTTGAGCAGCGCGTAGAGATCGTCGGTGATCGGCCGGTCCCAGCTCGCGATGGTGACGAGGACGTTGTCGCTGCGGTCGAACTGCACGCAGGAGATCCGGCTTTCGGAGAGCTTGAGCCGGCGCACGATCAGCAGGTTGTCCCCCTGCATCACCGGCATGTCCTCGCCGCCGATGACCTCGACCGGCTCGTCGTTCTCCAGCGCGAGCAGGAGCTGTGCCACCTCGAAGGGGATCTGCCCCTCCCCCAGCTCGCGGGCCGGGGAGCCCTCCGGCAGATTTCCGATGATCATCGCGGGCCCGCGGCCGCCGAACAGGTCGTACCGGAGGAAGACCCCCTGGCAGCTCCCGTCGGGGGCGGGCAGCAGACCGGCGCCCAGATTGCCGGGCCAGTCACCCGGGTCCATGGCCAGGACGTCGAAGTCCGGGCCCGCGGGTGTGGCGGCGCTGCGGCGGCGGAGAAAGGACATCCCACCATGGTACGGGTTCGCGCCACTCCGGAGGAGCCGGGTGAGGACCGGGAACGCGGGCCCGGCGCCCTGGGTCCGGGCGGACCGGCCGGCCATCGCGTCACGTCACGTGAGGTCGAACTCCCCGTCGCGCGCGTTGACCACGAAGGCGCGCCACTCGGCCGGGCTGAAGATCAGCGAAGGACTCTCGGGCCGGCCGCTGTTGCGCATGGCGATGAAGCCCTCGACAAACGCGATCTGCACGTCGCCGGCGCCCTGGCTGCTGGACTGCCAGTCCGCGCCGCTCAGATCGAGTTCCGGCTTGTCCCAGCCCGAAAGCGGCTTCTGGGTGGTGGTGCTCTCAGCCACGTCCTGCTCCTCCCGCTGCGTCGTCCCGGGCCAGACTATCCACCACCGACGGTGCGGGACAGACCGCGGCAGGGGGCCGCCGGCCTGGCGTCCGGACCCCGTGCCCCCCGTCAGGGCGCAGCGGCGCCGCGTCCCTTGACGCTCGCGGGACGCTCCTGCGTTACTGGCTCCGGACGATCAACCGAATGATCGGTCGCCAGGCTGCCGGGGCCGCCGGCGCGGCCGGACGGACCAGGGAGAGCGCCATGAACCCTCTGCTGGACGCGGCGGAACGGCTCAGCCGCGAGGAGCTGGCCGTACTGCAACTGGAACGGCTGCGGTCCACGCTGCGCCACGCGTACGACAACGTGGACTTCTACCGGCGGTCCTTCGACCGGGCCGGGCTGCGCCCGGAGGACTGCCGCTCGCTCGCGGATCTGGCCCGCTTCCCCTTCACCACCAAGTCCGATCTGCGGGACAACTATCCGTTCGGGATGTTCGCCGTGGACCGGTCGGAGGTACGGCGGCTGCACGCGTCCAGCGGTACGACGGGCCTGCCGACCGTCGTCGGGTACACCCAGCGGGATCTGGACACCTGGGCCGACGTGGTGGCCCGCTCGATCCGGGCGGCCGGCGGGCGCCCCGGGCACACGGTCCATGTGGCGTACGGCTACGGCCTGTTCACCGGCGGGCTCGGCGCGCACTACGGCGCGGAGCGGCTCGGCTGTACGGTGGTCCCCGCCTCCGGGGGCATGACCGCGCGTCAGGTGCGGCTGATCCAGGACTTCCGGCCCGAGATCATCATGGTGACCCCGTCGTACATGCTCACGCTGCTGGACGAGTTCGAGCGCCAGGGCGTCGATCCCCGCGCCACCTCCCTGAAGGTGGGGATCTTCGGCGCCGAACCGTGGACGGAGGAGATGCGGCGGGAGATCGAGGAGCGGTTCGCGATCGACGCGGTCGACATATACGGGCTGTCGGAGGTGATGGGCCCGGGGGTGTCGCAGGAGTGTCTGGAGACCAAGGACGGGCTCACCGTCTGGGAGGACCACTTCTATCCGGAGATCGTCGACCCGTTCACCGGTGAGGCGCTGCCGGACGGCACGGAGGGCGAACTGGTCTTCACCTCGCTGACCAAGGAGGCGATGCCGGTGATCCGCTACCGGACCCGGGACCTCACCCGGCTGCTGCCGGGCACGGCCCGGGTCTTCCGCCGGATGGAGAAGGTGACCGGCAGGACCGACGACATGGTGATCCTGCGCGGGGTGAACCTCTTCCCCACCCAGATCGAGGAGATCGTGCTGCGCACCCCGGGGGTCGCCCCGCACTTCCAGCTCCGGCTGGCCCGCGAGGGGCGGCTGGACACGCTGACCGTACGGGCGGAGGCGCGGGCGTCCGCCACGCCGGAGCAGCGCGCGGACGCGGCGCGGTCGATCGCCGCGGCCGTCAAGGACGGGGTAGGGGTGTCGGTGTCGGTCGAGGTGGTCGATCCGGAGACCCTGGAGCGCTCGGTGGGCAAGATCAAGCGGATCGTCGACCTACGGGGCCCGGGGGGCCCGCGCGCGACATAAGGGCGCGCTCCCGGCGGGGCGTCAGGGGCTGATGGCGAGGAACACGAACGCGGTGAAGATCCCGAGATGGACCCCGCCCTGCAACAGGGTGGCCCGGCCGGGCGCCACGGTCAGCGCGCCCACCACCACGGTGAGGGCGAGCAGCACCATATGGGTGGCGTTCAGCCCGAGGACGAGCGGGCCGTCCAGCCAGATCATGGCGAGCGCGATGGCCGGGATCGTCAGCCCGATGCTCGCCATGGCGGAGCCCAGGGCCAGGTTGAGGCTGGTCTGGACCCGCTCGCGGCGGGCGGCCCGTACCGCGGCGAGGGTCTCCGGCAGCAGGACCAGCAGGGCGATGACGACCCCGACCACGGCCTGCGGCAGCCCCGCCGACGCGACGCCCGACTCGATGGTGGGGGACACGGCCTTGGCGTCCCCGACGACGGCGATCAGCGCCACCACCAGCATCACCAGGCTCAGGGTGGTCGCGCGGCGGGTGGGCAGCGGGGCGTGCGCGTCCTCCTCCTGTACGTCGCCCTCCTGCGTGACGGGGAGGAAGTAGTCGCGGTGACGCACGGTCTGCACGGCGACGAACAGCCCGTACAGGACGAGCGAGGCGACGGCGGCGAAGCCGAGCTGCGCCGGGGAGAACTGCGGCCCCGGCTTGCTGGTGGTGAAGGTCGGGAAGACGAGGGTGAGGGTGGCCAGGGTCGCGACGGTGGCCAGCGCGGTGCCGGTGCCCTCGGCGTTGAAGACGGCGACCCGGCTGCGCAGCGCGCCGACGAGCAGGCACAGGCCGAGGATCCCGTTGCAGGTGATCATGACGGCGGCGAAGACGGTGTCGCGGGCGAGGGTGGCGCTCTTGGCGCCGCCGTCGACCATCAGGGTGACGATGAGCGCCACTTCGATGACGGTGACGGCGACCGCGAGGACGAGCGATCCGAACGGCTCCCCCACCCGGTGGGCGACGACCTCGGCGTGGTGCACGGCCGCGAGCACCGCGCCGGCGAGGCAGAGGGCGACCAGGCCGACCGCGAACCCCGGCAGGCCGCGCCCCCAGCTCAGTACGAGGGCGACCACCGCGAGCAGCGGCACCACCACGGTCCACTGGGACAGCAGGGACCGGACGCCGAGGCTCGTACTCATGCGCCTCACGCTGCCAGAGGTGGCGTGGGTCCGCCCGGTGACCGCCCGGAGCCATCCGGGCCCGGAGGGTTGACACCGGCGGGGTCCCGCAAGAATGTTTCAGCACTCGATCCGGATCTCGGAAGACACGTTCAATCCCGGAAGACACTTTCAGGGGAGGGCCTTTCCATGGCGGAGGAAGCGGCCGGTGGTCGGATCAGCCGACGCAGGCTGGGCGGCGGGGTGCTGGCCCTCGGCGGGGCGTTCGCGGTGGCGCCGGTCCCGTTCGCCGAGAGCGCCCGTGCGCGGGAGGCCTCCCCGAACGGCCCCGGGCCGGCCGGACGTACGCTGCGCCGCGGCTCCGCCGAGCGGGCCGGGCTGATCCGGCGGGAGCTGGACGCGCTGGTCGCCGCCGCCGAGACGTTCCTGGGCCCCTCCCCCGTCCATCCCTGGTACGCGGGCGCCGTCCTGCTCGCGGGGCGCGGCGCCACGGTGGCCCTGCACCGGCCGATCGGTCACGCCGTGCGCTACGCGGCGTACGACGAGACGACCGGTACGGGGGTGGAGCTGCCCGCCGGGCGGCGGATCGAGATGGCCGAGGACACGGTCTTCGATCTCGCCTCGGTCTCCAAGCTCTTCACCTCGATCCTCGCCGTCCAGCAGATCGAGCGCGGCGCGCTGGAGCTGGAGCGGCCCGTCGTCGCGTACCTCCCGGAGTTCGCGGGCACGGACGCCGCGCGGGCCGCGGGCAAGCGGGACATCACGGTGCGCCAGTTGCTGACGCACACCTCCGGGTTCCGCGCGTGGATCCCGCTCTACACGGCCCCGACCCACGAGGGCAAGCTCCAGCTCCTGTGGGACGAGGTCCCCGCGGACCCGCCCGGCACGGTCTACCGGTACTCGGACCTCAACCTGATCTCGCTCCAGCTCGTCCTGGAGCGGATCACCGGCCGCACCCTGGACGTACTGCTCCGGGACGAGATCACCGACCCGCTCGGGATGCGCCGCACGCGCTACAACCCGCCCCCGTCCTGGCGCCCTTCCATCGCCGCCACCGAGGACGCCCGCCCGCCGTGGTCGGGGCTGGACCGCGGGCTGGTGTGGGGCGAGGTGCACGACGAGAACGCGTACAGTCTCGGCGGTGTCGCGGGGCACGCCGGTGTCTTCTCCCGCGCCTGGGACCTGGCGGTCCTCGCCCGTACGCTCCTGAACGGCGGTGTGTACGGCCGGGCGAGGATCCTGCGGCCCGAGTCGGTGGAGCTGATGTTCACCGACTTCAACACGGCCTTCCCGGGCGATGCCCACGGGCTGGGTTTCGAGCTGTACCAGCACTGGTACATGGGCGCCATGGCCACGCCCGCCACGGCGGGCCACACCGGGTTCACCGGCACCAGCCTCGTCCTCGACCCGACGACCGACTCGTTCCTGATCGTGCTCGGCAACTCCGTCCATCCGGTGCGGAACTGGCGCTCGGGCAGCGCGCCGCGCGTGGCCACCGCCGACCGGATGGCGCGTGCCGTGGCGGTCGGGCCGCCCCGACGCCGTACCGCCTGGTTCGGGGGGATGGCGAACGCGACGACGGCCACGCTCACCCTGCCCCCGCTCACTCCGGCCTCCGGGCGCGGACGGCTGCGCTGCTCCGTGTGGTGGGACACGGAACCGGAGGCCGACGCCCTGTTCCTGGAGGCGTCCGGGGACGGCGGGCGGAGCTGGCGGCCGGTGCCCTTCACCACCGTGACGGCGGGGCAGGAGCCGCGGGAGCGCCCGGCGGGCTCGGTGACGGGCTGGTCGGGGCGGGTCTGGCACCGGCTGACCGCGGAACTCGGGGCGTGGCGGGGGCGGGAGACCGTGCTGCGCTGGCGGTACACGACGGACCGGCTGTACGTGGGGCGGGGCGTGTACGTGACCGGCCTGCGGGTCGAGGACAGCGGCCGTACGCTCTTCGACGAGGCACGGGGGAAGGACGCGGCGCGGATCACGGCGGCCGGCTGGGCGCCCTCGGTGGACTGACCCCCGCCAGGTCCGGGGCCGGGCCGGCGGCTACCGGCCCAGGGCCGCCATCGCCGCGTTGTGGCCCGCCACCCCGCTGACCCCGCCGCCGCGTACCGCGCCCGCGCCGCACAGCAGGACGTTCGCGTGCTGCGTCGCCACGCCCCAGCGGCCGGTGGAGCCGTCGGTGTGGGGGAAGGCGAGGTCGCGGTGGAAGATGTGGCCGCCGGGCAGCCGGAGTTCGCGTTCGAGGTCGAGCGGTGTCTTCGCCTCGACGCAGGGGCGGCCGTCCTCGTCCAGGGCGAGACAGTCGGCGATCGGTTCCGCCAGCCGCTCGTCGAGCTGGGCGAGCGTCGCCGTGAGGAGTTCCGCGCGCGCCGCGTCGTTGTCGTGGGCGAACAGCCGCGCGGGCGTGTGGAGTCCGAACAGGGTCAGCGTCTGGTAGCCCCGCGCGGCCGGTTCCGGTCCGAGGATCGACGGATCGGTGAGGGTGTGACAGTAGATCTCGGACGGCGGGGCGCTCGGCAGCGCGCCCGCCGCCGCCTGTGCGTACGCCGTGGCCAACTGGTCGTATCCCTCCGCGATGTGGAACGTGCCGGCGAACGCCTCCCGGGGGTCGACGGACCGGTCGCGTAGTTGCGGCAGCCGGCGCAGCACCATGTTGACCTTGAGCTGGGCGCCCTCCGCCGCCTCCGGCGGCTCCTCGCCGAGGAGGGCGGCGAGGGCCTGGGGCGAGGCGTTGACGAGGATCTGCCGGCCCGCCACCACGCCTTCGGTGTCGCCCGTCCGGTAGGTGACCTCGGCGTGCGTCCCGTCGGTCTCGACGGCGGTCGCCTCGTGCCCGGTGGCGATCTCAGCGCCCGCCGCCCGTGCCGCGTCGGCCAGGGCGTCGGTGAGCGCGCCCATGCCGCCGACGGGGACGTCCCAGTCGCCGGTCCCGCCGCCGATCACGTGGTAGAGGAAGCAGCGGTTCTGTACGAGGGACGGGTCGTGGGCGTCGGCGAAGGTGCCGATGAGGGCGTCGGTCAGGACGACGCCCCGGACCAGGTCGTGGTCGAACCGCTCCTCGATCGCGGCGCCGATCGGCTCCTCGAACAGCATCCGCCAGGCGGTCTCGTCGCCGATCCGCTCGCGCAGCGCGGCGCGCGTGGGCAGCGGTTCGGTGAGGGTGGGGAAGACCCGTCCGGCGACGCGCGCCGTCGTCGCGTAGAACTCCCGCCACGCCGCGTACTCCGTGTCCGAGCCGGTCAGCGCGGCGAAGGAGTCCCGCGTACGGGCCCCGCCGACCAGCAGTCCGCCGTCGCCCAGGGGGGTGTACGAGGAGACGGTGCGTTTGCGTACGGCGAAGCGCAGCCCCAGCTCCCGCACGATGGTGTCGGGCAGCAGGGAGACCAGGTACGAGTAACGGGAGAGCCGGGCGTCCACCCCGGGGAAGGGGCGGCTGGAGACGGCGGCGCCCCCGGTGGCGCCGAGCCGTTCGAGGACGAGGACGGAGCGTCCGGCGCGGGCGAGGTAGGCGGCGGCGACCAGGCCGTTGTGGCCGCCGCCCACGATGACGGCGTCGTACGAGGCGTGTGCGGGCATGGCCCTTGGTAACACGCGGATGATCTCGGGGCCAGACCGGGCGCGGAGGTGACGCGGAGATGACGTACCCGAAGGCCCGGGGGTACGGGGAGCGCGCGCCGTCAGTACCCGCGCGCGCCGTGCTGCTGGCGCAGCGCCGCCACCTGCCGGTAGAGCTGCACCGCCTCCGCTCCCCTGCCGAGCTGTTCCAGGCAGTGGGCCTCGTCGTTGCGGCTGGCGAGCGCGTCGGGGTGGGTGGCGCCGAGCACCCGGTCGCGGGTGTCGGCGACCTGCCGGTAGACGGAGAGGGCGTCGGACCAGCGGCCGAGCCAGCCCAGTCCGACGGCGACCTCCCGGCGGCTGACGAGGGTGTCGGGGTGGTCGGCGCCCAGCACGCGTTCGCGGATCGCGCAGACGTCACGGGACTCGGCGAGCGCCTCCTCCCAGCGGGAGAGACGTCCGAGGTTGACGCAGAAGCCGTGCCGGGCGCGCAGCGTCTCGGGGTGGTGCGCGCCCTGGATCCGGGTACGGTCCTCCGCCAGCGCGCGGTAGAGCTCCAGCGCTTCCGTGCTCTCGCCGAGCCGGCCGAGGCTGATGCCGACCTCGTAGCGGGCGGCGAGGGTGTCGGGGTGGTCGGCGCCGAGGGATTCTGCGCGGCCTGCGGCGACCTCGCGGTAGGCGGTCAGCGCCTCGGGCCAGCGGCCGAGCTGCCCGAGCGCGTACGCCACCTCGTACCGGCTGATCAGGGTGTCCGGGTGGCCCGGGCCGAGCACCCTGGCGCGCGCGGCGGCCACGTCGCCCGCGAGCCGGTGGGCGTCGTCGAGCCGGCCCAGTCGGCCGAGGTTGTAGGCGAGGTTGTGGCGGCAGCGCAGGGTGTCGGCGTGGTCGGGGCCCATGGTGCGTTCGCGGGAGGCGAGGACCGCCGCGAAGACCTCGTGGGCCTCGAAGTGCCGGCCGAGCTGGCCGAGTACGTACGCCGTCTCCTGGCGCGCGGCGAGCGTTTCCGGGTGGTCCGGGCCGAAGACCCGCTCGCGGCCCTCCGCGACCCGGGTGAACTCGCGCAGCGCGTCCGCCGTACGGCCGGTCCTGCTGAGGGTGAAGCCGACCTCGTAGCGGCTGCCGAGGGTGTCCGGGTGGTCCGGGCCCAGCGCGTGCTCGCGCTCGGCGGCGACCGCGCGGTGCACCTCGCCCGCCTCCTCCCACCGGCCGAGCCGGCCGAGGCTGAGACCGGCGTTGTGTCTGCCGGTCAGGACGGCGAGCTGGTCGGGCGAGGGGGTGGGCCGCCCCGTGGCGGCCGGCCGGGGGTGCCCGGCGCGCGGGTCGGCGGGGGTGGTCCACTCGCCGGTCAGCCCCGCGGTGGGGTCGGGCGGAGTGGGCCGCAGGTCTGCCGGGCCGATCGCCTTGTGCCCGGTGGTCATGGAGCGGGTCCAGGACGGCAGGGGCCCGCCGTCGGGGCGCCCCGTCCCGTACCCGCCGGGGGAGTACGCGGCCGTGACCGCCCCGGGGCCGCCGAGCGCCGGATGGCCGTAGCCGCCGAGGCCGACGCCGAGTCCCGTACCGACGCGGGCTGCGGTGATCCGCCGCCGGAGGTCGCCCGCGTCGGCGGGGCGCTCCTCGGGGGTCTTGGCCAGCAGGTCGAGGACGATCCCGTCGAAGAACGCGGGCAGCTCCGAGCGGTGGCCGCTGGGCGCCTCGGGGATGGTGTCGCGGTGGCCGACCAGCACCGACCAGGCGTCCTCCAGGTCGAAGGGCGGGGCGCCGGTGGCGATCTCGTACAGCACGCAGCCGAGGGAGTAGAGATCGCTGCGGTGGTCGACCGGGCCGCCGCCGATCTGTTCGGGCGACATGTAGTGCGGGGTCCCCATGGCGATGCCCGTACCGGTGAGGCGCGAGGTGAAGCCGATGTCGTGGCCGAGGCGCGCGATGCCGAAGTCGCAGATCTTCACCGCGCCGCTGGTGAGCCGCATGATGTTGGCGGGCTTCAGATCGCGGTGGACGATGCCCTGTTCGTGGGTGTACGCGAGGGCGTCCGCGACCTGCTCGGCGATGTCGACGACGTCGGCCACCGGCAGGACGTTCCCGTGGTCCTCCAGGAGCTGGCTGAGGTTGCGGCCCTCCAGCAGTTCCATGACGAGGTAGAGGACCCCGTCGTACTCGCCGAAGTCGTGGACGACGGTGACGCCACGGTGCTGGAGGGCAGCGGCGACCCGGGCCTCGCGGCGGAACCGCTCGCGCATGATCCGGGTGAAGGAGTCGTCGCGCTGCGGGCCGAGCGGCTTGAGGCATTTGACCGCGACCTGCCGGCCGAGGGACTCGTCGCGTGCCCGCCAGACCTCGCCCATCCCGCCGCGTCCGATGAGATCGAGCAGCCGGTAACGGCCCTGGATCAGCATGCTGTCCGCCATCGCGTGCCGTGTCCCCCCGTCACCCTCGCTGCGCCCTCCCCGGCCCGTCCAGTATGGCGGCCCTGGCCTGGAGTGTGTACGGGGCGGGACACGTGTCGGGCCCGGACAGCCCGGGACCGGCCGCTGAGCCTGTCGTCCCCGCCGTCCCTGCCCCGGTCGTCTCCACCGCCACGCCTCCCCTGCCCCGTGCCACCGCCCCGGTGGTCCACCGGGGGTGCGCACAGGCTATCGCCGGGCGCGGGCGGGGCCGTACGCCGCCGGGGAGACGCCGGGGCGGCGGGACGGGCTCCTGACGGGCGGAGCCGCGTCGGGCGTTGCACGATGGCAGCATGCTGCTGGCACCGCTCGCCCGTGTCTCCCGGGAGGTCGCCGAGAGCTCGGCGCGGACCCGGAAGATCTCCCTGCTGGCCGGTGTCTTCCGGACGGCCGGGCCGCGGGACGTGCCCGTCGTCATCCCCTATCTGGCGGGGCGGCTGCCCCAGGGGCGGATCGGGGTCGGCTGGAACGCGCTGAAGGACCCGCCGCCGCCCGCGGACCGGGCCACGCTGACCGTGCACGGCACCGACGCCGTGTTCACCGCGCTCGCGGCGGTCTCCGGGGCCGGCGCGCAGGGGGAGCGGCGGCGGCTGGTGCGGGAGCTGCTGGGGGCGGCCACCGCGGAGGAACAGCGGTTCCTGGTGGGGCTGATCTCCGGCGAGGTACGGCAGGGCGCGCTGGACGCGGTCGCCGTCGAGGCGCTCGCGCAGACGTCGGGCGCCTCCCCCGCGGCGGTACGGCGGGCGGTGATGCTGGCGGGCTCGCTGCAGCCGGTGGCCGAGCGGCTGCTGGCGGAGGGTCCGCATGTGCTGGAGGAGTTCCTGCTGACGGTGGGCCATCCCGTACTGCCGATGCTCGCGCAGAGCGCCACGAGTGTGGCGGAGGCGGTCGAGCGGCTCGGCGCGTGTGTGGTGGAGGAGAAGCTGGACGGGATCCGGGTGCAGGTGCACCGGAGCGGGTCCACGGTACGGATCTTCACGCGCACGCTCGACGAGATCACCGACCGGCTGCCGGAGGTGAGCGCGGCGGCGCTGGGGCTGGACGGGGACCGGTTCGTGCTGGACGGGGAGGTGATCGCGCTGGACGAGCGGGGCAGGCCGAGGCCGTTCCAGGAGGTCGCCGGCCGGGTCGGGTCACGTACGGACGTCACCTCGGCCGCGACGGCGGTGCCGCTGTCGCCGGTCTTCTTCGACGTCCTCGCGGCCGACGGCGAGGATCTGCTCGATCTGCCCTGCGCGGACCGGCACGAGGTGCTGGCGCGGCTGGTGCCCGAGCCGATGCGGGTACGGCGCCTCGTCGTCCCGGGCGGTTCCGGGGTCCCCGACGACGCCGGGGAGACGTTCCTCCGGGAGACCCTGGACCGGG
Source organism: Streptomyces sp. NPDC050509 (assembly GCF_044457965.1). NCBI lineage: Bacteria > Bacillati > Actinomycetota > Actinomycetes > Kitasatosporales > Streptomycetaceae > Streptomyces > Streptomyces sp. NPDC050509. Next base: position 475,981 of record NZ_JBITHL010000002.1, on the reverse strand, counting down.
GGCACGAGGGGGTGGTGGTGAAGGCGCTCGACACGCCGTACAGCGCGGGCCGCAGGGGCGCCGGCTGGCTGAAGGTGAAACCGGTGCACACCCTGGATCTCGTGGTGCTGGCCGCCGAGTGGGGCCATGGCAGACGGACCGGCCGGCTCTCCAACCTGCATCTGGGCGCGCGGCGGGACGACGGCTCGTTCGTGATGCTCGGCAAGACGTTCAAGGGGCTGACGGACGCGATGCTGGAGTGGCAGACGGGCAAGCTGCGGGAACTGGCGCTGCGGGACGACGGCTTCACCGTGACCGTACGTCCCGAACTGGTCGTCGAGATCGCGTACGACGGACTTCAGCGGTCGTCCCGCTATCCGGCGGGGGTGACGCTGCGCTTCGCGCGGGTGGTGCGCTACCGCGAGGACAAGACGGCCCAGGAGGCGGACACGATCGGCGCGGTGCTTGCGGCCCACGGCCGGGACCCGGAGCGGCCGGGCTGAGAGACCCGCCGCCCCGGGAGCGGTGTGCCTACGGGGCCGCCGTGCCGCGCGGGACCACCGACGCGAGGACGGCCGGCAGCGTGTGCCAGTCCGCCGAGATCAGGCTCGCGTCGCGCTGCGCCAGCAGCGCCAGCCGGTCGCGGGCCTGCTGCTCGGTGGGGCTGGTGGCGTCGATGGCGGGCGCCACGTTGTGCGCGTCCGTCATCAGCAGGAAGTAGTTCCGCTGGGCGTACCAGGCGGTGTCGATGGTGCCGTTCGCGTACGTGGCGGCGTCGCCGTCGAAGAAGACGAACCAGGGCCTGATCGTCGCGTCCGTGTACCGGGTGCGGGGATCACCTGCCGCGGCCTTGTGGACGGCGGGGAAGGCCGCGGCCTCGCCCAGCCTGCCGGCCGCCTTGAGGTCGCGCAGGTAGGTGGCGTACTCCCGGTCGGTCCACAGGGTGTCGAGCGGGTTCTGCTCCTCCACCGTGCCCGGGATGAGTTCGACGATGAACTTGCCCGCGAGCTGCGCGCGCGTCGGCCAGGCGCCGGCCTGGGCCGCCTGGTCGAGATCGGCGTGGCCGCCGGCCAGATCGGCGGGGCGGTAGAGGGCGTCGCCGAGCTTGGCGGTCAGCAGCGCGTCGAGGGCGGCGGGGCCTCGGCCGCCCTGGCCCTGGAATCCGTCCTTCATCTCCAGCTTGAGCACGACGGGGCGGTGGCCCGGGTTGGCGTCGTGCCAGACCTTGATGTCGGCGAGGCAGCCCGGCAGGTCGCGGTTGCGGGTCTTGGTGCGCAGTTCGGCCGGGACGGCCGCGTTGACGCAGTTGTTGTCGTTGCCGATCGGGTTGGAGTGCGACACGCGCCAGGAGGCGCCGTACACGTTGGTCCACACGTCGAGTTCGAGCATGCCGGCGCCGGAGTCCAGGGCGTCGGCGAAGTAGGGGAAGGTGGCCTTCTCGTACGCGTTGTGGACACCGACCCCGGTACCGGAGGGGTAGGACAACTGGCCGGTGTCGGCGGCCCCGGCGGGGGTGGTGACGAGGGCGAGCACGGCGGCGGCGCCGGCCGCCAGGGTCGTACGGAGAAGCTTTGCCATATCCCTTGGTTCCTCTCGGCATGCATGTCTTGGGCATGTCAACAGAGAGGCAGCGTAAGGGAGTTCGGTGACGAGCGGGAGGACATCGGGCCTACGGACACGATCACCGGGGCGACGGGCGGGGCGAGGGGGCCGGAAGACCGGGGCACGAAGGAGGCGCCGGGCGTGACGGCGCGCCCCACCGCGTCTTCACGGTGGGGCGCGCTCGGGCACATGGACGCGCACCGGCCCGGGGGCTCTCGTACGGCGCTCCCGTACGGGCGTCCCGGTACGGCCGCTTCTCTCAGCCGACGCCGTACGGGAGCGGCCGGCTCGTCACGGGAGCTGTTCCTCGATGGCCGCCCGTCCCCGCTCGGCCAGTCGGCGCCGGGCCCAGTCCAGGCTCTCGGGGGTGAGATCGCGGCCGGAGGCGAGTGCGAGATCCTCGGCCGTCACCTCGTCGCAGGCTCCGGTGTGCAGCAGCCGGTCCGGGGTCGCGCTCTCGATCAAGGGCTGCTCAGCGGACTCTTCGTTCATGCCGCCTCCTCGTTCGTCCGGTGGGCCCATTCTCGTGCCCTCCGGGCCGGGTCGCATCCCCGGTCGGCCCCGTCGTCCCCGGTCAGCCGCGCCGGCCGGGATCCGGCGCGGGCCCGGTCCTGGCGGCGTACTGCCGCCCGAGCAGTTCGGCGAGGCCGCGCCGGGTGGCGGCGAGGACCACCCGGTCCCCGGCGTGCAGCACATAGCCGGGGTGCAGATCCCATACGAGCCCGGGCGGGCGCCGCCCCTCGGGCCCCGGCCGGGTGTCCGTGAGATCCGGCGCCCGGTCCCCCGGCTCCGCCGTGTCGAGCGCGATGACCCGCCAGGCACCGGGCCGGAACACCTCGGCGACCGTGCGCCCCTCCAGCCGGGGGTGGCCCGCGACATCGATGGCGGCGACCAGCAGCACCCGGCGTTCCACGGGGATCGCCCCGAGGATCTGGCGTCCCATCATGGCGATGGCGAAGGCCGGGGCCGCCAGGGTGGAGACGCTGCGGCTGCGGGTGAGCGCCCGGGGGTGGGCGGCGCGCAGGGTGCGGTAGACGGCGGTCGCGAAGTCGTCGTCGTACAGCCGCAGGGCCACCCGCAGGTCGGGGGCGACGGAGCGGGCGTAGAGCGCGGCCTCCAGGTTGGTGGTGTCGACGCTGGTGAGGGCGAGCAGGGCGCGCGCCCGTTCGATCTTGGCCGCTTCCAGCACCCCCTCCTGGGTGACGTCGCCCAGGACGGTCGGGATCCGCAGACTGCGGGCGAGCGCGATACCGCGCGCCTCCGGGTCCTCCTCCACGCAGACCACGGGGATGCCCAGCTCGCGCAGGCCGACCAGGACGCGGGTGCCGACCTTGCCGAGGCCGAGCAGGACGACATGGCCGGACAGACCGCGCGGCGGGCGGCGCAGCGCCGAGGCCGTACGGAAGGTGCCGAGGGCCTCCAGGACCGCGGCGAGCACCACGGGGAGCAGCAGAATCCCGGTGACCATGGCGAGGAGCTGCATGACCTGCCGGTTCACGGGCTCGCCGACCGCGGGGTCACCGATGGCGAAGAGATCGAGCAGGGTGAGGTAGAGGGCGCCCAGCGGGCGGACGCCGGTGGCGATCCACGAGGCGACGGCCAGCGCGAGTACGGCGGCGATGATCCCGGCGAAGGACCAGCGCAGCCGGCGGGAGAAGAGCGAGGCGAGCGGGGCGCCCCGGCCGGCGAGCCGGCTCGGCGGCAGATCGGGTCCGGCGTGGGACACGGCCTCCAGGACGACCGTACCGCGGCCGGTGGCGGCGGCGGCGCTCTCGTCGTCGGGCAGCAGCCGCGGCGCCTCCTGACCGCTGTTCTCCGAACCCTCCGTGCCCGCCGGGTCGTTGGTGGTGGCCGACAGCAGGGCGAGGGTGCACAGACCGGGGTCGGCGACCTGGCCGGGGCCCGGCGGGTTGCGTTCCACGGCCCGCAGCAGCAGACCGTCGGCGCGGATGACCTTGCTGGTGCCCGCGACGGCGGTGGCGGCCAGCGCGGGGGCGGCCGTGTCGGCGTCGGAGAGGACGGTGGTGGTGGCGTCCGGCGCCGCCGCGTCGAGGCCGGGGACGGCGACGGCGGCGGCCTGGTCGAGCAGTTCTTCGAGGTGCTGGCCGAGCTTGCGGTTGTAGAGCCGGATGACCAGGCGCAGTTGGGGGTTGAGGCGGCGGGCGGCGAGCGCGGCCCGGATGTTGGTCTCGTCGTCGTCGTGGACGAGGGCGAGCGCCGCCGCCTCCGTCACCCCGGCCTCCACGAGCGTGTCCTCGTCGAGTTCGTCGGTCTCCAGGACCCGCGGCCCGCTCCCCGCTCCGCCGGGGTCGTCGCCCGCCGGGTCCGGCAGGGTCGCCGCCGTACGGGCCATGGCCGCGGACATCCGGCCGAAGAAGGCCGAGGCTCTGCCGGACCCCGCGACCGGGGCGGGCGGGCGCCGGGAGGCCCGTACGGGCGGCACGACCAGCGTGACCCGCTCGCCGTAGACATGGCGCAGCTCGCCCGCCAGCCGGTGGGCCAGCGTGTCGTCGCCGCAGACGACCATGTGGCCCGCCGTGGATCCGTGGGGTACCTGGTGAGGAAGTGTGGACACCGCACCAGTGTGCCGCGCCCGTGTTCGGGGACGGCACAGCCGTCCCCGGCCGGGAGCGCGGCGGGGACGGCTGATCGCGTGTCGGACAGGGCCCTTCAGGACATTCCTGACGGAACGACAGGAATGTCAGGTCTTGTTGACGGAGTAGGAGTGGGCTCCCACCCCGGCCAGGCCGCCCTTGTCGACGATCAGATACTCGTCGCGCAGGGGGGTACCGGCGAACCAGGACTCCAGGATCTCCCGGGTGCCCGCCGCGTAACGGGCCTGCGCGGAGAGCGAGGAGCCGGAGATGTGCGGGGTCATGCCGTGGTGCGGCATGGTCCGCCAGGGGTGGTCGGCGGGCGCGGGCTGCGGGTACCAGACGTCACCGGCGTACCCGGCGAGCTGTCCGCCGCGCAGCGCGCGGTCGATGGCGTCCCGGTCGGCGATCTTCGCGCGGGCGGTGTTGATGAGGTAGGCGCCGCGCTTCATGGTGGCGATCAGCTCGTCGCCGAACAGGCCCTCGGTCTCCGGGTGGAGGGGCGCGTTGATGGTGACGACGTCGCAGTGCGGGACCATGTCGGCCGCGCTCGCGTGCCAGGTGAGGCCCAGCTCCCGCTCGACGGACTCGGGCAGCCGGTGCCGGTCGGTGTAGTGGAGCCCCACGTCGAAGGGGGCGAGACGGCGCAGGACGGCGAGGCCGATCCGGCCGGCGGCGACCGTGCCGACCTGCATGCCCTCCAGGTCGTACGAGCGGGCGACGCAGTCGGCGATGTTCCAGCCGCCGTCCAGGACCCACTGGTGGGAGGGGAGGTAGTTCCGTACGAGCGACAGCGTCATCATCACCACGTGCTCGGCGACGCTGATGCTGTTGCAGTACGTGACCTCCGCGACGGTGATGCCCTTGGCGATGGCGGCGTCGAGGTCGACGTGGTCGGAGCCGATGCCCGCGGTGACGGCGAGTTTCAGCTTCTCGGCCTTCGCGATGCGCTCGGCCGTCAGATAGGCGGGCCAGAACGGCTGCGAGATGACCACGTCGGCGTCGACCAGTTCCCGGTCGAAGACGGACCCGTCCCGGTCCTTGTCGGAGGTGACGACCAGGGTGTGGCCCTGGGACTCCAGGAAGCCGCGCAGCCCCAGTTCACCGGAGACGCTGCCGAGCAGTTCGCCCGGGGTGAAGTCGATGGCCCGGGGGGTCGGGGTGGTCTGGCCGCCGGGGTAGTGGTCGATACGGGGAAGGCCGTCCCGGGCGTAGGACTTCGGCCGGCCGTCCACCGGGTCGTCGTACAGCACACACAGCACCTTTGCCATGACTGCGGCTCCTCATCCGTTGCAGCGGGAAGGTGTCTCCACCTTCCCGGGGCCCGGTGACCACGGTCAAAGCGAACTTTCCTATGGCGGGATAGGACACGGCTATCCGGCGCTGGCCGTCCCGTCGGGGAGCTCCCCGGCCGGGCGCCGCTGCCGCCCCGGTCCGGGCGGGGCGGCCGGGCGCAGATGGGTGTCGAGGAGCCGGTCGAGCGCTTCCCGTACGCCGGCCTGTCTGGCGGTCTCCAGAAGGGCCCTGGCCAGAACGGGTTCGGGGGTGCGGTCGGCGATGACCAGGCCGACGCGGGGGCCGTGCGCCGGGTGCTCCAGCGGGATCACCCGCATCCCGTCGGGGACGCCGAACATGTGCAGCCAGGCGTGCGAGATGACGCTGGACCAGTGGCCGGCCGTGAGGTGCGCGTACAGTCCGGCGACCGAGTCGGTCTCGATGGCGGGGGCGACGGCGGGCGCCCCGTCGGCGGCGAAGTACTCGTCCATGATCCGGCGGTTGCGCATCTGCGGGGAGAGCAGGCAGAGCGGCTGCTCCGCGATGCTCGCCCAGCGGGCGACCGGGTGGCCGGAGAGCGGGCCGTCCTGCGGGGTGAGGAGCAGATAGCGCTCCTCGTAGAGCGGGGTTCTGCGGACCTGCCCCAGGCTGTCGTCGTCCAGATAGGTGAGGGCGATGTCGAGTTCGAACGCGGCCAGCTTCCGGGCGATGTCGCGCGAGGAGAGCGAGTCGAGGGAGACACGGGCGCGCGGGTGGCGTTCGACGAAGGGGGTGGTGAGCAGCGAGGCGGCGGTGAGCGCGGTGGGGATGGCGCCCAGCCGCAGCGTCCCGGCGAGGCCGCCGCGCATCGCGGAGAGTTCGTGGCGCAGGGCGTCGCGCTCGGCGAGGATCCGGTGCGCCCAGAGCAGGACCCGTTCGCCCTCGGGGGTGAGCCCTTCGAAGCGGCGGCCACGGCGGACGATGGGCACGTCCAGTTCGTGTTCGAGTTTGCGGATACCGGCGGAGAGCGAGGGCTGGGAGACGTAGCAGGCCGCCGCCGCCCGGGCGAAGTGGCGTTCCCTGGCCAGGGCGACCAGATACTCCAGTTGACGCAGTAACAACGCTCGCTCCCCTGCTCGTACGGCGTGAAGGGTCCGGTGGCGTACGGGTCACAGGGGTACGAGGGTGACCTCCGTGGCCTTGACTCCGGTCCAGACCGGGACCCCCTCGGCCAGGCGGAGTTCGGCCGCCGCCTCGGGGGTTATCTCGGCGACCAGGTCCGGGGCCCGGTCCGAGGTGATCAGGACGCGCAGTCTGCTGCCGAGGGCGGTGATCTCCCTGACCGTGCCGGGCCAGACGTTGCGCGGGCTGCCGCCGGGCCGCTCCCGGTGGACGGAGACGGCCTCCGGAGCGATGATCGCCAGGGCCCGCGAGCCGTCGGGCAGCGGCTCGGCGACCACCAGCCGGCCGCCCGCGTCGAGGGCGAACCCGTCCGGGCCGAAGGCGCCGGGCCAGGCGTTGCGGCCGAGCATCCGGGCCACCCACGGCGAGCGCGGGTGCCGGGTCACCTCGGCCGGCGGCGCGTCCTGGAGGACGCGCCCCTCGTCGAGTACGAGGACCCGGTCGGCGAGGGAGACCGCCTCGACCGGATCGTGCGTGACGATCAGGCAGACCCCGCCGAAGCCGTCGAGATGGCCGCGCAGGGTGTGCCGTACCTGGGCCCGGGTGGTCTGGTCGAGCGCGGCCAGCGGCTCGTCCAGCAGCAGCAGCCGGGGCCGGGCGGCCAGCGCGCGGGCGAGGGCGACGCGCTGCGCCTGCCCGCCGGAGACCTGGTGGGGCTTGCGGTGGGCGAGCTGGCCGACGCCGAGCCGGTCGAGCCAGCGCTGTGCGGTGCGGCGGGCCTCGGCGCGGGGTACGCCGTGGGCGCGCAGCCCGTACGCGGTGTTGGCGAGGGCGCTGAGATGGGGGAAGAGCGCGCCGTTCTGCGGGACCCAGGCGACGCCTCGGCGGTGCGGCGGCAGGGCGGTGACGTCCAGTTCGCCGAGGCGCAGCTCCGCGTGGGCGCGCGGCGTGAGTCCGAGGAGCGCGCGCAGCAGGGTGGTCTTGCCGGCGCCGTTGGGTCCGACGACGGCGATGGTGGTACCGGGCTCCGCGTCCAGGGTGAGCCGGTTGAAGCCGCTCACCTCGGCGTGCAGCGGCCACTGCTCCGACGGCTCTGGCGGCTCTTCCGGCGCTCGCAGCTCTTGCGGCGCCTCCGGTGCGGGGTTCCCGGGGGCCCCCGTACCGTCACCGTCCGGCAGCGGACCGCGCCCGCGTGTGCGGTCGGCCGTATGGCCGGTCCAGCGACCGCGCAGCGCGATCAGGACGGCCATGGCGATGGCGAGCAGCAGCAGGGAGACCGAGGTGGCGGCTTCCGGCGAGTCCTGGAGCAGCAGATAGACCTGGAGCGGCAGGGTCTGGGTGGTGCCGGGCAGGTTTCCGGCGAAGGTGATCGTGGCGCCGAACTCGCCGAGCGCGCGCGCCCAGGTCAGCGCGGCGCCCGCGGCGAGCCCCGGCGCGACCATCGGCAGGGTGACGGTGAGGAAGACCCGTACGGGCGAGGCGCCCAGCGACGCGGCGGTCTCCTCGTAGGCGGGCCGCAGCCCGGCGAGGGTGCCTTCGAGGCTGATGACGAGGAACGGCATCGCGACGAAGGTCGCGGCGACCACCGCGCCCGAGGTGTGGAACGGCAGGGTGATGCCGAAGGTGTCCTCCAGGAAGGGCCCGAGCAGCCCGCGCCGGCCGAAGCCGAGGAGCAGCGCCACACCGCCGACGGTCGGCGGCAGCACCATGGGCAGCAGGACGAGGGCGCGGACGAGGGTCTTGCCGGGGAAGTCCACCCGGGCCAGCAGCCAGGCCAGCGGCACGCCGAGCAGCAGCGAGAGCGCGAGCGCCGAGAAGGAGACGAGCAGCGACAGCTTCAGCGCCTGGACCACGCCGGGGCTGGTGAGATGGGTGCCCAGCTCGCTCCAGGTGGTCCTGGCGAGGATCCCGATCAGGGGCAGCAGCAGGAACGCGACGGCGAGCAGCGCGGGTAGCGCGAGGGCGGCGGGGGCGCGGAGCCCACGGATACGGGAGCGGCTCATCGGGTTCCCCGGGCTGGATCGGGTGGGAACGGCTGGGATCGGGTGGGAACGGGTCGACGGGGCCACGACGCGCCGCCGAGGCCGCCGCACCGGTCCGGGCGGCGGCGCGGCGGTGTGGCGGCGCGTCGTGGCGGCTGCTGCCGCTACGGCTTCTGGAAACCGGCCGCCTGGAGGATCTTCTGCGCCTCCGGGCCGCTGAGCCAGGTGACGAACGCGGCGGCGGCGTCGGCGCTCTTGGACGTCTTGAGGGTGGCGGCCGGGTACTGGGCGATCGCGTTCTGCGCGTCGGGGATCTCGACGGCGTCGACCTTGTCCGTCGCGGTGGCGGCGTCGGTCTTGTAGACGATGCCGGCGTCGGCCTCGCCCAGCTCGACCTTGCTCAGCACGGCGCGGACGTTCGGCTCCTGCGAGACCGGCTTCACATCGATCTTCTGCGCGTCCAGCACCTGCTTGCTGTAGCGGCCGACGGGCACCTCGGGGGCGGCCAGGACGACCTTCAGCTCGGGGTCGGCGAGGTCCTTCAGATTCTCGACCTTCTCCGGGTTGCCCTCACCGGTGGCGATGACCAGGCGGTTCTTGGCGATGACCGTCGGGGTGCCGGTGTCGCCCCTCAGTCCGTCCATGGTCTTGGTGTCGGCGGTGACCAGGGCGTCGGCGGGGGCGCCCTGGTTGACCTGCGCGGCCAGTTCCTGCGAACCGGCGAAGGAGAACGTGAGCTTCGTGCCCGGGTTGGCCTTCTCGTACGCGGCGCCCGCCGTCTTGAAGACGTCGGTGAGCGAGGCGGCGGCGAGCACGGTGAGCTGAGCCTTGGGGGCGCCGCTCGACGACGCGCCGTCCGTGGCTCCGGTGCCACTGTCCGACGCGTCGTCCTTGCCGCCGCAGGCCGCCAGCGGCAGGAGCAGGGCTGCGGTCACGAGCGCGGTGGCGGCGCGGCGGCGGGTGAGGGCGAGAGACATCAGAGGGCTCCTTGGCGGTGGGGCGGAGAAGGGCGCGAGGCGGGGAAAGGCGCCGGGCGGCGAAAAGCGCCGGGACCGGCCGCGTCGCCGGGACGTCCGGACGCGGTCGGCACGGATCAGACGCGGTCGATGTGCACGCTGGTGGCCTTCACCCGGGCGGTGGCCTGTACGCCGACCTCCAGGCCCAGTTCCTCGACCGCTTCCCGGGTCAGCAGCGAGACCAGCCGGTGCGGTCCCGCCTGGATCTCCACCTGGGCCGCGACATCGCCGAGGGTGACCGCGGTGACGATGCCGGGGAAGGCGTTGCGGGCGGAGGTGTACGCGACCTCGTCCTCGTCGGCGCCGCCCTGGGCGACCTCGACGGAGAACGCGGCCAGCGCGCGGCCGTCGATGAGACGCCGTCCGCCCTCGTCGCGATGGGTGGCGACCCGGCCCGCGTCGGCCCACCGGCGCGCGGTGTCGGGACTCACCCCGAGGAGCCGGGCCGCCTGACCGATCGTGTAGGACTGCATGTGCGACAAGATAGGCCGGAGTGCCTCGCATTTACAATTCTTCAGATGATGCTTCCTCGCAGATGAGAGGGCATCGAGAAGGAACCGCGTGGCCGGGTTTCGCGCCTCAGCGTTTGACGGCCCGCAGGATGACGAACTTCGGATCGCTCGTCACGGTCTCGCAGTTGCCGAAGAGCCTGCGCAGCTTGGTGTGGTAGCCGAGGTGCCGGTTGCCGATGACCCACAGCTCTCCCCCGGTCCGCAGCGCCGCGCGCGACCCGGTGAACATCCGCCACGCCGTCGCGTCGGTCGTCGACTGGTGCGTGTGGAACGGCGGATTGTTCAGGACGAGATCGGCCGACTCGGCCGGTACGTCGGTCAGGCTGTCGCCTAGGACGAACTCCGCGGGCGTCGCGGCGTCGACGTTCTTGCGGAAGGTGGCCTCGGCCGACGCCACCGCCGCGTACGACTCGTCGATGAAGGTCACCGTGGCGTCCGGGTTGTCCAGCGCCACGGCGGTGCCGATGACCCCGTTGCCGCAGCCCAGGTCGATCACCCGCTCGGGTCCGCGGCTCCGCGGGAGGTGGCGCAGCAGGAACCGTGTGCCGATGTCGAGCCGTTCCGCGCAGAAGATCCCCGCGTGGTTGACGACGGTACGGCCCGACACGGAGCCGAGCCCTTCGGGCAGCGCGTAGCTGCGCGGCCAGGGGCTGGCGGTCCGTACCCGCCCCGGCGTGGGGGTGCAGAAGATCAGCCGGGCCTTCTTGACGGCGAGGGAGGTCTTCGTGGGGCCGAGGATCTGTTCGAACAGCTTCAGGGTGGACGTGTGGATCTCGGTCACCCGGCCCGTGCCGATGACCAGGGTTCCCGGGTGCACGGCGGGCGCCAGCCGGTGGAGCTGGTCCTCCAGCACGGCCAGGCTCTTGGGAACGCGGACGAGCAGGACGTCGATCCGCTCCGGCGGCGTGTCGCGGGTGGACAGCAGCCGTACGGCGTCGGTGCCGAGACCGGCGCGGCGCAGATTGGCGCGGGTCGCCTGCTGGGTGAGGTACGAGTCGCTGATCTGTACGAGGGCGCTGGAGTCCCGTTCCTGGTGGCCGGCGAGCGCGGTGGTGAGCGCGCCCCATCGGTCCCCGACGACCACGACGGTGCCGGACAGCCCGGCCGGACCCGCCGGTCCGCCGTCGCGTTCCTGTCCGCCTTCCCCTTCCCCGAGGTGCCGCAGCAGGTACTCGTCGGCGGCGTCCCACGCGCGCAGCGTCTCGCGGGGATGTTCGGGAAATCGGGTGAGGCCGAACTCGCCCCAGGGTGTCGTCAAACGGTTCATCGTGCCCTCAGGCTATCCGCCCGGGGGCGGACCGTGCGCCGCGCGGTCTCAGGTGGCGGCGCCGTGCTGCGAGGAGAGTCTGCGGGCCCGGTCCAGGGCGGCCTGGGCCTGGCTCGGGCTGAGGACCGCGGCGAACTCCGTACGCGCGATCCCCAGGACCACCTCGGCGTCGGCCGGCGGGTGCGGGTGGTCGCGCAGGGCGATGTCCGCGGCGGCCTGCGCCAGCAGGTCGTCGTCGGGGGACGCCCCTGGCTGGGACATGGTGTGGAGCACCTGGTGCCAGAGTCCGGTCATCGCGTCATTTCCCTTCGTCCGTGAGGGGGCCGCCGGTGGGGATGTCGTCGGCCGGGATGCCGCCGGTGGGGATGTCGTCGGCCGGGATGCCGCCGGTGGGGATGTCGTCGGTGGGGATGCCCAGCGCGGCGAGGGCGTGGCGGACGAGCTCTTCGGCCAGCAGCTCCCGGGGGAACGCGGTGGCGTCGCGGGCCCAGTGCGCCACCAGTTCGTTGATCGCCCCGATGAGCGCCATGATGGCGAGGGAGTGGTCCCGGCGCACGGCCTCGCCCCGCTCGACGGCGCGCTCCGCCTCCCCGCTGAGGAAGTCGGACCACAGGCTCCGCCACAGCAGCCGGTGCTCCTCGACCGCCCGGCCCGCCCCGATGACCTCGACGAACGCGATCCGGGTGGCGATGGGCTCCACGGTGACGGCGTCCAGATAGGCACGGGTGAGGGCCGAGATCCGGGCGCGGGCTCCCGCCGACTCCATCCCGGGGTCGCTGAGCACCGTCAGCGCGGCTTCCATGCCGGCCCGCGCGACATCGTTGTGCAGCGCGATCAGCAGCGCCTCACGGCCCTCGAACTCCTCGTAGAACGCGCGGATCGAGACATGGGCGGTGGCACAGATCCGCTCGATGGAGGTGGCCGGGTAGCCGCGGGTGGTGAACAGGTCGGTCGCGGTCGCCAGCAGCCGCTCCCGGCGCGCGGCCCTGCGGTCCTGACCCGTACGGTCCTGGTCCGTGCGGGTGTGGTCCGTGCGGGTCTCCTTGGCTCTCGTACGGGCAGACGATGACGACGTCGTGTCCGCGGAATTCCGGCCCGGATCCATCCGACCTCCCCGAATCGCCCCGGGAACACGCGGTGTTGTCACCGGTAAGGGCGCTTATCGAGCATGCCACGCACCACGGGCCGACACGCCGCGTTCCGCGAATGCGCGCGAAACCGCAAAAATGTCCGGACGGGGCAAACCGTTTCCGCGCACCGCCCGGCGGCCCGGATCGACGCGGACCGCCGGATCACTCGAACGGCTGTCGCACCGGGCTGCCCGGCCGCCGGGGCGGGATGCTCGTGCTGACCGGCCGTGCCACGGCACCGACCACGGGGAGAGGGGCGTCATGACCACTCCCGCCGACCGGGCGGAGCGCGGCAGGGCGGCCCGCAAGGACGCGTCCCGGTCCTCGCACGGGTTGTGGATACCGGGCGCCGACCGGCTCGACCCGCTCGCCGTCCTGGCCCGGCAGGCCACGCACCGGGTCCCCGAACTGGTGCCGCTGCGCCACGAGCGGATGGCCGCGTCCCCGTACGCCTTTCTGCGCGGCGCCGCCGCCGTGATGGCCGCCGATCTGGCGCCCCAGCCGCGTACGGGGCTGACCGTGCAGCTCTGCGGCGACGCCCATCTGCTGAACTTCGGCGTCTTCGCCGCACCCGACGGCGCCCTGTTCTTCGATCTCAACGACTTCGACGAGACCCTCCCCGGCCCGTTCGAGTGGGATGTGAAGCGGCTCGCGGCGAGCGTCGTGGTCGCCGCCCTCGACCAGGGCGCCCCGGCGTCGGACGCCCGGGACGCGGCGCGGGCCGCCGCCGGGGCGTACCGCACGTCGATGCGACGGCTGGCCCGCCTCGGTGAACTGGCCGTCTGGTACGAGCGGATCGGCACCGCGGCCCTGCGCCCGCTCGTCAGGGCGGCCCGGCGCGGGCGCGCCGAGGCGCCTGCGTCGCGGCAGCGCACCACGCTGCGGGCGGTGGAGGAGCTGACCGGCACGGCGGAGGGGCACCGCCGGATCATCCACGATCCGCCGCTGCTCGAACCGGTCGGCCCCCTCGACACCGCGATGCTCCGGCGGATCTTCATCGGTTACCGCAGCACGCTCCCCGAGGAGCAGCGGGTGCTTCTCGACCGGTTCCGCCTCGTCGACGTGGCCCGCAAGGTCACGGGGGTCGGGAGCGTCGGCACGCGGTGCTTCGTCGTGCTGCTGGAGGGGCGCGACGCCGGGGATCCGCTGCTCCTCCAGATCAAGGAGGCCGAGCGGTCGGTGCTCGAACCGCATGTCCAGCAGAGCGTCTACCCCCACCAGGGCCGGCGGGTGGTCGCGGGGCAGCGGCTGCTCCAGGCGACGGGCGACGTCTTCCTCGGCTGGGTCACGGGGTCCGAGGGGCGCCACTTCTACTGGCGCCGGCTCCGGGACATGAAGGGGCCCGCCGTCGTCGAGGGCATGGCGCCGGCCCTGCTGCGTACGTACGCGGAGCTGTGCGGCGGGGCCCTGGCGCGGGCACACGCCCGCTCCGGGGACCGGATCGCCATCGCGCACTACCTCGGCGGGTCGGACACCTTCGACCGCGCCCTGGCGGACTTCGCGCTGCGCTACGCCGACCGGAACCGGGCCGACCACGCCGCGCTCGTCGCGGCGCTCGCCGCCGACCGGACGCCGGCGGCCACCCGTCAGGCCCGGCGGGACTCTCGAAACACGCTCTAGTCCAGGACCGGGCCCGCCCCTTCGAGTGCCGCGCCGACATCGTCGGCGAGCGTCACCGCGACCTGCCGGATCTGCCGGGTGGGGACGATCCCCGGCGTGGGCCGGAGCATGAAGCGGCCCTGGTAGTGGCCGCCCGCCGCCGCCCGGAGTTCGATCTCCCCGGCCGGCCAGCCGCGTCCCTCCAGGTCCCAGGGCTCGCGGTCCACGACGACGGTGCCGTCCTGCTCCAGCCGCGCCGGGTGCCCGAGCAGGCTCCCGTACTCGAACCGGCAGTTCTCCAGTCGCAGGATCTCGACCAGGTGACGGCCGACCTGGTCGACCACGGCGGCGGAGGAGCCGGTGGTCCGCGCCAGCCGGGCGGTGTCGTGGATCCGGGCGAGGAGCCCCGCGTCGACCACGGTCATGACCCGCAGCCGCCGGGCCCGCGCGGCGAGTTGGGAGACGGCGAGCCCCACGGCCAGCAGCAGGAGGGCCGTGGTGAGGTCGCGCGTGCTGGTGACGGTGAAGCGTTCGAACGGCCGGGCGAGGAAGAAGTCGAACCAGACGGCCGAGGAGAGCGCGGCGAGCGCGCCCGCGACACGGTTGCCCAGGGCGGCGACCGCCACGACGACCACGACGAGGATCAGCGCCAGATTCGTACTCGCCACTCCCGTACGGAACGGCACCAGCACCCCCGCGGTCGCCAGGGGCGCGAGCAGCGCCGCGCCGAGCGCGACGCGGTCACGGAGCGGACAGCGCATGGTTCACCTCACCGTGCCTGCCGGTGCGGAGGTCCGGCGCAACCGGGGCCGCCGGGCCGGCGGCCCTCGACTCCAGCGTGCACCCCGCGGGCCCGGTCGTGGCGGAGGCTGCCGCGGTCCTGACGGGGCCCTGCCGCGGGCCCGGCGGACGTTGACGCGCCCTTGACGTACGGCCTGCCGAACCGGCGCGAAGGCCGGCCGGCCGGTGCCCGCACATCGTGTGAAACGCCTGTGGCACGCCGGGGACCCGTGATACGTCTGCCGTCATGGACGATCTTGTGACGGAGCGGCTGGTACTCCATCCGCTGAGCGTGCTCGAAGCCGAGCGGGTGGCGGCGGGCGAGCCCGCGGACGGGGATGGGTGGGCGCCCGGATACCCCACCGACGGGGACATGGCGGGGGCCCGGCGCTTTCTGACGACGTGTTCGATCACCGGTGATCCGCGGCCCTTCGGCGCGTACGAGATCCGCCGCCGCGCGGACGGACGCGCGATCGGCGGTCTCGGCTTCCACGGCGTCCCCGACGAGGATCTCACCGTCACGATCGGCTACGGCCTGATCCCCTCCGCCCATGGTCAGGGGTACGCGTCCGAGGCGCTGCGCGGACTGCTGCGGTTCGCGCGGGCCGGCGGGGTCAGCCGTGTCCAGGGGGACGCCGATCACGACAACATCGCGTCGCAGCGCGTGATGACGGCGGTGGGGATGCGGCTGGTCGCACAGGACGAGGCGCTGAAGTACTACCGGATCGTCTGGCCCGTCGACGAGGCGGCGGCCGACGCCCTGCGGTCGTGGACGGACGGCCGACGGGCCGGGTGACCACCTGGCCCGTCCGGGCGGTGTGACGGGGCGGAGCCTGCCGGGAGGGGCAACTCAGTTTCTGCGCGGGGTGAGGGTACGGCGTCGGGTGGCCGCGGGCCGGTCGAAGAAGCTCTCCACGGGGGCCTCCTCGTCGCCCTCGCCCTCGTGCGGCGGCAGTTCGACGGTGTAGCGGGGTTCGAGGAAGATGCCGTGGTGCTGTGGCCGCGCGCTCGGCGCGGCGCCCGCGGTGGAGTCCTGAACCGGATCCTGGCGGGACGGTGAAGAAGGCATGCACAACCGTTCGGAGATGTGAGCGGCCGCGCGGCCCAATGCCGGTCGACCCGTTGAAGAGGTGTCTACCCCATCCTTCCCTGTCCTGCACAACCGCGGGTCACCGGAGCGCGTCGCGGGCCCGCTCGTCCACCCGGCCCATCCGGAGGACCGGCGCGGGTCCGGCCGGGCTCCGCGGGGGAAGGAAGGGGTCGTGCGTGATGTCGGAGTATCCCTGAGCGGACCGGTCGCGGAGCTCATGAAGCGGCGCCGGGAGCCCATCGTCGCCCAGACGCTGCGCTCGACCGCCGCCGCGACCATCGCCTATGTGGTCGCGGTGTGGCTGAGCAGCGAGCCCGCGCCGCTCACCGCCCCGCTGACCGCGCTGCTCGTCGTCCAGGTGACGCTCTACTCCACCCTGACCACCGGTATCCGCAGGGTGAACGCCGTGGTGACCGGCGTGCTGGTGGCCAGTGCGTTCAGTGTGCTGGTGGGGCTGACCTGGTGGAGTCTGGGGCTGATCATCCTCGCCTCGCTCGTCGTCGGACGCATCGTGCGGGTGAGCGAGTTCGTGCCCGAGGTCGCGATCAGCGCCATGCTCGTGCTCGGGGTGCCGCGGGTGGCGTCCACCGCGTGGGACCGGGTGCTGGAGACACTGATCGGCGCGGTGGTGGGGCTGCTCTTCAACTTCCTGCTGGCACCGCCGGTGTGGGTCGCCACCGCGGGCGAGTCCATGGACGGCCTCGCCCGCCGGATGCGCCAGCTTCTGCTGCGGATCGGGGAGGGGCTGACGGAGGCCGTCCCGGTGGAGCGCGCCGCTTCGCGGCTGCACGAGGCACGCCGGCTGGACCACGACATCAGCGAGGTGGACGCGGCGCTGCGCCAGGCGGAGGACAGTGTCCGGCTCAACCCCCGGGTGAAGGAGGGGCTGTTGCACCGGGTGGTGCTGCGGACGGGCCTGGACACCCTGGAGATCTGCACGGTGGTGCTGCGGGTGCTGGCCAGAACACTCACCGATCTCGCCAAGGAGCGCGAGCGGGAGGCCCTGTTCACCCCGGAGGTGGGGGCGGCGCTGCAGGATCTGCTGGCCGGGGTGGCCGACGCGGTGGTGAGTTTCGCCGTCATGGTGACCACGGATGTCACCCGGAGCGCCGAGACCGCCGAGGCGCGGCTCGCCGAGGATCTGGACGCGGCCCGGACGAGCCGGGAGCGGCTGGCGGGGCTGCTGCTGGCGGAGATGCGGCGCGACCCGGGGCAGTGGCAGCTCCACGGCGCGCTCCTGGCCGAACTGGACCGGATCCTGGACGAGCTGGACCTGGAGCATCGCTCCCGGCGGCTGATGGAGGAGCTGGACCGGGCCTCCCGGGAGGATCGGGAGCGTCATCCCCGGCTGACGGCGGCCTGGCATTGGGTACGGCGAAAGGTCATGCGGCGCGGGCGATAGGGAACCGGCCGCGAACGGGGGAAGGGAATGCGCGGGAGCCGACTTCAATCGGCCGTCCGCCCGGCGGGATTCGCCGTTTCCCGAGCAACGGAAAGCTCCTGGCCAATTATTGACGGAATATTTACCAACGGCGTGACGTGTCGTCGTGAATGAGGGCGAGGAAGCGCCGGCCCACCGGTCCACATCCCCGTATTGACGGGCGAAAGCAGTGATGACGGCATGATCGGGCCATCCTTCCGGTTTGCGATCATGATTGCCGCCGTCGTCGCCCCGCCCCGCCTCCGCGCGGGCGCCCTGGCCGGTCCTCGACGTCCGCGCAGGTCCACGGAGCGTGCGGAGAGCGTGAGTTGGGTGGGGCGATTGTTGGGTCCCGCGCGGATGGCGGTACTGTGCGCGCGCGCCGTCATCGTGGGCGGCGCGGCTATAGCGGAGGATTTTGTGACCCAATTCAGCAGATCATGGCGGCGCAGAAGCGCCTTCATAGCGGTCGCGGCGACCGGCGCCCTCGGCGTCGGCCTGTCGGCGGCTCCTGCGTTCGCGCACACGCCGACCTGGTCGGTGACGTGTTCCGAGGTGAGTCTGAACCTGACCGCCTACGGCAAAAGCGACAAGAACACCGTGACGGTCACCGTGGACGGCAAGGACCTGCTGCCCACGGAGAATTTCCGTAACAACTTCAGCAAGAAGCTCGACCTGCCCGCGCACAAAAGCGAGCTGACGGTCCGTCTGGTCGTGAAGGCCGCCGACGGCGACCAGTTCTCCAAGGACGAGACCAAGACCGCCCCGGTCTGCGAGGGCGAGGAGTCGACCCCGCCGCCCGCGGAGTCCACCCCGCCGCAGGAGCCCAGCTCGCCGCCGGCCCCGTCGGAGTCGGCCCCCGAGGCGACGCCCGGCGAGGACACGCCCCCCACCGAGGCGCCTGCCCCGTCGGGTGAGGCGAGCACCTCGGCCGCCGCGGTTCCGTCGTCGCAGCCGAGCCCCGCCGGTGACGACCTCGCCGAGACCGGTGCCTCCAGCTCCACCCCGCTGATCGCCGGCGCCGCCGGTGTCGTGCTGGTCGCCGGAGCGGGCATCATGTGGGCCGCGCGCAGGCGTCGTTCCGCACAGGGCTGACCCGAGCGCCCCCTGGCACCACCCGCACCACCCGCACCACCCGCACCACCCGCACCACCCGCACCACCCGCACCACAGCTTCACCCGCACCACTCGCCGTCCTGACCTGGTCGGCCCCTGACCCGGCCCGTGTGAGGCCCCGCGACGTCCTCCGTTCGCGGGGCCTCACCGTGTTCTCCCGGGCGGGAGGTGTCGTTCCCCGCCCGGGCGAGATGCACGGCGCGCCCGCCGCACCGACAATGAAGGCGCGCGTACGGAACGGACCCGGGCGCGGAACGGACGGAACACCACCGACAGCCGGGGGCGCCCATGGATCCCGTGGAGGCGCTGGACAGGATCGCCTTCCTGCTGGAGCGCTCGCGGGCGGACACCTACCGGGTCAAGGCGTTCCGTACCGCGTCCGCGACCGTCGCGGGCATGGACCCCGACGACGTGGCGCGGCGCGCGGCGGCCGGCACACTCGGCCGGGTGCGCGGTATCGGCCCCAGGACCTCACAGGTGGTGCAGGCCGTGGTGGCGGGTTCCGTACCCGAGTATCTGGAGCGGCTGGAACGGGAGGCCGGGACGCCGCTCGCCGAGGGCGGGCACGCGCTGCGCGCGGCGCTGCGCGGCGACTGCCATCTGCACTCCGACTGGTCCGACGGCGGCAGTTCCGTCGAGGCGATGGGGCGTACGGCGGCGGCGCTCGGCCATGAGTGGGCCGTCCTCACCGACCACTCCCCCACGCTGACCGTGGCGAACGGCCTGTCGGCGGAGCGGCTGCGCGAACAGCTCGACGTGATCGCGGAGCTGAACGCGCGATGGGCCCCGTTCCGGCTGCTGACCGGCATCGAGTGCGACATCCTGGCCGACGGCTCGCTCGACCAGGAGCCCGAACTCCTCGACCGGCTGGACCTGGTGGTGGCGTCCGTCCACTCGAAGCTGCGGATGGACGCCGCCTCGATGACCCGGCGGATGATCGCCGCCGTACGCGATCCGCGCACCGACGTGCTCGGCCACTGCACGGGGCGCCTGGTCATCGGCCGTACCCGCAGGGACCGGGGTACGGGCGGCAGCCGGCCCGAGTCGGAGTTCGACGCGCGGGCGGTGTTCGACGCCTGCGCCGAGACCGGCACGGCGGTGGAGATCAACAGCCGGCCCGAGCGTCTCGACCCGCCCCGGCGGCTGCTGCGTGAGGCGGTCGCGGCCGGGGTCCTCTTCGCCGTCGACACCGACGCGCACGCGCCGGGGCAGCTCGACTGGCAGCTCCTGGGCTGTGCGCGGGCCGAGGAGTGCGGTGTCCCGGCGGACCGGGTCGTCAACACCTGGCCGGCCGAGGGGTTGCGGGAGTGGACCCGCACCCGGCACGCCCCGGCGCCGGGCTGAGGCGTACAGGTCCGAGGTGCACGGGCCGAGGTGCACCGGCCGACGTCCACGGGACGGGGCCGCCGGAGCCGGGGCACACGGGCCTACGCGTACACGCCGTCCAGCCACGTCCGCCAGGTGTCTCCGGTCCGCTCGGCGTCGGCGCCGGGGGCGAAGTCGTGGACGCTGACGCCGACGGTCGCGCCGAAGTGGTTCCTGCCGAAGAACCGGTACATCGCGGTGTCGGTGCGCAACCCGACGAAGTACGGGTCGCGGTAGTCGATCACGGCGTCGACCGGGCCCACGCCGGGCAGGTCGACCCGTACGGCGGCGCCCTCCCCCGCGTCGTCCGGCAGGCCGAGCGCCCGGCTCGCCGTGTCGAGCGCGTCCGGCGCCCCGGCCGCCGCGGGCCCGTCGGCGGCGGAGAAGACCGCGGCGCGTCCGGTGAAGTACCGCAGGTACTGACCCAGAGTGTGGATGTAGAAGGTGTTGTGCCTGGCGGCGCCGTCGTACTGGTTGTCCCAGTCGTCGACGAAGATGCCGCTGTGCACGTAGCGCACCCAGGATCCGCCGCCCTCGCGCGCCTCGATGACATGGTCGAGCTGGTTGCGGGTCTGCTGGGTGATGCCCTCGACGTCCTCGACCCGGGCGGTCAGCCGCTTCCCCGGCTCCCACGCGGTGATCGTGCCGCCGAACGGGGCGGCGCCGCCCTCGCGCGGTTCGTACTCCATGGGCCACAGCCATCCCGCCGTACCGGTGGTGATGGCCTGCCAGACCTCCTGGGGGCTCGCGTCGGTCTCGAACTCGCGGACGATCTCGAATTCCTCGGACATGGTGGCGTACTCCTTCTCGCTCATGAAGCCTCCCCGATCGGGGCGGGGGGTGCCACCGGGGACACGGGCTCCGCCGTGTCGGAGCCGGTGGTCTTGACGGTGGGGTGGAGCGCGAGCACGATCCGGTGGTCCCGGCCGTTCTCGGCGTCCTCGGTGTGGTACTTGGCCATCAGCGCGCTCACGCCCCGGGTCAGCTCCTCGACGAACGCGGCCCGGTCGGCCGCGGTCGCGAAGCGGACCTCGCCGTCGAGCGCGTAGGTCGCGAGGCGCTTGCGGGCCGTGGCGGCGCCGGTGATCAGGCTGCCCACGTCCCGTACGAGCCGGGCGGCGACCGCGAGCAGCCAGCGTGCGGAGAGCTGGTCGCGGAAGCGGGCCGGGTCCGGCTGGACCGCCGCCAGGGCGAGCGGCGAGATGACGTACGAGGCCGCCGTGGCCCGCATCATCCGCTCGGTGACATTGCCGCGTCTGCGCTCACCGGCCAGCTCGACCAGCCCGTGCCGCTCCAATGCCTTGAGGTGGTAGTTCACCTTCTGCCGGGGCAGTCCGACCCGGCCGGCCAGCATCGTCGCCGACGCCGGTCCCGCGGCCAGCTCGGCCAGCAGCCGGGCCCTCATGGGGTCCAGCGAGGCGGCTGCCGCCGCCGCGTCCTCGATCACCGTCACGTCCCACATGGCTCCACCATCCCACCGACAACTTTTTTTGTCCAGGGGGATTTATTTGTCGGTGATGGACGGCCGACAGGCAGCCGTCGGAGCGAGGGAGGGAGGGAGGTCGGCGAGTCAGCCCGCGAGGCCCCAGGACACCGTGCCGTCCGCACCGACCAGCACGGCGAGGACGACGAGGTCGGCGACGCCGAGGAACAGCCCGAGGGCGGCACGACCCCTGCGTGTGGTGCCGCGCCACAGGGCGAGGGCCGCCAGGACGATCGCCATGGGGCCGAGCACGAGGTTCAGCACGAGCAGACCGAGCAGGCCGAGGACGAACGAGGCGACGGCCATGCCGTCGGCGTCACGCCGGCGCTCCGCGGGCATCAGTACCGCCGCCCGCGGGCACGGAACTCCCGGGCGGCGAACAGCAGCAGCCAGCCCCCGATGACAGCGGCGGCGAACAGGGCGACCTGCGGCGGGACATGGGCCACCGTGCCGAGCACCACCCCCATCAGGAGGAGAGCCGCGACGAGGAAGATCATGAAATGCCTCCTTGGTGGAGCGATTCGGGTAACAGCTTTACGAGAACAGTTGTGCACTGACTGCCCAGTCTAGGTTCTCCTTTCCGGAGAACGGTTGTTTACTGAATGGCATGAGTCACACCCCGGGCGTCCGGCAGGCCCAGAAACAGAAGACCCGTCAGGCGCTGCTGGACGCGGCGCTGCTGCTCCTGGAGGAGCAGAGCCTGAGCAGCCTCGGGCTGCGGGAGGTGACCCGCGCGGTGGGTGTCGCCCCGACGGCCTTCTACCGGCACTTCCGCGACCCGGCCGACCTCGGGGTGGCCCTGGTCGAGCAGGCGCTCGACAGCCTGCACGGGACGATCGGCACCGTCCTCGTCGCCGCCGACGGCGACGAGGAACGGATCGACCGCACGGTCGGGGTGATGGCGGAGTACGTCCGCGCGCACCCCGCCCATGTCCGCTTCATCGCCCGCGAGCGGCACGGCGGCGTACGGTCCGTGCGCGAGGCCATCTCGGCCCAACTGCGCCGCTTCTCCGAGGAGGTGGCCGCCGCACTCGCCACCGAGCCGGTGTCGGCCGGATGGGGTCAGGAGGATCTGCGGATGCTGGCGGACGTCTATGTCGACCAGATGGTGATGACGGCGTCCGCGTTCCTGCACGCGGCGGAGCGGCACCCCGGAACCGGGCCGGAGGCGGAGGCACGGGTCGAGGCGGAGGCACAGGTGGCGTCCGCGGCGCGCCGCAGACTCCGGCTGATCGCCCTGGGCCGCCGCCACTGGCTCGACTGACCGCCCGGACGGCCGGAGTTCGGGCCCGGCACACCCCGTAAGGCCAGGGACGTAAGCCACGGGCGTACGGCCAGGGACATACGGCCACGGACCGGCCGTCAGCCGCCGTGCTCCCCCGGTGGCGGCGGCAGCCGCAGATGGGCCAGGTCGTCCGGGACCGGGCTGTCCGGCCGGAACAGCGGGGCTGCCTGGCCGTCGGCCGCCGTGGCGGGCGCGTCGGTGAGACGGAACCGCTCGCGCAGCCGGGTGTAGAAGTCGGTGGGACCCAGCCGGACCAGCCGCAGCCGGTAGGTGGCCCCGTAGACCCCGACCCAGTCCCCCGGATGCAGCGCCCCGCGCAACTGGCCGTCGATGCTGACCGCCACCTCCCCGGAGTGCGGCAGGATCCGCAGCGCCACGGACTCGTCGGGAGCGGCGACGACCGTACGGTCGAACGTCATGTGCGGCGCCACGGGGGTGAACACCACGGCGTCCATGTGCGGGGAGAGCACAGGCCCGCCGGCCGCGAAGCTGTAGGCGGTGGAGCCGGTCGGGGTGGCGACGATGACCGCGTCGGCGGAGTACGAGGCGAGCAGCCGGCCCGCGACGTAGACGCCCAGGGCGATCTGGCGGTCCCGGGAGAGCTTCTCCAGGACGACGTCGTTGAGCGCGATGACGTCCAGGGGCACGCCCCACCCCTCACCGGTGGCCCCGGCCCGTACATGGGGCGGTGGCAGTGTCGGGCCCCGGCCGTGGCGCAGGAGCGCCGCCACCTCCGAGGGCATCGCCGGCGGACGGGAGGCGCGCATGGTGAGGGTCATGCGTTCCTCGATGGCCGCCCGGTCCTGGTGGACGGCGTCCAGCGCGCGGCCGACCTGCTCCGCCGGTACCTCGGTCAGGAAGCCGACCCGCCCGAGGTCGACGCCGAGGACGGCGGCGTCGCACTTGGCGGCGATCCGCGCGCCGCGCAGGAAGGTGCCGTCGCCGCCGAGGGTGACCACGAGATCGGGGTGACCCGCGGCGGACGCCTCCTCCTGACCGCCGTGGCGGGGTTCGTGGTCCCGCCACACGTCGATCTCGGTGCAGGGGACGCCGTGCGCGTCGCACCAGGCGTGGACGGTACGCGCGGTCTCCAGCGCGGCCGGGCGGCCCTGGTGGACCACGAGGCCGATACGTTCCACAGACATGGGCCCGCTCTCCGTACGTCACGTCCGGCCGGCACATCGGCCGTCGGTCTCCAGGATGACGGAGGGGGTGGGCGGAGCGCGCGCGGACGGGGCGCGGACCCGCCCGTTCACCGCCGCGCGCCCCGCCCGCCGTTCACCCGAATGGCGGATAGCGCGGTCGGGGCGCCGACCCCCGGGAACGCGGTCCGGACTGGGCAACGGGCGTTGCCGCCACCGTCCCGCCGACCGCCTCCGGTTGCCGAAGGACCCGTACGGATGCGCGATGGAGTCGTGCGCGCCTGACCGTGAGGGGCCTCATCCCGCAGACGCGCTTCCCCCACGCGAGGAGTGATCGCTGATGTCAGCCGAAGGCGTGTTCAACAACCCGAGCAGTCTGAACGGCAGGAGCGTGTACGACAGGGACGGCGACAAGATCGGCAGCATCGGTCAGGTCTATGTCGGCGACCGCACGGGCCACCCGGAGTGGGTCACCGTCAGGACCGGCCTGTTCGGGATGAAGGAGAGCCTCGTTCCGCTGTCCGGCGCCCGGCGCGCCGGCGAGGACATCCACGTTCCGTACGCCAAGGACACGGTCAAGGAGGCACCGCGCCTCGACGCCGACGAGCATCTGGACCCCGGCCAGGAGAAGCAGCTCTACCAGCACTACGGGCTCACCGCCGCGGGCGGCATCGGCACCGCCGCGGGCATGGGCACGGCGGCCGGCGGCCGGACGCGCGCGGGGACCGGCATGCCCACGGGTTCGGGCATGTCCACCGGCCGCGCCGCCACGCCGGAGGGGACGCGGGGACCGGCCATGGCCGGGTCCGCGACACGCGGCGCCGACCTGGGCGACATGCGCACGGGCGAGAAGCACGGCGAGGAACTCATCCGCTCCGAGGAGGAGCTCCACGTCACCACCGAGGAGCGCGAGGTCGGCCACGCGCGGCTGCGCAAGGTCGTCGTGACGGAGAACGTCACCACCTCCGTGCCGCTCAGTCACGAGGAGGTCCGGGTGGTCCACGAGGCCATCTCGCCCGAGGACCGCACCTCCGTCCGTGACATGCGGATCGGTGAGGCGCAGACCGAGGTGACGCTCCACGCCGACCAGCCGGTGATCAGCAAGGAGTCCATCCCCGTCGAACGCGTCCGCATGGAGACCGAGAAGGTCACCGAGCAGCGGGAGGTCTCCGCGGAGGTCCGCAAGGAGCAGATCGAGTACGACACCGACCAGGACGAGAAGGGCACCCGCGGCGGCAAGCGCGGCCCGGGCCGCTGACCCGGCCCACCCGCAGTCCCCGGGAAACCCGGAACCCGAGAAACCCCGGACACCCCGAGCCCCCGTCCACCGCGTACGCGTGGTGGCGGGGGCTTGCCGTCGGCCGGTCGCACTCAGCGGACCGTGAGCTTCCCCTTCATGAAGGGGTGGATGGTGCAGGTGTACGGGTAGGCGCCGGCCTTGCCCGGTGCGGTGAAGGTGGCCGTCTTCCCCGGGCCGATGGTCCCGGTGTCGAACGCCTTGCCGGGGGTGGCGGTCAGGGTGTGGGCGACCGAGTCCTTGTTGACCACGGTGACCTCGGTCCCCGGGGCCACGGTCAGGGCCGCGGGCGCGAAGGCGAAGTTGTCGATCGTCACCCGCGCCGATCCGCCCGCTGACGCGGACGGGGACGGCGACGCGGACGAGGTTTCACCACCGGCGCCACCGGAACAGCCGACGAGCGTGGTCACGAGGACGGCGGCGAGTGCGACGGCCGGATGCGACCGGCGCCCGGCGCCCGGGAACGGCATGGCTTCTCCGAGCTGTCGGGCCCGTCGGCGGGATCAGTAACTGGCGCTGGGGCTGGGGGCGGCGCTCATTCCGGCGCTGGGGCTCATGCTCCCGCTGGGGCTCATGCTTCCGCTCGGGCTCGTGCTCGGGCTGGGCGGCAGGGTGGTGACCTTCTTGCCCTCGGTGTCGACGACGTACCACTTGGCGCCGAACTCGGTCAGGTCCTGGCCGCGTGCGTCTCCCGGCATCTGGTCGGCCTTGTACGTGTAGAGCGGGTGACCGTTGTAGGTGACCTGCTTGGTGTTGTCGGTGCGGGTGACGGTGGACAGCAGGCTCTGCTTGACCCCGCCGGTGCCCGCCTTCGGCTCGACTGCGCCGGTGACCAGCACGGGGCGCCAGACCTTCGCGCAGTCCCCGGTGCAGGTCGATTCCTTCGTCTTGTCCGCCGCGAAGAGGTACAGGGTCCGCTCGCGGCCGTTGACCAGGATCTTCCCGTACGGCGCCAGGTCCTTCGCGTTCACCTTGCCCTCCAGCTCGGAGGGCATCGCCGACGGCGAGGCGCTCATGGACATGGACGCGGAGGCGGCGGCCTCTGCGGGCGCCTCCTCCCGGGCAGCCTCCGACGCGCTGTCACTGCCGGAGCATCCTGCGAGGGCGGCCGCGCAGAGTACGGCCGCGGCCATCGCGGTGACTGCCCTGGTGTTGCTCTTCATTCAGAACTCCTCGGATCAGGCCGCCCCACGGGCAGCACGGCGCCCGCCCGAACGCGACCGCAGGACCCACTACACGGCAGCCCCGGGGAGCGAGCCAGCGGACAGGGCCGTACGGGGCCCCGTACGCCGCACGGTTCACACGTACGCCGCGCCGTTCGCGCGTACGGCCCCGCCCGGGCCGCCACGCGCCCCGCGTCCCGGGTGGGGTACGGTGGGAGCCTGCGAAGGGGAGTAGCCCCGCGAACCGGTCGTCGACACACTGGAACCCCCGGGTTCCCGGTGGCCGGGCCCGCCGATCAGGCGGGCGGGCGAGACCTTCGGTCAGGCACTGACATGTCCGCGTCCCGCGGGCACCACCGTCGTGCCGGGCCGAGTGGTCCTCCTGGCTCCGATACGGCGCTTCGCGAAGACCCGGGCCCGGCCCCCAGAGAAAGCCACCCGGAATGTCTCTCGATCCCCTGGCGATCCTCACCGCCTTCGGTCTGATCTTCCTCGCGGAGCTCCCCGACAAGACCATGTTCGCGTCCCTCGCCATGGGCACGCGCATGCGTCCGCTCTACGTGTGGTTCGGCACGTCGACCGCGTTCATCGTGCATGTCGCCATCGCCATCGGCGCGGGCAGCCTCATCGGGCTGCTGCCCGACTGGATCGTCAAGCTCGTCTCGGCCCTGCTCTTCGCCCTCGGCGCCTTCATGCTGCTGCGCGGCGGGGGCGACGACGAGGACGAGGAGACGGAGCCCAAGACCGTCACCGGTTTCTGGCCGGTCTACTCGACCGCCTTCATGGCCGTCTTCATCAGCGAGTGGGGCGACCTGACCCAGATCACCACGGCCAACCTCGCCGCGAGCAACGGCACCTGGTCGACCGCCATCGGGTCGGCCGCCGCGCTGATGTCCGTCTCCGCGCTGGCCCTGCTCGCGGGCCGGTTCATCGCCACCCGCGTCCCGCTGAAGACCGTGCAGCGGATCGGCGGTCTGTGCATGCTCGGCCTCGCCATCTGGTCGGTGACCGAGATCTTCGTGGGCTGACGCCCCGTACGACCACGCGAAGGGGCCGGTCCCGTCGGTACGTACCGACGGGACCGGCCCCTTCGTAGGAGGCGCGGGTCAGGTCAGGTGCTTCTTGAGGGCGGTGAGCACGTCACGGGCGGCCGTGGGGCCGGTGTTGAGGTAGAAGACGTCGTCGTCGACCGGGATCGCGGTCTTGCCGGCGACGGCGGAGAGCGTCGGCCACAGCGGCGCCCCGGTCAGCTCGGCGGACTTCGCCGCGTCGCCCTGGACCCCGTAGAAGAGCCAGTCGGCGTCGGCCCGGTCGAGCTGCTCGTTGCTGATGTTCTGCGAGGTCTTGTCGAACCGCTGGCTCTCGGGCCGGCCGAGCCCGGCGTCCTCGGCGATGCTGCCGGTGAACGACGGCACCCCGAAGACGCGCAGACGGTCCCCGTTCAGCCGCAGGAACGAGACGGTCACCGGCTTGTCGAGCGAGGCGCCCAGCGCGGCGGCGTCGGTGTGGAAGCGGTCCAGGTACGTGCGCGCCCGGTCGGCCTTGCCGAGCCCGTCGGCGGCGAGCAGGAAGTCCTGCTTCCAGTAGAGCCCGGTGCCCTGGGTGGCGACGGTGGGCCCGACCGCGCTGAGTGCCTTGTAGAGGCTCTTGGCGTTCTTGCCCGCGACGTTCATCAGGATCAGATCGGGCTTGATGTTCGCGATGGTCTCCAGATTCGGATCCACCCGCGAACCCACGTCGACGACCTTCCCCAGCGCGGCGGCGTCCTCGGGGAAGTCGTCCTTCAGGTACTGGGGTACGAGGTCGGCCCCGTCGCCCCGGGTCGAGCCGGCCGGGACGGTGCCGAGCGTGAGCAGCGCGTCGGCCTGGCCGGTGGAGATGACCACGACCTTCTTCGGCGCGGCCTTGATGGTGGTCCTGCCCTCGAAGTGGCCGACCGTACGCGGGAACTCGCCGTCCGGTTTACCGCTTCCCATGCCCTTGGGCACGGTGCGGGGAGCGGTGTGGGTGGCGGCGGCCGACGGCTCGCCGGTCGGACTGCTGTCCGACGACACGGTCGAGGCCGTGGAACAGCCGGTGAGCAGCAGGGCGCCCGACAGGGCAACGCCGCTGATCAGACGGGTGAGAGGGAGATCACGGAAGCGGTACACGATCGATTAGCTTAGGCTCTCCTAAGTGTGGATGAGTAGGGACGACAGTCATGCGATGGATCACATATCGGGAGGTACGGACCGGACCGGCGCTCCGGCGGCCGAACCGGCACCGACCGGTGCGACGCGACCCGCGCGGCCGAGGGGCGGCAGGCGGTTCGCGGCGCTGGTGGTCTGTCTCGGCCTGGTCGTCCTGCTGCTCCTGGTGAGCCTGGGCACCGGCGCGCGTGGTGTCCCGCTGGACACCGTGGGGCGGGTGCTGCTCCACGACGACGGCAGCCCGGAGGCCATCATCGTCCGGCAGTTGCGGCTGCCCCGTACCGCGCTCGCGGTCACCGTGGGCGCGGCGCTGGCGCTCGCCGGGGTCGTCATGCAGGCCATCACCCGCAATCCGCTGGCGGAACCGGGCATCGTGGGGGTCAACTCCGGTGCCTCGTTCGCCGTGGTGACGGCCATCGCCGCGTTCCATGTGACGAGCGTGTCCGGGTACATCTGGTTCGCCTTCGCGGGCGCCGTGCTGGCCGCGCTGCTGGTGTACGCCCTCACCTCGGGCGCCACCCGGAGCAACCATCACACCCGGCTGGTGCTGGCGGGGGCGGCGCTGTCGGCGAGCCTGGGGGCCTGTACCGGCATCCTCACCATGTTCGACTCCTCCGCGTTCGACTCGTACCGCTTCTGGGTGGTCGGATCGCTGGAGAACCGCGGTACGGAGGCGCTGACCGCCGCCGTCCCCTTCGTGCTGGTGGGCATCGTCGTCGCGCTGGTGCTCGGCCCGTCCCTCAACGCCCTGGCGCTCGGGGACGAGGCGGGCGCCGCGCTCGGGCTGCGGGTGCCGTGGGTACGTGCCGCGGGGTTCGTCTCGATCATGCTGCTGTGCGGCGCCGCGACCGCCGCGGCGGGTCCGATCGGCTTCGTCGGGCTGGTCGTACCGCATGTGCTGCGGCTGCTGCTCGGGCCCGACCTGCGCTGGCTGCTGGCCTTCGCGCTGCCGGGCGGCGCGATCCTGCTGCTCGTCAGTGACATCGCGGGGCGGGTGATCGCGCCGCCGGGGGAGATCGAGGTGGGCATCGTCACCGCGTTCATCGGCGCTCCCGCGCTGCTGTGGCTGGTCGTACGGCGCCGGGAGGTCACCGCGTGAGCGCCGCGCCCCGGACCGCCGCCACGCGGGTGGCGCGGCTGCCGCGCGGGATCACCCTGCGCTACTCGGGCCGTACGGCCGCCGTGCTGGCCCTGCTGCTGGTGTGCTGCGTGGCGGTGTGGACGCTCACCCTGTTCACCGGTACGTACCGGATCGATGCCGCGCACATCGCCGATGTCCTGTTCACCGGGGGCGGCTCCGCCACCGACCGGTTCATCGTGGTCGGCCAGCGGCTGCCGCGGGTCTGCGCGGCGCTCCTCGTCGGGGCGGCGCTCGGACTGTCCGGGGCGCTCTTCCAGAGCCTGTCGCGCAACCCGCTCGGCAGCCCGGACGTCATCGGGTTCAC
This sequence comes from Streptomyces sp. NPDC050509, assembly GCF_044457965.1. NCBI lineage: Bacteria > Bacillati > Actinomycetota > Actinomycetes > Kitasatosporales > Streptomycetaceae > Streptomyces > Streptomyces sp. NPDC050509. The sequence continues at coordinate 446,149 of NZ_JBITHL010000002.1, read as the reverse complement.
CACCGGGTCCACCAGCGGCGCCCTCGTCGTCATCCTGGCGGGCGGCGGCTCGGCCGGGGTGGGGGTCGGCGCCGGTTCGGTGCTCGGCGGGCTGTGCACGGCGGTCGTGGTCTACGCGTTCACCGCGTCGCGCGGGGTCTCCGGGAACCGGCTGGTCCTCGCCGGGATCGCCGTCGGCGCGATGCTCTCCTCGGTCAACGACTTCCTGCTCACGCGCGCCGATCTGGAGTCCGCGGAGAGCGCGAAGGCCTGGACGTTCGGCAGCCTCAACGCCGTCTCCTGGCCGCAGGTGACACCCCTGGCGCTCGCGCTGCCGGTGCTCGCGGTGGCGACCCTGGCGCTGGGCCGGCCGCTGCGGCTCATGGAGATGGGCGACGACACGGCGGGGGCGCTGGGCGTGAACGTCACGCGGATACGGGTGCTCTGTCTGCTGATGGGCGTCGCCCTCGCCGGTACGGCCGTCGCCGTCGCGGGCCCGATCGGTTTTCTCGCGCTGGCGGCCCCGCAGCTCGCCCGCAGGATCACCCGCTCCCCCGGTCCCCCGATCGGGTCGGCCATGCTGACCGGGGCGCTGATCCTGGCGACCGCCGATCTGCTGGCGCAGCGGGTGCTCGCCCCCTTCCAGATCCCGGTGGGGCTCGTCACCGGGGCCCTCGGCGGGGTGTATCTGCTGTGGTTGCTGTCGCGGGAGAAGAAGACGGACCGGTCCGCGTGACACGGCCCCCGGGGCTGACGCTCCGTCACCCGCGCCGCGCCGCCGGGTGCGCACCGCCTCGGGACGGCCACGGGGCTGTGGCTACGATGGCCCCATGAGACGGCCCCCGCACAGCGAGCACGGCCCCTTCGGGGTGCGTGTCCTGCTGGCGCTGGTGCTTGCGGTGACGGCCGGGCTGCTGGCCATGCACGGCCTCGGGCCCGTCCCCGCCCTGGGCGCGCACGCCGCGCCGCCGTCCGCCTCCGCCCTCGCCACGGCGGCCGAGGCCCCCGTCTGCGCACCGCCCGCCCATGACGGCGGCGGGCACATGGACCACGCGGACGCCACCTGTGCCGCGGCCGGTACCAGTACCGGTCCCGCGCTCGGCGCGCCGCTGCTGCCGGGCCCGTCCGCCGTCACGCGGACTCCGGCGGTCGTCGCGCGCCAGGGCCCGGGGGCGGCGCCGGGCGACCGGGCCCCTCCCTCACTGAGCGAACTGCAACTCCTGCGCATATAGGCGTGCCCGCGTCCGGCATGCCTCTGTCCCTTTTCACGCACAGGAGTTGTTCCAGCATGACCTCGTACCGTTTCCCGGCCCGTCGCCGGGCCGCCGCCGCTGCCGCCGCCGTGGGCGCCGTCCTGGTTCTCGCGGCCTGCGGTGGGCAGGACGCGTCCACCGCCAAGCACTCCGGCCACGGCGCGGCCCCGTCCGGCTCGCCGTCGGGTTCCACGTCGGCTTCGGCGCACAACGCCGCCGACGTGTCCTTCGCCCAGGGCATGATCCCGCACCACCGGCAGGCGGTGGAGATGGCCGATCTCGCCGACGGCCGGGCCTCGTCCGCGGAGGTGAGGACACTCGCCTCCGAGATCAGGAAGGCCCAGGACCCGGAGATCAGGACCCTGTCGGAGTGGCTCACGGCCTGGGGCGAGGACGTACCCGCGAAGGACGCGCCGGCGGCGGAAGGCGCGGAACACTCCGGCCACTCCATGGCCGGGATGATGGCCGACGACGAGATGGCGGAGCTGGAGAAGGCGTCCGGCAAGACCTTCGACACCGCGTTCCTGAGGATGATGGTCGAGCACCATGAGGGCGCGGTCGAGATGGCCAGGACCGAACAGTCCCGGGGCGCCCACCAGGGTGCCAGGAAGATGGCCGGCGCCATCGTCACCTCGCAGACCGCCGAGATCACCCGGATGAACACCCTGCTGGGTCAGTAGGACCCGCCCTCGCCGGGGGCCGCGCCCGCCGGGGGCGGGGCCCCCAGCACCGAGGGTTCGCGCTCCGTGGTCTCGGGGACCGGGGACCCCGTGGCCTCCGGGGCCGCGGGCTCCTCGGTCTTCGGGGCCGGGGTCTCCTCGGGCCGGAACGCGTCGGAGGAGCTGTCCCCGGTGGGGCAGCGGGCCTCTGCGGCCGTGACCGTACGCCGCCCCGCCCGGTCGACGACGGTCACGGCCGGGGCCGCGTCCGGGGCCTCCAGCGCCCGGGCGGCGGCCACCGTGCAGACGAGCTGGTCCACGGCGAGCGGGGTGAGGGGGCCTTGCCGCGGCAGTTCGACCGAGATCCGGTCTCCGTCCACGACGACCCGCGGCCGGATGTCGGACCGCGGCAGCTCGGTGGTCACCCCGCCGCGTGTCTCGGCGGGCTGGGGGCCGCGCAACGCGAGGGAGACGGCCGTGTCGACATCGGTGGAGGTGACATCGGCGGAGCGCGCCACCGGATACAGGGCGTCGTTCTTGACGAGGTAGAGCAGGACCACGGGGCGCACGCCGGTGGCCGGTTCGCCTGCCTGGACGACGCCGGTGCCGGGGATCCGGCAGCCGGCCGCGAGCAGGAGCGGCGCGGCCAGCACCAGCAGCAGCGCGGCGGCCGGGCGCCGCCGGGGTGTCGGGGTCATGATCGGTCCTCCGGACGGCGGTCACGGGGTACGGGGAACGGCTCGGCCGGGTCGGTCGGCAGCGGGATCTCGACGGTGAAGACGGCGCCGCCCTCCGGCCGGTTCGCGGCCCGGACGGTGCCTCCGTGCAACTGGACGTTCTCCGCCGTGATGGCGAGCCCCAGACCGCTGCCTTCGGTGCGCGTCCTGGCGGTGTCCGACTTGTAGAACCGTTCGAAGACATGCGGCAGGACGTCGTCGGGGATGCCGGGGCCGCTGTCCGTCACTTCGACGACGGCCCACCCGTCGGAGGCGTACAGCCGTAGCCGTACGGGGCGTTCGCCGTGGCGCAGCGCGTTGGCGACCAGGTTGGCGACGACGACGTCGAGACGGCGCGCGTCGACCCGGCCGCGCAGGGCGTCCGGGGGCGGCAGTTCGGTCTCCACGGTCTCCGTCCAGCCGCGGGCGGCGAGCGTACGGCGCAGGGACTCGGCGAGGTCGATGTCGTCCCACTGGAGTTCGACCGCCCCTGCGTCGAAGCGGGAGATCTCCATGAGGTCGTCGACGAGCCGGGCGAGTTTGAGGGTCTCCTGGCTGATGAGGCGTACGGCGGTGGCGGTGTCCGGGTCGAGCCCGTCGGCGTCCTCGTCCAGCACGTCGGTGACGGCCGCCATGGCGGCCAGCGGGGTGCGCAGTTCGTGGGAGACGTCGGAGGCGAAGTGGCGGGCGCGGGCCTCCATCCGGCGCAGCTCCGCGACGGAGTGGTCCAGCGCGGTGGCCGTCTCGTTGAACGTACGGGAGAGGTCGGCCAGTTCGTCGGAGCCGTGGACCGCGAGCCGGGTGTCGAAGCGGCCCTCGGCCATGGACCGGGCGGCGCGCCGCAGCTCCCGTACGGGACGCAGCACGCCGCGCGCGGCCAGCAGGGCGAGGAGCACGGCGAGGCCGAGCGCGGGGAGCGTGGCCCGCTGGACGGCGGAGACCAGGGCGTTGACGTACGCCTCCTCGTCGCTCTGCGAGACGATCAGGAAGACGGCGAGGCCGGAGTGGTGGCGCGCTCCGCTCTCGGGGGTGCCGTAGGTGACGGGCAGGCCGACGACGAGGACGGAGGTGTTCTCCGTGGGGACCCGCTGGAAGACCGTGGCGGACTCGGTGAGCGCCGCCCGGCTCAGTTCGGGGGTGAGTTCGCCGAAGGTGTCGTCCGGGGAGGAGGTGACGCGTACGTTCCGGTAGACGGTCAGGACCCGCCAGCCCTCGGAGCGGCCGGCTTTGGCCACTTCGTCGGTGAACCACTCCAACTCCGATCGCTCGGCGGGCAGTCTGAGCCCGGGCGCGGAGCCGTTCACCCCCTCGCGGAACTGTTTGACCACGGTGTCCTGGCTCTGCTGGAGCACGCCGGTGCGTGCCTCGCGGAAGGTCAGCGCACCGCTGGTGAGGGTTCCCGCGACGGCGACGAGGGTGAAGGCGACCACGAGGCGGACGCGCAGTCCGCGGACCCGCGGTATCAGGCGGATCCGGGACATCAGGGGGGGCATTCCGGGGAGTCTCATCGGGAGGTCTCAGGATCAGGGCTCGGGACTCGGGAGTTGGAGGCTCGGGGCTCGGACGCGCGGGGCTCGGAGGCTCTGGGCCCGGAGGCCCAGGGCTCAGGGGGACCGGAAGCGGTAGCCGAAGCCGCGTACGGTCTGGACGAACCGCGGCGCCCCCGAGGGCTCGGCCATCTTGAAGCGCAGGCGCTTCACGCAGGCGTCCACGAGCCTGATGTCGCCGTGGTAGCTGTGTTCCCAGACGGCTTCGAGGAGTTGCTGGCGGCTGAAGACCTGTCCGGGCGAGGCGGAGAGGGTGAGCAGGAGCCGCATCTCGGACAGGGCGAGCGAGACGGGCTCGCCGCCGAGGGTGATGTCGAGTCCGGCGCGGTCGATGACCAGGTCCCCGTGGCGTTCGATCCGCGCGGCGTCGGTGTCGGCGGGGACGCCGAACCTGCGCAGTACGGCCCGGATCCGGGCTTCGAGGACGCGGGCCTGGACGGGTTTGACGACATAGTCGTCGGCTCCCGCCTCCAGTCCGACGATGACGTCCACGTCGTCGCCGCGCGCGGTGGCCATGATGATGGGCACCTGGCTGCCGGCCCTGATCCTGCGGCACACGTCGAGGCCGCTCATCCCCGGCAGCATCAGGTCGAGGACGACGACGTCGGGACGGAACCGGCGGTGCTGTTCGAGGCCGAGCTCCCCGGTCGCGACGGCCTCGACGTCGTGGCCCTGGCGGCGGAGGGCGAGTTGTACGCCCTCGCGTACGGCGGGGTCGTCTTCGATGAGCAGGACACGTGGCATGCCGACAGTATCCGTACGTCCGGGTGGCGTGCCCGCCGCGCGGGGGCCGGCCGGGGCGATTGTTACGCGACGATCATATGAAACCTCCCCCACCGGGGCGTTACGCATTCGTTATCTCCTGGTCCAGGTTTGCGCACACCGCCGCCACAGCCTCTTCTTCCATGACCCCTCGCTCTTCCCATGCCCGGCCGCGCGGCAGGCGTCGCCGTTCGAAAGGATCCGCCCACGCCGGGCCCGCCCGCAAGGCACCGCTCGTCGCGGGACTCACCGCGCTCGCCGCGCTGACGGCCGTCGGCCTCTTCGTGACGGAACTCGTCGGCGGCGGGAGCGAGTCCACGGCGAGCGCGCGGCAGAAGGCGTCCTCACCCGCGGACACGGACTCGCCCGGCGCACCCTCCGCGTCTGCCTCCGCCAGGAAGACACCGGAAGCCGGCGCGGACACCGATCCCTCGGCGAAGCCGCCGACATCGGAGTCCGCGAAGTCGTCGGAGTCGTCGGATTCCTCGGATTCGTCGACGTCGTCCAACGGAATCCCGAAGTCCGGTCCTGGCACGTTCTCCACGGCGGGCGCGGGTACCGGCTCGGTCGGCGGCGGGCGGATCGTGACCTACTCCGTCTCCGTCGAGAACGGGCTCAAGGAGTCCGCCGAGGCGGTCGCCTCGGAGGTGGACGAGATCCTGGCGGACCCGCGCGGCTGGACGGCCGACGGCGCCACCGGATTCCGGCGGATCGCGGGCGACACCGCCGACTTCGTCGTCCAGCTCGCGACGCCGGACACCGTCGACCGGGTCTGCGGCGAGTACAACCTGGACACCGGCGGCGAGGTCAACTGCAATGTGGGCCGGCATGTGATGGTGAACCTCAAGCGCTGGCGGCTGGCCACCCCGGCCTACGCCCGCGACATACCGTCCTACCGCGCGCTGATCGTCAACCACGAGGTCGGCCACTACCTCGGGCACAACCACGAGACCTGCCCGGGCGCCGGAAAGCCCGCTCCCGCGATGATGCAGCAGATCAAGGGGTTGCGGGGATGCGTCATCAACGCCTGGCCCTACGCGGCGGACGGGACGGCGATCACCGGCCCTCCCGTGCCGTGACGCCGTCGCCGGGGCCGACCGGGAGCACCATCTCGGGGCGGTCCCACGGCACGGCGGGCGGGCGCGCGGCCACGGTGCCGGTCCGCAGGGCGCCGACGCTGCGGTAGAAGCCCTCGGCCGGCGGGTGCGCGACCACCCGTACGGCGTCGAGCCCCGCCTCGCGCGCCCGGCCGGTGAGATGCCCGACGAGCCGGCGCCCGATGCCGAGGCCCTGGGCGTCGTCCGCGACGAACATCAGGTCCAGCTCCGGCGGGTCGAGGACGAGCGCGTAGAAGCCGAGCACCCGGCCGTCCTCGCCGGTGGCCACGTAGACCTCGTGGGTCTCGATGTAGTCCTGGCCCACCCGGTATCCGGCGACCATCGAGGCGTAGGGGCCCCGGTAGGCGTGGGAGCCCCGGACCAGCTTGGTGAGCCGCCTGGCGTCCCCGGCGGTCGCCCGTCTGATCTCCACGGCCGCGCCGCGCGCTCCGCCCCTCGGGCGCGTAATCCTCGATCCCATAGGGAGAGTATTACGTATCGCGACGAGTCCGGGTGCGATACGAACATGGGGGCGCCCGGACCCTCGTACGGGCCATCGTGGGGCGCCGGCCGCGTGGCGTTCGCCGGCGGCGGGCAGGGTCCCGGCAGGGTGGGCGCGGGCCGGTCCGCCGCACCGCGCCCGGGGACGCGCAGCGCCTGCCAGAGGTCCAGACCGACCGGTGTTCTCTTTCTTTGCCATCGAGTGATTGGCATGCACCTGTCGGCCGGTCAGCATGGAGGGGAATCCCGCTACGCGCGTCAATTCCCCCCACGGCACAAGGATTTCGGGAGACTTCCATGGAAGCCCACGGCCCCACCCCGTCCCGCCGCTCGCTGCTCAGATCCGGTACGTATCTGGGCGCCGCCGCCCTCGGACTCACCGCCGCGAGCGCCGCGCACGCCCCGGCGGCCGGCGCGGCGGAGGCGGCCGGCCCGGCGGGCCACCGCGCCGCCGTCGCCTATCCGCCGACCCACTGGATCCCGGCCAGCACGTCCAACTACACCGTCGCCTCGCGCCCCACGCAGTACTCCGTCGACTTCGTCGTGATCCATGTGACGCAGGAGACCTTCCCGGACGCGAGGGACATCTTCCAGAACCCGGCCAAGAAGGTCTCGGCGCACTACATGGTGGCCTCCGCGGACGGGTACGTCGGGCAGTTCGTACGGGAGAAGGACGTCGCCTGGCACGCCGGCAACTGGGACTACAACACCCGCAGCATCGGTATCGAGCACGAGGGGTGGGTCGATCAGCCCGCCTATTTCACCGACGCGCTGTACGCCTCGTCGGCGGCGCTCACCGCCGCCGTCTGCGCCCGGTACGGCATCCCCAGGACACGGGAGCGCATCATCGCGCACAGCGAGGTGCCGGGAGCCACGCACACCGACCCCGGGAAGTACTGGGACTGGGCCCGCTACCTCGATCTCGTCAACGCCTGACTCCCCGTAACTCCCCCGCCCTGCCCGGCCGGTGACACGGCCGGGCGGGACGGGGCGAGGCAGGTACGGGACGGGGGGACCTGCTCAGCCGTGGTCGACCGTCAGCGGGTCGAAGGCGATCCGGGTCCGCGAACCGTCGTCGGTCCACCGGACCTCGACCGTCCCCCCGTCCACGGTCACTCCGCTCACCGCACCGGCCGGCGGGGCCGCGTCGGGCTCCGCCGTGAGCGTGGCGAGGGCGGCGAACAGCGCCGTGCCCTCGGCCGGCGCGGTCAGTTCCGGCACCACCGCCCAGCGGGTGAACGCCGTTCCCTGCGGGGCCCGTCGCTCGGCCGGGGCCGCCTCCCAGCCGTACAGCCCGTGCAGGTCGGACCGTACGTCCTCGTCGGGTCCTGTCGCCCAGCCCGTCTGCCGGACCCGGGCGCCCGGCGGGGCGCCCACCACCCGGTGCACCCGCAGCTCGTACCGTCCCCGGGCGACCGTGACGCTCTCCACCCGCAGCCCCGGCGCCATGGGCGCGCCCGTGGTGAAGACCGGGCGGTGCCAGGAGGCCGCCCAGCCCCAGCCGTCGCCGCCGCCGGCGCCCAGCGGGTGGATCCGGCGACGTCCGCTGAGCCGGCCCGCGACCTCCAGCACCACCTGGTTGTCCGCGACGTTGGCCGCGGCCGTGGGGCCGGTCCTGGTCGAGTAGGCGTGCCGGCTGTAGTGCGGATCGTCCGCCACTCCCGCCTCGCCCTCGTGCGGGCGGACATGGTCGCTGCCGTGGTTGTGGAGCCGTACGATCCCGTCCGCGCGGGTCGACTGGACCAGCAGACCCGGTACGGGCAGGGCCAGCACCCGGTCGGGGCCCTCGCTCGGCGCGGGCTCCTCCGGCGCCGTCCACAGGGGGTGGTCCTCGGGGGCGAGGAGCGCGACGAACGCCTTGGACGCCCAGTACGGCGAGGCGGGGCCCGAGTAGTGCTGGAGCGTGGCGTCGTGCGGGCCGTGCCAGCCCAGGCTCAGCAGCCCGTCGTCGCCGGTCGCCCCCCGGTCCAGGAAGTACCGCAGCGCCCCGCTCACCAGCCGTCGCGACACCCCGGGCGCGAGCGGGGTGTGTCCGGTGACGGCGCCGAGGCCGACCGCCGCGCCCGCCGCGAACCGGTAGGAGAGCGAGCGGCCGAAGTGTATCGGCGCGCCGTCCGCGCCGAAGAGCAGGGAGAAGCCGTCGAGGTGGGCACGGAGCCGGGCGCCGTGGTGCGCCAACTGCCCGGTGTCGCCCGCGAGATGGGCGTCGAGCATCGGGTAGAGGTGCAGGGCCCAGCCGTTGTAGTGGTCGAAGGCGCGGCTGTCGCCGTCGGCGTACCAGCCCTCGCCCTGGTACCAGCCCTCCAGCAGGGTGAGGGCCCGCTCCCTGGCGCGCGCCGTCTCGGCGTCGCCGCGGCCGACGGACTCCAGGAACCCGGCCACCGAGTACGGGAAGAGATACCAGTTGTTGGGCGCCGGGGTGTGGCGCAGGGAGCCGCGCAGCCACTCCTCGGCGCGGTCCTGGACGCCGGAATCCAGCCGGTCCCAGAGCCAGGGCGCGGTCAGCCGCAGCCCGAGGGCGACGGACGCGGACTCGACCATGGGCTGGCCCTGTACGTAGTGGTCGAGGATCAGCGGCCAGGACTCGGTGTCGTCCCGCCCGGGGGTACGGGTCCCCGCCGCAAGCCCGTCCGCGTACCGGTCGAGCCAGCCGTGCGGGTCCTTGCCGCCCGCGCCCGCGACCCGGAACGCGGCGGCCAGGAACGTACGGGCGTAGCCTTCGAGGCCGTCGGAGCGCACCCCGGAGCCCGAGGGGCGGCCCGGCAGGTCGAGCAGGGCGCTGCCGGGGGTGGCCCAGCGCCAGGCGGCGCGCAGCAGTCCGTCGGCGGTGGCCTCCCAGTGGGCCCGGGTGTAGCCGGTGTGCGGGCTCAGCGCCCGGTCGTCGGCGGGGAGCGCGAACGCCGGTCCGCCGGGGGCGGGGGTGCCGTGGTGTTCGGTCATGCGAGGAATGCCAGCCTTTCACGTCGTACGGGGTGGTCGAAGCCGTCGCCCGCCGCCCAGCGGGTGACCTCGCCGACCGCCAGATCGGCGAGCCGGCGCAGTTCGTTGCCCTGCGAGCCCGCGAGATGCGGGGTGATGACCGCGTTCTCGCAGGCCCAGAGGGGATGTTCGGGCGGCAGGACCTCGGGGTCCGTGACGTCGAGGACGGCCCGGACGCGTCCGGCGCGCAGGACGTCGGTGAGGGCGTCCTGGTCGACGACGGCGCCGCGCGAGGTGTTGACGAGCACGCTGTCGGGGCGCATGGAGGTGAGGAGTTCGCGGCTGACGAGGCCGTGGGTGGCGGGCAGCAGCGGAGTGTGGACGCTGACCACGTCGCCGCGTGCGAAGAGTTCACCGAGTCCGACGGGGTGCGCGCCGAGCGCGGTCGCCTCCGCGTCGGACACGTACGGGTCGTGCAGCAGGATCGTCAGATCGTACGGGCGGAGCAGTTCGATCACCCGCCGGCCGATCAGCGAGGCGGAGAGGATGCCCACGGTGCGGCCGTAGTTGCCGAGGCCGGCGGGGGTCCGCAGCCAGTCGCCGCGGTCGTGGGTGGCGCGCAGGGCGCGGGCGCGTTCCAGGACCCGCTTGCCGGAGAGCAGGATCATCGCGACGGTGTACTCGGCGACGGGCAGCGCGTTGGCGGCGGCGGCCGAGGAGACCTCGATGCCGCGCTCCCAGCACGCCTCGGTGACATGGCCGCGGACGGTGCCCGCGGTGTGGACGACGGCGCGCAGTCGGGGCGCCGCCGCGAGGGCCGCGGCGTCCAGCGGCGGGCAGCCCCAGCCGGTGACGAGGAGTTCCACGTCCGCGAGGGTGGCGCGGGCCCGGTCGGTGGTGAAGTCGTCGAGGACGGGCGGCGGTGTCAGCGCGCACACCGTGCCGAGGGCGGCCAGGCTCTCCGGATCGAGGACGGCCGCCGCGGCCCGCGGTGACATGGCGAGCGCGGCGCGCGGACGGGGGCGTGCGGTCGGGGTGGGGGGCATCTCTCTCCTGGTAGGGGTGGTCCGGGACGGCGGTCCCGGCCGGGCGGCTGTTCCCCGGGGCGGCTACTTGACGGAGCCCGCGGTGAGGCCGGACTTCCAGAAGCGCTGGAGCAGGGCGAAGGCGAGGATCAGCGGCAGGACCGCGAGCAGCGAGCCCATGATCACCACGGGGTAGTACTCCGGGGAGACGGAGGCGGAACTGTTCCAGGTGAACAGGCCGAGACTCACCGGATACAGGTCCTGGTCGGAGAGCATCACCATGGGGAGGAAGAAGTTGTTCCAGATGGCGGTGAGCTGGAACAGGAAGACGGTGACGAGTCCGGGGCCGAGCATCCGCAGGGCGACCCGTACGTAGGTGGTGAGTTCGCCCGCGCCGTCGACGCGCGCCGCTTCGAGGACTTCGTTCGGTACGTACCCCTGGCTGAAGATCCGGCCGAGGTAGACACCGAAGGGGTTGAAGAGCACGGGGATGAAGACGGCCCAGAAGGTGTTCACCAGGCCGGCGCCGGAGGCCATCAGGTAGAGCGGCAGCGCGAGGACGGTCTGCGGGACCATCACGGCGGCGAGGACGAGTCCGAACAGCTTCTCCTTGTGGGGGAAGCGGTACTTGTCGAAGGCGTAGCCGCAGGCGATGGAGATCAGGGAGCCGAGCGCGGCGCCGACGACCGCGTACAGCAGGCTGTTGCCGTACCAGCGCCCGTACAGCCCGCCGTCCATGGCGAACAGGTCCTTCAGGTTCTGCACGAAGGAGAAGTCGCCGAGGGAGAGCAGATCGCTGCTGAACAGGGCGTCGCGGTTCTTGCCCGCGGCGAGCACCAGCCAGGCCACCGGCAGCAGGGTGTAGAGCACGGAGACGCCGACGACGAGGTTGACGACGGCGCGGCCGAGGAGACGGGGGCGCGGGGGGCCGCCGCGGGTGACGGCCGGCAGGGGGGTGCGCGGGGCGGTGGTGGTGGTCGTGCTCATCGGGTGGCCTCCTCCGGGGCGTCGGCGCGGTTGGTCCAGCGGGTGACGCCGTAGGAGAGGGCGACGGTGAAGACGAGCAGGACCACGGAGGCGGCGGCGGCCAGGCTGTAGTTGTTGCGGATGAACGCCGCGTCGTAGATGTACATGCTCGGCGAGAAACGCGAGTTGATCATCGGGGTGGACTGGCTGAGCAGCATCGGCTCGGTGAAGAGCTGGAGGGCGAAGATGAGGGTGAACATCGCCACCATCACGATCGAGGAGCGCACCAGCGGTGTCTTGACCTGGAGTGCGGTACGGACCGGTCCCGCGCCGTCGACGACCGCCGCCTCGACGACCTCGCGCGGTACGGCCTGGAGCGCGGCGTAGAAGACGACCATGTTGTAGCCGAGGTTGCTCCAGAGCGCGATGTTCACGATGGACGGCAGCACGGTGTTGACGCCGAGGAAGTCGATGGTGATGTCGGCTTTGCCGAACGCTTCGATGATCGGGCTGATGCCGGGGGTGTAGAGGTAGAGCCAGATGAGGGCGGCGATGATGCCGGGCACGGCGTGCGGCAGGAAGAGTCCGAGCTGGGCCCAGGAGCGCAGCCGTACCACCCCGGAGTCGAGCAGCAGCGCCAGCGCGAGGGCGGCGATCACCATCAGCGGGATGTAGATCACGCAGTACAGGACGACGGTGGTGAGGCCGCCGAGGAAGGTGGGGTCGGTCAGGACGGCGGCGTAGCCGCGCAGTCCGACGAAGACGGTACGTTCCGGGCCGAAGCCGAGGCCGGGCTGGTCGTCGCTGAAGAAGCTCAGCCGGACGGCGGTCCCTACCGGGATCAGGAAGACCGTCACGAGGAGGACGAAGAAAGGGGCCATCAGGAGGGCGCACGCGCCGAGTTCACGGCGCCGGGCCGACTTCCGGCCGCCGCGGGCGGCGGTCGCGGGGCTGCCGGGGGCGCCGCTCGCGGTGGACCGTGGCGTGGTGCCGGACGCCGGGGACGCGGGGGCGGCGAGCGGGCTGGGCGCGGGGTTGGTCAGGGGATTGGTCATGGGAGGGAGGTCACCTGCCTCTCTGGTGCGGGGACGGGCGGGGTGGGGCGGGGCGGCGCTCGCTCAGGTGCTGTCCTCGCTCAGGAGCTGTCCTCGGTGGTCGCGAGACCGAGGGCCTTGAGATCCGGCATGGTGCCTCGCTGTGCCTCGCGCACCGAGGCGATGAGCGAGCCCTTGCCGCCGCTCGCCCGGGCGAACCCGTCCTGCATGACGCGCCCGGTGGCGCTGGACCGGGGGCCCCAGATCCAGCCGTCGCGGACCGTGTGGGCCTGCTGCTCGAAGAGGGTGTAGATGTCCTGGCCGCCGTAGTACGCGCGGTCGAACGCCTCACGTCCGACGGCGACCAGGCCGGGCGCGGCCGGGTACTGGCTGCTGGTGCCGCTGGAGAGCCGGGCGCGGAGCGCGTCGGGGTGCGAGATCTGCCACTCGATGAACTCCATGGCGGCCTCCGGGTGGCGGCTGTCCTTGGTGACCGCGAAGGTCGAGCCGCCGTGGGTGCCGACGGCGGGCCGGCCGGTGTCCCACTGCGGGAGCGGGGCGATCGCCCACAGGCCCTTCTGGCCGGGGCGCGCGTTCATCTGCGCACCGGCGTCCCAGGCCCCGGTGAGCCGGGTGAGGACGAGGCCGTTGCCGATCTGGGCGTCGCTCTGCCTGCTGTTGACGGCGTTGGTGAAGACGAGGTCGTCGTCGATCAGCCGCTGCCAGTACGCGGCGACGCGGCGGGTGGGCGCGTCGGCGAGCGAGACGTTCCAGGCGCCTCGCGCGGTGTCGAACCACTGGGCGCCGGCCTGCCAGGAGTACGCGGCGAACTGGGTGAAGCCGTCCGTGGGGAAGAGGACGAGGCGGCGGCCTTCGGCCTTGCGGCGCACCGTTCTCGCGAGGGACTCGAACTCCTCCCAGGTGCGCGGGATGTCGAGCCCGTACTTCTCGAAGAGGTCGACGCGGTAGTGCATCACCATCGGCTCGACGTCGAGCGGCAGGCTGAAGATCCGCTTCTCGAAGGTGGTCAGGCTCAGCGCCTGCGGCAGCAGCTTGGCCCGCAGACCGTCGCTGACCAGGCCGGTGATGTCCCGGGCGACGCCGTCGATGGCGAAGCCGGGGAGCTGGGGGTATTCGAGCGTGGCGATGTCCGGGGCGTTGCCCGCGCGGGCGGCGTTGCTGAGTTTCGCGTAACCGCCGGCGTCCCCGCCGGGGATCTGCTGGAAGTCGACCTGGATGGTGTCATGGGTCTTGTTGAAGGCGTCCACGACCTGCTGGCTGCCGCGCAGCGCGGACCAGAAGGTGAGGTGCGTGGCTTTTCCGCTGGTGGTGCTCGTGCTGCCCGATCGGCTGTCCGCGCCGCCCCCGGTGCAGGCGCCCAGGGCGCCTGTCAGGGGCAGTGCGGCGATCGTGGCCAGCACGGATCGACGGCTCTGTCGACCAGGCATGGGGGCCTCCCGCGGCTCCGGTTCGAGACACGGGGAATCCTGATCGGCTGATCACAATTGGTCAATAGATCGCTCAGAAGAAAGTTGAAACGGTCAAACGCTCACTTCTGTACGGGGATCGGCGGCGGGGTCCGGGTCCGCTCGTCGGCCCGCTCGTCGGCCGACGCCGGCGCCTGGGCCCACGTGTCCTCCGGAGGCCGGGTGTCCGCCGGAGGCCGGGTCGAGCCGCGTACCTTCAACTCCGGCAGCAGGTCGATCCTGCGCACGGGGCCGGCCGTACCCGCCGGCCGGGTGAGCCGGTGCACGAGCAGTTCGGCCGCCGCCCGGCCCACCTCGGCCTTCGGCGGGGCCACCGCGGTCAGCGGGGTGGAGCCCAGCGCGGCGACCACATCGTCGTACGCGACCACGGAGCAGTCCTGCGGCACCCGTACGCCCTGTTCCGCGAGGCCCTGGACCAGCATCAGCGCGTCCACGTCGCCGTGCAGCAGCGCCGCGGTGGCGCCGCGCTCGCGCAGCAGCCCCGCGAGGTCCAGCGGGGTGCGGTCGTGCGGAGCCGCCTCCGTACCCGGGGACGCGGGTACGGGGACCGCCACCGCGTCGGGCGAGGAGAGCGCCACCGACCAGTCCGTCACCTCCGGCCGGGCGGCGGCCACGTCGGCGAACGCCGCGCGGACGCTGCGCGCCGTGGGGCTGTCGTCGCGGGCGGCCAGCACGATACGGCGGTGACCGAGGGCGACGAGATGGTCGACGGCCAGGTGCACGCCGTACCAGTGGTCGGAACAGACCACGTCCAGGGCGTGCAGCGCGCTGCCGGGGCGGGGCCGCCGCTCCATCAGGACGGTCGGCACCCCCACCTGGGCGAGCCAGCCGTGGTCCGCCTCCTCGACCGCCGCGCTGCGCCACCTCGGGGCGATCAGCAGCCCCCGCGCCCCGTCCGCCAGCGCCCGTTCCACCAGCGGCCGTTCGGCGCCGGGGACCTGCGGGGCGATGTGCAGGGCGACCCGGAACCCGGCCTCCTCCAGCACCGGCCTGGCGCCGTACGCCGCCTCGTACAGGTACGAGTGGCGCTCCGGCACCACCAGGGCGACGGCGCCGCCCTCGGCGGGCTGTTCCGTCCTGCGCGCCGCCGGGGCGGCCTCCGTCTCCTCGACGGTCCGCACCGCGCGCGCCACGCCGTGGCCGCGCCGCAGCCTGCCCGCCCGGGTCAGCTCCTCGACGTCCCGCCGCACCGTGACCACCGAGACCTCCAGCTCGGTGGCGAGCACGCTGACCCTGACCGCGCCGCGCGACTCCACCGCCGCGAGGATCCGTTGCCGCCTTAGTTCGACCGGCTCCCGCATGTCCGCCTGCCCCCTTGCCGTACCGCCGCCGCTCCCCGTACCCCGCGCTTGTTCGTTTGACTGCTTCGAATGAGCGCTTGGGGCCGCAGCATAGCGACAGTTGTCCGCGGGCGCGGACCGGCGGAACGGATCAGATCGCGCCTTCCTTCTCCAGCGCGTCGGTGTGGCGGCGCAGCACGGTACGGGCCTCGGCCAGTTCCGTGGCGGAGGCGGCGGTGGAGGGGAAGCCCTCGGGGAGCACGTCGAGCACGGCCGTGTGGACGGCGGCCCGGCGGGCGTAGCGGCGCGACGGCGGGAGGCGGAAGAGCGCCGCGATCAGACGGTCGGCGGCCTCGGTGTCGTGGACCGCGTCCCAGGCGGCGCGCTCGGGGCCGGCCCCGGTGAGCGGGGCCGGCGGCGGGGTGCGGCGCAGCTCCTCGGTGGCGGCCTCGTCGAGTACGGGGCGGCCGTCGGGTCCGGTGGTGACGGCGACCCCGTACGAGGCCGCCGCGGCCCGCTCGGTGACCAGTCCGCGCCGGAGGTCGCCGAGCACCGCCCCCGGGTCGCGGGTGAAAGGGTCTCCGTAACCGCCCGCGCCCGAGGTGCGCAGGGTGACGGTGTCGCCGCGGCGCAGAGCGACCATGTCGATCTTGGTGTGCCGGCGTTCGCCGGGCAGGCCCTCGTTGATGACGAGTTCGGCGGGGGCGCCCGGGCCGCCACCCGCGGTGCCCCAGGGGCGGAAGCGCATCCGCTCCAGCCCGCGGGCGAGCAGTCGGGAGTCGTCGCCGAGGACGCGGAAGACGAGTTCGAGGCCGGAGCCGCCGCGCCAGCGGCCGGGGCCACCGGAGTCGGGGCGCAGCGCGTAGCGGACGATCTCCGCGCCGATCTCGGTCTCGACGGTCTCCACGGGGTTGTTGGCCAGGTTGGAGATGCCGCTGTCGCGGCCGTCGACGCCGTCCGCGCCGTCACGGGCGCCGGTGCCGCCGACCATGGGTTCGAGTACCTGGACGTTCTGTCCGCCGCCGGGCGCGCTCTCCGCGACGACGACGGGGACGACGAGGCCGCTGCTCGCGGCGGGCATCACCTCGGGCGCGGCGAGACCGAGCGCCCCGCCGAGCGCGTCGTTGACGCGGGAGGCGGTGGCGTGCCGGATGCCGACGGCGGCGGGCGGCCGGGCGTTGACGACGGAGCCCTCGGGGGCGGTGACGGAGACGGGCCTGATCAGTCCGCCGTTGAGCGGGATGCCCGGGTCGAGCGTGCAGATCAGGGCGAGGACGCGGGTGGTGATCCAGGCGTGGGCGCGGCCGTGGCTGGCGATGTTGAACGCGGCGTCGACCTGGGGGTCGGTGCCCGTGAAGTCGAGGTGCAGGGCGCCCCGGTCGAGCGTGACGGTCACGGAGATCCGGACGGGCACCGGGGAGACGGCGTCGTCATCGAGGTAGTCGGTGAACCGGTAGCTGCCGTCCCGCAGGGTGGCGAGCGCGGCGGTGGCCTTGTCGGCGGTGTGGTCGACGAGGTCGGTGTGGGCGGCGGCGACATCGGCGGCGCCGTGCTGCGCGACGACCCGGGCCAGCCGCTCGCGGCCGGTGCGCAGGGCGGCGAGCATGGCGCGCAGATCGCCGTCGTTGGCCTCGGGGGTGCGGCTGTTGGCCTGGAGGAGGGCGGCGATGTCACGGCTGGGCTCACCGGCCCGCAGGAGCTTGACCGGCGGTATGCGCAGACCCTCCTGGTAGATCTCGTGGTTGGTGGGGGCCAGGCTGCTGGGGACCCGTCCGCCGATGTCGGAGCAGTGGATGAACGCCCACCCGTAGCCGATGATCTCGCCGTCGTGGAAGTACGGCTCGATGAGCTGGATGTCGGTGAGATGGGTGGCCAGACCGCCCGAGGTGTACGGGTCGTTGGTGATGATGACGTCGCCGGGCTCCAGGGGGCCCACGTGGTCGACGGCGGTACGGACGTCGAGTCCGACGAAGCCGGAGACGCCGATGCCGCGCGGGTAGGCGGTGAAGGCGCCGTCGGGTCCGGCGAGCGCGCAGCAGAAGTCGGCGGTCTCCTTGACGTACAGCGAGCGGCTGGTGCGCTGGAGGGTGAGGCACATCTCCTCGGTGAGGGCGCCGAGTTTGTTGCCGATGATCTCCAGGGTGACCGGGTCGAGCTTCATGGTCGGGTGCGTCCTTGCCTTGCCGTGGCTTGCCTTGTGGTGGTCAGGAGTGCCGGAGCCGGAGGTTGCCCAGCGGATCGACGGTGGCCGACCAGCCGGGCGGCACGAGCACGGTGGTGTCGTCCTGCTCGATCACGGCCGGTCCCGCGAGGGTGTGTCCCGTGCGCAGCCCGTCGCGCCGGTGGACGTCCGCGGTGACGCGGTCCCCGGCGAGCAGGACGGTGCGGTGGCCGACGGGCGCGGGCGGCGGGTCGTCCGCGGCGGCCTCGGCGGGAACGGTGGCGAGATCGGGGCCCGCGGCGCTGATGGCGAGGCGGGCGGTGCCGAGCCGTACGGCGGCGGTGGCGTCGCGGAAGCCGTAGAGCCGCTCGTGCTCCTGGTGGAACGCCTCGGTGAGGGCGGCCAGGGTCGGCTCGCCGGACAGCTCCACGCGCAGCTCGTACGCCTGGCCGGTGTAGCTCATGTCGGCGGCCAGGGTGAGGACGGGCGGCGCGGTCTCCGGACCCTGTTCGGCGAGCCAGGTACGGGCGCGTTCCTCCAGTCCGGCGAGGATGTCGCGGAGCGCGGCGACGGTGGTGTCGTCGAGGTCGCGGCGCAGGCTGCGGGCGAAGTCGCGGCGCAGGTCGGCGCCGACCGCGCCGAGCGCGCAGAAGGTGGCGGCGGCGTGCGGGACGACGATCTCGCGGATGCCGACCTCCTCGGCGAGCACGGCCGCGTGGGTGGGGCCCGCGCCGCCGAACGGGACGAGGGTGAACTCGGCGGGGTCGAGGCCGCGTCCGGCGAGGGTCTTCTGGAGCTCCACGGCCATGCCCGCGGTGGCGACCCGCAGCGCGCCGTCGGCCGCCCGGTCCGCCGCCGCGCCGGGGTCGGCGGTGGCGAACCCGAGTTCGTCGCCGACCAGGCCCAGGGCGCGGGCGGCGGCGGGCGCGTCGAGGGTCATCCGGCCGCCGAGGAAGGTGGCGGGGTCGATGACGCCGGTGTGCAGATAGCAGTCGGTGACGGTGGGGCGGGTGCCGCCGCGGCCGTAGGCGACGGGCCCGGGGTCGGCGCCGGCGCTCGCGGGGCCGACCTTGAGGGCTCCGTACGTGTCGGCCCGTACGACCGAGCCGCCGCCCGCGCCGATGGCGTTGACCGCGACGACGGGCAGGATCAGCGGGAGTCCGCCGATGGTGGTGTGGGTGGCGAACTCCGGTTCGCCGTCGACGGCGACGGCGATGTCGCTGCTGGTGCCGCCCATGTCGAAGGTGACGAGCCGGCTGATCCCGGCGGCGCGGCCGAGCCGGGTCGCGGCGGTGACGCCGGCGGCCGGTCCCGAGAGCACGGTCTCGATGGGGCGCTCGGCGGCCGAACGCAGGCTGAGGGAGCCGCCGTTGGACCCGGCGATGTAGACGGGGGCGGTGACGCCGAGGCCGTCGAGGAGCGCTTCGAGCCGGTCGAAGTAGCGGCGCATCAGCGGCTGGATGTACACGTTGAGGCAGGTGACGAGGGCGCGTTCGAACTCGCGGACCTCTGGCCAGATCGCGGCCGACGAGGTGAGCGGCAGTTCGGGGACGAGCGCGGCGAGCCGCCGGGTGACCTCCGCCTCGAAGGCGGGGTCGGTGTGGCCGTGCAGGACGAGCACGGCGGCGGCCTCGGCGTCCGTGGCGCGCAGTTCCTCGGCGACCCTGGCCAGTTCGCGGTCGTCGGGGACGCGTACGGGGCGGCCGTCCGGGCCGAGCCGCGCGGGGATCTCCACGATCCGGTCCCGGGGGACGAGCGGTTCCTCCTTGGCGGCGTGCAGGTCGAAGGAGGACGGCATGCGGCTGCGGCCGATCTCCAGGATGTCCCGGTAGCCCTCGGTGACGACCAGGGCGATCCGGGCGCCGCGGCGCTGGATGATCGCGTTCAGCCCGATGGTGGTGCCGTGGGTGACGGCGGCGAGATCGGTGGGGCGCAGCCCGGCCCGGTCGAGGACGGCGGCGAGCCCGTCGGCGACGGCGCGCGCCGGATCGCCGGGGGTGCTGGGCTCCTTGTGGTGGAGCGGAGCGCTCCGCTCGCCGGGGACGGCGAGGACGAAGTCGGTGAACGTGCCGCCCACATCGATCCCGACGCGGGCGCGGGGGGCTGCGGCGGTGGGGTCAGCGGGCACGGTCTAGAGCACCTCCGAGAAGTTGGTGAACCGGTCGACGGCCACCAGGACGAGCACACTGACCAGCATCAGGAGCGTGGAGACGGCGGCCACCGACGGGTCGAGCTGGAACTGGACGGCCGAGAAGATACGGACCGGCACGGTGGTGGTGTTGGAGCCGGAGACCAGCGCGGAGACCGCGACCTCGCCGAGCGAGGTGACGGCGGCGAAGACCGCTCCGGCGAGGATGCCGGGGCGCAGCAGCGGCAGGGTGACGGTGAGGAAGGTACGGGCCCGCCCGGCGCCGAGCGTGGCCGCCGCGCGTTCCAGGGTCGGGTCGAGCGCCTGGGCGCTGACCATCACCGTACGGATGACGAAGGGCAGGGCGACCAGGGAGTGCGCCAGCCAGAGCCCGGGGAGGGTGTTGACCAGTCCGAGGCCCTGGAAGTAGTAGAGCAGGCCGAGACCGATGATGATCTCGGGGACCATCAGCGGCGCGAGGGCGAGCCCGGAGAGCAGGCCGCGGCCGGGGAAGTCGCCGCGGACCAGGCCGTACGCGGCGAGCGTGCCGATGGTCACGGTGGTGAGGACGACGAGCAGCACCAGGACCCCGCTGAGCCGGAAGGAGACCAGCCAGTCGGAGGAGGACAGCACCTCGGAGTACCAGCGCAGGGAGAGCCCGCTGGGCGGGAAGCTCAGGGAGCTGGTGGAGTTGAGGGAGCTGAGCGCCAGGACGGCGAGCGGCGCCAGCAGGAAGAGGAAGACGGCGACGGCGGGCAGCGCCACCGCGGTCCGCCCGGCGCGGCGCAGCAGCACGGAGCCCCGGCCCGCACCCTTCCCCCTCGGCGGACCCCCCTTCGTGGGCGCGGCGGTCCTCGCGCCACTCCGCGCGGACGGGGCGTCGGTGGCGGGGTGGTCGTGCGTACGGTCGACGGCCGGGTCAGCCATGGAGTCTCCGTTCCCAGAAGCGGAATCCGGTGCCGAGGGCGGAGACGCCCACCAGGGTCAGCAGGAGCAGCGTGAGGCTGAGCGCCGCCGCCACCGGGTAGTCGAAGACGCTGGTGATCTGGCTGTAGACGCGCAGCCCGGCGAGCGGCTGGTTGGCGCCGCCGACCAGCAGCGGGGTGATGTAGATGCCCATGGCCAGCGGGAAGACGACGGTGGCGCCCACCGTGATGCCGGGCAGGCTGAGCGGCAGCGTGACCTTCCAGAAGGTGCGTACGGGCCCGGCGCCCAGGCTCCGCGAGGCGCGGGCCAGATTGTCGTCGATGCCGCCCAGCGCGGTCGTCAGCGGCAGGATCGCGAACGGCAGCAGGACATGGGTGACGGAGACGACGACCACGACGTAGCTGGTCAGCAGCGGTGCGGGCTGGTCCAGGATGCCGAGGCCGACGAGGGTCCGGTTGACCACGCCGTTGGCGGAGAAGAGCACGACCCAGCCGTAGCTGCGGACGACCACGCTGGTGAGCAGCGGGGAGACGACCGCGACGAACAGCAGGGTGCGCACCACTCCCTTGCGGGCGCGGGCCAGCGCGTACGCGGCGGGGAAGCCGAGCAGCACGCACAGGACGGTGACCAGCAGCGAGGTGAACAGGCTCTGCCACAGGGACTCGGAGAAGAACGACTCGGTGAAGACCCTGCGGTACTGCGTGAACGAGTAGCCGTCGAGCGGGTAGCCGTTGGCGTCCGACGGATGGAAACTGAGCGCGAGGACCCGCACGAGCGGGACCACGAACAGGGCCAGCAGGAAGACCACGACCGGCGTGACGGGCAGCAGCCCGCGCAGCCGGCGCGGCGCGCGGGCGGCGGGCGCGCTCATCCGGGCGTCGCCTCCTTCTTCGTGGCGTCCCCGGCGACCGCCTCGGCCGCTCCCCCGGCCGCGGCGCCTCCCCCGGGGCCCTCCGCGGGCCCGAGGACGATGACGTCGGCGGCGGACCAGCCGAAGGTGACGCGCGCGCCGACGGCCGGGGGTTCCTCGGCCGTCCTGGCGTTGACCACGACGCCTTCGGCGACGACGATCTGCGCCTGCCACGCCTCACCGGTGAACGCCCGGTAGCCGACGATCCCGGAGCCGCGCTCGGCCGTGGCCGAAGCACCGGCGCCGCTGTCACTGTCGCTGTCGGCCTCGACGGCGCGGACCGTGACGCGTTCCGGGCGTACGGCGAGGGTGACCGTCTCCCCGTCGGGCAGCGTGGCCAGGCCGGAGTCCAGCCCGACCCCGCCCAGGTGGAGCGTCCCGTCGGGGGCGCCGGTGCCCTGAAGGATGTTGGCCGCGCCGATGAACTCGGCGACGAAGCGGGTCGCGGGCGTCCGGTACACCTCGGTGGGGGTACCGAGCTGTTCGACCCGGCCGCCGTTCATCACGGCGATCCGGTCCGAGAGCGACATCGCCTCTTCCTGGTCGTGCGTGACGAAGACCATGGTGATGCCGAGGCGCTGCTGGAGCTCCCGCAGCTCCACCCGCATCTCGCGGCGCAGCTTGGCGTCGAGGTTGGACAGCGGCTCGTCGAGCAGCAGCACCGCGGGCCGGGTGGCCAGCGCGCGGGCCACGGCGACGCGCTGCTGCTGGCCGCCGGAGAGCTGCTTCGGCCTGCGGTCCGCGTACGCCTCCAGGCCGACGAGGCGCAGCGCCTCGGCGACGCGTTCGTCCCGCTCGGCGCGCTCGGTGCGGCGCACCTTGAGTCCGTACGCGACGTTCCCGGCGACGGTCATGTGCGGGAAGAGGGCGTAGTTCTGGAAGACCAGCCCGAGCCCCCGGCGGTGCGTGGGGACGTCGGTGAGGTCGGTGCCGTCCAGGGTGATCCGGCCCGCGGTGGGGCGGACGAACCCCGCCAGGCTGTTGAGGAGGGTCGTCTTGCCGCAGCCGCTGGGGCCGAGGACGGACAGGAACTCGCCGCGCCGGATCGAGAGCCGGTCGACGTCGAGGATGCGCTGCCCCTCGTACCCGGCGGCCAGACCCTCGATGTCGATGTGCGCGGCGGTCCCGCCGCCGGTGTCGTGCCGCTTCCCGGTCACTTGAAGATCTGATTCCACCGCTGCTGCCATTCGTTCAGCTTGGGGGTCGCCGTCTTGTAGTCGACCCAGGTGAAGGTCTTGTAGACGGCCTCGCCGTACTTGACCTTGTCCTTGAAGCCGGGGCTGTAGTCGATGGTGTCGTTGCCCGCGCCGTAGAAGGTGCCCTCGGCGAAGGGCTTCTGGTGCTGGGCGGCGCTGAGGTAGTTCAGGAACGTGTAGGCGGCCTTGGTGTGCGCGCTGCCCTTGGGCACGTAGTACGAGGTCAGCGCGCCGACGGCGCCGGACGCGGGGTAGCTGAAGCCGATCGGCTGCCCCTCCTCGGCCATGGCGAAGGCACGGCCGTCCCAGAAGGGCACGATCCAGGCGTCGCCGTTCTGCAGGACGGTGGAGACGCTGCCCGCGTCCGCCGGGTACGCCGAGACGCAGCCCTTGAGCGCGGCGAGCTTCTTGAACGCCTTGTCGACGTCGGCGGGGTTGGAGAGCTTGCCGCCGTCCTGGGAGACCAGCGCGGAGAAAAACTCCAGGCCCGCGTTGTAGGTCAGCGGGGGCAGCGCGACATGGCCGCAGTACTTCTTGTCGAAGATGTCGGTCCAGTCCCGGGGCGCCTGCTTGATCTTGTCGGTGCGGTAGAGCAGACCGTTGGAGCCGGTGGTCAGCGGTACGCCGTAGGAGGAGCCGTCGACCGTGGACTGCTGGGTGAGCACCGGGTCGAGCTGCTTCCAGTTCTTCAGGTCGCCGGTCTTGAGCGGCTGGAGGAGACCGCCGCCGACCGCCTGGTGCAGGGAGCCGGGGGTGAGGGCGACGACGTCGAACGGCGCGTCCTTGCCGCCCGCGGCGCGGAGCTTGGTGAGCCAGGCCGAGTCGGCCCCGTACACGAGGTTCACCTTGATGCCGGTGTCCTTCTCGAAGGGTGCGACGAAGGACTTCTTGAAGAGCTCACCCCAGGGGCCGGCGAACGCGGTGACGGTGATCTGCTCCCCCTTGGCACCGGACCCGCCGTCTCCGGAGCCGCCGGTGTCGACACCGCAGCCGGCGACGGCGGCGAGGACGGTGACGGCCGAGGCGAGGGCGAGCAGGGAGCGTCGCCCGCGAGGGCGTGACAGGGCAGGTCTCATGAGGGAAGGGCTCCTCGGTGCGGGGTGGCGTCGTACGGCGCGCCGGCCCGTGGGTGATGGTTCGCCGGCCGCTCGTCGAGCGGGGGCCGCTGGACGGGGCACCATGACGACGCTCTGTGAGGCACCGCGTCCGCTGTCATCTCGTGCTCCCGTCCCAGGTACTGGACCTGGCTGACAGGTCCGCGCTTGCTCCCGGCACATCGGTGTGCGCGTGGAGCCGTGTCATCACCCGGGGCACCCCACCGCAGAAAGGAGGGTTGCCGCCCAGCAAGCCGGGGCTTGTCGCTGGGACTCGTGACATCGAGAAACGTAACACCCTGTGGCGGCGATCTGAAGACGAGGTGGATCACATGAACATCACACCTGGATCACAGAGCAGCGGATCAGGAAAGACTGATACTGGCCAGATGTGCCGCTCCCCCCGTGGTGGGCCCGAGTGAGGAGTGCTTCTTGACACGGCCCTGAGCCGTGCCGACCATGAAGCGATCTTCCCCGCCGTCCACCGACGCAGGAGCCGTTCGTCGTGTTGTCACTGCACGCCCATGACCTGCACGCTCCCCCGCCCGGACCGTCGGGCCACCTGTCGATGGGCAGCCCGGAGGGCGACGGCGACGGCGTCCACGGACCCCTGGTCCCCGACAGCCGCAGGATCCTGCGGGGCGGGGTCCCCTGGCTTCCGGTGATGGCGGAATTCCACTTCAGCCGCTATCCGGCCGCCGAGTGGCGCGAGGAGCTGCTGAAGATCCGGGCCGGCGGGGTGGACACCGTGGCCACCTACCTCTTCTGGAACCAGCACGAGGAGAGCCGCGGGACCTTCCGTTTCGACGGCGGCCGTGATCTGCGCCGCTTCGTCCTGCTCTGCGGCGGCCTCGGGCTATCCGTCGCCGTCCGTGTCGGCCCCTGGTCGCACGGTGAGTGCCGGGGCGGCGGCTTCCCGGACTGGCTCGACGGCGCCGGTTGCGTCCCGCGCACGGACGATCCGGCCTATCTGGCGCTCGTCGAGCGGTACTTCGCCCGGATAGGCCGGGAGCTGCGCGGCCTCTCGTACGACGAGGGCGGCCCCGTCATCGCCGTACAGATCGAGAACGAGCTGTACGACGCACCCGCGCATCTGGCGACGCTGCGCCGCGCCGCGGAGGCCGCGGGCATCGCCGCCCCCTTGTGGACGGCCACGGGGTGGGACGCCGCCGACCTCCCGCGCGATGTCCTGCTGCCGGTGTACGGCGGCTACCCGGAGGCGTTCTGGGCGGAGGCGCACGACGGGTGGGCGCGGGAGATGCGCCGGCACTACTTCTTCACCCCGGTCAGGGACGACCCCACCATCGGCGCCGATCTGCGCTCCGCGACGCGGGCGAGCCACGGGGCGCCGGACGACCGGCGCTACCCCTACCTCACCTGTGAGCTCGGCTCGGGCATGGCCGTCGCGTACCACCGGCGGCCCCTGGTGCGGACCGCGGACGTCTCCGCGCTGGCGCTGGCCAAGCTCGGCAGCGGCTCGGTCTGGCAGGGGTACTACCTGTACCACGGCTGTTCGCAGCGGCTGGATCTCGCGCTGCCCAACCAGGAGTCGCACGCCACCGGTTACCCCAACGACCTGCCGTCGGTCAGTTACGACTTCCAGGCGCCGCTGGGCGAGTTCGGGCAGGTGCGCCCCTCGTTCCACGCGCTGCGCGCGCAGCATCTGCTGATCCAGGACTCCGGGGCGCGGCTCGCGGACATGCCGCTGCGGCTGCCCGACACGTGTCCGGCCGGCCTCGACGACCGGTCCACGCTCCGCTGGGCGGTGCGCTCCAACGGTACGGAGGGCTTCCTCTTCGTCAACAACCACCAGCCCCACGAACCCCTTCCCGACCACCACGGGATCCGTTTCCGCGTCGAACTCGACGGCTGTACGCGACAGGTTCCGGCCACGCCGGTGACCGTGCCGTCCGGCGCGCACTTCGTGTGGCCGCTCGGGTACGAGGCGGGGCCGGGCGTACGGCTCGACTGGGTGAGCGCGCAGCCGCTGACCCGGCTGGAGATCGACGGGGTGGCGACCGCGGTGTTCGCCGCCACGGCGGGGATCGCCCCGCAGTTCCCGCTGCCCGCCGGGGCTTCGGTGTCGGCGTCGGCCGCGAGCGCCACGCGCGACGGCCGGACGGTGGTGGGGATCCCCGAGCCCGGGACGGACGCGGTGGTGACGGTCACCGGGCCCGGGACGGACGCGGTGGTGACCGTCACCGGGCCCGAGGGTCCTGTCCGGCTGCTCTTCCTCACCGAGGAGCAGGGGCGCCGTCTCCAGCGGGTCCGGATCTGGAACGCGGAGCGGCTGGTGCTCTGCGACGACGCCGTGCTGGCCGACGGGGGCGAACTGCGGGTCCCCACCGAGGCGGAGACCGTCTCCCTCTCCCTGGCGCCCGCGCCCGCCGCCGGGCTCCACACACCCGCGGACGGTAGGACGGGCCTCTCCGGGCCCCGCGCCGACGGCGTCTTCACCACCTGGACGGCATCGGTGGCCCAGGCCGGGGTCGGGGCCACCGCCGTCGCGTGCGTACGCGCCGAGGCCGTGGCGCCGCCCGCCCGTGAGGGCGGCCCGCACCGCCGCGCCTCGGCGCCGGTGGACGCCGACTTCGCGGAGGCGGCGGTCCACCGGATCGCCGTCCCCCGCGCGGCGTTCGACGAGGGCGGAGAGGTGCTGCTGCGGCTCACGTACACCGGCGACGTGGCCCGCGCCTACATCGACGGGCGCCTCGTCGCCGACCACTTCTGGTACGGCCCGGAGTGGGACATCGGGCTGCGCCGGCATGCCGCGGAGGCCGTCGAGCACGGCGTCGAGATCCGGGTGCTGCCCCTGGGCCGCGCCGACGGGGTGTACGTCGACGCGTCGGTACGGGACGGCCTGGCGGCGGCCAGGACCCGGGCGTCGGTGGACTCCGCGGCGTTCGTCCCGGTCCGCCGGGTCCGGCTGCGTACGGCGGAGGACCCGGCCGCCGGCTCCTGACCACGTGAGCGCGACGACGTGAGCGCGACTACTGGCGCACGACTACTGGGGCGCGTAGACGACGCCGAGCTTGTCGATCCCGTCCCCGGAGCGGCCGGTGAAGCCGACGATCCGCCACCCCGACGGCGCGGTGTAGGTCACCGCGTCCGAGGTGGCGGTGCCGGCGGCGAGGGTGCGGCCCCGGTCCGTCGTGAACGCGGCGGAGAAGATCCGCGTACGGCCGTCCTTCTGGCCCTGGGTCAGCTTGACCGAGGTGAGGTGTTCGCCCGTGGCCAGGGTGAGCGAGGAGGCGGTGCCGCCCGTACCGCCGTGGCTCAGCACCGTACCGCCGTCGAGGGTGAGGCCGACCGCGTCGAGCCGGGCTCCGCCGCGCAGGGTGAGGGTGCGGGGCGCGGGGGTGGCCGGAAGGGCGCGGGCGTCGTTGAACGCGGTGCCGTGCGGGCCGCCGAAGAAGTCGGAGGCACGGCGGTTCGCGGGCTGTGACCAGGTGAGGTCGACGGCGTGGGGGTAGTGGTCGGAGAGGTGCTTGCCCGCGCCGTCGAGAAACGCGCGCCACGCGTTGGTGTAGGTGGTGGCGTCGAGACCGACCAGTGGGCCGCTCCGGTAGAGGACCTTGTCGACGACCTCGCAGGTCTGCGTGGGCGCGACGGTGTCGCACACCAGCGCGTCGCTGCCGAGGGCAGGGGCGGAGCCGCCGCGTACCAGCTTCACCCAGGCGTCGGTGAGGCCGTTCTCGGAGACGAGGGTGCGGATGTTGTCGCCGGTGCGGGTGTAGCGGGTGTTGGTGTCGCCCATGACGACGACGGCGTTGCCCTCGCTGTACGTCCGGATGAAGGACGAGAGCTGGACGATGTTGGCGCGCCGGGCGGCCAGCGCGGCGTCCGTGGTGTCGGCGTTGGTGTGGACGTTGTAGAGGTCCACGAAGACGCCCTCGGCGAGCCGGACCCGGGCGAGCGAGAAGCCCTTGGGGGTGAGGCAGTCGGTGCCCGTGCAGTCGTTCCAGCGGACGCGCTCGAAGTCCTCGAAGGGGTGGTCGGAGAGGGTGTTGAGGCCGTCGCCGAAGGCGGCGCCGCCGCTGGTGGCGGTGCGGTACGGGTGGGTGTCGTTGGCGTACAGCGAGGCGTGGTAGTTGAAGTCCTCCTGGACGTTGACGATGTCGTACGGGCCCAGGCGCTGCCCGATGAGCGGAGTGTTGGTCTCGGGGTCGCTCTGGCCGAGGCCGAGCGGGAGCCCGGCGATGTTGTACGTGAGGACCTTCAGCGTGCCGGAGTCGGCCGCCGGGGCCGCGGCGGCCTGGGTCGCCGGGGTGACGGCGAGGCCGGTGAGCGCCAGCGCGCCGGCGGCGAGGACGCCGGCCAGTCTCCGTATCGGAGTACGCATGTGGGGGCCTTCCTGGGGGTGAGAAGGGTGCGGGGGCGAGAAAGGTACGGGTGCGCGAGGTACGGGCAACGGTCCTGCGGAGGGTCATCATGTACGGTCAAGTGGCCTGCCGCACAAGGGCAGTTGCCGATTCGGGTGTCCGGAGCCGCGGGGCGCGTCATCCCGCCGTACGGCGGCCGCCCACTGATCATCCCTGGATCGCCCACTGTTCATGTTTCACCCGGAACCTCTCTGTCACAACGGCAACAACCGGACACAGGAGCTTCCATGGGCCACGGGCACCACCACCCTCACTCGCACGCGCACTCCCACGCGCACGAAGCGAGCACGGCGCTGCCGCCCGCGCTCGACACCTCGGTGCCCGACGAAGCCCTCACCCCCGACCAGCTCTCCCGCCGCTCGATGCTCCGCAACACGGGGCTGCTGGGCGCCGGGCTCGCCGCGGGCAGTGTGGCGGGCGGCGCGGTGGCCGGCTCCCCCGCGTACGCCACGGGCCGGGGCGGACCGGGCGGCTCCCGTACGAACCGCAAGGG
Organism: Streptomyces sp. NPDC050509; assembly: GCF_044457965.1. NCBI lineage: Bacteria > Bacillati > Actinomycetota > Actinomycetes > Kitasatosporales > Streptomycetaceae > Streptomyces > Streptomyces sp. NPDC050509. The sequence goes on along the minus strand of NZ_JBITHL010000002.1, from coordinate 417,633 downwards.
CGGCTTCCTGTGGCTGGCCGGTGACCACCACATCCACACGCAGTACAGCAGCGACGGCAAGTACCGGGTCGTCGACCAGGTGCGGCAGGGCGCCAAGCATGGCCTGGACTGGATGGTCATCACCGACCACGGCTCCGGGACACACGCCAAGATCGGTGTGGAGAAGGTCAACCCGGACATCAAGGAGGCCCGTGCCGCGTACGACGACACGCTGGTCTTCCAGGGGCTTGAGTGGAACATCCCGGCGGCCGAGCACGGCACGGTCTTCGTCCACCCGGGCCGGAACGAGGTCGCGGTCCTCAAGGAGTTCGAGACCTCCTTCGACGGCTCGGTGCGCGGCGCCGGTGACTCCACCCCGGCCAACGAGGCACTGGCCATCGCCGGCCTCTCGTTCCTCTCCGAGCAGGTCCAGCGGCGCAAGGTGCGGGACGCCCTGATGCTCGCCAACCACCCGTCGCGCAAGGGCATCGACTCCCCGCACGAGATCCGCGCCTGGCGTGACGCCACGTCCCGTAACCACCAGATCGCCGTCGGGTTCGAGGGTGCGCCGGGCCACCAGGCCGCGGGGATCGCGGCGCCGACCGGGATGGGCCGCGCGCGGGGGCTGTACGACGGCAGCCCGGGCGCGGGCTCCTTCGCCGGCTATCCGCTGGAGAGCTACCGCACCTGGGGCGGGTTCGACTGGATGACCGCCACGGTGGGCGGTCTGTGGGACAGCCTGCTCGCCGAGGGCAGGCCGTGGTGGATCACCGCCAACTCCGACTCGCACAACGTGTACGCGGACACGGCGAAGCGCGGCGGCCCCGACTCCGACTTCACGGCCAACGGCAAGCACACCGACCCGGTCTACCGGGGCGGGCTCGACCTCACCGAGGGCGACTTCTGGCCGGGCCAGTACAGCCGTACGCACGTGGGCTCCGACGGTTTCTCGTACGCGGCGGTCATGGACGGCATCCGCGCCGGGCGCGTCTGGGTCGACCACGGCGGTCTGATCAGCGGCCTCGACGCCCGGGTCGCGGGCGGCGGGCGCTGGGCCACGCTGGGCGGCGCCCTGCACGTACGGCGCGGCACGAACGTGACACTGACGGTCGACATCGCGCTCGCGGCCGGCGCGAACTGGGCGCAGTTCGTGCCGAAGCTGGCCCGGGTGGATGTGATCCAGGGCGATATGACGGGCGAGGTGAAGGACAAGGACACGTTCACCGCGCCGACCGCCAAGGTCGTCTCGTCGTACGACGTCGACAAGTCGACCGGCACCGTCCGGCTCACCTACTCCCTGGGACGGGTGGACCGGCCGCTCTACGTCCGGCTGCGCGGTACCGACGGCAACCGCTCCGCGGTCGGCGCGCGGGGTGCCTCCGTCGACCCCGCGGGGCCCGCGCTCGACGTCGTCGGCGACGCCGACCCGTGGCGCGACCTGTGGTTCTATTCCAATCCGATCTGGGTGCTGCCCGCATGACAGCGGCGACGGTGATCGGTGTCGACGCGGCCACGGCCGGTCTGGGCGACGCCGATCACCTGGCCCGGGCGCTCGCCGGTGAACTGGCCCTGCCGGACACCGCGTCGGTCGGTACGCACGCGGTGCGCGCCGGACGGCCGCACCTGGCGCTCTCGCTCACCCTGCCGGACGCGGCCACAGCCACCGAGGCGTGGTGGGCGCTGACCCGCCGTACGGAGCCGGAAGCGCTCGGGCTCGCCTTCGGTGAGCGGCGCCACGGCCCGGCGGAGCTGGCCGAGGGGGCGGCGCACGCGGTGGCCGAGCGGACGCTCCACGGCGCGGGCCGGGCGGTTCTCTTCCCCGGCGCGGGCGCGCTCACCGGCACGGTGGGTGTGGCCGAACTGCTCGCGGTGTCCGCCGTGGACGAGGTGGCGCTGCTCGGCGCGGCCGGGCCGCCGGACGGCGCGCGCCGGATCCTGACCCGGGACCATCTCCGGCCCGAGTGGCGGGAGGGGCGGCTGGTCCTGACGGTGATGGAGGCGGCGGGCGGGGTCCTGGTCCCCTTCGAGGTGCCGGACCCGACCCCCTGCTGCGCCGACCACTGAGGCGCCGGACGGACTGAGCACGGGCCCGGGCCACGAGTGCCCGGGCCCGTGCTCAGTCCGTCCGGTACAGATCGGTGAGCAGTTCGATCGCGGCCCGCGTGGCGGGGTGCGGCGCGTCCGACCACCAGGCGAGGCGTACGGCGATGGGCTCCGCGTCGCGGACCGGGCGGTAGACGACGCCGGGGCGCGGGTACTGGTCGCGGGTGGATTCCGCCGTCACCCCCACGCAGCGGCCGGTGGCGATGGCGGTGAGCCAGTCGTCGACGTCGTGAACGGCCTCCGCCACCGGACGGGACTCCGGCGGCCACAGCTCCGTGGTGGTGGTGCCGGTCCTGCGGTCGACGAGCAGGGTGCGTCCGCCGATGTCCGCGAGCCGGATCGAGCGGTGCCTGGCCAGCGGGTCGTCCGCCGCCATGGCGCAGTAGCGCCGCTCCAGGCCCACGATGACGGAGTCGAAGCGCCGGTCGCCGTCGAGCGGTTTGCGTACGACGGCGAGATCGCAGGCGCCCTCGGCCAGGCCGGCGGTGGCCGAGTTGGTCCGTACGAGATGGAGCCGCGTCTCCGGGCGGGTACCGCTCCAGCGGCGCTGGAACGCCAGGGTGTGGCGGCCCAGCGCCGACCAGGCATAGCCGATCCTGAGCTGGGCGTGGCCCTCGGTGGCCTCGCCGACCAGGTCGTCCACCTCGGTGAGCACCCGCCGGGCGTGCGCCACGACGCGCAGCCCGGTCGCGGTCGGGGTCAGCTCGCGGGTGGTACGGCGGATCAGCAGCACCCCGAGTTCGCGTTCGAGAGCGGCGAGCTGACGGGAGACGGCCGGCTGCGAGAGGCCCAGTTCCGTGGCGGCGCCGGTGAAGCTGCCCTCGTCGACGATGGCGACGAGACAGCGGAGCTGTCGTAGTTCCACGTTCATCCGGGCCCTCGTCCGCTCGCTCACTCACTTATTACATTCGCGCATAAGTTGTCTCGTTCATTCATTTTACGTAAGAGGCCGGCGGGCGGACGATCGGTTCATGTCGTCAGCAACCACACGTACGGCCGGTGTCGCCACCATGTTCGGCAGCGGTCTGTCCAATCAGACGGGGGCGGCGGTCGGGGCGCTCGCCTTCCCCGTCCTGGGCCCGGTGGGTGTCGTGGCCGTACGTCAGTACGTCGCCGCGATCCTGCTGCTGGCCGTCGGCCGGCCCCGGCTGCGCTCGTTCACCCGGCACCAGTGGTGGCCCGTACTGCTGCTGGCGGTGGTGTTCGCGACGATGAACCTGTCGCTGTACAGCGCCGTCGACCGGATCGGTCTGGGGCTGGCGGTCACCCTGGAGTTCCTGGGGCCGCTCTCCATCGCGCTGGCGTCCTCGCGCCGCCGGGTGGACATACTCTGCGCGGTGCTCGCCACCGCGGGCGTGGCGACCCTGATGCGTCCCCGGCCGACCACCGACTACCTCGGCATCGGCCTCGGGCTGCTGGCCGCCGCCTGCTGGGCCTCGTACATCCTGCTCAACCGCACCGTGGGGCGGCGGGTGCCGGGCACCGAGGGGGCGGCGGCCGCCGCCGGGCTCTCCGGGCTGCTGTTCCTGCCCGTCGGTCTCGCCGTCGTGATCCACCGTCCGCCGTCCATGGGGGCGGTGGGGTGCGCGGTGATCGCGGGGGTGCTCTCCTCGGCCGTACCGCTCCTCGCGGACCTGTTCGCCCTGCGGCGGGTGCCGGCCCGGACGTTCGGGCTCTTCATGAGCGTCAACCCGGTGCTGGCCGCGGTGGTCGGGGGGATCGTGCTGGGCCAGACACTGCACGCCGCGGAGTGGGCGAGCATCGGGGCCATCGTCGCCGCCAACGCGATCAGCATCCTCCTCACCCCCGCTCCCCCGGCCGCGCCGGCGCCCGTACCGTCAGGGGGTCGGTCACCCGCCCGGTGGTCTCCTCCTCGGGTACGGGAGCGGTCCCGTCCGGGGTGCCCCTGACGCCTGTGTGGTGGAAGAGCAGGTTGAGGAGGAACGCCGTCAGCGTGGCGCTGGTGATGGCGCTGCCGGCGATGATCTGGAACCAGTTCGGGAAGGCGTGGTAGATCGTCGGGGCGGCGACCGGGAGCATGCCGACACCGATGGACACGGCCACGATCAGCAGGTTGTTCGTGCCGTCGAAGGGCACCTTGCGCAGGGTGTTGATGCCCACGGCCGTGACGGTGGCGAACATGACCAGCCCCGCCGCGCCGATCACCGGGCCCGGCAGGGAGGCGACGACCTCACCGAGCTTGGGCACGAGGCCCAGCAGGATCAGGATGGCTCCGGCGACGGCGGCGACGTAACGGCTGCGGACCCTGGTCATGCCGACCAGCCCCACGTTCTGGGCGAAGACGGTGTCCAGGAAGCCGTTCATGACCCCGCCGAGGACACCGGACACCCCGTCGGCGGCCAGGCCCTTGGCCAGGTCGCGGGAGGTGAGCGGGCGGCCCGTCATCTCCCCGACGGCGAGCATGTCGGCGGTCGACTCGGTGAACGTCACCAGCATCACCACGCACATCGAGATGACGGCAGCGACCGGGAACTCCGGGGCGCCGAAGTGGAAGGGCGCGGCGACCCCGAACCAGTCGGCGTCCCCGACGGTGGAGAAGTCGGTCAGCCCCATGAACACCGCGACGGCCGTTCCGCCGACCAGGCCGAGCAGCACGCCCAACTGGGCGAGGAAGCCCCGGCCGAAGCGGCCGATCAGCACGATGAACAGGACGATGCCGCCCGCGAGCGCGAGATGGCTCGGAGCGGCGTAGTCCGGGGCCGTCGGGTCCGCTCCCGCTATCAGGCCGGCGGCGACGCCTATCAGCGAGAGCCCTATGACGGTGATGACGGACCCGCTGACCAGGGGCGGGAAGAACCGTACGGCGCGTGCGAAGGGCACCGCGACCAGCAGGCCGAAGACCCCGGCGGCGATCATCGACCCGTAGACGGCCTGCATGCCGTACTCGCCCGCGATCAGGATCATCGGGGTCACGGCGGTGAACGTGGCGCCCGCGACGACCGGCAGGCGTACGCCGAGGATCCGGCCGACGCCGAGCGCCTGGAGCAGCGTGATCAGACCGGCCACCAGCAGATCGGCGTTGATCAGCAGCCCGATGGTGGATGTGTCGAGCTTCGCCGCCGCACCGAAGACCAGCGGCACGGTCACGCAGCCCGTGTACATCACCAGTACATGCTGGAGCCCGAGCAGCCCCAGCTTGCCGGGCGGCAGCATCCGGTCGACGGGATGGGGGGACGGAGCGGTTCCCTGGGACACGGGTGCCTCCGGAGTGGATGGTGGCGGGCGGGAGCGAATCAACTTTCTGTTGAATTCGTTTCCCGCACATTGCCACCTCCCTACGGTGCTGTTGCGCGGATCCGCGCGGAGGACCTACCTGGCCAGGAGGGCCCGCAGCGCCTTGACGACCTCGGCCGGGGCCTCCTCGGCCATGAAGTGGCCCAGGGCGACGGAGGAGTGATCCAGATCGGGGGCCCACGCCTCCCACAGCGCGGCGGCGTCGAAGCCGAGGGCCGCGCCCCAGTCCTGCTGGAGGACGGTCACCGGCATGCGCAGCCGGTGGCCGGCCGCGCGGTCGGCCCGGTCGTGTGCGACATCGACGGCGGCCGAGGCCCGGTAGTCGGCGACGATCGGGACGACGGCCTCACGGGACGCCTTCAGGTAGGCGGCGCGGATGTCGGCGGGGATCGCCTCCGGGTCACGGGCCCAGATGTCCAGGAAGTGGCCGAAGAAGGCGTCGGGGGCGGCGCCGATCAGCACCTCCGGCAGGCCCGGCGGCTGCGCCATCAGATAGAGGTGGAAGCCGACGGCGGCGGAGGTGCCGTGCAGGACGTCCCACATGTCCAGCGTGGGCAGGACGTCCAGCGAGGCCAGGTGGGTGACCGCGTCGGGGTGGTCGAGACCGGCGCGTACGGCGACCAGGGCGCCCCGGTCATGGCCGGCCAGGGCGAACCGCTCGTGGCCGAACGCACGGGCGAGGGCGACGGTGTCGGCGGCCATCGTGCGCTTGGAGTAGGTCAGCCCGTCGGTGTCGGTGGGCTTGTCGCTGTCTCCGTACCCCCGCAGGTCGGGGCAGATGACGGTGTGGTCGGCGGCCAGGTCGGCGGCGACGTGGCGCCACATGAGATGGGTCTGGGGGAAGCCGTGCAGCAGCACGACGGGGCTTCCTGAGCCGCCCACGGCGACGTTGAGGGAGACGCCTTCGGCGACGGTGACGCGCTGGTAGTCGAATCCGGGGATCCGGGGCTGGGGCTGGGGCTGGGGCTCCATGGTGCGGCCCTTTCCGCTCGGTGAGCTGTGTACGGGGTCGGCGTGTACGGGGCCAGCCTGCGGGCCCCCGATCAGCAACCGGTCAGCAACCGCTGACCAACCGCTGACCAGGGCGTACGGGCGGTGGCCCGCTACATTGGCGGGATGACCAGCGAGGCGGCCCCACCGGAGGTGACCTTCGGGGTGCTGGGCCCGCTGGAGGCGTCGGACCGGCACGGACCGCTCGCCCTGAAAGGGCCCAGGCACCGGGCGGTGCTGGCCCGGCTGCTGATCGCGCGGGGCCGGGTCGTCCCCGTGGACCGGCTCGCCGGTGACCTGTGGGAGCGGCCCCCGGACGGCGCGGCCGGGGCGATCCAGACGTTCGTCTCCGCGCTGCGCCGCGCCCTGGAGCCCGACCGGCCGCCCCGCGCCCCCGCGCGGCTGCTGGTGACGGTCTCCCCCGGCTACGCGCTGCGCGCGGCCCCGGACGCGGTGGACGCCTGGCGGTTCGAGGCGGTGACGGGCGCGGCCGGTTCGCTGCTGACGACGGGGAAGGCCGGGGAGACGCTGACCCGTCTCGACCGGGCGCTGGCGCTCTGGCGCGGTCCCGCGTACGCGCAGTTCACGGACGAGGGGTGGGCGCGCGGGGAGATCACCCGCCTGGACGGACTGCGGCTGCTGGCCGTGGAGCGGCGCGCGCAGGCGCTGCTGGAGCTGGGGCGGGCCGCCGAGGCGGTACCGGATCTGGCGGCCCACGCCGGGGCCCATCCGCTGCGCGAGGACGCCTGGCGGCTGTGGGCGCTGGCGCTGTACCGCTCGGGCCGGCAGGGCGACGCCCTCGCCGTACTGCGCCGGGCCGGGCGGACGCTGGCCGGGGAGCTGGGCGTGGACCCGGGCCCCGGGCTGCGCGCACTGGAGGCCGGCATCCTCGCCCAGGACCCCCGTCTCATGACGCCCGGAGCGACCGGAGGCGGAAGCGGCGCCCCGCCCGGGGTGACACCGCGCGCCCCGCATGGAGTGCCGCCTCGGGCCACGGCGGCGCCGTACGGACGGCCGTTCGTGGGCCGCGCCCGGGAGTTGGCCCTGCTGGAGGAGGCCGCCGCGACGGCCGTACGGCGCGGCGGGCTCGCCCTGGCCCTGGTCTCCGGCGATCCCGGCGCCGGGAAGACCGCGCTCGCCGAGGCGCTGACCGACACGCTGACGACGCGGGGGTGGACCACGGCGTGGGGCGCCTGCCCGGAACACGACGGGGCGCCGGGCGGCTGGCCGTGGTCCCGGATCGTGACCGCCCTGGCCGCCTCGGGAGCCGGCCCCCCGCCGGATGTCCCGGATGTCCCGGATGTCCCGGACGGCGCCGGTACGCACGGCGCGTCGGCCTCGGCCCGGGCCGCCGCCCGCTTCCGTATGCACCGGGCGGCGCTCTCGTATCTCGGTACGGTGGCGGACAGGGGTCCCGTACTCCTGGTCCTCGACGATCTGCACCGGGCGGGTGAGGAGACCCTGGATCTACTGTCCGCCCTGGTCGCGGAGTCCGTCGCGGGTCCTGTCCTGCTCGTCGGCACCTACCGGGCCACGGAGATCTTCCCCGGCCTGACCGACGCGCTCGCCGGGTTCGCCCGCGCGGAACCGGTCCGGGTGTACCTGGGCGGGCTGCCCGAGGAGGCCACGGACGCCCTCGTCCGTACCGTCGTCCAGGGGGACGTGGACGCCCGGACCGCGCGGGTCATCCACCGGCGCAGCGGCGGCAACCCCTTCTTCGTACGGGAACTGGCGCGGCTGGTCGACGCCGAGGGGCGCGCGGCGCTGGACGCCGTACCCGCCGGGGTGCGGGACGTCATCCGCCACAGGGTGGCGCGGCTGCCGGGGCCGGCCCGGACGGTGCTGCGGCAGGCGGCGCTGGCCGGCCCGGACGTCGATGTGGAGGTGCTGATGGCCCTGGGGACGGACGAGGACGTGGTGCTGGACGCGCTGGAGTCCGCGCTGGTCGCGGGGTTCCTCGCCGAACAGGGGCCGGGGCGGACGCGGTTCGCCCATGCCCTGGTGCGCGACACGCTGTACGACGACATCTCCGGGCCGCGCCGGGCGCGTTGGCACGCGGCGGTCGCCGAGGCGGTCGAGCGCCTGCGCCCCGACGACACCGCCTCCCTCGCCCATCACTTCGGCCGTGCCGGGACCCGGGCCACGGCGGCCAGGGCCGCCCGTTACGCCCGGGCGGCGGCCGTGCGGGCGGAGCGGGGGTTCGCCCCGCACGAGGCGGTACGGCTGTGGCGGCAGGCGGTCGCCGCCCATGACCGGGGCGACGGGGACGACGTACGCGGCCGGCTGGAGGCGGTCATGGGCATGGTGCGCGCACTGGCCGTGACCGGAGGCCTGGAGTCCGCGCGGACGCACCGCGCGGAGGCGGTCGCCACGGCCGAGGCGCTGGGCGATCCGGCGTTCACCGCCGAGGTGCTCGGCGCCTTCGACGTGCCCGCGATCTGGACCCGCAACGACGACGAGGAGCTGTCCCGGCGGATCGCCGGGACGATCGAGCGCACCCTGACCGCGCTGCCCGAGGACCAAGTCGCGCGGCGCGCACGGCTGTTGGGCACCCTCGCTCAGGAGCTGCGCGGTGTCCCCGTCGACCGGGGCCCCGGGGCGGCGCGGGAGGCGGAGGCCCTCGCGCGCCGTCTGGGCGACCCGGCGCTGCTCGGCCTCGCCCTCAACGGCCGCTTCCTGCACGCCTTCCAGCGGGCCGGTCTGGCGCCGGAACGCGCCGGGATCGGCACGGAGCTCGTCGAACTGGCCGCCCGGCACCGCCTGGTGACCTTCGAGGTGCTGGGCCGTCTGATCCTTGTCCAGGCCCGCTCCGCGCTCGCCGACTTCGACGCGGCCGACGAGCACGCGGCTGCCGCCGACCGGCTCGCGGAGCGGTACGGCATCCCTCTCGCGGGCGTGTTCACCCAGTGGTACGCCGCTCTGCGGCAGGCCGTCGCGGGGCGGCGGGAGGAGGCGGAGGCCGGGTACCGTGCGGGCGGCCGGGCCCTGGCCGGCAGCGGTATGCCGGGCCTGGCGGAGGGCGTTCTCCCGCTCGCGCTGCTGTGTCTGCGCCTCCAGGCGGACGGGCGGGCGGAGGTGGACCAGGACGCGGAGTGGGGTCCGTACGCGCCCTGGGTCCGTCCGCTGGCCCTGCTCGCCGGGGGCCGCCGCGACGCGGCCCGGGCCGCCGTGCGCGCCGTTCCCGAATCACCCGCCGATCTGCTCCTGGAGGCCCGGCTGTGTCTGCTCGCCCGGGCCGCCGTCGAGGTCGGGGACCGGCCGGTGATGGCGCGTACGTACGACCGACTGCGGCCCGCCGAGGGCGAGTTGGCGGGGGCGGCCAGCGGGCTGCTCTGTCTCGGCCCGGTGGCTCGGCACCTCGGCGACCTCGCTCTCGCGTGCGGGGAGCGTGAACGGGCGGCGGACCACTACCGGCGGGCGCTGGCGGTCGCGCGGGAGGCCGGCGCCCCGCACTGGACCACGGCCGCCCGCGACGCGCTCGACTCTCTCGGCCGGCTTTCCCCCGGGCGTCCGTGACCCCTCACCGGGTGTCCGGGGGCGGGCTCAGCCAGGTGGTCAGCGCCCACCACCAGTGCAGGGTGGCCAGCGGCCCCGGCCGGCCGTCGTGCCGGGGGTCGGTCAGCGACTCCCCCGTGATCTGCTGGAGCCTGCCGAGCCGGTAGCGGACGGTGTTGGGGTGGGTGAACAGGGTCGCCGCCGTCTGGTCGAGTCGCCGCCCGTGGTCCAGGAACGTCAGTGCGGTGAGGGCGAGTTGACGGTGGAAGTCGTCCGAGGGATCAAGGGATCCGAGCAGTTCGCGGGTCAGGTAGGCGCCCAGGAGTGGCTGGTCGGCCAGGGCGATCTCGGCGGCGAGGTCGGTGAGTTCGTACACTCCGCGCCATCCGCGCCGGCCGCCGATGTCCAGGGCGCGGACGCAGAGCCGGTACACCGGGCGCAGGGCGTCCGGGGGTACGGCCGGTGAGACCACGGCGAGGGCGCCCGCCGGGATCTCCTCGCCGCGCGGCGGCCGGGGGCACAACCCCACCAGACGCCCCTCGACCAGCAGGAAGTCGCCGCACGGGGCGACGGACCGAGAGGCGAGCAACAGGCCGCGCGCGGGGCCCGTGGCGTCCGCGACGAGGCAGTGGCGCGCGCTGTCCGGCCGGATGCCGGCCCGCGCCAACTCCTCGGCGGACGGCGGCGGACCGCCCGCCAGGAGCTGTCGCAGCGCTCGCGCCCGGACCCCGCCCGCCGGGTGCGGCACGCGCTGTTCGGCGGTGCGGTATCCGTGGACCACATGGCGCTCGACGGCGTCGCCGTACTCCTTGAGCAGCAGGACCGCCGAGAGCACCAGGCCGTCGGGGACCCCGGCGGCCCTGCTCCGGTCGACGGTGATCTCCACCGCGCGGGTGAGGGCGGCCTGCACGCCGCGCAGGACGGCGGTCACCGGGACGGCCTGGCCGGCCCGGTCGGCGCCGAGCAGCAGGGCGGCGGCGAAGCTCTGTTCCTCGACCCGGTCGAGGGTGGCGAACCACTGGCCCGCGGCGGTGACCAGGGCGGACACATGCCGGTGGCTCTCCGCCTCGGCGAGGTCGGCCACCTCGGGCGAACGGCTCCGCGCCGCGTGGACGAGTTCGCCGCAGACGGCCGGGTCGACGGCCATGGCCCGCAGGATCTCGGTGACCGGCTCGCGCTGATGGGTGACCGTCATGAGCCTCGCCCTTCTCCGTCGGAGCACGGTCGCGGAGCGCTGTCGTGGCGCACCGTCGCGGCGCACTGTCGCCGGGCCACAACGACGGGGCGGATGCGTTGGCTCCCGGCTACTACCGCACTTCTGTGGCGACCTGATTATCTGTGAGCTACCGCACGGTAACAGCAGGGCCATCGTGGCAACACCTCCCCCGCGTCCCCTTTCGGAAGGCCCCCCATGGAGAAGCCGGAGAGCACGGAGAAGTCGGAGAAGCCCGCGGACCCGGCCCTGTTCAGCCGACGTCACGCGCTCACGGTGGCGGGCGGGGTGATCGCCGGCGCCGCCGCCTTCTCCCAGCCCCTGCCTGCCTTCGCCGCCTCAGCCGCGTCCTCGGACGCGGACGCGATCGTCGTCGGCGGCGGTCTGGCGGGGCTGGTCGCGACGGCGGAACTGGCCGCGGCCGGGCGGAAGGTACTCCTCCTCGACCAGGAACCCGAGTCCAATCTGGGCGGGCAGGCGTTCTGGTCGTTCGGCGGCCTCTTCTTCGTGGACTCCGACGAGCAGCGGCTCATGGGCATCAAGGACTCCCCCGAACTGGCCTGGCAGGACTGGCAGGGCGCGGCGGGCTTCGACCGGGGCGTGTCCGACCCGCGCGGCCAGGACCACTGGGCGCACCAGTGGGCCGAGGCGTACGTGGACTTCGCCGGCGGGGAGAAGCGGTCCTGGCTGTACGGGCTGGGCGTGCGCTGGTTCCCCATCGTCGGCTGGGCCGAGCGCGGCGGCGGCCTCGCGGACGGGCACGGCAATTCGGTGCCCCGTTTCCATGTCACCTGGGGCACGGGACCGGCCGTGGTCGAGCCGTTCGAGAAGAAGGTACGGGCCGCGGTCGACGCCGGCCTGGTGACGTTCAGGTTCCGGCACCGGGTCGACGAGCTGGTACGGACCGGCGGCGCCGTCACCGGTGTACGCGGAGCGGTCCTGGAGCCGAGCACCGCCCCCCGCGGCAAGGCCACCTCCCGCACCGTGGTCGGTGACTTCGAACTCCGCGCCCCGGTGGTGATCGTCACCTCCGGCGGGATCGGCGCCAACCACGATCTCGTACGGCGGAACTGGCCCGCCCGCCTCGGCACCCCGCCCAAGAACATGATCACCGGTGTGCCCGCCTACGTGGACGGCCGGATGCTCGCCATCACCGAGAAGGCCGGCGGACGGATCGTCAACCCCGACCGGATGTGGCACTACACCGAGGGCCTGCGCAACTACGACCCGATCTGGCCCGACCACGGCATCCGTATCCTGCCTGGACCCTCGTCCCTGTGGTTCGACGCCACCGGCAAACGCTTCTCCGCCCCCGACTTCCCCGGTTACGACACCCTCAACACCCTGAAGTCGATCACCGCGAGCGGCCATGACTACTCCTGGTTCGTGACGACCCAGAAGATCCTGGCGAAGGAGTTCGCCCTGTCGGGCTCCGAGCAGAACCCGGACCTGACCAACAAGGACATCCTGAAGCTCCTCTCGCGCATCTGGCAGACCCCCGAGCCGATCGAGAAGTTCAAGAAGAACGGTGTCGACTTCGTCGTCGCCACGACCCTGCCCGAACTGGTCGCCGGCATGAACCGGCTGACCGGGAACAACCTCATCGACCTGGCCGGCCTGAAGCGCCAGATCGACGCGCGGGACCGCGAGATCGAGAACCCGTACACCAAGGACGCCCAGGTGATGGGGATCCGCAACGCCCTCGCCTACCCCGGGGACACCCTCAGCCGTACCGCCTCCGCCCACCGGATCATGGACACGAGCGCGGGCCCGCTGATCGCCGTACGGCTCAACATCCTCACCCGCAAGACCCTCGGCGGGCTCCAGACCGACCTCCTGGGCCGGGTGCTGGACGCGTCGGGCACACCGGTCCCCGGGCTGTACGCGGCCGGTGAGGTGTCCGGGTTCGGCGGGGGCGGGGTGCACGGATACCGGTCCCTGGAGGGCACGTTCCTCGGTGGCTGCCTGTTCTCCGGCCGTCAGGCGGGCCGGGCCGCCGCGGCGGCGACGGCGTAGCGCGCGCCGCCGGTCGCCGGTCGCCGGTCGCCAGGAATGGTCCGGTCCCTCCGAGATCCCCCCTGGCCGGAAACGGGGACCCCTTATAGTGCCGGGGACACACGGAGGGCCACGATGACCGTGCGAATCAGCGTCAACCGGCCTCCCGGCCCCTGAACCGCTGGTCGCACCGGCCGGTGGCGTACCGCCTCCGACGTACCCGACCTCGGAGGCACGACAGCGATGACACCGGCCGAACCCACCGCCCGGAACGCCGGGGCGACCGCCCCACCGCCCGGGTGCCCCGCGCACCGGGGCGTTGGGGACCACGCGGACTCCGCCGTGCCGCTGAGCGGCCCTCGCTTCCAGACCGAACCCAGCCGTCTCTACCGCGAGATGCGGCGGGACCACGGCTCCGTGGCCCCCGTACTCCTGGAAGGCGGCATACCCGCGTGGCTGGTCCTCGGCTACCGCGAACTGCACCAGGTCACCGGCGACCCCGTGCTCTTCAGCCGCGACTCCGAAGTGTGGAACCAGTGGGACCGCGTCCCCGAGGACTGGCCGCTGGCGCCGCTGATCGGCCGCGGGCAGCCGTCCATCCTCTACACGACCGGTGAGCGCCACCGCGAACGGGCCGCGATGGTGAGCGACGCACTGGAGGCGGTCGACCCGTTCATGCTCCGACGCTTCGCCGAACAGCTCGCCGACGAGTTGATCGACGGCTTCTGCGCCGAGGGCGGTACGGACATCATCCCCCGGTACGCGATGCCGTTCCCGGTCCGGGTCCTCGCCAGGATCTACGGCTACCCGGACGACCAGGGGCCCGGTCTCGCCGCCGCCGCGATCGATCTGGCCGACGGCGGCGAACTGGCCCAGGCGGCGCAGCGATACCTCTTTGAAGCGACCGCCTCGCTCCTCGACGGGAAGAAGGACGGCGCGGGTCCTCCGGACGTCGCCTCCCGGCTGCTGCGCAACACCGCCGGCTTCACCGAGGAGGAGGCCCTTCACGACCTGATCGTGCTGGTCATCGCGGGCCATACACTGACCGCCGACTGGATCGGCAACTCGCTGCGGCTGATGCTCACCGACGAGCGTTTCGCCACGTCGCTCTCCGGCGGCCGGCACAGCGTCGCCGACGCCATGAACGAGGTCCTCTGGGAGGACACCCCCGCGCAGAACGCCGTGGGCCGGTGGGCCACCCGCGACACCACCCTCGGCAACCGCCCCGTCAAGGCGGGCGACATGCTGCTCCTCGGGATCGCCGCCGCCAACAACGATCCGCAGGTACGCACCCACGGCTCGGCGCTCACCGGTGGCAACAACGCCTATTTCTCGTTCGGGCACGGTGAGTACCGCTGTCCGTTCCCGGCGCAGGAGATCGCCGAGGTCATCGCCCGTACGGCCATCGAGGTGCTGCTCGACCGGCTCCCCGATCTCGACCTCGCCGTCCCCGCCGAATCGCTGACGCGGCGGCCCTCCCCGTGGGCGCGCGGTCTGACGACCCTCCCGGTGACCTTCACCCCCGCCCCCACCGTGCGCCCCGGGAACGGCCGGGAGCGCTGAGAGGCGGGGCAGAGCTGACCGCGTTCACCCGGACGTCCCCGGGTTATCCGGCCCGTCCGGCCACCGGGTCGGCGGGAAGGACGTGGTCGCCGATCTTGTCGGTGCTCAGGCACAGCGAGCAGACCATCGCGCCATGGGTGTGGCAGGCGGCCAGGTCGGGCCGTTCGAACTCCTGGCGGCAGACATGGCACGGGTGGACGGTCCCGCTGGGGTTGCCCTCGGCGTCCAGGAGCGGCTCGTCGATCCCGTCGTCGGCGCGCCGCAGGTAGTAACGGCCCTTGGTGGCCACGGCCATCAGCGGGGTGAGGACGAAGGCGATCAGCGCGGCGGCGACGGGCGAGTACGGCTGGAGGGTGTCGCCCAGCGCGTGGAAGTACATGGCGATGGAGAGCCCGGAGGCGGCGACGAAGGAGACCACGCCCACCGGGTTGACGGCGTACAGCATGCCCCGGCGGAACTCGGGGGCGTGCGGGGAGAGTTTCAGCAGATACTTGTTGATCATGATGTCGGTGGCGACGGTGACGACCCAGGCGATGGCGCAGTTGGAGTAGAAGCCCAGGATGCTGTTGAGGAAGCTGAACATGTCGGCCTCCATCAGGATCAGCGCGAACGCCAGATTGACCAGGACGAAGACCATCCGGCCCGGGTAGTGCTTCGAGACCCGGGTGACGGAGTTGGTCCAGGCCAGCGAGCCCGAGTAGGCGTTGGTGACGTTGATCTTGATCTGGCTGATCACGACGAGGACCACGGCCAGCGGGACCACCAGCCAGGACGGCATCATCGCGTCGAAGGCGCCCCGGAACTGCTGGATGGGCTCGGTGGCCGCCACCGGGCCCACCTCGGAGAGGATGTAGACGGCCAGGAAGACGCCCATCGCCTGCTTCAGCGCGCCCAGCACCACCCACCCGGGACCGGCCATGACCACGGCCGTCCACCAGGCGCGGCGGTTGGCGTCGGTCCGGGGCGGCATGAAGCGCAGATAGTCGATCTGCTCGCCGATCTGCGCGATCAGCGACAGACACACCCCGGCCCCCAGCAGCACGGAGGCGGTGTTGACGCCCCCGTCGCCGTCGGTCCCCGCATAGGCCAGCCAGCGGTCCACCGTGCCGGGGTCGGTGACGATCAGATAGATCAGCGGCCCCGCCATCAGCAGCAGCCACACGGGAGTCGTCCACACCTGGAGCTTGCTGAGCGCCTTCATCCCGTAGATGACCAGGGGGATCACCATGAGCGTCGAGACCAGGTACCCCGCCCACAGCGGCAGTCCGAAGCCGAGTTTCAGCCCCTGCGCCATGATCGAGCCTTCGAGGGCGAAGAAGATGAAGGTGAAACTGGCGAAGATGACGCTGGTCAGGACGGACCCGTAGTAGCCGAAACCGGAGCCGCGGGTGATCAGGTCGAGGTCGATGTTGTACCGCGCGCCGTAATAGGCGAGCGGGAAACCGGTGATGAAGATGACGGCCGCGGCGACGGCGATCGCGGCCAGCGCGTTGCCGGTGCCGTGGGTGAGGCCGATACCGGCGCCGATGGAGAAGTCCGCGAGATAGGCGATCCCGCCGAGCGCGGTGGTCGCCACGACCATCGGCGTCCAGCGGCGGTAGCTGCGCGGGGCGAACCGGAGGGTGTAGTCCTCCAGCGTCTCGCCGGCCGCCTGATCGCCGCCCGGCCGTGCGGTGGGTGGCTCCTGGTCACTGGTGGGAGCTATGAGCTGTGGCTCGCTGCTCATGCCGCGCCTCCTGGGGAGAGTGAGGTGGGTGGGGGGTGGTGCGGGGTGCTGCGGGGAAATGCGGGGAGCGGACGGGTGCGGGTGCGGGTGCGGGTGCGGTTGCGGGTACGGGTACGGGTGTGGCTGGGGCTGGGGCTGGGGCGATGTGTGGGGGGGCGCGGGGTCAGATACGGTCCGCGTGGAGGGCCATCTGGGTCAGGGCCCGTTCGGCGCGCTCCATCACGGCGGCCAGGGAGCCACCGACATGGCTGTGCAGCGCCCGGTATCCCTCGTCGAGGCGGCCGTCCCGCACCAGTTCCATGATTTCGATGTGCTCGGCGATGGTCGACGCGACCCGGTCCTCGCTGAGGAAGTCGTACATCCGTACCCGACGGATCCTCTGAGAGGCCGTCACCAGGGCCTCGGTCAGCGCCGGGTTGCCGGAGGCCCGGGAGAGGGCGGTGTGGAACTCCTCGTCGAGCACCACGAACCGGGCATCCGGCGGCGGAGGGTCCGCCCGCAGCGCGTACCAGCGCCGCAGCTCCGCGTCGAGGAGGCCGGGATCGTGCCGTACGGAGCCGTCCTCGACGGCCCGCGCCATGCCGCGCAGCTCCAGGGTGGCCCTGAGCTCGTACAGATCCCGCAACTGCGTGAGGCTGGGCACGGTCGGGAAGAACCCCCCGTCGGCCCGCTCGATCAGACCGTCGGCCAGCAGCCGCGCCATCGCCTCGCGTACGGGCGTCCTGGAGACCCCGAACCGGTCGGCCAGCCGCACCTCGGCCAGCCGCTCGCGCGGCCCGATCCGGCCGGCCAGCAGGTCCTCGCGCAGCCGTGCGTAAACCCGCTCACGGTGCGGGGGCGCCGCCGCACCGTCCGGTACGGCGGGCCCTGTGTCCGGCGGCGTATACAGGCCCGTATCCATGACGTGGAAGGGTAGGAACGGCCTGTTTCCCGCCGACGCCTCCTGTGTGAAGGCGCTGTTTCGGAGTTTCTGATTTCCGGGGTTCGGGGCCCTCGGCTCAGGCGGGGAGCAGGAGCCCGTCCAGGTCCGCGCGGATCTCCTCGGGCGTGACGGTGGGCTCGTACCTGCGCAGCACGCCACCGTCCCTGCCGACGAGGAACTTCGTGAAGTTCCACTTGACCTCGTCGGTGCCGATCGCCTCGGGCCGGCTGTTCTTGACGTGCTCGTACAGGAAGCCGTTGGCGGGGCCGAAGTCGCCGGGCGCCTCGCTCCGCAGATGGGCGAAGAGCGGTGCCGCCCCGGGGCCGTTGACGTCGACCTTCCCGAAGACGGGGAAGGTGACGTCGAACGTGACGGAGCAGAACTCCTGGATCTCCGCGTCGGTGCCCGGCTCCTGGCCGCCGAACTGGTTGCAGGGGAAGCCGAGGACATCGAGACCGCGCGCCCCGAACTCGCGGTGAAGGGCTTCCAGTCCTTCGTACTGCGGCGTCAGTCCGCACTTGCTGGCGACGTTGACGATCAGCAGGACACGCCCCGCGTGGTCGGCGAGCCGGCGGCTGGTGCCGTCCGCGGTGGTGACGTCGAAGTCGTGCACGCCCATGTGGCGCTCCTCGTGGTCTCGTTCGGGAGCGCGGGCCTGCCGCGCCACCCGTACCCATTCATGTGATGACCGCATGGACAGTAACCGACACGGCCCGGCGGGCCTCCGCAGGCGGCCGTCGCGGCGGATCCTGTCACGACGCTGGCGCGGCGGAGCCTCTTCGGGGACGATCAGGTGGTTTGATCCCAGCCGTCCCGACAGTCACGCGCCGCCCTCGGTACTCCCCCATGTCACGCAGCGTGGCCTTCCCGGCCGCGGACCGGGAAGGAATCGCGCCGATGTTCAGACCGCGCACCAGCGACGTGAAGCGCGTCGTCGTCTCGATGGCCCTCGTCCTCACCATGGCCGGCTTCACGGATTCCGTGCCCTCCGCCATGTCTTCCGCGTCCTCTTTCTCGTCCTCTTCCTCTTCCGCGTCCTCCTCCGTGTCGACGGCCCTATCGGAGTCCGGGCCAGCGTCCGCGAGCGGCGCCGCGCAGGCCGGACGCTCCTGGTTCACCTCCTGGGCCCAGTCCCAGCAGGCCCTCGCCACCAGGACGTTGACCCACCAGTCCGTACGGATGATCACCCACCTCAGCCAGGGTGGCGACGCACTGCGCATCCGGGTCCAGAACACCTTCGGCAGGACGCCGCTCACGGTCGACGGCGTCACCGTGGGCCGCGGCGGGGAGGGAGCGGCGATCGTCGGCGGCACCGTACCGGTCACCTTCAAGGGCCGACGCGCGGTCACGATCCCGCCGGGCGGCGAGGTGTGGAGCGACGCCACCCGGCTGCTGACGCACCCTCAACAGAACGTGGCGGTCAGCATGTTCGTCCCCGGGCCGGTCGTCCCGGGACAGCATGTGACGGGGCTGCGCGACAACTATCTGACGCCGGTGAACTCCGGCGACCATACGGACGACCGCTCCGGTGCCCCCTACACGGAGACGGTGACCTCGACCCTCCTGGTCAGCGCCGTCGATGTCCGCAACCCCGCCCTCAAGGGGACGGTCGTGCCCTTCGGCAGCTCCGTCGTGGACGGCGTGGGCAGCACCCACTGCGGCCCCGGATGCACGGAGACCGGGACGAACCGGCGGTGGACCGATGTGCTGGCGCGGCGGATCACCGATGAACTCCCGCCGAACATCCGCCTGGCGGTGGCCAACGCGGGGATCAGCGGAACGACGAGTTCCGACGCGTGCCCCCGCACCCCCGGCGAGCTCGCGGGCCTGGACGGGCCGGCCAGGCTGGACCGCGATGTGCTGGCGCTGCACGGCGTCACGGGCGTCATCTACTACTACGGCACGAACGACCTGGCCAACGGCTGCACGGCGGCCGCGATCCTCGACAGCTACGACACGGTCTTCCGGCGGCTCCGCGAGGCCGGGATCAAGGTGTACGTCACACCGATCACCCCGCGTGCCTCGTACACCGATCAGAACGATCTCGACCGCCACGCGGTCAACACCGTTGTCAGGAAGGGGAGCACCTGCTCAGGTGCGTGTGACGGCGTGATCGACTTCGATCAGGTGCTGAAGGACCCGCTCCAGCCCAACCGCGTCCGCCTCGACTACGACACCGGCGACGGCATCCACGCGAACATCGCCGGGCAGCGGGCGATCGCCGACTACGTACCCCTGTGGATGCTCACCGGGCGGTCCCCGGCGCCGTCCGCCCCACCGCGAACCGAGGTTCCGTAAGGAGCGCGCCGGGGCCGGGGAGTAGGGGCGGACGCCTCGCCCCGCCCGGCCCCGGCGCTCGGTCAGCGGATCCGGGCGCCGTACACGTGGTCGACCGTCATCGTCATCAGCACCCTGCGCTCGGAGACCATCGCCGCGCGGTACTCGTCCCAGTCCGGATGCTCCCCGGCGGCGACGCGGTAGTAGCGCACCAGCGCCTCGACCTCGGGGCCGTGCGGGTCGGTCCCCGGCCCGGTGAGGGTGGCGATGCCTTCGGCGGTGGCCCAGGCCGCCCCGTCCGGTCCGGTGACCTCCAGCGCGACCCGGGGGTCCCGGCGCAGGTTCGCCGTCTTGGCCCGCCCCTCGGCCATCGAGACGTGGATGACGTCCGCCTCCTGGTCGTAGAAGGGCATGACGGGGGAGAGCTGGGGGCGGCCGTCCGCTTTGATCGTGGCGAGGACACCGAGCCGGCTGTCCGCGAGCAGCGTGCGCGGATGGAACGGGGTAGTGGTCATGTCCCAGCCCAAGTCACCGCGGGATGCCCGTTATTCCCGTCCCTTGCCAAGAGCACTCAAACGCAGGACGGGCACACACCGCGGTAGGTGACCTCGACGTCGGAGACCGTGAAGCCGAACCGTTCCCCCGCGGGAAGGTCGGCCAGCGGATCGCCCGTCGGGTGGACGTCGCGGATGGTGCCGCAGGTGGAACACACCAGGTGCTGGTGCGGGTGGTGCGCGTTGGGGTCGTAGCGCTTGGCGCGGCCGTCGGTGGAGACCTCGACGACCTCACCGAGGGAGACCATCTCGCCCAGCGTGTTGTAGACGGTCGCCCGGGAGATCTCGGGCAGCCGCCGGGCCGCGCGGGCATGCACCTCATCGGCCGTGAGGTGTACGTGGTCGCCGTCGAGGACCTCCGCGACGACACGTCGCTGGGACGTCATCCGCCAGCCACGCCCGCGCAGTCGCTCCAGCAGGTCACTCATATCGGTTCACCTATTCAGGTTTGGTGGGACACCCGGAGTTTACCGGTGGGCGCCCGGGTCCTGATCGGACAGGGGTTTGACGTGTGGTTTGACGTTCTTCTTGACTAAGACTCTGTCCATTGTAGGATCGGTTCCGGCGATAGCCAAGGGACGGGAAGACTCCAGTACGGCAGGAGACAGAGACGTGACGGGACCACCGCCGAGGCACCGCGCGGTGCCGGCCTGCCGGTGACGGCCGCTCCCGGCGCACCGCCCGCGACCGTCCGGAACGGCCACCGTCCCGGCGTCACGGCGATCACCTCCCCGGGGGGCGCGTTCGCATGGACCACGTCTCCCTCAAGTCGTGTACGAAGCTCTCCACGCGCTCACCCGCGGCGGGGCGTCGGGGACCACCACCGGGGCCCGTGCCCCGGCTGTTCCCACCGCTCGCAGTTCCTGAGCACCACGATGTTCCTGAGCACCACGTTGTTTCTGAGCACCACGATCCACCCGGTCCGGAAGGATTCCGATGTCTGAGAACCATGATGAAATCGTCGTAGACGCGAAGAAGGACGACAAGGGGAGCGGAGGCGGCTGCCCGGTCGTGCACGGGCGGGCCCCGCACCCGACTCAGGGCGGCGGCAACCGCCAGTGGTGGCCGGAGCGGCTCAACCTGAAGATCCTCGCCAAGAACCCCGCCGTGGCGAACCCCCTCGGCGAGGAGTTCGACTACGCCGAGGCGTTCAGGACCCTTGACCTCCCGGCCGTGAAACAGGACATCGCGGCTGTCATGACGGACTCGCAGGACTGGTGGCCGGCCGACTTCGGTCACTACGGCCCGTTCATGATCCGTATGGCGTGGCACAGCGCGGGCACCTACCGGATCAGCGACGGCCGCGGCGGTGGCGGGGCCGGCCAGCAGCGCTTCGCCCCCCTCAACAGCTGGCCGGACAACGGAAACCTCGACAAGGCCCGCCGTCTGCTGTGGCCGGTCAAGAAGAAGTACGGCCAGGCGCTCTCGTGGGCCGACCTCATGATCCTCGCCGGCAACGTCGCCCTGGAGACGATGGGCTTCAAGACCTTCGGCTTCGCCGGCGGTCGCGCGGACGTGTGGGAGCCCGACGAGGACGTCTACTGGGGTCCCGAGACCACCTGGCTCGACGACGAGCGCTACACCGGCGACCGTGAGCTGGAGAGCCCCCTCGGCGCGGTCCAGATGGGCCTCATCTACGTCAACCCCGAGGGCCCCAACGGCAACCCGGACCCGCTCGCCGCGGCCCGCGACATCCGGGAGACCTTCCGCCGGATGGCGATGAACGACGAGGAGACGGTCGCCCTGATCGCGGGCGGTCACACCTTCGGCAAGACCCACGGCGCGGGCCCGGCGGACAGCGTCGGCGCCAACCCCGAGGGCGCCTCGATCGAGGAGCAGGGCCTCGGCTGGAAGAACTCGTTCGGCACCGGCAAGGGTGGCGACGCGATCACCAGTGGCCTTGAGGGCATCTGGACAGACACCCCGGTGACCTGGGACAACAGCTTCTTCGAGATCCTGTTCGGCTACGAGTGGGAGCTGTTCCAGAGCCCCGCGGGCGCGAACCAGTGGCGGCCGAAGGACGGTACCGGGGCGGGCACCGTCCCCGACGCCCACGACGCGTCGAAGACGCACGCCCCGACGATGCTCACGACGGACCTCTCGCTCCGGTTCGACCCGGCCTACGAGCAGATCTCGCGCCGCTTCCACCAGGACCCCGACGCGTTCGCGGACGCCTTCGCCCGCGCGTGGTTCAAGCTGACCCACCGCGACATGGGCCCGGTCGTGCGCTACCTCGGCCCGGAGGTCCCGGCCGAGGAGCTGCCGTGGCAGGACCCGCTCCCCGCGGTGACGCACGAGCTGGTCGACGCCGGTGACATCGCCTCCCTCAAGAGCCAGGTCCTCAGCCACGGTCTGTCGGTGTCCGAGCTCGTGTCCGCCTCGTGGGCGGCGGCCTCCTCCTTCCGCGGCAGCGACAAGCGCGGCGGCGCCAACGGTGCGCGTATCCGCCTCGAACCGCAGAACGGCTGGGAGGTCAACGACCCCGACCGGCTCGCGACGGTGCTGCGCGCCCTGGAGGGAATTCAGAAGACCTTCAACGACGCCCAGACCGGCGGCAAGCAGGTCTCCCTGGCCGACCTGATCGTGCTCGCCGGTGGCGCGGCCGTCGAGAAGGCCGCCAAGGACGCCGGTTTCGACGTGGAGGTCCCCTTCACGGCGGGCCGCGCGGACGCGTCGCAGGAGCAGACGGACGTCGAGTCGTTCGCCGCGCTCGAACCGGCCGCCGACGGCTTCCGCAACTACCTCGGCAAGGGCAACCGGCTGCCGGCCGAGTACCTGCTGATCGACCGGGCGAACCTGCTCAACCTGAGCGCGCCCGAGATGACGGTCCTCGTCGGTGGCCTCCGCGTCCTGGGCGCGAACCACCAGCAGTCGTCGCTCGGCGTCCTCACCGCCACCCCCGGGGCGCTGACCAACGACTTCTTCGCCAACCTGCTCGACCTGGGCACGACGTGGACGGCGACGTCCGCGGACGCGAACACCTTCGAGGGCCGCGACGCCACGGGCGAGGTCAAGTGGACCGGCAGCCGCGCCGACCTGGTCTTCGGGTCGAACTCCGAGCTGCGGGCGGTCGCGGAGGTCTACGCGAGCGATGACGCGAAGGAGAAGTTCGTGAAGGACTTCGTCGCCGCGTGGAACAAGGTCATGAACCTGGACCGGTTCGACCTCGTCTGATCACCCTGTCCGGGCCGGCCTTCAGCGGCCGGCCCGGACGCGTATCAGTACGGTGCTGGCCGCCGCCGCTCAGCCGGCGGCGGCCAGCACCGTCCGACGGCCGCCCAGCGCGGCGGAGAACTGGTCCGTCACCTGCGCCAGGGCCTCGGCGGAGCCCGGCGCGACCGTCAGCTTCCCGTCCTCGCCGACGGTGATGTCCTTGTCGAGGGTGAACCAGCCCGGGACGATGTGCGAGGCGCCCATGGAACTCAGCACCGGGCGCAGCGCGTAGTCGATGGCGAGGACGTGGGCCGTGCTGCCGCCGGTGGCCAGCGGCAGCACCGTCTTGCCGGCCAGGGCGTACTGAGGGAGCAGGTCCAGCAGGGACTTCAGCAGCCCGGAGTAGGCGGCCTTGTAGACGGGCGTGCCGATCACCACACCGTCCACCCGTTCGAACAGCGCCGTGGCCTCGACGACGGCGGGGTGCCGGAAGTCGGCGCCGAGCAGCGCCTCGGCGGGCAGGCTCCGGACTTCCAGCGAGGTCACGTCGTGGCCCTGGTGCCGGAGCCGGTCGTCCAGATGGCGCAGGAGGCGTGCGGTGCGGGAGGTGGCGGAAGGGCTTCCGGAGACGGACAGGATGACGGCCATGTGAGGGGACCTTTCCGGTTCGGGGTTCAGAGGGAGCGGAAGGAGCGGGTGAGGCGGGTGGGCCGAGTGGGCCGGGGCGGTTCGCCGGAGCGCCCGTCGTACGGCGTGGTCACCACGCGCTCGACCGCACCGTGATCAACGGCACCAGGTCGTCGCGCAGCGTCTCCAGGAAGGTGACGGTCTCCGCCGCCACCGAACGGTGCTGCAGGTCGTTCAGGACGTCGTGGTGGGCGCCGCGGACCACCGAGAGACGGGCACGGGGCAGGGACGTGGCGGTACGGACGAGCGCGTCGCGGTCCGCGAGCGGATCGGCGTCGCCGACGAGGATCAGCACCGGGACGCCGATGTCGCCCCCGTACGCCGCGGTGAGCAGTACGTCGGGCACCGCGTCGTCGAGCGAGCCCCGCCGGATCAGGGGGTCGTCGGTGAGCGTGGCCCGATGGGCGGGGCACGAGGTGCGTACGTCGAGTTCGTGGTCCCAGGCGCCGACGCGGGTGGCGGCATGGCCCGGAAGGCCCGCGAGAACCACGGCGTCCGGCCGCCGGTCGGAGGAGTCCTCCCCGCCGAGGAGGGCGGCGACGGCGACCGCGCCGGTGTCCGCCCCCACCAGCACGACGGGGCGGACGACACCGTCCTGCCCCGCGGTGCCCTCGACGGCTTCGGCGAGGCGGGCGCCGAAGCGGGTCAGTGAGCCGGCCGGGTCGTCGGCGTCGAGGTCAGGGGCGTCGATGACCCGGACGCGGTACGCGTCGGCGGCGAGCCGCCGGCCGAACCGGGTGTAGGCCGCCCGGGTCTCTCCCCGGCCGGGGACCACGATGATCGTGCCGCGGGTGCGCAGGCCGTCGGGACCGTGATGGTCGGTGTACTCGCTCAACTCATGCTCCTGTTGGTACGGATCGAGGGTCGGGGGCGGAGGTCGGCCGGCGCTCGTCGGTGTGACGGTTGGCGGGGACCGGCAGGCCGAGGTTGCCGCGCAGGGTGTCGGCCTCGTACTCGGTGCGGAACAGCCCGCGCTCGCGCAGGATCGGCACGACGCCGTCGACGAAGAGGCTCAGGTCCTCGTCGGTGCGGAAGGCCAGGTTGATGCCGTCGAAGGCGCCCGCGCCGAACCACTCCTCGATGCGGTCGGCCACCGTCCCCGGCGCCCCGACGAACGGCGACCGGCGGAACTCGCCGAGTGATTCGGCCACTTGACGGAGCGTCAGGTTTCCTGCTGCGGCCCGCTCGATGATCTTCCCGGCGCCGGTCCGTCCCCCGTTCTCCGCGAGGTGGGCGACGTCCGGGAACGGCGCGTCCAGATCGTGCGCACTGAAGTCGTAGGCGCCGAACGAGCGACCGAGGAGCGCGAGATTGCGGTCGAAGTCGTTGTCCTCCTCGAAGATCTCGCGCTCACGCCGGAGCGCGGCCTCGTCGGTCGCGGCGACGACCGGGCCGCCGTGGAGGAAGATCTTGATGTGCTCGGGGTCGCGTCCGTACGCGGCGGTGCGCTTCTTGATGTCGGCGTAGTACTCCCGCGCCTGCGCCAGTGAGCCGCCCGGCGCGTAGATGCCCTCGGCGACCCGCGCGGCGAGATCGCGGCCCTCCTCGGAGACCCCGGCCTGGAATATGACCGGCTGGCCCTGCGGCGAGCGCGAGAGGTTGAGCGGTCCGGCGACCTTGAAGTGCTCCCCCGCGTGGTCGAGCGCGTGCAGCTTGGCCGGGTCGAGGAAGACGTCGCGCGCCACGTCGGCGGGGAAGGCGTCGTCCTCGTAGGAGTCCCACAGGCCGCGGGCCACCTGGACGAACTCCAGGGCGCGGCCGTACCGGGTGGCGTAGTCCAGGTGCTCGTCGAGTCCGTAGTTCCTGGACGTGCCGGTGTCGAAGCTGGTCACCACGTTCCAGCCGGCCCGGCCGCCGCTGATGTGGTCGAGCGAGGCGAAGCGGCGGGCAAGGTTGAACGGGGAGTTGTACGTCGAACTCGCGGTGCCGACCAGGCCGATGTGCCGGGTGTGGGTGGCGACCGCGGACAACAGGGTGAGCGGTTCCAGCCGGTTGAGGTAGTGGGCCGGGTAGGTGGCGTTGATGAACTGGCTGTCGACGACGAACAGGGCGTCGAAGAGGGCGTGTTCGGCCGCCTGGGCCTGCCGGATGTAGTAGTTGATGTCGATGCTGGCGTTCTTCGCGACGCGCGGGTCCTTCCAGAGACCGTGCTGGCCGGGGCCGCCGACACCGTACGGGTGCAACGCGAGGTGGATCCTGCGGGACATGGTTCGTTCCTCTCAGTGGTACGCCGGGCCGCTCAGGCGTCGAGCAGGGCGCGCAGGGCTTCGCGTTCGGCCCGGTCGACGGGGTCCGTGCGCAGGGTGGGGGCGGAGCTGACGAGCAGGCGTGTGTAGGCGTGGCGCGGGTGGTTGATGACCTCGTGGGCGGGGCCGGACTCGACGAGTTCGCCCCGGTACAGCACGGCGATACGGTCGGCGGTCCCGGCGACGGATCCGAGGTCGTGGGAGATGAGGACGAGGGCCACCCCGGTGGCGCGGAGTTCCTTGAGGATCTCCAGGACCTGAACGCGGTTGGCGGAGTCCAGGGCGCTGACCGGCTCGTCGAGGATGACCAGCCGGGGCTCGGTGACCAGCGCGCGGGCCACGGCGACCCGCTGCCGCTGGCCGCCGGAGAGCTCTCCGGGCAGTCGGTCGAGCAGTTCCTCGGCGAGGCGGACCCGTGCGAGAAGGACGCGGGCCCGCCCGGCCGCCTCCTTGCGTGGAACGCCCTGGACGAGCAGCGGCTCGGTCAGGGATTCCTCGACGGTGAGATCCGGGTCGAGGCTGCGCAGCGGGTCCTGGAAGACGTACTGGATCACGCCGCGGCGGCGCAGGGCGCGCCACCGGCGGTTGCCGTACGTCCGCACGTCCTCGCCGTCGACGACGATCGATCCGGCCGAGGCGCGCACCAGACCGAGTACGGCGCGGGCGAGCGTGGACTTGCCCGAACCCGTCTCGCCGATGACGCCGAGGGTCTCGCCGGGTGCGACGCTCAACGAGACGCCGCGCAGGGCGTGGTGGCGCCCGGGGCCCCGGCCGTAGTGCACGTCGAGGCCGGTGACGTCCAGGACCGCCTCCGTGGTCTCCGTACGGCCGGCCGGCGCCGCCATCGTCGCCGCCGCCGCTGCGGGGAGTTCGACGGTCACGATGTCTCCTTGGGAGTGAGGAACTTCTCCAGGCCGTACTGGTCGTGCTCGGCGATGAGGAGCCGGGTGTACGCATGGCGCGGGTCGTAGAGCACCGACCGTGTCGGGCCGTGCTCCACCACGTCGCCCTCCCGCATCACGAGCACCTCGTCGCACACCTGGGCGACGACGGCCAGATCGTGGGAGACGACCACGAGCGCCAGACCGGTCCGCTCGCGCAGTTCGGCGAGGAGGTCGAGGATCTCGGCCTGGACGGTCACGTCGAGCGCCGTCGTGGCCTCGTCGGCGATGAGCGCCCGCGGTTCGGCGGCGATGGCCGCCGCGATCAGGACGCGCTGGAGCATGCCTCCGGAGAGCTCGTAGGTGTACCGGTCGTAGACCAGCTCCGGGTCCCGCAGCCGTACGGCCCGCAGCAGTTCGACGGCGCGGTGGCGTGCCTCGCGCCTCTTCAGCCCCTTCTTGACCCGGACGACCTCGGCGATCTGGGCGCCCACGCGGATCGCCGGGTTGAGGTACGACGCCGGGTCCTGGAAGACCGCGCCGATCGTGGCACCGCGCAGGGCCGTCCACCGGCGGGGCGTCAGGGTCGCGATGTCGGTGCCGGCGATCTCGACGGAGCCGCCGGTGACCTCGAAGTGCGGGGGAAGGATGCCGAGCGCCGCACGGCAGGTGAGGGTCTTGCCGCTGCCGGACTCGCCGACGATGCCGACGGCCTTGCCGGGCGTGAGTGTGAAGCTCACCCCGTGGACGATCTCCCGGTCGGTGGCCCGGTCGCTGATCCGTATGTCGCGGACCGCGAGCACCGGCGGAGCCGTCGGGCCTGCCTCCTGTGCCTGTTCGGGCACGGTGTGGTGGGACAGTGTGGTCATCGGGCACCTCCGGCGGAGACGGGACGGGCGTGGTCGCGGCGCCCGGCACGGGCCTTGCGGTGGTTGACCAGCGCTCGGCCCGCCTCGCCCGAGACATCGCGGATCGCGTCGGCGAGAAGGTTGCAGGCCCAGACGGTGACCATGATCAGCAGTGCGGGCGCCAGCGGTGCCCACGGCTGGTGGCTGAGATAGCCCAGGTCCGAGGCGAGCAGACCGCCCCAGGTGGGCGCGGGCGGCTGGACGCCGATGCCGAGGAACGTCAGGCTCGACACGATGACGAACCCGACGCCGATGGTCTGGGCGAGCGCGACCGCGAGCGGCGGGAGCACCTTGACCCAGACGTGGCGGCGCACCACCCAGCCGATGGAGGCGCCGGAGATGAGCGCGGCCTCCACGTACGGGGAGCGCGCGACGGCCAGGGTGGCGGCGCGGGACACCCGGTAGAAGAGCGGCGAGACCAACGCGCCCGTGACGAGCATGGCTTGGGTGATGCCGTTGCCGAGCAGCGCGATCACGGCGACGGCGAACAGCAGGAACGGCAGGGCGACCAGGGTGTCGGCCAGGCGGAGGGTGAGCCACTCGAAGCCCCGGCCCAGGTAGACGGAGAGAATGCCCGGTACCGCGCCGACGGCCAGCGCCGTCAGCGCGACTTCGAGCGAACCGAGCACACTGATGCGCGAGCCGTCCAGAAGGCGGCTGAACACATCACGGCCGAGGTGGTCCGTACCCAGCCAGTGGGCGCCCGCGGGGTTCGCGAGCGTGTGGTCACTGGTGGCCAGGGGATCGTGCGGAGCGAGCCAGGGGCCGAGAACCGCCAGCAGCGCGATAACGACGAGGAGGGAGACGGCGATCCTGCCGGACGTCAGGGCGAAGACGCGACGCACCATGTTTCACACCCCTCGCTGGGCGGCCGGCGTCACACGGGCCAGCACCAGGTTGACGATCAGGTTGAAGGTGACGACCAGGACGATCGACACCACGAGGACGCCCTGCACCGCCGGTACGTCACCGGCCTGGGCGGAGTCGTTGGCGAACCGTCCGAAGCCCTGGAGACCGAAGATCCACTCGGTGACGACGGAGGCGCCCACCAGGGACGGGAACTTGAGGCCGAGGGTGGCGAGCGCCGGCCCGAGGCCGTTGCGCAGGACATGGCCGAAGAAGATCCGCCGCGGCCCCAGCCCCCGTACCACCGCGCCCGTCACGTAGTTCTCGCTGTACGCCGCGACGAGGCTGGTACGGAGCTGGCGGGCGACGTCGGCGATGACGTCGAAGCTCAGCGCGAGCGCGGGAAGCGTGATGTGCGCGAGCCACGGGCCGATCCCCTGCTCCGCGGGTACGTAGCCGGCCGAGGGGAACAGATCGAGGCCGACCGCGAGGACCGTGACCAGCACGATGCCGACGACGAAGGCCGGCATCACCGAGATCACGGTGACGAATCCGGTGATCGCCCGGTCGAGCGGTGTGGTGCGCCGTACCGCGGCCAGTGTGCCGAGGAGGAAGCCGACGACCACTCCGATGATCAGGGCGAGGACCGCGACCGAGAGGCTCACCCCCAGGCCGAGGCCGATGAGTGTGGAGATGTCGGCCCCGTTGACCCAACTGGTACCGAGCTGTCCGTGCAGGACATCGGTGAACCACTGCCAGTACTGGGTCAGAAAGGGCTTGTCGAGACCCCACTGGGCCTCGATCCGCTGGATCGCCTCGGGCGTCGCCTGCTCGCCGAGCTGGATCCGCGCCGGGCTGAGCCCACTCAGCGACCGGAGCGCGAACGTCACGAAGGTCGCGACCAGGAACACCGGCACGAAGATCGCGGCCGACCGGCCGAGGGCGACCAGGACGCGGCCCAGCGCGTGCCGCGTCCTGGTCGCGACGACCCCGCGACGGCGGGCGGGAGTGACCACGGGTGCGGTCGTCGTCATGGGGTACCCCCTATCTGGGGTGAACAGGTGTTCTGGGGTGGGCGCATGCTCTGGAGCGGGCGGATGTCAGTTCCCGGACAGGGTCACGCCGGTCCAGTCGATGTGGGCCGGGTTCTTCGGCAGGCCGGAGACCGACCCGCTCTTGGCGAAGAGGTTCGGCGAGGAGTACGTGAAGACCAGCGCCTTGCTCCCGAGGCCCGCCCGGGTCGCCGCCCGCAGGACCTCCGGGTACTCCGGCGCGTCCAGCGGGGTCCGACGGACCTTCGCGACGGCCGCCGCGAAACCGGGCGGCTCGTACGGGGTGCTGAGGTTGAGCGGGCCGTTGGGACCGAAGTGCGCGGTCAGGGTCTGCACCGCGGAGTCGCGGCCCGTGGTCGAGTACAGCGAGAAGGTCAGGTCCTTGGCGAAGAACGGGGTGGCCCAGTTCTTGTCGACCTTGATGGTGACCTTGATGCCGACGGCGGCCAACTGCGACTGGACGATCTCGGCCTGGGGATCCTCCGCCGGGATGACCAGGTCCAGCTTGATGTCACCGGCCCGGTGGCCCGCTTCGGCGAGGAGCTTCCTCGACTTCGCCGGGTCGTACGGGAAGGAGTCCGCCGCCTTCGGGTCGTAGGCCACGTTCCCCTTCGGGAACGGCTGGTCGGTCGACTCGCCGTGGCCGAAGGTCAGCTTGTCGACGAACTCCTCGCGCTTGATCGCGTGCCGGACGGCGTCGACGACCCTGTCGTCGTCGAACGGCGCCTTGTTGATGTTGAGGCTGATGTTGGAGGCGTTGAAGCCGGGCTGGACGAAGACGTCGAGCCCGGCCTTCTCGGCCGCGTCCGCCTGACTCGGTTCGATGTCCGCGAAGTTGTAGACGCCGGTCCGCAGTCCGGAGACGACCGTCGAGGCGTCCGGGGCCGAGATCAGCTCGACGTTGTCGATGTGGATGTTCTTCGCGTCCCAGTAGTCCGGATTCTTCTTCAGGACGGCCTTGGTGCCCGGTATCAACTGCTGGACGACGAACGGCCCGGCGCCGACGGGGTTCTGGTCCAGCTTCTCCGGCGTTCCGGCCGCCTTGGGGCTGGAGATCTGGAGCACGCGCTCACCGAGCAACTGCGGGATCTGGTAGTCGACCTGGGTGAGATGGAGGACCGCGTCCAGTCCGTTCGCGTCCACCGACCTGATCGAGGTCAGGTCGCCGAAGAGCGCGGAGTTCTTCTGCTTCTGCGCCCGTTCGATCGCGGTCTTCACGGCGGCGGCGTCGACCGGCTCCCCGTCGCTGAACTTCAGGCCGGGGCGCAGATGGAAGGTGATCCGGTCGCCCTCGGCGTTGTACTCCCAGCTCTTCGCGAGGTCGGGAACCGCCTGCCCCTTTTCGTCGGTGCGGGTCAACGAGGCGTAGACCAGGGCGAGTTCCCGGAACTGGGCGCCGCTGCCCGAGACCACCGGGTCCCAGTGGGTCGGGAAGTACGAGGAGGCCCACTTCAGTGTCGCGCTGCCGGTCGCGGAGGAGGCGTCGCCGCCGCAGCCGCTCAGGGCGGGGGCGAGCAGGGCGACGAAGGCGGTTCCGAGGGCCTTGACCCGCAGGCCGCCGGCCTTCCGGACGGGCCGGGCCCGGCCGGGGCGGCGGATCGTGACGCGTGTGGACATCTCATTCTTTCTGTGGCGGGTCCCGGACCGAGACAGGCATACGGGATCGGGAGACGGGGACAGCTCTGGACGAATCCACGCGAACCACCGGCGCGTGGCCACACGGACATGGCGCCGGAGGCGTCGACCGGAGGTGTCGAAGCACCGCGAGGCGGGCGCTGTTCCGGCGACAGGGGACGACGGTCCCGTGAGACGGACCGGTGGTACGGAGACGGTGCGCGACGGAACGCGGAGAGGGAGGCGGAGGCGCGGCTGCGGGCGAGGCCCGGCGGAACGCCGGTGCCGCGGGCGGGAGTCAGGCGGTGCCTGAGGGCCGGGAGCGGCGGCGGGTGGTCAGCGACAGAGTGCGCTGGAGGTGCGCCGCAGGTCCACGTAGCGGCACACCACACCGGGATGCGTCGTGAGCATGCTGCACATCCTGGGGCCGACCGTCAGGGGCTGTCAATGGACACCAATTGGTGTCTCATTCGGTGGAACGGTCTCCGGCCTCGGGGTCGGGGCCCTGCGGAAGCGGGCGACGGGTGGCCGGATGCACCGCGGCTTCCCGGGGATGCAGCCACAGCGGGCCGTTCCCGGTGTCCACCCGGACCGCGTGCGGCGGCGGCCAGGCGCCCTCCGCCAGCCATGGCCGCTCGGGTTCGGTCAGGCTCCGGTGGCGCTCCAGCGCCTGGGCCGGGGAGAGCGGCCCGGCGGCCTTCAGCAGCCCCGGGCCGACCGCGTCGACGGCCGTCGCGTACTCCTCGAAGGACCGCAGGCCGGGTACGGCGCGGTATCCCGAGGGGGCCCGGACCAGCAGCGTCGGCAGCGCGTAGCGGTATCCGCCGTCGGCGGTCTCCTTGGCCGCGCCGGGATGCGGCGATCCGCCGCGCACGGACCGTACGTCGGGGACCGGACGGCGCGCCTCCGCACGGTCGGCGCGTACGCGTTCCAGGACGTCGGCGCGGGCGGCGTCGGCCGCCAGCCGCGCCGGGTCCAGATCCGGCACCCCGTGTACCGCGGACAGCGCCAGCGCGGTGGTGTCCGCCGGTTCACCGAGGACGAAGACGGTCTCCCGCAGCCGCCGCAGCACCCGCTCGGCCACCGCGGGGCCTTGGAGTTCCGCGGCCTTGGCGACGAGCGAGGAGGGCCAGGAGCTGGCCGCCACGCGGCTCAGCCGGACCGCGCGCGGGGCCAGGGTGTGCGCGGCGACCTCCGCGACGTACCGCGCGTACCAGGCCGTCTCGGCCGCCGGGTCGGGTGCCGGGTCGTCGTCGTGGTCGAAGAGGATGGCGTACACCCGTCGCCAGCGGACCTGGCCGGCCAGCGCCTCCCGCAGCCGGCGGAGAACGGGCTCCGATCCCCAGGACCAGGGGCACAGGGGGTCGGTGTACTCCACCACCTCCACCAGAGGCGGCTGCGGTGCGCCCGTCACGCGGCGCCGATCCTGGGGCGCCGTCCCGCCTCGTCGGCGGGCAGCAGCGAGGCCAGGGCCAGTCCGCCCAGCACGGCCACCGCGTCCGCCTCGACCTGCCGCCACACCCTGGGCAGGCCCGCCGCGGGGCCCGGGTAGTCGAGCCCGGCCAGCGACTCGCCGCGCAGGGTGATCACTTCACCGTCGACGGCGCGCACGATGTCCAGGACGGTGATCTCCTCGGCGGGCCTGCCGAGCCAGTACCCGCCCTCGCAGCCGCGCTGGCTGCGCACCAGGCCGGCCTTCCGCAACTCGCCCACCACGGACTTCAGGAACCGGAACGGAATGTCCTGCGAGGAGGCGATGGCCTCGCAGGTGAGCGGACGGCCGGCTTCACGGGCGAGCTCCAGAAGAGCCCGCGTGGCGTAGTCCGCCTTCGCGGAGATATGCATGCGCCCATCATGCCCGGACGGCCGGTCGGGGGCGAGGACTTCCGATGGGCTCCCGGTGGGCTTCCGTCGCCTCCCCCGGTTCGTTGCGGGAACATTGCCGCAGGTGAAGCCCAAAGGACACCTCTTGACATCCTTTTGGCAGCCGCCCTAGCGTCCATGCCATGAGCGAGCCGTCGACGACCACCCCGGGTGAAGGTTTCCACCCGCATCTCCACGACACCGAGGGCCGCCCGGCGGCATCGTTGCGCACCCGTCTGCACCACATCCGCGCGGACGCCCTGGACGCCGACACCGCGCAGAGCGGCGGCATGCGCAGGTTCGCCGCGATCAGCGGGAGGACCGTCGGCTCCGAGAAGCTGTGGATGGGCCAGACCCTGGTGGCCCCCGGGACCTCCTCCTCCGACCACCACCACGGCGCGTCCGAGACCGCCATCCATGTGGTCGGCGGACACCCCGAGTTCGTCTTCCTGGACGACTCGGGTGACGAACCCCAGGAGGTACGTCTGCGCACCTCCCCCGGTGACTACGTCTTCGTCCCGCCGTTCGTGCCGCACCGGGAGGAGAACCCCGACCTCACCGAGGAGGCCGTGGTGGTCATCGCCCGCAGCACCCAGGAGGCGGTCGTGGTCAACCTGCCCCATCTGTACGCGCTTCCGGCCGAGGAGGCCTGACGGGCCTGACGGTGACCACGCCGGATCGCGGGCGGGCCGCCCACCCGTTTCAGCCCGGGGTGACCGACAGTTCCTCGTACAGCCCGCGCAGGGCGATGCGATCGTCGTCGGTACCGGTGTCTACGGCGGCGAACCAGCCCGCGTACTCGGCGATCTCGGAGAGCCGCCAGTCGAGCGCGAACAGCTCGGCCATCGCCGGGTCGGGGCGCACGTACTCGCCCGCACCGGCCCCGAGCAGGTCCGCGTAGTCGCGCTCGCGCGGCGCGAGGGCCGGCGACTCCCAGTCGACCAGCCGCAGCCCGCGGGCGCCCACGACCTGGTTGCCGTGGTGTGGCTCGCCGTGGGTGGGCACCCAGGAGTCGCGGCGGGAGAGCGCGATGTCCGCCAGGTCGAGGTACCGGCCCGTCCAGCGGCCGATCGCGTTCTCACGCGCGGCGATCGCGACCCGTGCCTCCTCCGCCAGCGGTCCTGACGTCCAGGTGCGTGCCGTACGGGCCCGCAACTCGTCGGCGAACTCCGGGCCGACCCGTGGAGCCCACCGCCGCAGACCGTCGGGGGGTACGACGCCGTGCAGCGCGGCCAGCGCGGCGACGACCTCACGGATGTGCTCCGGCTCGGCCGCCTCCGCCTCGGTCGGGGACCGCCCGTCCCACCACGGCGTCACACTGAGCACACCGGCTCCGACATCGACGGTGAACCGCCCGGACCGGGCGGGCAGCGGCGCGCACACCACGTCCAGACCGGCGACGGCCAGTGCGGCGGCTCCGGCGTAGGCGGACTCCAGCGACGCCGCGGTGTGCCGGGGCGCCAACTGGTCCAGTGTCACGAACAGCGTCGTACCGCCACCGGTCGCCCGCCAGTGGTGCGCGCCGAACCCCAGGGGCAGGTAGTCGATTTCGGCGACCTCGGGCAGCCAGTGGGTACCGATCGCGCGGGAGACCGCCGCGTCGCTGATGAAGGAAGGGCGGGAGAACACAAGATCCGATCCTGAGGAGCACACGGGCTCGCCGTCACCGGAATCTCACCACCGAGTGGCGCCAAGGCACCGTCGCCACATGGGCTTACGGGATCAGGGCCGCCGCGTACCGAGAACGTCACCGTCTTTTGTACATCGATGTAAAAAGGGTGACGCACGTCTGTGTACATCGATGTACAAGCGGCTCTACTCTGGCGCTCGCATCCAGTGCGCCCCCAGGAAGGAGCTCCGTGTTCCGTCTCCGCCATCCCCTCTTCCGCAGGCCCCTCGGCCCCCTCTCGCGCGGCCTGTCCCCCACCCCCGCTCCCCCGGCCCGCTCCCGTGACGACGGCCGCCTCCCCCGGCGAAGAGCCCGTGCCCTCCTGCTGGGGGTGGCCGGGGCGTTGAGCCTCGCCCTGCTCGTGCCCGCCTCCCCCGCTCTCGCCGCCGGTACGGCGGGGACCTCCGGCGCCGCGGTGCGGGACGCCGCCCCCGCCGCCACGGGTACGCCGCTGCGCAACGGCACCGGGCTGTATCCCCGGGCCGTCCGGCTCGCGCACAACGGCGCCGCGAACGGACGCGTACTCGCGAGCGTCACCACCTTCGAGGGCGACAACGGCATCGCCGCCTTCCACGAGAGCACGGACAACGGCTCGGTCTTCCGTGAGGTCGGCAAGGTCGCCGATCCGGAGTCGTCCGCGGGCCAGGGGCAGTGCTGCGGCACCCTGTTCGAACTCCCCCGGCAAGTGGGCGCGTTGCCGGCCGGCACGCTCCTCTGGGCGGCGTCCGCCGGACAGGACGAGCCGAACCGGCGGATGTCCCTGCGCGTCTGGCGCAGCAACGACGTGGGCCGCACCTGGTCCTACCTGTCGTCCTGTGCCACCGCGAGCGGGACGGGCGGGCTCTGGGAGCCGGAGTTCTCCGTCGCGGCCGACGGGGCGCTCGTCTGCCACTACGCCGACGAGACCGACGCCGGGCACAGCCAGAAGCTGTCCGCCTCCCGCAGCTACGACGGGGTGCACTGGCAGGACCGGCGCGACACGGTGGCGAGCGGCCGGCAGCCCGACCGGCCCGGGATGCCGATGGTGCGCAAGCTGCCGAACAGCACGTACTTCATGAGTTACGAGATCTGCAACCCCGGCGGCCAGTACCAGTGCGTGGTCCACTACCGGACCTCGGCGGACGGCTGGAACTGGGGGGACCCCGCCTCGCTCGGGTTCCGTCCCGAGACGGTCGACGGCAGGTACTTCCGGGCCGCGCCGACCGTCGCCTGGGCACCCGCGCCGGACGGCGGACCGAACGGCCGGCTGCTGCTGATCGGGCAGCAACTGCTCAACCGTGACGGCACCGCGGCGGCGGACAGCGGACGTACGATCCTCGCCAACACGGAGAACGGCACCGGGCCCTGGTACGAGATCGAGTCGCCGGTGCGGGTGGCGAACCCGACCGCGAACTACTGCCAGAACTACAGCTCGCCGCTGCTCCCCTCGGCCGACGGGAGGCAGGTCCTCGAAATCGCCACCGACTGGGACGGCACCGTCTGCAAGCCCTACTACGCCACCGCCGGGATCATCGGCAGCGGGGACGCGGCCGGTGTGGCGGACGGCGCCCTGTACCGGCTCGTGAACGCCAACAGCGCGCACTGCCTGGACGTGGCCGAGGACTCCCGGCTGCCGGGCGGCAACGTACAGCAGTGGACGTGCAACGGCCTCGGGCCGCAGGAGTGGACCCTGCGTGCCCGTGGCGGCAACCACTTCACCCTCACCGGCCGCAACAGCGGGTACTGCCTGGACGTGAGGGACGGCTCGCAGACGCCGGGCGCCGATGTGCGTCAGTGGTACTGCAACGGGGCCGCCGCGCAGGACTGGCGGCTGGAGAACGTCGGCCGCGGCTCCTACCGGCTCGTCGCCCGGTCCAGCGGTCAGTGTCTGGACGTGGCCGAGGGCTCGCGCGTACCGGGTGCCGATGTGCGCCAGTGGACGTGCAACGGCCTCCAGCCCCAGCTCTGGCATCTGCGACGGGTCTGACCAACTCGGGTACGCCAACGCCTCCCCGGCACGTGCCGGGGAGGCGTTGGCGTGAGGCGGGGCGGCCCTGCGACGCGGCCCCCTACGACGCGACCCCTGCGAGGCGGCCCCTACGAGGCGGCCCCTACGAGGGGTCCTGCTCCTCGATGGCGGCCGGACGCATCTGCGCGGCGCGGATCCGTTCGACGTCCAGCTTGGCGCCGCGGTCGAACCGGTAGACGCCGTTGCGTTCCTGGAACACGTCGGTCAGTTGGGTGTAGCAGTAGCCGAACATGGCGGGGTCGTCCAGCAGGACGCCCGTGAGCCCCTCGAACCGCGCGTGGAACTCCTCCTCGTCGCGCACCCGTTCGCCGTATCCCCAGGATTCCGTCCGGTCCTCGCCGGACGACGCGGCGGCCGCGGCGGGGTCCCACCAGATGCCGCCGAACTCGCTGACGAAGTAGGGCTGGCCCCGGTACGGAAGGGAGTAGGCGGCGCCGCTCTCATGGGTGTTGACGTACGGGTCGTCCTTGGCCAGGCCCGACATCTGGCGCTGGAAGGCGGCCGGGTCCTGTTCGTAGCTGTGGGAGTCGTAGATGTCGGTCTCGATGACCCGGTGGGCGTATCCGGAGGTGTCGAGGACCGGCCTGGTCGTGTCCATGGCCTTGGTGGCCAGGTACATCGCCCGGGTCACGGCGTCGAGTTGGGTGATGCGGTCGTGCAGCTTCTGGTACGTCTCGTTGAGCGGGCACCACCCGATGATCGAGGGGTGCGAGTAGTCGCGTTCCAGCGCCTCCAGCCACTGGGCGGTGTAGGAGGCGTCCGGCTGCTGGTTGTCGCCCGACGAACCACCCGTCTCGCAGCCCCAGTCGCCGAACTCCCCCCAGACCAGGTAGCCGAGGCGGTCCGCGTGGTAGAGGAAGCGCTCCTCGAAGACCTTCTGGTGCAGCCGCGCCCCGTTGAAGCCCGCCGCCATGGCGAGCTCGATGTCGTGGACCAGGGCGGCGTCCGTCGGCGCGGTCATCAGGCCGTCCGGGTACCAGCCCTGGTCGAGCACCAGCCGCTGGAAGAGGGGCCGCCCGTTGAGGGTGACGGCCTTGCCCCGGATGCCCACGGCCCGCAGGCCGGCGTAGCTCTCGGCGCTGTCGGTCACCTCGCCCGCCGCGTCGAGGAGTTCGATCCGCAGGTCGTACAGATGCGGATCCTCCGGGCCCCACGCACGGAGCCGCTCCTCGGGTACGGGCAGGTGCAGGCGCGGTGCGAG
The DNA here is from genome assembly GCF_044457965.1 of Streptomyces sp. NPDC050509. NCBI lineage: Bacteria > Bacillati > Actinomycetota > Actinomycetes > Kitasatosporales > Streptomycetaceae > Streptomyces > Streptomyces sp. NPDC050509. Next base: position 379,433 of record NZ_JBITHL010000002.1, on the reverse strand, counting down.
GTCGAGATCGGCGCGGGCCTCCGCGCGGCAGACCTCTCCGTCGTCGTCGGTGAGGACGGCGCGCACCCGGTGGCCGGGCCGGTTGCCGGTGAGGGGCAGTTCCAGATGGAACGCCGATCCCGCCAGGTCGGGGGTGACGCGCGGACGCCGCAGGTGGAGGTCGGGGACGGGCTCCAGCCACACGGTCTGCCAGATCCCGGTGACCCGGGTGTAGTTGCAGTCGTGGTTGGCGTACTGGACGGCCTGCTTGCCCCGGGCCTGCGGGCCCGACCGCGGGTCGCGGGCGCGGACGGTGAGGGTGACCTCGCCGGAGCCCGCGAGGTCACCGAGGTCGGCGGTGAACGGAGTGAACCCGCCCCGGTGGCGGGCCACTTCGGTGCCGTTGGCCCACACGGTGGTGTCGTGGTCGACGGCACCGAAGTGCAGCAGCACCCGGCGTCCGGCCCACTCGGGGGGCAGGGTGAGTACCCGCCGGTACCACACGGCCTCCAGGAAATCGGTGTCGCCGATGCCGGACAGCTCCGATTCGGGCGGGAAGGGGACAACGATCTCGCCGGTCAGGGCGCGGTCCAGGAGGCCTCGTTCCAGGCCGCTGTCTCCTCGGTCGGTCTCGAACTGCCAGGTGCCGTTGAGGTTGAGCCAGTCGTCACGGACGAACTGGGGCCGCGGGTACTCGGGGCGCGGCACGGAGGAAGTGGGCAACACATGCTCCAGTCGGTGTGAGGGGGCGGCGCTGTCACCTGACCCACAATGTACATCGATGTAAACGCGCGAGCGGCCGGGGTCGGCCGGGGCAGCCGGGGTCAGGTGCCGCCGAGACCCGTGGTGGCCACCGATTTGATGATGCGGCGCTGGAAGAGCAGGAACATGACGATCAGCGGCAGCGAGGCGAGCAGCGCGGAAGCCATGGACTGCGCGTACAGGATGCCGAAGGAGTCCTTGACGGTGGCCAGCCCCACCGGGAGGGTCATGAGGCCGGGGTCGTTGGTGACGATGAACGGCCACATGAAGTTGTTCCAGGCGCCGATGAACACGAAGATCGCGACGGCGGCCACGATGGGCCGGGACAGCGGCAGGACGATCGACAGGAAGACCCTGCCCTCGGACGCGCCGTCGATCCGGGCGGCGTCCTCCAGGTCCCGGGGCAGCCCCTCGAAGAACCGCTTGAGGATGAACACCATCATCGGCGCCACCACTTGGGGCAGGATGACCGCCGCGTACGTGTCCACCAGGTTGAACAGGAGCATCTGCTCGAAGAGGGGGACGACGAGCAACTGCGGCGGCACCATGATGGCGGCGACGGTGACGGCCAGGAGGACCCGGCGGCCCCGGAACGTACCGCGTGCGAAACCGTAGGCGGCGAGCGTGGAGACCACCACGGTGATCAGGGTGACCAGACCGGCCACGAGAAAGCTGTTGAAGGCCCAGGTGAGTACGTTCCCGCGGTCCAGGATCTGCCGGTAGGACTCCAGGGTGAAGGCGCCCTTGAACGGGGACAGGCCCGGCTTCGCCACGTCCTGCTCGCTCTGGAGCGAGGTGGCGACCGCCCAGACGAGCGGCAGCAGCCAGACGGTCGCCAGGAGGACCAGCGCGGTTCCGGCCAGGACGCGCGGCAGCCGTCCCGGGCCGAGGAGCATAGGTGAGCCGCCGGCCTCGCGGGGCGCGCGGCGCCGCGGGCGCACAGGAGTTGCGGTAGCGGACACGGTCAGTCCTCCTGGCGGAAGAAGCGGAGCTGCGCGACGGAGATGACGATCACCAGCGCGAAGAAGATGTAGGAGATGGCCGAGGCGTAGCCCAGCCGGTAGCCGGTGAACCCGACGTCGTAGACGTACTCCAGGATGGGACGGGTGGTGCCGTTGGGGCCGCCCTTGGTGAGGATGTAGATCTGGTCGAAGACCTTGAGCGAGGCCAGGATCTGGAGCATGGCCACCAGCACGGTGGTCCTGCGCAGTTGGGGCAGGGTGACGGACCACAGCCGTCGCCAGGCGCCCGCGCCGTCGAGCGCGGCGGCCTCGTCGAGGGTCTCCGGCAGGGCCTGGAGTGCGGCCAGGTAGAGCAGGAAGTTGAAGCCGACGGTCCACCAGACGGTGAGGGCGGCGATGGACCACATGGCGACCGACTCGTCGGACAGCCAGCCGACGGGCTCCATGCCGAGCGCGCCGAGCAGTTCGTTCCCGAAGCCGATGTCCGGCTGGTACAGCCACGTCCAGATGAGGGTCACCACGGTGACGGGCAGCAGGTAGGGCGCGAAGAACGCCAGGCGCCACGCCCACTGGCCGGCCAGACCGCTGTGGACCAGCAGCGCCATCGCGAGGGAGACGAGCACCAGGGGGACGCACGAGATGAGAGTGAAGACGAGTGTGTTGCCCAGGCTGCTCCAGACGTCCGGGTCACCGAACGCCTCGGCGTAGTTGGCGAACCCGACGAAGGTGGTGTCGCGCAGCGCGAGCGAGCTGTCGGTGAAGCTCATCCAGACGCCGTGGGCGACGGGCCAGACCAGGAAGAGGCCGAAGAGCACCAGGAAGGGCAGCACGAAGAGCAGGCCGTCGCTCCGGCCGGCGGCGTCCTTGGTACGGAAGGGCAGCCGGCGGCGGGGAGGGGTGGACGGTGGCGTGCCGGTGGGCACGGCGGTACCGGTGGGTACGGTGGTTGTCACGTCTGTAGCTCCTTGTGCTCCGGTCAGGCCACCGGGTTGGGCTGCCGAAGCAGCGCGTCCGCCTCACGGACCATCTGCCGCACCGCCTTCTCGGCCGAGGTGTTGCCGAGCAGCGCCGCCTGGAGCGGCTGGCACATGCGGTTCTGGAAGTTCGAGGCCGCTCCCGCGAACCAGTTCGGCGGGTCGAGCACCGCCACCTCGCCCGCGTCCGCGTAGGACGACTGGGGGCGCAGCTTCGCGTACTCGGGACGGCCCAGTACGGGCTGGTACGCGGGGATGTGCCCGGCGCTCGCCCAGGTGAGGCTCTGCTTGAGCATCTGCGCGACGTACCGGTGGGCCTCGCGGCGCCGCGCGGGGTCGGGGTCGGCCTGATGCGGCAGGACGAAGCTGTGGGAGTCGGTGTAGACCGCGGGGCGGTCGAAGACCTGCGGGAAGGGGGCGGCCCCCAGATTGATGCCCGACTTGCGCAGGGCCGGCAGTTCCCACTCGCCGAGCATGACCATCCCGCCGCGGCCGTCGAGGAACGCGGCCATCGCACCGTAGTAGTCGAGGTTGTTGGGGTTGGTCCTGCCGTCGAAGAGCCGCTGCATGAACGACACGACCCGGACCGCGGCGTCGGTGTCGATCTCGGGCGCGCCGCCGTCGGGCAGGGTGAAGGAGGCGCCGGTCTGGGCGTAGAGGGCGGCGAACTGCCGCCAGCACTGCGCGGTGTCGGTGACATGGCCGAAGAGGATGCCCGAGCCGCCGGTGACCTTCGCGAGCGCCTTCCCCGCGTCCAGCAGGGCCTCGGGGGAACCCATCGGGGCGAGTTCGCCCGAGGGGTCGAGGAGGCCGGCCTTGTCCGCGGCGTCACGGTCGTAGAAGACGATGAAGGGGTGGACGTCCAGCGGGATCGCGTACACGGTCCCCTCGTACCGCGTCCGTTTCCAGACGGCCGGGGTGAAGTCGGCCTCGCCGCAGCCGAATTCGGCGAGCAGGTCCAGGTCGAAGGGGTCCAGCAGTCCGCCGGGGGCGTATCCGGCCAGTCGGGAGAGGTGGAGGACGGCCACGTCGGACGCCCGGCCTCCGGCGGCCGACATGGCGAGCTTGGTGTAGTAGGACGGTCCCCACTCCAGGATGGTGCGGTCGACGGCGAAGCCGTCGGGGGCGGTGGAGACGGCCTTGATCATGTCGTTCATCAAGATGCCGTCCCCGCCCTGGAAGAGGTCCCAGACCTTCAGGGCCGAGGCATCGGCGGACCCGGCCGGCGAGGCGCAGCCGGTCAGGCCGGAGGCGAGCAGCGCGGCGCCGGCGCCGGCCATGCCGTAACGCAGGAGGCCGCGGCGGCTCATGCCCGCCGCCGGCGGGGGTGTGAGCGCGGGCCGCGGCCCGGGGGCAGGTGGAGAAGAACTCATCACGGACCTTTCGACGGCCGGTCGACCATGCCGGTTGACGGCGGCCACCGGCATCGGCAACCGGTGGCGGCCCACCGCCGAAAGGGGTGGGCACCGCTCCGGCGACCGGCGCGATGCCATGTTTTTACATCGATGTACAACGGCTGTAAAGAGGTGCGGCACTGCTTGCCGCAGGGGCCCGCCGTACGGCCGGAAGGCCAGGCCGCGCCGGATGCCGCCGTGATCGGCGCGGCCGGCCACGGCATAGACTCGGCGGTGCGCAAGTGGCAGGGGGAGATGACGGTGGCACGACCCAGGATCAAGGACGTCGCACGGCACGCGGGCGTGTCGGAGAAGACCGTCTCCAACGTGATCAACGACTACGTCCATGTGTCCGACCGGACCAGGCGTGTGGTCCGCGAGGCCATCGACGAGCTCGGCTACCGGGTGAACCTGGCGGGCCGCCATCTGCGCACCGGGCGCAGCGGTGTCATCGCCCTGGTCGTACCGGAACTGGACGTCCCGTACTTCGCCGAACTCGCCCGCCACGTCATCCGCGCGGCCGAGCAGTGCTCGCTGACCGTGCTGGTCCACCAGTCCGGCGGGGACCGCCGGCACGAGCTGGCGGCGCTGTCGGGGTTCGGCTCCGACTTCGTCGACGGCATCATCCTCAGTCCGCTCGCGCTCACCTCCGACGACCTGCGCGAGAACGCCGGGTCACCGCCTACGGTCCTGCTGGGAGAGCTGCTGGAGGAGGGCGCGGACCATGTGGCCATCGACAACGAACAGGCCGCGCGGGAGGCCACCGAGCATCTGATCGCCCGCGGCCACCGCGACATCCTGGTCATCGGCGGCCGGGACGAGCCGGGCCTGGGCACCGCCGAGGCGCGCACCCGCGGCTACCGCGCGGCCCTGTCGGCCGCGGGCATCGCCTTCGACGCGGCGGCGCTGCTGCCCGTGGAGGCCTTCCGGATGCCTGACGGGGCCGACGCGGTGACCCGGGTGCTGAGCACCGGCGCCCGCCCCGACGCACTGCTGTGCCTCAACGACCAACTGGCTCTGGGCGCGCTGCACGCGCTGCACGAGCACGGCGTGCGGGTGCCCGAGGACGTCGCCGTGATGGGCTTCGACGACGTGGAGGGCGGGCGGTTCAGCGTACCGACCCTGAGCACCGTGGCCCCCGACAAGGGGGCGGTGGCCAAGGTCGCCGTACAACTGCTGCGGCACCGCATCGACGAGGCGACCCGGCCCCGGGACGGGGCGGACGAGACGGCGGCGGCCCCCCTGTCCCCACAGGACCGCGTCGTGGCACACCGTCTCGTCCTGCGCGAGAGCACCGAGGGCGCGCGCCACTGATCCGCACAGGAAGGGGTTGTGGCTCAGCCTCGGCCAAACTATTCCTTGACACGAATATTCGTTGCCAGGAATACTGGCTCCCATGGACGCACTCCTCACCGCACTGGCCGACCCGGCCCGCTGGCGGCTCGTCGGCCTTCTGGCCGAACGGCCCCGCCCGGTCGGGGTGCTGGCCCAGCTCGCCGAGGCCCGCCAGCCGCAGACGACCAAGCATCTGCAAACCCTTGAGCGCGCCGGCGTCGTCACCTCCCGGCGCACCGGCCAGCGCCGCGTCTACGCGCTGCGACCCGCCGCCCTGCGGGATCTCGCGGTCGCGCTCAGCCGGCTCGCCGACACCGCGGACCAGGCCGCCGGACCGCACGCGACGTACGACCGCTACGGGCTCAGCCTCCAGGCGGAGCGGCTCGCCGCGGACGCGTCGGGGTGGGCCGACGGCCGCTCGTTCACGTTCCTCCGCTCACTGACGGAGCAACCCGAGCTGGTGTGGCGCCATCTGACCGAGGCCCCCCTGCTCGCCCGATGGTGGACGCCCGACGATCTCCGCGTCTCCGAGCTCGTCTTCGAGGCGCGGCCGGGCGGCCGGATCGTCCACGAGTACCGCGACGCCGAGGACACCGGCGGATCCGACCCGGTCGCCGGGCGCGCGGAGGGGGTCGTCGACGACATACGCCCCGGCGAGCGCCTGGCCTACCGGCTCTCCCCCCTCCTGCCCGACGGCGCCCTCGCCTTCACCGCCCACGTCGACCTCGGCCTCAGACCTACCGACACCGGCACGGACCTCGACGTCCACTGGCGGATCACCGACAGCACGGTCGACTCCGCGGACTTCGTCGCAGGCATCGAGATCGGCTTCGGCCAGAGCCTCGACAAGCTCGCGGCGGCCTTCTCCGCGCACCCGCACCACACCACCGGTACCGGTGCCAGCACCGGCACCGAGCACGCCACCGACTCAAGGAGCACGCAGTGACAGAGCAGACCGCAGGCCGCAGAGTCGTCACCAACATCGCCCTCTCCCTGGACGGCCGCTACGCCGCGCCGGACAACCCCCAGGACATGAGCTGGGTGATGCCGTACGCCGTCTCCGACGTCGCCCGCGACCACCTGACCAGCCTCTGGGAGCCGGCGACCACGGCCCTGCTCGGCCGGGTCAACGCCGAGGGATTCCTCGGCTTCTGGCCCACCGTCATCGGCATGGAGGGCGCGGACCCGCGCGACGAGGGTTTCGCGAAGTGGCTCGTCGACACCGACAAGGTGGTTCTCTCCGCCTCCCTCGGCGAGGCGCCGTGGGAGCGGACGACGATCGCCGACAAGCCGACCGCGGAGGTGGTCGCGGACCTCAAGGCGACCGGGGGCGGCGACATTCTCGTCCTCTCCAGCGCGAGCGTCATCAAGGCGTTGCTGGCGGCCGACGCGGTCGACCGACTGGCGTTCACGGTCTTTCCGGTCGTCCTCGGCGGCGGGCCGCGCCTCTTCGACGACGGTCTGCCCGCCGGGCAGTGGACGCTCGTCAGCCAGGCCGCGGGCGAGCACGGCACACTCGCCCTCGTCTACGACCGGGTGCGCTGAGCCGGGGCAGGTGGCAGCGCCGGAGACACCGACAACCGCGCGGGTAAGCCACTCGCTTGACTTAGATCCCGAACCCAAGACTCACTGTGCCCGACGTCGAGTCGGCCCCGAGGCCACGGCCACGGCGCCCAGGACAGAGGGAGTACGCGGCATGGATGAATTCGCGCAGCGGTACGGGCCGGTGGCGGTCGTCACCGGGGCCTCCTCGGGCATAGGCCGCTCGTTCGCCACCCAACTGGCCGACCGGGGACTCGATGTCGTGCTCGTCGCCCGTCGCCGCGATCGGCTGCACGCACTCGCCGAAGAACTGCGGGACACCCACGGCGTCCACGCCTCGGCACTGCCGGTCGATCTGGCGGATCCCGCAGCGGCCGGGGAGATCCTGGACGCGGTGAAGTCACTGGACGTCGGCCTGCTGGTGAGCAACGCCGGCTTCGGCGTGAAGGGGGCGTTCGACGAGGGCGACGCCGGGTCCCTCTCGGCGATGCTCATGGTCATTTTCCGGACTAGCCGACTCGATCACCTCGAAAAGGATCTCATCAACCGCCGGACCCGGGCCGAAACGGCAGGCTGGCGGGGCGAGACCGAAGGCATCGACCTGACCCTCTCCCTCCTGCGAGCCAAGAGAAACGAAACCGCACGGCGCCTTCGGCGGCCCGTCGTCAACCTCGGCATCCCCCTCCCCCGCAGCACCACAACATCGCAGCAGATCACGCCATAACCCCCTGCACCCGGTTGCTTGGTCCATCCGCGCCGCTTCGCGGAGGGGTGTGTACAGGGGGCGGCGCGCTGCCGGTCCAGGCCGGCGCCGCCCCCTGATCCGGGGGCGAACGGCGGTCGATGCTAGCCAGGTTCGCCTCGTCGTGGCGTTCGCCTTCGGCCGGTGTGAGGCGGTCGAGCTGTTCGGTGCTGAGTTCCACACCGCCGACGGCGGTGTTCTCCTCGACACGCGAGACTCGGCGGTTCCGGGGATGGGGGCGATGTCGTCGCCGCGGGTCAGCAGCCATGCCAGCGCGGCCTGGGCCGGAGTGGCGCCGATCTCGGCGCCGATGGTCCGTACTTCGTCGACGATGCGCAGGTAGCGCTGGAACTTCTCGCCGGTGAAGCGCGGGTTGGTCTTGCGCCAGTCGTCGTCGGCGAAGTCGTCGACGGTACGGATCTGCCCAGTCAGCAGGCCGTGGCCGAGCGATGGGAGCGACGCCTCGAACTCCACGACGCCTTCGTCTCATTGACCTGCAGCCTCATCTGCTGGTGACGCCTCAGGAAGACCCGACCATGATCGCGTTACGAGCTCCTACTATCAGGAGGGAAGCTACGCGGTGACTGCGTCCGTGGCCTCGGTGTCGTCGTCGAAGGTCATCTCCGGTGCGGGCCGGCGGAAGCCCTTGGTCAGGACGGCCAGGTAGACGACGCCGATCGCCAGCCAGACGCCGCCGATCTGGAGTGCGACGTGACCGAGCTTCGTGAGCAGGTAGAGGGAAACGCCGACGCCGATGGCCGGCATCACCAGGTACGAGAAGAGGTGGGGGGTGCGGCCATGTCTGCGCTCGCGAACCAGGTGGGCGATCACGCAGACGTTCACCAGGGTGAAGCCGAGGAAGGCGCCGAAGTTGATGAACGAGGTGGCTGTGGTCAGGTCGAGTTTCATGGCGATGACACCGGCGGCCGCGATCAGCAGCAGGTTCGGCACGGGCGTGCCGGTCTTCTTCGACAGGTTGCCGAAGACGGCCCTGGGCAGTGCGCCGTCGCGTCCCATGACGTACATGAGGCGGGCGGCGGAGGCTTGCAGGGCGATACAGGAGGCGATGGATCCGGCGATGGTGACGAAGTTGATGATCTCGGCGTACGTTGTGCCGCCGACCTGGACCTTCAGGTGGTAGGCGGCCGCGTCGACGTCGGCGAACTTCGCGCCAGGATGGACCAGCTGCATCACGAAGGACAGCACGATGAAGATCGCTCCGGCGGCGATGACGCAGCCGATGATGCCGCGGCCGATCGTCCTCGCCCCGCCCCTGGCCTCCTCGCCCAGCGTGGAGACGGCGTCGAAGCCGAGGAAGGAGTACGCGGCGATGGCTGCGGCCGCCGTGACCGCGCCGATCGAAGTGCCGGAGTTCCACAGGGCGTCCGTGGCGGGGGCGGAGGAGCCGTGCTTGCCGAGGAAGACGACACACAGGGTGGCGAAGAGGACCAGCGACCCCAGAGCGATGAACATCAGGACCTTGTTGACGCGGTCCGCGAGCTTCATGCCGAAGACGTTGACGGCGGTGGTGAGGCCCACCGAGACGATCAGCCAGATCCACTTGGGTATCTCAGGGAACTGGGCGTTGAAGTAGATCGCCGTGATCAGCCAGCCGACCATCGGAATGAAGAAGTAGTCGAGCAGCATCGCCCAGCCGGACAGGAAACCGATGCGGCTGTCGAGCATCTTGCGGGCGTAGGTGTAGACCGACCCCGCGCCGGGCACGGCGCGCGCCATCTTCGCGTAACTCAGCCCGGTGAGCAGCATCGCGAGGGTGGCGATGGCGAACGCGGTCGGGGCCGCGCCGCCGCTGGTGGCGGCGACCACGCCGAACATCGTGACGACGATGCCGGGGGAGATGTAGGCCAGGCCGAACAGGACGACGGACAGGAGGCTCAGGTCGCCCTTCAGTCTCATCGTGCTCTCTGTGGTCTCGCTGTTCAACATCGTGGCTCCTCGGTGGAGTGGGCGGGATTCCAGGTGGCGGGGTCGATGCGGCCCCCGTACAGCGGGAGCTCGAGGGCCGGGTCGCCGGGGCGGAACTGTTCCCAGATCCGGTTGAGACCGGCCGTGCCGTAGCGGCGGACGTTGCTGACCTCGTCGAGGTCGATCACGTCGGTGAGGGTGGAGTCGCCCGCGTCGACGGTTTCGGCGCGCACCGTGCCCTGCGGATCGATGACGAGGCTGCGGCCGATCCCGGAGGGGGCGGCAGAGTTGACGCTGGCGACGAAGACCTGATTGGTGATGGCGTTGGCGCGGTTGAGGACGACTTCCTGCGTGCGGTCGCTCGTCGTCGTGCGGACCACGTTGACGATCAGCTCGGCACCCATCCAGGCCAGATGGCGGGAGATCTCCGGGAACCAGGTGTCGTAGCAGATGGACAGTCCGATGCGGCCGACCCCTGCGAGGTCGACGACCTCGAACCGGTTACCGGGTGTGGTCGTCTCGTACGGGCGCCACGGAAAGACCTTGCGGTACGCGGCAAGGCGCTCCCCCTGTGGTGAATAGACCGGTGCCGTGTTGTGGACGCGGTCGCCGGTGCCTCGCTCGTAGACGCTGCCGGGCACCAGCCAGATGCCCAGGTCCCCCGCGAGTTCGGCGAAGGCCGCATCGCGTTTGCCGTCGAGCGTCCCGGCCCCCTCCTGTGGGGCGGCCGGGACGCCGGGGGCGCTCTCGCCGAGGTGCAGTTCGGGGTAGACGACGAGGGCGCCGGGTGCGCGCAGTTTCACGCGCCGCTCCACGTCGGCGGCAAAGCCCGCGAGGTCGTCGGCCGGGCGGCCGGGCGCCTGGGCGAGGATCAGGGGAAGGGGGCGGGCCATGCGGGAACACCAGCCAATCGAAGGAACTGTTCGAGGAGAAGTCGACGGAGATTCGGGCACCGATCACCAGAAGTTCCGGTGGGACAACAATGCGGCCAGTCAGCCATAGCCTCAAATACCTGGAAGGGGTGATTACCATGCCTTGGAGGCATGAAGGTGTCATGCCTCCTCCGTCTCCCGAGGGGCCCCGCCATGGAACTCCGAGTGCTGCGTTACTTCCTGGCCATCGTGGACACCGGTTCGGTCACCAAGGCCGCCGAGGTGGTCCGCGTCGCCCAGCCCTCGCTGTCGCGCCAACTGCGTGGCCTGGAGGGGGACGTGGGGATGACGCTCTTCGACCGCGGCGGCAAGCAGCTGGTCCTGACGGCGGCCGGCCTGCGCTTCCTTCCCCTGGCCCGCGACCTGGTCGCCCGCGCGGAGGCCGCCGAGTCCGCGGTCGGTGCGCTGGCCGCCGGTCGTGCCATGCGGATCACCGTGGCGGCGCCGCCGACCACCATCACCGACGTGATCGCGCCGTTCCTGGCCACCTGGGGGCCGGAGGATCCGCTCGTCACCGTGCAGGCGGAGAGTCCGGCACGTGCGTACCAGGCCCTTGCGCGGGGCGCCGATGTCGCCATCTCCTCGGCACCTCCGAGACGCCGTTTCGCCGGGCTCCCGGTGGCCCGCCTGCCGCTGTGGGCCTACGTCCGTGCCGACCATGCCTGGGCGGACCGGGACCGCGTCACCGTCGGGGAACTTGCCGCGGAGCCCCTCATCGTCCTGACCCCGGCGCACGGCACCCGCCGCATCCTGGACCACGCCGTGCAGGAGGCGGACGCCTCGTACGACATCGTGCTCGAATGCGACACCCCGCATGTCGCACAGGCCATGGCGGCTTCGGGCCATGGTGTCGCGGTGGTCTCCGACGATCCCCGCTTCGACCTGCATCCGCTGCTGATCCTCGACAACACGGGCGAACCGCTGCAGATCCACCTGCACGCGGCGTGGGACGCCGGCCACTATGCGCTGCACAGCATCGAGGCATTCGCGGCCGGGCTGTCGCGCTTTTGTGTCGAGCGGTACGGGCCACAGGTCGCCGACCGCCTCTGAACTGCAGCGACGACTACATGGAGGTATGCCTGGCAGGCAGCCCGACCAGACCAGGCAGGCATTGGACGGTGGCTCCGGCGCGCCCCACCATGCGGCGATATCCCGCCACACGGCGGGATCCCGCATCAGTCACCGACCGAGAGGACCTCGGGTCATGTCGAGATCGTTCCCTGTCCGACGGCTACGCCGTGCCGCTGCCGTCGCCGCCGTGCTCGCGGGGCTGTTCGCCGCCCCGCTGCCGACGATGGCGGCGCCCGCCGCAAACGCCGCAACCGCACCCGTACCGGGTGATCCACTCACCGGAAGCGGTGCGGTGAACCGGACCCAGCTCACCGCCGGCCAACTCACCGGGGGCAGCGCCGAGGACACCGTGCCCGACAGCGCCTTCGCCCTGCCGGCGCAAGCGGCGCCCCCCACCCACAGCTTCGAAGGCACCCTCACCCTCGACGGCCTCTCCACCGCCGGTGGTTTCCGCGCACTGAAGGACCCGGACAGATACGCAGACACAGCGGCGACCCGGCATCTGCCGCCGGTCGACATCGCGCTCGTACAGAATGGCAGCCACCTCGTCCCGGCGCAGCGCGGGCTGCAGTACACGGGGAACCCGGCGTGGAACCTGGCGGTGGGACCCGGCCGCGCGTGGAACGAGGACGGCGACGGCCAACGCACCCGCGCCTCCCTGCCGTTCGCGCTGATCGAGCGCAACGCCAACTGCGTGCACAACGGCGCCCTGACGTTCCTCTTCGACGGCACATCGATCTCCGATGTCCGCTACCAGATCACCACGGAGACCTGCGAGTACTTCCAGTTCGACATGTGGGGCCAAGTGGCGGCCGACTACCGGCACGGCCCCGTCGGCGGCGCCGAGAACCTGCGCGACGCGTACGCCGCCAAGGTCAAGGACCGCCTCCCGACCAAGCCCATCTCGGCGCTGGCCGGCGACTACCCGCACAGTGGGGTGGACGTGACGAAGTTCGGCTCCGGCGTCACGCCGTCCGCGCTGAGCACCTTCGGCTTCTACTTCGGCGGAGTGCACTACGTGGGCAACTGTCGTACCCGGCAAGGGGAATACCCGTTCTGCGGCCAGATGCTGCTGCCGTCGTACTCGACCGCGAAGTCGGCGTTCGCGGGAACGGCCATGCTTCGTCTGGCGCAGCGCTACGGCCCGGCCGTGGTCCAGGAGAAGCTCTCCGACCGCATCCCCGAGGCCGCAGGAAAGACGGCCTGGAGCGGCGTCACCCTCGACCACACCCTCGACATGGCCACCGGGAACTACGCCTCGCCCGGCTACGAGACCGACGAGTCGGGCCGCACCATGGCGGACTTCTTCGCAGCCGAGCCCTACGCCGACAAGATGCGACTCGCCCTGTCCTTCCCGCGTAAGGCCAGGCCCGGCAGCAAGTGGATCTACCACACCTCGGACACCTTCCTCGCCACCCGCGCGATGAACAACTACCTGCAGCACAAAACCGGTTCGCACGCCGACATCTTCGCCATGCTTCGCCACGACGTGCTCAAGCCCATCGGTGTCGGGCCCGACTCCCTCGTCTCCTCCCGCACCGACAACAGCCCCGACGGGGTGTCCTTCGGCGGCTACGGCATGTTCTGGACGCAGGACTCCGTCGCCAAGTTCGCGAAGTTCCTCAACAACGACCACGGCGCCGTCAACGGCAAGCAGATCCTCAATCCGGCACTGCTCGCGGCCACCATGCAACGCACACCGCAGGACCGGGGCATGACCACCACCGGCACCAAGCCCATGAAGTACCAAAACGGCTTCTGGGGGCGGAAGTTCACCTCCGCCGACAACCCCGCCTACACCGGCCCCTTCTACGTACCCTTCATGTCGGGATACGGCGGCATCACCGTCGCGATGATGCCGAACGGCGCCACCTACTACTACTTCAGCGACAACAACGAGTTCAGCTGGAACGCCGCCGTCGCCGAAGCCAACAAGCTAGCGCCCATGCCCAGCGCGGCAGCTACTGCGAGATAGACCCCATCGAACTCACCCTCATCGGCCTGGGACGCGATTCGCCAGACTATGACCGTTGCCGGGGTGCCCCACTCGCACCCTTCCAGGTTCGACAGGAGACTCCCGCCGCCCGCCGCCAGCCGCTGAGGGGCGGACAGTTCAGCCCCCTGCGTGTACTCACGCTCCTGCCCGTCGGGTACTACAACCGACGGGCAGGAGCGTGCCCTGGTGCGTCATTCGACCCCGTGCCGAGGAAGGTACGTGTGCCGCATATCGGGTCGGGCCGACCGCGTGTCCGTCCCGATCGGGTGCGTGCAGGGCGGTACCGACGGCGTTGTCGCGGGCGGTAGCTACGGACACTGCCGGTCCGGTTGTCTCGGGCGATGAAGTCGATCAGGAACCCGCGGACCGGCTGCACGACCTTCCCCTCCTCATCGAAGACCAGCCAGGGCACGACACCTGAGTCCGTAGCCACCCGCCCCCACCGTGGGAGCTGGATGGCACGGACGTCACGGGATTGCTCGTTCAACTCCGTTGCGCTCCTTCGTCGTCGGATGCGCAACGTCTACCGACCAGACCAAGCGGGGGATACGCACCCGCCCGGCGTGTCCTTCCGCAGTCCGGTCAACGACTCACTGCCAGGCCCCGACGCAGCTTGCGCACGGCCTCGCCCCGAGGCTGAGGCGACGCGGGCGCGGCGGTGTCCTCTTCACCAGCTCGGTCGAAGGTCTCGTGGGATGCCCGTACTCGGCCGGCTACTCGGCCACCAAGGCCTATGTGAATGCCCTCGGTGAGGCCCTGTGGGCGGAACTCGCTCCGGCCGGTGTGGACGTGCTGACGCTGTGCCCGGGGGCGACCGATACCGAAGCGCCGCGGCTTCAGGGCGTCGATCCCACCACCCTTCAGGACCTGATGTCACCGGACGATGTCGCCCGTTCGGCACTGAAGCACCTGCGCGAGGGTCCCACGCACATCCCCAGCGCGCATTACCGGCAGGTCTTCGACACGTTGCTCGCGATGCCGCGACGTGATGCGCTGACCGCGATGGCCCGCTCGATGGGTGAGTGAGCGGCAGGAGGACGGCTCTCGACGCCCAGCAGGTCGAGGAAGGCCGAAGCCGCGGGTGACGGGGTGAACCGGCTCCAGACGAGGCGCTCCACCCGTACCGGCCCATTGCTGACCGGCACACTCCGCAGGCCGTGCAGCTCGGCGGCGAACGCCGCGGGCAGCAGGGCGATGCCCAGCCCGTTGCGGACCATCCGGGCCATGAGCTCGACGCCGGACACCTCGAAGGCGACCTCGCGCCGCAGGTTGGCCGCCGCGAACGCCTCGTCCGACTGGGCGCGGGCGGCGCTGCCCTCGGCGAAGTCCACGAACGGCTCCTCGGCGAGGAGGCGGAGGTCCACCTCGTGCTCCGTGGCCAGCGGGTGGCCCGGGGCGACCACGGCGACGTGCTGCCCGTGGGCGAGTTCCCTGTCATGGACGCCCCTCGGCCGGAACCCGGGCTGTACGCCGAGGAATGCCGCGTCCAGCCTGCCGTCGCGCACCTGCTCCGCGAGGGCCTCGCTGGAGCCGGCCCGCAGGCTGATCCGCACCTGGGGGTAGCGCAGGCGGTAGTCCCGCAGCACCACCGGGAGATCGACGGCCGACACGGTGGGGATCGATCCGACGGCCAGCCTGCCCCGTATCTCACCGGTGGCCGCCGCCACCTCCGCCCGGGCCCGCTCGGCCGCCTCCAACGCCTGGCGGGCGGCGGGCAGGAACGCCTCTCCGGCGGTGGTCAGCCGCACGCGGCGACTGGTGCGCTCGAAGAGCCGGGCACCCAATTCCTTCTCCAGCCGGGCTACTTGGTGACTGAGCGCGGACTGGACGACATGGCACCGCTCGGCCGCGCGGGTAAAACTCGCGGTCTCCGCCACCGCGAGGACATAGCGCATCTGCTGAAGATCCATCGGTCCATCGTGAAACACGATGGACCGGATGACAAACATGTGTTGGACCGATGGATGCCTGCTCGGCGATGCTGAAGCCGACGGCGTGCCACGGCGGTTCACGAACTGCCGCCGCCCCGTACCGGCGGGGTCCAGGGCGAGCGTCCCCGTACCGACGAGGTCCGGGCCGCCGTCCCCGTCGTACCACCACCGGCGCCCCGCGCCCCGACCGCAGGGAGACCACCATGCGCGTGATCGCCTTCGACCACCTCGTCCTGAACGTCGCCGACATCGAACGCTCGCTCGCCTTCTACACCGGCCCCCTGGGGCTGGAACCGGTGCGGGTGGAGGAGTGGCGGGCCGGCCAGGCCCCCTTCCCGTCCGTACGGGTGAGCCCCACCACCGTCATCGACCTCGTCAAGGGGCCCGACGGGCAGCCGGAGGGCTCCAACGTCGACCACATCTGCCTGGTGGTGGAGCCGCTCGACTGGCAACAGGTCATCGATTCCGGCGACTTCACGGTGCTGGACGGCCCCGGCAAGCGCTTCGGCGCCCGGGGCACAGCGATCTCCCTCTACGTCGGGGACCCGGACGGCAACACCGTGGAGCTGCGCTGGTACCCGCAGGACGCCTGAGGATCGCCACGGCGCGGACGGAGCGGCGACACGCCCTCGTGGGGAGCAATGGCCCGTGCCCGCGGGTCCGCTCGGTTGACTGCAGGTCTGTCCGTACCCATCCCACCAGGAGTCCGACCGTGAAGACCTTCGCCCACTCCCTTGCCGTGACCGCTGCCGTGACCGCTCTCGCCGCGACCTGCGCGATCTCCCTGGCCGGCACGGTCCAGGCCGCGACAGCGGCGGGGGCCGTCGCGCGGCAGCCCGCCACCCTCCAGAACGAGGGTGACCACGGATCCGACGTGACGTCGATGAACTTCGAGGAGTTCGGCAAGAAGGGTGCCTACGACCACGCCAAGGAATGGGACGACGGCGCCGGTCGGTGAGCCCGACCGGTGCCGTGGACGCCCGGCGATGACTTCGGCGCGGGCAGCCGGTCGTACTGAGGGAGAGAAAAGGAGATCCACCATGCCGACACACGGACCCGCGAAGCAACCGACCACTGACCTCGACGCCCGCTACAGCTCCGCGCTCAATCCCCGCCCGGATGCCGTGAACGCCACTGCCACCGAGTGGGCCGAGGCCCAGCGGCAGATGGAGTCCGCCGAGATCTTCTGGGTGTCCACGGTGCGCCCCGACGGACGGCTGCACGTCACTCCCGTGCTCGCCGCCTGGCACGACGGGGTGCTGTACTTCTCCACCGGCCCGGGAGAGCAGAAGGCGAGGAACCTCGCTCATGACGGGCACTGCGCGCTGACCACCGGAAGGAACTCGCTCACCGAAGGGCTCGACATCGTGGTCGAGGGCAGGGCGGAACCGGTCGCCGACCCTGCCGTACTGGAGGAGGTGATCACGGCGTACGAGGCGAAGTACGGGCCGCACATCACCTCGCCCGAGGGCACCTTCCACGGAATCGGGGACGCGTTCCGGAAGGGGGACGCGACGGTGTTCGCGGTGGCCCCGGCCACCGCGTACGGCTTCGGCCGGGACGACGGGGCGTACACCCACACGCGGTGGGCTTTCTGAGCGACCGGGCCCACGATCGCTACCGCCGCCCCGGCACCTCCCGGGGAGGGCCCCCGCACCTCCCCGGGGAGCGCCCCCGGGTATCGGTCAGGCCGCCGTGCTCACCAGGTCCGATCGCCCCGGAAGGGGCGCGGGGCGGGTGGTCGGCCTCCGTCCGCCCTCCTCGGCGGAACGCTCGGCGGCGGTCAGCATCGCGATCAGACTGGTACGGGCCCGGGCCACCCGGGAGCGGACGGTTCCCACGGGGCAGCCGATGGCCGACGCGGCCTCGGCGTACGGCAGACCGAGCACCTGGGTGAGGACGAACGCGTCCCGCCGGTCCTCCGATACGGTCGCCAGCAGTTCCGCGAGCGCGACGCCGTCCTCGAAGCCGGGGACTCCCCGGGGTTGGGCCCGCTCGGCCGCCGACCGCCAGTCGGTGGCGTCCGACAGGGACGGCCGGGCGGCGGCGTGACGGAGGCTGTCGACAAAGGTTCGTCTGGCTATCGTCAGCAGCCAGGTGCGGGCGGAGGAACGCCCTTCGAATCGGGGCAGACTGCCGAGCGCCCGCAGGAAGGTGTCCTGTGTCAGGTCGTCAGCCGCTTGCGGGTCCGCGCTCAAGTAGGCGACGTAGCGCCAGACATCACGGTGCAGCGCGTTGACGAACCGTTCCACGGCGACGGGGTCGCCGCTCCGCGCGGCGAGCGCCCAGCCGGTGATGGTGTCGTCGTTCGTGTGCGAAGGATGCGGTGGCTCAGCGCCGAGGGGGTGGTGCGGATACGGGGCAGGGTTCATCGCCTGGTGTCCTTCTCCGAGGTCCGGGAGCCGGAGCCGCGTTCGGGCGGGTCCGGTGAGGTGGTACGGCCCCGGCGGGGCAGGGCCGATGACCGGGCCGCGCGGTGCGAGGACCGGCGGGGCCGCGGGGAACTGGCTGTCAGAGGACAGCGGTCCCGGCGGGTGGACCTCGGGAGGTGATGGCGTGCACGAGGAGCAACTGCTGGAGCGCGCCGGTGGTGGCCCGGGTGCGGACGGCACGGTGGTGCGGCCGGTGGAAGGGCGCGGGCACGCGGAGCACCACCGTGAGCGGCGCGACGATCCAGCCGGCGCATGCCCGCAGGACGCGGAAGGCGGCCTGCTCGCCGCATGCGAGCCACAGACCGCACAGCAGCGCCGCCAGCAGGTGGGCGGCGAGCATCCCGGTCGGCGACATGCCCGCCACTCCGTGCCCGGCGGAGGTGGCCATGTCGTCCGCCATGCCGTGCATGCCTGGGTGGGTGTGGCCGCTCATGGCGGGCGTGGTCGCTCCGCACAGCAGGTACCGCATCCACTGTTCCGCGAACGACGCGCCGCTTTCCAGTTGAGGCCGCTCCACGGCCTGGACCAGGGAGAACCCCGAGTGCAGGGCGACCTGGACGGCCACCGTGGCGGACAGCACCGCGGGGAAAGCGCGTTCCCGCCCGGCCAGGGCCCACGCCGCCGCGCCGGTCGTGGCGGAGGCGGCGATCATCGCCCACCACGGGACGGCCGTTCCTGACATGCGGATGTGTCCGAGGGCCGCGAGCAGCACGCAGGTGGCCGCGAACACCGCGGCCCGCACCACGCGACACCATCGCCCCGGAATCATGGCGGGCTCATCCTCGCATCCCTCTCGTGCCGCGGGCAGGTCCTCGCGTCGCTTTCCTGTCCGGGAGAGGACGGCTACGAGCCGTCAGCCGTGGTCGTGGGTGGACGAGGTGTCGGCGGGAGGGATGGAGCGCCCGCCGTCACGGCCACTGAGGACGACGGCCAGGATCGCGACGACGATGCCCGCCACCGCGAGGCGTCCCCCGAAGCGCAGGCTCCATCCCGCCCGGCCCGCGCCCGAGGCGGTGCGGGCCGGGCGGGACAGTCGCTCGGAGCGGCGCGCGGGGCGCAGCAGCCGTACGAGCAGCAGGGCGGCGATGGGCAGTTGCAGCAGCCAGATCGTGGTGCGCAACCAGCCGTCGTACCAGACGTTCGTCCCGTACAGCAGGGTGTGCCAGACACTCAGGACGTAGACGACGATGACGAAGCGGTGCAGCACACGCCAGGTCTTGGGGCCGATGCGGTGCCTGATGTAGAAGAGCAGGCCGAGCGGCACGGCCAGGTAGAGGGCTGCCTGGCCGACCGGGATCGCGATCTGGCCGGTCCCCGAGGCGTAGCCGCCGGGGACGAACGCCTCGACGAAGGCGCTGTAGAGGCGGGAGTGCCAGCGCGCGGTGTCGTGACGGACGAGTTCCGCGGCGAACAGCAGGGCGTGGGCGGCGATGAGGGCGATCGTGTTGAGGCTGGTGGTGCGGTGGAGCCGTTCGAGCCGCGGGCCCGACAGCGGGAGCCGGCCGGGGCGGGGGCCGGAGAGCAGGAGCCCCAGGATGACGGTCACCCAGGCCCAGAGCAGGGCCGCCCAGCCGAACGCCTGGCTGAGGAAGTACATCCAGAAGCCCTCGACGTCCGCCATGAACGGCATGACGGACACGGTCGACGACGTCTTCGCCCGGATACGGGCCAGGAGAAGGGCGAAGACGCCCGCGGTCACCACCAGGGCGACCAGCCCGTCGGGCCAGGACGCCTTGAGGTCCGAGCCGAGTGTGGGCCGTGCGGGGCGACGGTCCGTGCCGGTGACGGGCTGTCCGCCGGGCTCGGGGACATCGACCCGTTCGGGGATGTCGGCCCGTTCGGGGACATCGGCCCGTTCGGGGATGTCGCCGTGCTCGGGGGCGGCGGGCGCGGGGGGCGGGTTCATAGGGGCGGTCTTCTCCATGTCGTCGGCGGGTGCGGGCAGGCACCGCTCGTCGCGCTGTCGCGTGAGGGATGTAGACGTCATCCAGGAGTCGGATCCCGCGGCCGGAAAGTTCCCGCCACCTGTCCGTGACGTGCGTCACATACCCCTGGACGGCTGGTGCCCCTGGCACGGAAAAGCGGCGATCCCTCAACTCGACCGCCCGCGCGCCCTGTTCGGCACCGACCCGTTGCGCCTCGTCCGACACGGAACCGTAATTCCGGGAACTCAGCCGCCACTTGGGGCGACTACTTCATCGCAGGCAACGAGGTGACGGAGCGTCACAGACCAAGGGGTCATCGATGACAGGTGTGAAGCGTGACCGCCGCAGGCTGCTGCGGGCAGCGGTGGCGAGCGGGGTGGGCGGAGGACTGGCGGCGGCGTCGTCGCCGGCCCGGGCCGAGCAGGGGCGGCAGCCCATGGACGCGAAGGAGCGTACGCCGGACGAGGGCGGCGTCCGGGTGGCGGTGCTGCTGTACGACGGTTTCACCGCGCTCGACGCGGTCGGACCGTACGAAGTGCTGTGCCGGGTGCCGGGGGTGACCGTGACCATGGTGGCGGAGAAGCCCGGTCCGGTACGTACGGACACCGGCGAGCTGGGACTGATCGCCGAGCGTTCCCTCAGCAGTGTGCGGACGGCCGATGTGCTGCTGGTACCGGGCGGCGGCGACCGCGGTGTCATGGCGGTCATGGGCAACTCCGTGGTTCTGGACTGGATACGCCGCATCCACCGGGGCTCGGTGTGGACCACCTCCGTGTGCACGGGGTCGCTCATCCTCGGGGCGGCCGGTCTGCTGCGCGGCCTGCCCGCCACCACCTACTGGGCCTCCCGCTCCTACCTCGCGGAGGTCGGCGCCGTCTACACCCCGGGCCGCTTCGTCGAGACCGGGAAGATCATCACGGCGGCCGGGGTCTCCGCCGGTATCGACATGGCGCTGCTTCTCACCTCCCGGCTGACGGACGTGGAGGTCGCTCAGGCGATGCAGCTCGCGGTGGAGTACGACCCCGATCCGCCCTTCGACACCGGCAGTCCGGAGAAGGCGAGTCCCGAACTCCAGCGGCTGGCGCTGCGCCTGATCGCGGACTCCGCGCGATAGCGCCTCTCGCCTCCTCTCCGGCTCCACCGATTCCCGATGTCCGGCTCTTCACCTACCCGAATCGAGGCTGTGGCGGGATGCACTGGTACGAGGACGACGCGTTCTGGTCGGACTTCTCCGAGACGATGTTCTCCGAACGCAGGCGCGAGGAGACAGCGGAGCTCGTCGCCCGATCACCCCTGCTGGAATTCGCCCCCGGGGCACGAGTCCTGGACCTGTGCTGCGGGCCCGGCCTGTATCTGGTGCCGCTGGCCCGGCGTGGCTACGCCATGACCGGTGTCGACCTCAGCGAGGTCATGCTGGAGCGGGCCGGCGCCGCGTGCGCCGGGGCGGGCGTCGATGTCCGGCTGGTGCGGGCCGACATGCTGAAGCACGTCGAGGCGGAGTCGTACGACGTGGTGCTCAACGTCTTCACCTCGTTCGGCTACTTCGACGACCCGCGCGACAACCTCCAAGTGCTGCGCAACGCCCATGACTCGCTGGTCCCGGGCGGACGGCTGCTGATCGACGTGCTGGGCAAGGAGGTGCTCGCCGGCTGGATCGGCCGGCCCCAACTGGTCGATCTGGGCAGCGCGTACGTGGTGCAGCGCGACACCGTCCTGGACGGCTGGTCCCGGTTGCGTACGGACTGGACCCTCGTCCGTGACGGAACGGCGAGGGAAGCGTCGATCACATCCTTCCTCTACAGCGGAGCCGAACTGCGCGCGCTTTTCGAGCAGGTGGGCTTCACGGAGGTGGAGTGCTACGGCGATTTCGACGGCGCCCCGTACGACCAGCACGCGCGGCGCCTCATCGTGTCCGGCATCCGCGAGTCCTCCGGCCGCGGCGAGGAGGAGCGGTGACCACCCGGGCCACACCGGTACGCACCGGGCCCGCCACATCCGTCCATGGGCCCGTCGTCCCTCAGCACGTCGTCCATGAGCACATCACCGACGCCATGAAGGCCCCCGATCTGGTGCGGCTGACCGACAACATCGTGCTCGCCCGCTTCGAGACGATGAAGGTGTACGCGGCGCTCGGCGCGGTGCGTACGCTGCTGGAACGCGGGACCGTCAGCCCCGGCCAGACCCTGGTGGACAGTTCCAGTGGTATCTACGCCCTCGCCCTGGCCATGGCCTGCCACCGCTACGGCCTGCGCTGCCACATCGTCGCCTCCACCACCGTGGACGCCACGATGCGCGCCCAGTTGGAGATCCTCGGCGCCACCGTCGACCGGATGCCACCCTCGCGGAACCTGAGGCTGGACCAGGAGCGGCGGGTGCGGCGGGTACGGCAACTGATCGCGGAACGGCCCGGCATGCACTGGATGCGTCAGTACCACGACGCCGTCCACTACACCGGATACCGGGAGTTCGCCGACCTGGTCGACGGGGCGCTGCCCGGCGTGCCGCTGACCGTGGTCGGCGCCGTGGGCACCGGGGCGTCCACCGGCGGCCTGGTCCAACCGCTGCGCGGACGCGGCCGGCCGGTCACCCTGGCCGGGGTCCAGCCCTTCGGGAGCGTCACCTTCGGCAGCGAGGAGTTCAGCGACCCGGAGGCCATCATCGCGGGCATCGGCAGCTCCATCCCCTTCGACAACGTCCGTCACGACCTGTACGACACCGTGCACTGGCTCGACTTCCGGCACGCCATGGCAGGCGCCGTCGCCCTGCTGCGCGAGCACGCGGTGTTCGCCGGACTGTCGACCGGCGCGGCGTACCTCGCCGCGGTCTGGGAGGCCGCACACCATCCGGAACGGACCCACCTGGTCGTCGGCGCGGACACCGGGCACCGCTACGCCGAACAGGTCTTCGCCCGCCACCACGAGGCCGCGGACCCTCGCACGCTGGAGCCCCGCCGGATCACCGCGCTGGACGATCTCGCCATGCCGTGGTCGGTCATGGAGTGGAAGAGACGGCCGCACGCGGTGCGTCCGGCAGCCGAACCCGCGCCGGAGCCCGAGCCCGCACCCGCACCCGCACCCGCACCCGCACCGGAGGACCGTACACCGTGACCATCGCCGCCCTGGAAGAACTCACCTTCGGCCTGGGACGGCTGGCGGAAGCGGCCCGCGGTGCCGGGCACCGGCTCTGCCTGCTCACCCGGGACCGTACGGTCTACCGCCATGAACTGGCCGGGATCCCGTCCGGCGCACTCGACATCGTCGATGTCGACACCCGCGACGAGAGCGCCTGCGCCACCGCCCTGGCCGCACTGCCCGATCTGCGCGGACTGATCAACTCCACCGACACCTGGAGCGTCCCGGGCGCCGACCTCGCCGCACGGCTGGGCCTGCCCGGTCCCGATCCGGCGGCCGTACGTGTGCTGCGCGACAAGTACCGCGTACGCAACCTCCTCCACGCGCACGGCCTCAGCAGGGGCCGCGCCCTCTCCCTCGCTCCCCCACTGGACTCCTCGGCCGCCGAGGCGCTCCGCGACATGGGTCTGCCCCTGGTGATCAAGGACTCGGCGGGCACCTCCTCCCGCGGTGTGTGGCTCGTACGGGACGAGCACCAGCTCGGCGCCGCGCTCGCCGAAGCCGCGCGACAGGCTCTCGAAGGGTCTCTCAAGGGCGAGTTGTTCGCCGAGCCCTTCCTCTCCGGACCGGTGTACAGCGCGGAAACCCTCAGTTGGGCGGGGAGCACCCGACTCCTGGGGGTTCTCAGCCGGCAACTGTCGCCCGAACCCCTGGTCCGTGAGGAGGCCGCGGCCTTCCCCGTCGCCTTTCCCGCACCGGAACTCGCCCTGCTCCAGGCCTGGGTGACACGCGTGCTCAAGACCGCGGGGCACGACAGCGGCTTCGCCCATGTGGAGTTCATCCTGACCGCCGAGGGACCGGAACTGGTGGAGATCAACCGGCGCATCGGCGGGGCACTCGTCGGCGAAGCCCTCTGCCGCGCCTTCGGTACCAACGTGTACGAGGCCGTGATCGACACCGCGCTCGGCCGGCGCCCCGCCCTGCTCGACGCCCCCTCCCCCACGGGACCCGCCACGGGATTCGTCCTCATCCACCCGGACCGGCGGGGCACCCTCACCGGATGGACCGGCCTCGGCACCCTCGCGGCCTTCCCCGGCGCCCCGGAGTGGTATCCCACCGCCGCACCCGGGGACCGCGTGGAGCACCTCACGGACCAGCGCGGCTGCACCGGGATCGTGCGGGCCGAGGCCGCGACCGCGGAACTGGCCCTGCACCGGGCCCTCAGCGCGGCCGGAAGCGTACGGCCACAGGTGACCGCCGACGACGAACAGGGATGACGCCGCGCCCCGGACCCACACGTTTCACCGGCCCGCAACGCCTCCTGCTGGCCGGCTCCTTCCTCATCACCCTGGGCAGCTTCGCCGTACTGCCCTTCATGTCGGTCCTTCTCCACCAGCGGCTGGGTCTGGAGCTCGGCACGGTCGGCGTGGTGCTCGCCGTCGCCTCCCTGGTGCAGTTCTCGGGCGGGGTGGTGGGGGGCGCCCTCGCCGAACGTGTCGGGCTGCGGCGCACCATGCTGCTGGCCCTGGCGGTACGTACGGTGGGCTTCGCGGCCTTCCTGCCCGGGCTCCGTCACGCGTACGTCGCCGTCGCCGCGCTCTTCCTCGTATCCTGCGGCGCGGCGCTCTACCTTCCCGCGAACAAGGCGTACCTGGTGCACCACGCCGACGAGGCGCGGCGTCCGCTGCTGCTGTCCGCGAGCGGCTCCGCGCTCAACGCCGGCATCGCACTCGGCCCCCTCGCCGCTTCCCCCTTCGTGCTGAGCGCCTCGGCCGGCCTCTTCGTCACCGTCACCGTCCTGTTCGCGGCCGTCACGGCAGGGCACGCGCTGCTGCCGACCGAGGCACCCGGAGCGGCGCCGGGCCGGCCGGAGAGCGAAGACGGTGCCACGCCCACGCCCACGCCGTCGCCCACGCCCCCGCTCCGGCGAAGGGGACGCGCTCTCACCGGACCGGACAGGGTGCCCTTCGCCGCGACCGTGCTGAGCGTCCACCTGTTCATGTTCTTCCAGCACTACCTCGCGCTCTACGCCGTGCCTCGCACCTCGACGACGTACTACGGCCTTGTCCTGGCCCTCTACGCCCTCCTCCTCGTGGTGGCACAACCCCTTTTGTCGCGCTGGATCGCCGGTCTGCGCTACGCCCGCGCACTGCGGCTCGGCTTCGCCGCGATGGCCCTCGGCATGGCCACCCTCGGCGTCGGCAACCACGCCGCCGTCCTGACCGGGGCCGTCCTCATCTGTTTCGGCGAGATCATCCTCTTCCTCAAGAACGACCTCGAAGCCCTCGCCCGCTCCCCCCGCGCACCCGCCGTGGTCTTCGGCCGCCAGCGCCTCGCGGCCGGGCTCGGCGCCTTCACCAGCGGCATCGCGGGAGGAGCGGGATACCAACTGGCCGAACGCGCCGGGCACCCCGGGCTCTTCTGGCTCGCGGTGGCCGCACAATGCGTCGTACTGCCCCTGCTGTTGGCCGGGGCGCTGCGCAACTCACCGTCGCCCCGCACCTCATGAGGCGCCCGCCTGTACCGCGACGCGAGGTCGCTGACCGCCCGAGTGCCCGGGGACCCGGCTAGTTTGCGTACGTACCAGTCCTCCCAGGAGTCCCCTTCGCGTTCGACGGCGCGTCGCAGTGCCGTCTCCGGGTCGTCGTGGACGTACACGACGGTGACCTGGGCCGGTTCCACCGCCCGGGCCTGCTCCCCCATGAGGGGCCGCGAAGTTTTCGGACAGGGAGCCAATAGGGTTGCCTTGAAGGGGTGCGGCGCGGGGTGCGGTCAGGCGTGGGGGTCGTCGTAGCCCAGGTCGCCACCGAGTTCGCGGGAGGCCTCGGCCTGCGCGAGGAGTTCCCGGGCCTTGGCCGTCACGCCTTCGATGGCGTCGGCGCCCGCGACGAAGCGCTGCGGGGGCTTGCCCTGGCCGGCGATGGTGAGCAGGGCGCGGGCGAGCTTGGCGGGGTCGCCGGTCTGCCGGCCGTTCATGCTCTTCCAGGCCGCGACGGTGGCCGTGGTGCGCTCGGCGTAGTCGTCGATGGTCGGCTCGGGCCAGATGGTGGAGCCGTCCACGAGGAGCTCGGTGCGGAAGAAGCCGGGCTCCACGACCGTGGTGTGGATGTTGTAGGGCTCGACGTCGTAGCGCAGCGACTCCATCCAGCCCTCGACACCGAACTTGGAGGCGGCGTAGGCGACGCAGAATTCCTGGCCGATCAGACCGGCGGAGGAGGAAAGCGTGATGATGTGGCCGGCGCGCTGCTTGCGCAGGATCGGCAGGACGGCGCGGGTGACGTTCATCGGGCCGTAGAGGTTGGTCTCGATCTGCCGGCGCATCTGCGCGGGCGTGATCTCCTCGAAGTAACCGGCGAAGAAGTTGCCGGCGTTGTTGACGAGAACGTCGATGCGACCGAAGCGGTCGACGGCGGCCCGCGCGGCGGCCTCGGCGTCTTCCAGGCTGGTGACGTCCAACTTGGTGACCAGCAGGCTGTCCTGGGGTCCGCCGAGGGTCTTCTCGACCTCATCGGGGCGGCGCCCGGTGGCGACGACCTGGTGGCCGGCCGCCAGTGCCTCGCGGACGATGTCGGTGCCCAGACCGCGTCCGGCGCCGGTGACGAGAATGACCTTGCTCATGAGGTTCCTTTCAGATGCCGTGTCCGACACCCGGTGTGGTGCGGTGACGCCACGTGACACGGCCGACGAGGCCGGGTACGGGCCGTCGGCGGGGGATTCGGGGGCGGGGCGATCGGGGCGGCCGATGTCCTGGCGAGTCCCTTCCGCCCGCCTCATCGACTTTCGCGCCTTCACCCACCTGCGTAAAGGGGAGAATTCGTTACTCGGAGGAAAGGTTCCGGGTATAAATTCCTCCCCCTCATTTCCGGTCGATTCGGTGTCACACTGGCAATATGACTCGCAACGCGCATCTCAACGAGCTGGGCGAGTTCCTCAAGACCCGCCGGGCCGAACTGAGCCCCCGCGCAGTGGGCCTGCCGGAGACGGGCGGCCTGAGGCGGGTCCAGGGACTGCGCCGTGAGGAAGTCGCTCTGCTGGCCGCCATCAGCACCGAGTACTACACCCGCCTCGAACAGGGCCGTATCCAGGCATCGGGGCAGGTCCTGTCCGCTCTGGCGCAGGTGCTCCGGCTGGACGACGATCAGCGGGACTACCTCTTCGAGCTCGCAGGCAAGGATCAGGTCCGGCCTCGTCGCCGTACGGTGCAGAAGGTCCAGCCGACGCTGCAGCGCCTCCTGGACAACCTGATCGACACGCCGGCCATTGTTCTGGGCCGCCGTACGGACATCCTTGCCTGGAATTCCCTGGCCGCCGCCTTGATGTCCGATTACGCGGAAATCCCGGAGAAGAAAAGAAACCACACACGGATTCTTTTCACCGATCCCGCGATGAGGACCTTGTACGCGGACTGGGAGGAGGTCGCCCACACCACCGTGGCACAACTGCGAATGCAGGCGGCCAAGTATCCCGACGACCCCCGGCTGGCCGCCCTCGTCGGAGAGCTGTCGATGCGGGATCCGCACTTCCGCCGCTGGTGGGGCGATCACCATGTCGCCGCCCGCACCATGGGCAGCAAGACCTTCCGTCACCCCGTGGCCGGTGAACTCACCCTCGACTGGGACACGCTCACCGCCGGCATCGACGCCGAGCAGCAACTCGTCGTGATGACCGCCGAACCCGGCACCCCGTCCCACGACGCGCTGCGCATCCTCGCCTCCTGGGCCACGGATCATCAGCAGCCCGCACCCGACACCGCCACCTGACCACACCCCCGTACGGACGGGCCGGGGACCAACGACGGCCCGCACGATCGGGGCGTCGACCACGGGGTTCTTGAGGACCCAGACCAGTGCGATCGTGGCCATCGATACGCCACGGTCCTTCGCGATGCGCTCGACCGCTTCGATCGTCCCGTTCAGTTCGGCGGCGTGCTGCATCTTGGCGAACTACCACGCGAGCATGCTGGATGCTCCGAGGTAGCGGGCCTTGCCGGCCCTGAGGCCCGAAGACCCCAGGCGTGTGTACTTCATTGCCTTCTCCTTCGGCAGGGGTGCGGCGCGGGCGGTCAGGGGTCAGCGGTCGATGCTGGCCATGTTCGCCTCGTCGTGGCGTGCGCCCGAGGCCGGTGTGAGGTTGTTCAGACGGTCGAGCTGGGCGGCGCTGAGTTCGATGCCGTCGGCGGCGGTGTTCTCCTCGACGCGTGAGACCCGCCGGGTGCCGGGGATGGGGGCGATGTCGTTGCCTCGGGTGAGCAGCCAGGCCAGCGCGGTCTGGGCCGGGGTCGCTCCGATCTCGGCGCCGATGGCCTGTACTTCGTCGACGATGCGCAGGTTGCGCCGGAAGTTCTCGCCGGTGAAACGCGGGTTGGTCTTGCGCCAGTCGTCGTCGGCGAAGTCGTCGACGGTACGGATCTGACCGGTCAGCAGGCCGTGGCCCAGGGGCGAGTAGGGCACGAACCCGATGCCCAGCTCGCGCAGCAGGGGAAGGATCTCGGCCTCGACGTCGCGGGTCCACAGGGAGTATTCCGTCTGGAGCGCTGCGACCGGGTGTACGGCGTGTGCGCGGCGGATCGTCTCGGGGCCGGCCTCGGACAGGCCGATGTGGCGGACCTTGCCCTCGGTGACCAGTTCGGCCAGGGCGCCGACCGTCTCCTCGATGGGAGTGTTGGGGTCGACGCGGTGCTGGTAGTAGAGGTCGATGTGATCGGTGCCGAGGCGCTTGAGGGAGCCTTCCACCGCGGCCTTCACGTTACCGGCGCCGCTGTCGGTGACGCCGGGGCCGCCTCCCGAGTGGGAGACGAGACCGAACTTGGTCGCCACGACGACGTCGTCGCGTCGGCCCTTGATGGCCTTGCCGACGACCTCCTCGCTGTGGAAGGGGCCGTAGATCTCGGCGGTGTCGATGTGGGTGACTCCGAGGTCCAGCGCCCGGTGGATGGTGCGGATCGACTCGTCGTCGTCGAGGCCGCCGCCCGTCGTGTAGGTGCCGGCCATGGTCATGGCGCCCAGGCCGATGCGCGAGACATCGAGCCCGCCCAGTGATATGTGCTTCATCTCGTTCTCCTTGTGGTGGTGGCCGTCAGGCCTGGTCGGTGGGCATGATCCAGAGCTCGGCGATCGAGGCACGCCGGGGCCGGGTCACGATGTAGGCGATACCGTCGGCGATGTCGTCGGCGAGGAGGACCTCGGTCCGCTCGTTGAAGGCGCCGATCGCTTCGCGGACCTCGGGCTTGTGGTCGTTGTGGGAACCGAGTTCGGTGTCGACTCCGCCCGGCTCCAGGACACCGACGCGGACATGCCGCTGGGTGACTTCCTGACGCAGGGACTCGGTGAAGCCGTTCACACCGAACTTGGTGAGGTTGTAGACGCCGTAGCCGTTCCAGGCGACGCGTCCGGCGATGGAGCTGATGTTGACGATGTCGGCGACCCGGCGCGGTCCGTCCTCGGCGGCTTCGAGGAGGTGGGGCAGGGCGGCGCGGGTGGTGTAGAGCAGGCCCTGGACGTTGATCGCGAGCATCCGCTCCCACTCCTCGACGTCCGCGCCGACGACGGGCCCCAGAAGCATGAGACCGGCGTTGTTGACGAGGATGTCCAGCCGCCCGAACCGCTCGACGGTCCGCTGCACGGCGGCCTCGGCCTGGCTGCGATCGGTGATGTCCGCCTCGACGACCAGGGCGGTGCCGCCGGCCTTCTCGATCTCCGCGGCCAGCTCTTCGAGACGGGCCTTGCGGCGGGCCACGAGCGCCACGGACGCGCCGCGCTCGGCGAGCCGGCGGGCAGTCGCGGCGCCGATCCCGCTGCTCGCACCGGTGACGAGAGCGACGGTGCCGGCCAGATTCGTTGCCATGGGGAACTTCTCTTTCTGAACGATGTACGGAGGGATGAGCGGCGGCGGCGCATCACAGCAGCCGCCCCGGTCGGCTACGCGGGCAGATCGGGCGTACCCAGCATTTCGTTGGGCATGGACCGTTGCCTGTCCGGTCCGGCGGGGTCATGAATCCCGGCGAGAAGGCCGCCGGGCCGGCAGCCGTCTCTCCGATCTGCCCGTGGACACACATACAACGGTGCCATCGGCTCCCGGAGGCGACAATGGGAGAGATCTTTCCGGGTATAAAACCCTGCCCCCCAGAGAATTACCGAAGGAGGACTTGGATGCCGAGCGCGGCTCTGTATCTCGACTGAGCGTCCGGGGCTCTTCGGCTCAGTGTGTCGGGAAAATGAACACCGGTCGCGGACGAGGCGTGGACGGACTTCTCCCTTACTGGAGAAGTATGTGCCGGGTATAGATCTCTACCCCCCGGCCGAGCTGTGCCGGAGCGGCTTCCGCAGTACCGTGACGGACATGAGCAGGAACGCACACCTCAGTGAGCTGGGTGAATTCCTCAAGGCCCGGCGCGCCGAGTTGAGCACGCGTGCGATGGGTCTCCCCGAGAGCGGTGCCCTGCGGCGGGTCCCGGGTCTGCGCCGGGAGGAGGTGGCGCAACTGGCCGCGATCAGCACCGTCTACTACACCCGCCTGGAGCAGGGCCGGATCGAAGCCTCCACTCCCGTCCTGATCGCCCTGGCCCGGGTGCTGCGCCTGGACGAGGACCAGCGCGACTACATGCTCCAACTGGCCGGGAAGGAGAACACGCGGCCACGGCGGCAGACGGCACAGAAGGTCCGGCCGCCGACGCGACGACTCCTCGACAATCTCACCGAAACCCCCGCCCTCATTCTCGGCCGCCGCATGGACATTCTCGCCTGGAATTCCCTCGCCGCCGCCTTGATGACGGACTTCTCCAAGATTCCGGAGAAGCACCGCAATTCCGTGCGCCTGGTCTTCACCGATCCCGCTTTCAGGGAATTGTACGCGGACTGGGAAAGCTCCGCGCGTAACACCGTGGCATTTCTGAGGATGGAAGCAGCGGACAACCCGGGCGATCCGCGCATGACCGCACTCGTCGATGAGCTGTCCGAACGGGATCCTCAGTTCCGGGAGTGGTGGGCCGCCCACCATGTTGCCCACCACTCGACGGGGACGAAGACCTTCCGCCATCCCGTGGCAGGCGACCTCACCCTCGACTGGGAGACCCTCGCCTGTCCCACCGATCCCGACCAGCAGCTCGTCATCCTGACCGCGGAACCGGGCACTCCGTCCCACGAGGGGCTGCGTTTCCTGGCCTCCTGGGCCGCCGGCCACGAACCGAGGGCTGACGTGGCACGCTGATCGCGGGTGGCGGATCGCCCGTTACGGGGCTGTTCGTGCGGCCGAGGCGGCCCAGCGCCGGAGCGTGGTCCCCGGTCTCACGCCTGGTCGGGTCTCGCCAGGGCATCGGCCGGGTCGTGGGCAGCGGCCCAGATGGTGAGCAACCGCAGCGCGTCGTCGTTGGGTGAGCCCGCCTCGGCACTGAAGACGACCAGCGCCAGCCCCGGGTCGGCGGCCAGGTCGAAGACCTCGTAGGACAGGTGCAGGACGCCGACGACCGGGTGGTGGATGTGCTTGAGTCCGGTGCGGTGCAGGTGTACGTCGTGTGAGGCCCAGCGGACCCGGAAAGCCTCGATGCGGGTGGAGAGCTCCCCCACGAGACCGGTCAGTGCCCTGTTGTAGGGGTCGCGTCCGGCTTCCGTGCGCAACAGGGCCACGGTGTTGTCGGCAGCCCGCTCCCAGTCGATCCAGAAGTCGCGGGCACGCGGGTTGAGGAAGGCGAACCGGGCGTGGTTGACGGGCCGGGCCGGTTCTGCGAACACAGGCGCGAACAGCGCCTCCGCGAGGGGGTTCGCCGCGAGGACATCGAGACGCCCGTTGTGCACGAAGGCCGGCAACGCGCTCATCCCGTCGAGGACGCGTGCCACGCCGGGCCGGACCTTCTGGGCGGAAGGCTGACGGCGGGCACGGCGCGGGGCGCCGGCGGCACGGGCGAGATCCGCCAGGTGCGATCGCTCAGCCTCATCCAGCCGCAACGCTCGGCCGAGGGCATGCAGCACGCCCTCGGAGACACCGCTGAGGTCGCCGCGCTCAAGTTTCGCGTAGTACTCGACGCTGACACCGGCCAGCTCGGCGACCTCGCTGCGGCGCAGGCCCGGCACACGCCTGGTGCGGCCGTGGGTCGTCAGGCCGGCGTCTTCAGGGGTGATCCTCGCACGTCGGGAGTTGAGGAAGGCTTTGACCTCTTCGCGGTTGTCCACGCCTCCAGCCTAGAAGAAGCCGGTCCGCGCAGGGATGTGCTGTCAGTACACCTCTCAGCAGTGACTTCCTCACACTCCGGGCGGCCGGTTGCATGGTCCGTACCTCGGCTGCGCGCACCCGCATCGTCTACGAGGCGTCGGCCGCCGACCGCCGGCCAGGTCACCACGACGACGACACGGCCGAAGCAGACCGTCCGCCTCTGATCACAGGCATCGGCTTCGCTCCCTGTCGACGTCCGGCGACCGCGCATCGGGTGAACCCTCCGCGTAACACTCCCGCCGATAGCCATCTCCATCCGCCAAAGGGGAGACCTGTTATGAAGAATCGTCAGCACGAAACGCAATCGAATGATCAAGACAGCGGCGCCTTCAGCCGCCGCAACTTCATGGCGAGGACCGGTCTCGTCGGGGCCGGGCTGATCGGCGGAACGTCGCTCCTGTCCGCCTGTTCGGATCAGTCCCAGGTCAGCAGTGGT
Organism: Streptomyces sp. NPDC050509; assembly: GCF_044457965.1. Lineage (NCBI taxonomy): Bacteria > Bacillati > Actinomycetota > Actinomycetes > Kitasatosporales > Streptomycetaceae > Streptomyces > Streptomyces sp. NPDC050509. The sequence goes on along the minus strand of NZ_JBITHL010000002.1, from coordinate 346,819 downwards.
CGGAGCAGTGAAAGCACCGCCGCCAGGGGCAGCGGAATGAGGACACGAAGGCTCGGAGAAATGGAGGTGTCGGAAATGGGGGCCGGCGCGATGAGCATCAGCGCCAACTACGGGCCTCCTGCCGACATGAGCCAGGGAATCAGGGTCCTTCGGGAGGCCCATGAAAGGGGTGTCACGTTCTTCGACACCGCCGAGGTGTACGGCCCGCACACGAGCGAGGAGCTGGTGGGACGGGCACTCGCACCCCTCCGCGACGAGGTCAGGATCGCGACCAAGTTCGGCTTCGACAGCAAGGCGGAAAGCGGACTCAACAGCAGGCCTGACCACATCAGGAAAGTGGTCGAGGGATCGCTCAAGCGGCTTCGGACGGACCGTCTCGATCTCTATTACCAGCACCGGGTGGATCCTGATGTACCGATCGAGGACGTGGCCGGTACGGTCAAGGAACTCATCGCGGAAGGAAAGGTGGTCCACTTCGGTCTCTCCGAGCCGAGTGCCAGGACCATCCGACGAGCACATGCCGTTCAACCCCTCACGGCGATCCAGACAGAGTATTCACTGATGGAAAGGGATCCGGAGAAGAACGGTGTGCTCGCGATCTGCGAGGAGCTGGGAATCGGCTTCGTTCCGTGGGGCCCCATGGGAATGGGATACCTCACGGGCACGATGGATGCCCGCTCAAAGCTGGATCCGAAGACGGACGTTCGGGCAACATTCGACCGTTTCTCTCCGGAAAATCTGGCGGCCAACATGCCTGTTGTTGATTTGCTCAGGCGCATCGCGAAGAGCGAGAACGCGACACCTTCCCAGGTCGCCCTGGCCTGGCTCCTCGCGCAGAAGCCGTGGATTGTTCCGATCCCGGGCACCCGGAACCCGGCGCACCTGAACGAGAACCTGGGCGCGCTCAACGTACAACTGTCACCCGGCGACCTCGGCGAAATCGAAACCGCTTTCGCCGGAGTTGAAGTACACGGTGAACGCATGAATGACATGCAGATGCAGATGGTCGACCAGAAAGTGTGACCCGGCCTCACCCGCGCAGGCTCGGCCGGTGAAGTGACAGGCAGGCACCCCATCGCTCACCCCGCGGTCGGCCGGCACCCGGGCCCGTACCTCGGCCAGGTGGGTCACATGGTCGAGCGGACGGGCGCGGGCGCGCTCCGGCTGCTGATCGCGGATCGCCTCGACGAGCGCCAGGTGCCGGGCCTGGATGAGGTCGGCTGCGATCATCCTGGCCAGGACGACCATGCCGGACTTCGCCACCTCCTGGCACTCGACCTCCGCGGTCAGCGGTCTGACGCGTACCCCCTACGCGCGCACCGGGAAGTCCGTCCTGGACGACTTCCGCGAAGGCAAACACACCGTGCTGGCCGCCCTCGACCACGCACCCCTGCGGCCCGCGGCCACCACCATCCTGAGAAGCATGGCGACCGCCGCGGCCAGCCGAGCCTCCTGACCGCCGCCGCGTGGTCCACCTACGGGACACCCCACGCCCGGGGCAGCGTCGCCCAGGCACTGTGCGACTACAGGGCCTGGGCCTGGGCCTCGGTCGCCAACGACGTCGTGAACTCCGGAAAACCTACCTGCGACACCGTCGCGCCACCTTCGGCCACGGGGAACGCGTCATCCGCGCCTGCTCTCGGACCGACGACCTCGACGCTGCCAGGTACACGCTCGCTCATCGACCCTCTGCCGGACCGCAGGGCCTCGTTCGCCTCCTGGTCCCGGGTGAGAGGCACGCTCGCCGGTGCGTTGCGAGACAACGCCATCCCTGCACGCCCTCGGCCTGCCCACCGCTCTCCTCACCGACGCAAGCCACGAGCAGTTCCTCACCGACGCGGGTCCGACGACCCGTCAGATCGCCCAGGCCCGTTCTGCGGGCCCGCGCCGGGAACCCCCCTACTCCCCCACACCCCTGCGCCGGACGGGAACAGCCCATGACCACCGTCGACCTCCCCATCCCGCCATTGCTCGGCCGGGCCACCCCCACAGACCCGCCCACCACCGCGACGGCTCACCCCTTACCGGTGCGCCGGCCCACACGGCAGATCCATGTCGGACCCGTCCCGGTCTGTGGCAGCGCTCGTATCACCGTGCAGACCATGACGACCACCCTGACCGCGGATGTGGACGCCACCCTGCAGCAGATCGCCGAAGTCACCGCCGCCGGCTGCGACATCATCCGCGTGGCGGTCCCTTCCCAGGACGACGCCGACGCCCTCCCGCGCATCGTGGAGCGGTCCCCGATCCCGGTCATCGCCGACATTCACTTCCAGCCCCGCTACGTCTTCCAGGCCATCGACGCCGGCTGCGTCGCCGTCCGCGTCAACCCGGGCAACATCAAGAAGTTCGACGACAGGATCGCCGAAATCCTCCAGTCCCTGGGCTCACCCGGCGCCGCCGGCACCACACCCCCCTTCACCACCGACCGAGGGACTGACCAGGCTCGTGGAGCCCAAGGGCCACCGCGAGCCGTCTCGGCCTGAACACAACCACTGAACGACCGCTGCCCCGACACGATCGAACAGCGAGCCCGCCCGGCCGCGCAGCCCTTCCCCTCTGCGCCTGGGCCTGCGCCTGGTGTCAGAGCAATGCCACTCCCACCACAACCGTCGCCGCGAGCACGACGATCATCATGACGTGGAGCGCCACCTCCTGCTTCTCCGAGCGGTTCTCGGCCGCACGGTCCAGCGTGAACTCGGCCGGATCGGCCGGTGTGTGGTGGACCGTGACGTCACGGCCGTACGCGCCGGCGGGGTCCGGGAGATGCGATGTGCAGTGGGCCGTGACAGCCGTGCCCTCGCGGGTGGTGAACGACACCACCGGGGTGATGGTGGTCCAGGTGTGGCCGTCGTCCTGGTCGACGCCGACGTCCTTCAGGACCGCGACGACCCGTCCCCGCACGGTGTCCATCGCGGCCAGCCTGCCGAGGCGATCGTTCTTGTCACGTACCGCCCCGGGCAGGTGAACGGCCCCGAGGACCGCCCACGGCCCGCCGAAGCCGATCAGCGCCCACGGCCACCCTCCGTCGACCGCGGCGAGGACCACCAGCCCGGCGTAGACCAGGAAGACCGCGGAATTCGGCAGGCCCAACCCGGAACTGGGCTCCTCGGGGACATGGGAGAACCGGTAGGCATGCGGTCTGCCCCGCGGGTGGCTGACCCCGATCGTCCGGCCCACCCACGCCACGGTGATCGTCTCGCCGCGCTCGCCGTCGTTCGTCACGATGACCTCCTGCCCGGAGGCCGGGTCGGAATAGGAGACCACCACCGGGATCCCGCCCGTCCGGGACCCGCCGTGCCGGGGTTCCCGCACCCGCTCGATCCGCCCCGTGAGCCGGACCGTCCGCTGCGCCTTGGTCACCCCGGCCAGCGACCTGCCGTACCCGACCAGGGCCACCATGCCCCACACCGCACACCACAGGACCAGAAAGTCGTCCCAGCCCATGCGCCCTCCTCCTGTCGATCCGGTCAACTGCCGCTGCGCCGCAGCACTGTGCCTTGCCCGTCCGCCTCCAGCGTTGCCGTTCCCCGGTCTCCGGTCACCACGACCCTGAGTGTGAGCGACCCGGTTGTCGCGATGTCCGCGGTCAGTTGCCAGCTCCGTGGGGAGTCGACGCCGAGGGTGGTCCTGGCCTCCTCGACGAGCGCGGGGAGGCGATCGTAGGGCAGGGAACGCGGGTCGAACCCGGCGGTCCTCACACCGGTGGGAGAGAAGACGACCGTCAGCACGCGGTCCCGCACCAGGACGGTGAGCGCCCGGTGTTTCTCCCCGTCCTGGGTCAACGACGCGACGGCCTTGCGCAGTTCGTCCTGGTCGAGCATCGACTGGCCAGGGCCGAGGGTGACCGTACCGGTCGCCGAGGTCACGGTGGTCGTGGACGGCGAGGAGGAGACGGACGGCCTCGGGGAGGCACCGTTCTCGTCGGGGCCGAACAGGTCGGCGCGGAACAGCAGGAGCACGGCGGCGGCGCCGAGCAGCAGGCCGAGGAAGGTGAGCAGCCCGCCGGCACAGCCCTCCGGGGGATCCTCCTTCATGGCCGGACCGGGCGCCGAGTCCAGATGCGCCCCGGCCGCCCGCTCCTCCCACTGCGGCGTCGGCCGTTTCACGATCCGCGCCTTCCACGGCCTGTCCGGCGGGAACTCGACCACCACGACCCCGCGCGGCCGGTAGTCGGAAAGCTCGACGAGGTTGATGTCCTGCCGGATCTCGACGCGGTACCCGGGCGCGTCGTCCGGCGCGACGGTCAGCTCGAACCGCACCGGTACGTCGCTGCTCTCACCCCCGAGGGCCTCCAGGCTCTCGATCACCGCGAGAGCCGTGCGCGGTACGACGGCCGCCTCACGGGCGTGGCGCGGCCGGGTGAGGAGGAAGAAGGCCAGACCGTAGAGCGCGGGCAGAACCAGCCCCACGACGACCAGCGACGCCTTCGCGACGACGCACCCGCCGATGAAGGCGGTCAGCGACGCCCCCGTCACACCACCGGTCAGGAACCCCAGGCCGAGGCCGGCGGGCGTGGTGCGCGGAGCGGGGTGCACCGGATGTGCCGGCGATCTGCCGGGCGGGCCTTCTCCCGCCCGCCGCTTCATCCGCGGGTCCTCGCGGTGGTGAAGCGGCAGCCCGCCAGCGTGTGGGCGCCGGAGTCGGCCAGGGGTGTCAGGCCGTAGAAGATACGTGGTGCGCCGTCGAGCGTGAGTGTCACCCGGCCCTGGACCGGTGAGAGCTGCCGGCTGCGGCCGATGGCGTCCAACTGGCGTACGGTGCCGCCGGCGGTGACGGTGAGGACGGTCTTGGTCGGCCATGGGTCGACCCAGACCTCCGGGGCGGGGAAGTGCCAGTCGGTGCGTTGACCGGAGGTGTTCAGCAGGTAGCCGTCGGCCCGGTTCCACAGGACGACTGCCGGGCCGGCGGGTGTGTCGAACCACAGGCCGAAGGTCTGCGGGTCGGTGAAGGTCAGCCGGCCCCGGAAGGTGGCCTGATCGAGGACGCGGGCCGCGGTCGCGTACGCCAGGAGCGACGGCTTCGGGCTGAGGTCGCGGTTCATCAGCCCGTAGTGGTATTCGACGTCGTCCGGATCTGCGATCTGCGGCATGCCCAGCACACTGTCGTGGAACTGGTACCAGCACACGCAGGTGATGCCTTCGGCCTTCGCCAGTGCCAGGCTGAGCAGGACGTTCTCGGCGGCATGCCGGTAGGTGTCGTGCCACCAGCTGTTCGGCTTGGTCGGTGCGTAGGCCTCGGTCAGCCAGATCTCCTTCTCGCCGTGCTGGGCCATCAGGGCCTTCAGTTGCTTCAGTCCCCCGTAGAAGTTCCAGTAGGTGCCTTCGGGGCCGGTGCTCCAGTCATCGCCCGGAGGGATGTAGTCCGGGGTGAAGTTGCCGCGGCCGGGGTGATAGGCGAACGCGTCGATCAGGTCCCAGCCGCCGGCGGCGATGAAGTTCTCCACCCAGGGTTTGTCCATCCCGGCGAGCCCGTTGTTCATCAGCTTGATGGTGGCGCCGGTCGCGGCCCGCCGGTCGAAGACCGGGCGCAGTGCCTTGTCCAGATAGGCCTGGGCGGCTGTTCCGGTGTTGAACGGCCGGTTCAGTTCGTTGCCGACCTCGAAGTAGCCGGCGCCGGCCCCTTGCGCCACGGCCAGTTTGTCGGCCGCCCAGGCGGCCGCCTCGGTGTCGGTCGCTTCGAGTGACGGTTGCAGTTCGATGTTGTGGCGCATGCCGCGCGCCTCGAACGCGGAGGGCGGCAGGCCCGGGCCGCCGTCGTAGGCGATACGGACCAGCGCGATGCCGGCCCGCTGCCACAGGTCGAGTACGGCGTCGGCGCTCGGCCGTTGCAGCCACGGGTAGTTGGCGATCCCGAACATGCTGTCCGCACCGGCCTGGTAGGTGTACGGCGGCAGGGTCGCGAGGTTGGTCCGGGCGAAGGCCTCGTCGCCCGCGGACCGTACGACGACCTCGGCGAGCGCGATGCCGGCGGCCGGCGACGGCACGGTGAAGGTGTGCTGCCAGGTGCCCGCCGCGGGGATGCTGCCGGACACGGTGGTGTCGGCCAGTTGTTCGCCGTCGAAGTCGCGCACCGACAGGCGCAGTTCGGCCGGGCGTGCGACGCCGCCGTTGGCGACCAGGGCGGTGAGCCGCATCGGCTCGCCGGGGACCTGGTAGAGGTTGAAGTCACGGTCGGTGGTCAGCTCAAGGCCGAGTTCGCGCCCGCGGCCGACGGTGGCCGTGGCCGATGGCCTGGTCTCGGAGAAGAAGAAGTCGGCCCGGCTGGTCCACCCGCCGGCCGGGTCGGCCGCTCCTGGTGCGTGGACCCAGGTCGCGTTCGTCCAGGCCTGGCGTGACCGGTCCAGCAGGAACAGCCCGTGCCGGCTGCCCCAGGTGGAGGTGTGTGCGACGCCGACGGTGTCCTCGTACGGGATGCCGCCGCCGGTGTCCCGGACCCACTCGGTGATCGCGATGTAGTCGTCGGGCGCGGTCGGCGCCTGGATCGCCCGGCTGAACAGGAAGCCGTCCGGTACCAGGGTGTCCGCGCCGGTGATCCGCCACTCCAGCCGGGCGTGTCCGGTGGTGACGCTGAACCAGCCGACGACGGTGGTCGGTCCGGCGGCCGTGTCGAACGTGTAGTCCATCCGGATCGCCGGTGTTCCGTCCGGCAGGGTGGCCTGCGAAGGGGTGCCGCCGGTGGACAGGTGGATGCCGGTGAGCCGGTCCTTGATCTGGAACTTCGACCCGGCGGAGCGGGTGACTCCGTCCGCGTCACGAACGGCGAGTCGGCCGCCGGTGCCGGCCAGCAGGCTGATCCCGCCGGCGGTCAGGGTGACTTCGCCGGCCGCGGCGTGGGCCGTCACGGCGGTGGGCTCGGCGATCAGTACGACGCCGGCCGCGAGCGCCGCGCCGAGGAGGCCACGACGGCTGAGGTGGGGACCTTGAGCATGTGGGCTTGTCATCGTCTGCTCCTGTCTGGTCGCGCACGGTCGTGATAATGCCTATCTTCAGCGCGGTGGAAGGGACGATCTCAACGGAATGACCCGTAGGTCAAGGGGTATTGCGTCGTTGTTTCCGGCAGTTTAAGGTCACCGATATTCGTTGCAGATACGCATTATCAATGGAGGGCCGATGCCAACGAAGCCGCGCCGGGTGACCCAGCGCGAGATCGCCGAGATCGCGGGCGTCAGCCAGACCACCGTGTCGGTGGTGCTGAACGACCGTGACGGCACGAACGTGCGTATCCCGGAAGAGACCCGTGCCCGGGTCAAGCGGGCGCTCGAACAGTCCACCTACGTCGCCGATCCGGCGGCCCGTCGACTGGCCGGTCTGGACAACCAGATCATCGGCGTCTTCACCTACGAGGAAGCCCTGTCGCCGGAGAGCATGGACTTCTACGGACCGCTGCTGAACGGGATCGAACGCGCGGCCGAGACGATCGGGTGGGACCTGCTGTTCTTCACGTCCTCACCCGTCGAGAACGGCACCCGCAGTCTGCTCCACCGCAAGACCCGGCTGCGGCTCACCGACGGCTGTGTCCTGCTCGGCCAGCAGATGGTCGGATCCGAGCTGGAGCGGCTGGTCGCCGAGCAGTTCCCGTTCGTCGCGGTCGGCCGCAGGGACGAGACGGCCGCGGCCGTGCCGTATGTCGGCATCGACTACGTCACTCCGACGAACGCCGTGATCGACCAGGCCGCGGACCACGGACACCGCCACGCCCTGTATGTGCACCGAGGCCGCGACACCGCCACCGCGCGGGACCGGCGCGGTGCGGTCGAGGCCGCCTCCGCGGCGGGCCGTATGGCGTTCATGCTGGTCGGTGAGGAACGCGTCGCCGAGCTGCCCCGACTGGCCCGGGCCACCGAGGCCACGCTGATCATCGCCGAGGACGCCTTCCTCACCGAGGATGTCGTCCTCGCGCTCGTCGGCGCCGGGGTGGACGTGCCGGGCGAGATCTCGGTCGCCGCGCTCGGCGAGGTCTGCGGCCATCGCACCGACGGACGGACGCTGACGGGCTTCCGCGTACCGCGCAAACAGGTCGCCGCCGAAGCGCTGGAGCTGCTGCAGCAACTGATCATCACCGACCCGCAGGAATGGGCCGGTCTGGACACCCAGCGGCTCCTGGTGGCCGAGGTCGAAGCAGGCGACACCGTTGTCGCCCGGTCGGCAGGGCTCTCGTGAACACCGTCGCCACCGAGGTGGCGATCATCGGCGGCGGTCTGGGATCGGTGGCTGCCGCGCTCGCCCTGCTGCAACGCGGTCACCGGGTGGTGATGACCGAGGAGTACCCGTGGCTGGGCGGCCAGCTCACCTCTCAGGCGGTGCCGCCGGACGAGCACATCTGGGTGGAGCAGTTCGGCGTCACCGCCCGCTACCGGGCACTGCGGGAATCCATCCGTCGCTACTACCGGGACCACTATCCGCTGTCGGCGCCGGCCCGCGCGGAGCGCGAACTCAACCCGGGCCGCGGCCGGGTGAGCCGGCTGTGCCACGAGCCGCGGGTGGCGCTCGCGGTCATCGACGCCCTCCTCGCGCCGTACCGGTCGAGCGGCCGGCTGACCGTCCTGCAGCCCGCGGTCCCGGTCGCGGCCGAGGTCGTGGACGGGGTGGTCCGTACGGTCACGGTCGCGGACCCGCACACCGGGGCGCAGAGTGTGATCACGGCGGAGTTCGTCCTGGACGGCACCGAGACCGGGGAGCTGCTTCCGCTGACCGGCACCGAGTACGCCGTCGGTGCCGAGGCGCGGTCCGACACCGGTGAGCCGAGCGCGGCCGACATCGCCGACCCGGCCAACGTGCAGTCGATCGCCTGGTGCTTCGTCTTCGACCACGTCGCCGGGGACCACACCATCGCCCGGCCCGACGACTACGACGACTGGCGCTCGTTCGAGCTGCCGTTCTGGGGCGCGCCGATGCTGTCGTTCACCGCGCCGAATCCGCGCACCCTGGTGCCGGAGCAGCGCACCATGATCGTCAATCCGGAGCTGGACGTCTCCGGAGATCCGCGATTCGACGCCGGCGACCAGGACTTGTGGCAGTTCCGGCGGATCGCCGCCCGGCAGACCTTCACCGACGGCCTGTACGACAGCGACATCGTGCTGGCCAACTGGCCCCAACTGGACTACGTCGGCGGCTCGATCATCGACACCGACGACCGGCCGCACCATCTGGCCGCGGCGAAGGCGCAGTCCCGGGCCTACGTCTACTGGCTGCAGACCGAGGCACCCCGGCCCGACGGTGGCCGCGGGTGGCCGGGGCTGCGGTTGCGCGGGGATCTGGTGGGAACCACCGACGGCTTCGCGCAGGCGCCGTACATCCGGGAATCCCGCCGGATCAAGGCGCTGACCACCGTCCGCGAACAGGACATCTCGATCAAGGCTCGCGGGTGCGGCGGGCCGGCCCGGTTCGAGGCGTCCGTCGGGGTGGGGATGTACCGCATCGACCTGCACCCCTCGACCGGCGGCGACAACTACATCGACGTCGAGTCGGCTCCGTTCGAGATCCCGTTGGGTGCCCTGGTCCCGGTCCGGACCCAGAACCTGATCCCCGCCGCCAAGAACATCGGCACCACCCACATCACGAACGGCGCCTACCGGCTCCACCCCGTCGAGTGGAACATCGGCGAGTCCGCGGGCGAACTCACCGCGTTCTGCCTCGACCGCGGGCTGAGCCCGCGGCAGGTCGCCGCCGAACCCGCACTCGTCGATCAGCTTCAGCGCCGCCTGGTCGAGGCCGGTGTCGAACTGCACTGGCCCGAGGTCGTCGGCTACTGAGCCGGACCGGCCTCCCACTCATACATCGAAGGGAACCCGCACATGATCAGAACCAGAAAGGTGCTCAGCGCCGTCGCCCTGACGACGGTGCTCGCACTCGGCGCGGCCTGCGCCGGGCCGCCGGCCGACGCTCCGGGCAAACCAGCAGAGTTGCGGATGACGGTCTGGACCTCGGACGAAGCTCAACTGAAGCTGCTGGACAGCATCGGTGACGCCTACCGGGCCGACCATCCCGACGTCGCGGACATCACCTTCGAGAGCCTGCCGTTCGCCGACTACAACACGACGCTCACCACTCAGATCGCGGGCGGCAACTCCCCGGATCTCGCCTGGATGGGCGACCTGTCGAAGGACCTCATCGCCTCCGACGCACTCGTCGGGCTGACCGACAAGCTCAAGGCCACCCCGGGCTGGAACTACGACGACCTGCTCGGCAGCGTGACGGCGGAGTTCAGCCGCGACGGCACGCTGTACGCCTACCCGTTCTCCAACTCGCCGTACGCCCTGTACGTGAACACCGACCTGCTCGCCGAGGCCGGCCAGAAGTTCGATCCGGCCACACCGACCTGGGATCAGGTGGCAGCCGCCGGAGCGGCCGTCCACGCCAAGACCGGCAAGGCCGGCTTCGTCATCCGCGACTTCGACTACAAGGCGTGGAACACGCTGGCCACCGTATGGACCGGTTGGGGCGCGACAGCCTGGAGTCCGGACGGCAGGACCTGCACCTTCGACAGCCCCGAGATGCGGCAGGCCTTCACCTTCCTGCACGACGCGGCGTTCACCACCAAGGCGATGCCCGGTCCGGGCACCACCGCCGACTTCTTCGCTGGCGACGCCGCCTTCACCATCGCCCAGGTCTCCCGCGCCTCGCTGCTGACCGGCACGTTCGACTTCGGGCTCCACCCACTGCCCGCGGGTCCCCGCGGGAAGTACGCGGTCCTCGGCCAGGCCGGGGTGGGCGTCCTGGCCTCCAGCAAGCATCCGGACCAGGCGGCGGACTTCCTCGCGTACCTGACGAATCCGGTCAACGCCGCGAAGCTGGCCCAGTACTTCCCTCCGCCGCGGAAATCGCTGCTGACCGGGGCCGAACTCGCCGCGAACAACAAGGTCCTGGACGCCGCCCAGCTCCAGGGCGCGGTGGTCGACCAGATGCCGAACGCCGTCACGCTGCCCAATCACACCCGCCCGGCGGAGATAGCCCAGAAGGGCAAGACGGCGCTGGACGCGATGTGGAAGCCGGACGCCGACATCCCGGCCGTCCTGCGCTCGGTCTGCGCCGCGATCGAACCGATTCTCGCCAAGTGAGCACGTCACAGACCGCAGAGCGGGCCGCCGAGCAGGTGGCCGCGCCTGCCACCGCCACCGCCGCGCGGGCAACCGGGCCGAGCTTCTGGACAACCCGCCGACGGGACGTGCTGACCGGCTACCTGTTCATCCTGCCCCAGCTCGCCGGGGTGGCCGTGTTCGTCCTGCTGCCGGTCGGCATGGCGATCTGGTACAGCCTGAACGACTGGAACGTCTTCACCGGCACACAGACCTTCGTCGGCAGCGAGAACTACGCGGCTCTGGCCGACGATCCGCAACTGCCCAAGGTGCTCCTGGCAACGGTGATCTTCTCCGGCGGCGTGGTGGTCGTCAACATCACGCTCGGGCTGTTGATCGCCGTCCTGCTGAACCGGAAGTTCCGCGGTGTCACGGTGTTCCGGTTGCTGTTCTTCTCCCCGGTGGTGGTCTCCGTGGTCGCCTGGACCCTGGTCTGGGGGTTCCTGCTCCAGGACAACGGCGGCATCAACGGCCTGCTGGACACGGTCGGGATCGACGGGCCGAACTGGCTGCAGCGGGGCGACACCGCGATGGCATCGGTGATCCTCACCCAGGTGGTCCGCAGCGTCGGGGTCAACGTGGTGCTCTTCCTGGCCGCCTTGCAGGGTGTGCCGCGGGAGTTGCACGAGGCCGCCCGCATCGACGGCGCGAACAGCCGCTCGGTCTTCACCCGGATCACACTGCCGCTGATCTCACCGACGGTACTGCTGACCGTCATCGTCACGGTGGTCGGAGCCTTGCAGTCCTTCGCCCAGATCGCCGTCCTGACCGGCGGCGGGCCGGAGCTGTCCACCACGGTCCTCGTGTACTACGTGTTCCAGCAGGCCTTCGAGTTCAACGACATCGGCTACGGCTCGACACTGGCCCTGATGCTGCTGTCGTTCGTCATGCTGCTCACCTTGCTGCAATGGCAGCTTCGCCGTAAGTGGGTGTTCTATGAGGACTGACAGGGTCCGGCCGGTACTCCTGGTGATCGCTCTGGCCGTGCTGGCGATCCCGTTCGTGGTGCCCACGATCTGGATGGTCGCGGCGTCGGTCAAACCACTGGCGGAAATCTTCGAAGCCCCGCCGTCGTTGTGGACCGACTCGCCAACACTGTCCGCCTACACCGAGGCATTCAGCTTTCAGCCCTTTGCCCGGCAGTATCTGAACAGCGTCTACATCGCCACGCTGGTCACACTGATCACCCTGTCGGTGTCCAGTCTGGCCGGGTACGCCTTCGCCCGGATCCGGTTCCCGGGGGCGAACGGGCTGTTCCTGGTGGTGCTGACCGGCATGCTGGTGCCGAGCGAGGTGACGATCGTGCCGCTGTTCCAGATGTTCACATCGGCCGGCCTGATCAACACGCACTGGCCGCTGATCCTGGTGACCGCGCTGGCCGCACCGTGTGCGCTGGCCACGTTCATCATGCGGCAGTTCTTCATCGCGCTCCCGGTCGAACTGGAGGAGGCTGCCCGCCTCGACGGCCTCGGCCGGCCCGCGATCTGGTGGCGGATCTGCCTGCCGCTGGCGAAACCAGCGCTGTCGGCGGTGGCGATCCTGACCTTCCTCGCCTCCTGGAACCTCTACCTGGAACCCACGGTGTACCTCACGTCACCAGAGCTGTTCACGTTGCCGCAGGCCCTGACCCGCTTCACCGATGCCTACGGCGGGCAGATGTGGAACACCCAACTCGCGGCCGCCACGATGACCGTCCTGCCGATGCTGATCGTCTTCGTCCTGGCCCAGCGCCACTTCGTCGAAGGCCTGTCCCACTCCGGCCTGAAATGAACGCCGGGCCGAAGACCGTCGGCAGTTCGGCGCGGGCGAGGCTACCGGGACGCCCCACCCGTGGACGGGTCGGCGACCAGGCGGAAGAGGTCGCGCGTCGGGTGCACGTCGACCGGGATGCCCGTCCCGACTTCGATGATCTCCTCCCCGGCGACGAGGTGGCTCGTGGTGAACGGTGGCCGGCCCGCCACGGTGACCAGCATCCGGACCCTGGTGCAGCGGTCGTCCTCGCCGCTCCACACGCGCTGTGCGGATGTGACCCTGCCCGTGACGCGCACGCCGGTCGTGTCCAGGTCGCGCCACACGCGCTGGTCCCGCACGGTGCCGACGACGGCCAGGACCAGGACGACCACGGTGAGAGGGGTCCAGACGAGGCCGGTCACCACGACGCCCAGCCTGTCGTCATCGGGGACGTACCCGCCGATACCGGCCAGCAGGATCAGGGGACCGGCACACACGACCAGGAGCCCGAGCCCGGTCCAGACCGGCTGCTCGAAAAAGCCCGTCGGCCGATTCACCGGGCCTTCGGCCTCGGTTGTTCCACGGCTCGTCACAACGTGGCCCGCCCACCGCCGGAAAGGGAGTCCGAAGCATTTCGCACGCGTCCTGACACAGGCGGATTCTAACGGACCTGATCCAGTCGCCGCGGGGGAACCGGGCGTTGTGCGGGCCGCTCGCGGCGGTGAGGCGTCGTCGACAGCCTGGACGTCCGGGGCGTCTCCGTCGCACGACGCTTCACGCTTCCGATAAAATGACAACCAATGATGGAAATCCGCCACGATCCCGTGGCGCCGACCCGCACCCAGTGGCTGGCGTCCGGAGCCGCCATCGGCGCCCACCGCCACGACGACCACCAGATCGTCTACGCGGGCCGGGGAGTGCTGGCCGTGACGACCAGCACCGGCTCATGGATCGCGCCGGGCACACGCGCCATCTGGGTACCGGCCGGCACCGTGCACGCCCACCAGGCCCACGGCGAACTCGAACTGCGTCTGGTGGGCCTGCCCGCGAGCGACAACCCGCTCGGCCTGGACGAGCCGACCGTGCTGGCGGTCGCTCCGCTCCTGCGCGAGCTGATCCTCGCCTACACGCACACCCCGTACGACGACACTCCCGAACGCGGACGGCTACGGTCCGTCCTGCTCGACCGGCTCCGGGCCTCGCCCCAGCAGCCCCTGCACCTGCCCACCCCCACCGCCCCACCGCTGAGGGCGCTGTGCGAGATCCTGCGGGCGGATCCGGCCGACAACCGCACCCTGGCCGCGCTCGGCCGGGAGGTCGGCGCCAGTGACCGCGCCCTCTCCCGCCTCTTCAAAGCCGACCTCGGCATGACCTTCCCGCAGTGGCGCACCCACCTGCGCCTCTACCACGCACTGGTCCTGCTCGCCGAGAACACCCCGGTGACCACCGTGGCACACCGATGCGGCTGGTCGTCCGCCAGCGCGTTCATCGATGTCTTCCGCCGTACCTTCGGACACACTCCCGGGACACATCTGCACCAGCAGCCGGCGCGGTCACGGTCACGCTGAGCTGGTGCGCACGGATCGAGGCCGTGGCGACCTCGGCCTTGGCGGGAGACGTGCTGCGAGCCGCGCGGCACTGAGGTCGTTGCCGCCTTGACCTTACCCTTGAGGGCAAGGTTTAGCGTCTTCGAGGTGAGCGGCATGCGGATCGGTGAGCTGGCCCGACAGGCGGGCGTGACGACCAAAGCGGTGCGTTACTACGAATCCCTGGGACTGCTGAGGCCCGCGCGGCTGCCCAACGGTTATCGGGACTACGACGAGCGTGACGTGCTGCTTGCGCGGGAGATCCGGGCCCTCAGCGTTCTGGGGATTCCGGTGGAGCGCACCCGGCCTTTCCTGGACTGCCTCGCGGTCGGCCATCAGCACGCTGACGACTGTCCGGCCTCACTGGCCGAGTACCGCGAGGCGATCGACGAGCTCTCCCGGCGCATCGGGGGTCTCACCGCGCGCCGGACGGCACTGATCGCGCATCTGCGACAGGCCGCCCATCGCAACAGCCGTGTCCCACCGCCCGAAGAACGAGAGGACCTGATGACCGATTACACGAGCCTGCCTGCCGGCCTTCCCGTACCCGAGGACGACGGTGCGGCCGCTCATCTGCCCGGGAAGCCGGTGCCGTCCCTGGAACTGCCCAGCACCGGGGATACAGCGGTCCGGCTGGACGCGCTCGGTGCGGGCCGGACGGTGATCTACCTCTATCCGCTCACCGGCCGCCCGGGGGTCGACCTGCCCGAGGGCTGGGACGCGATCCCCGGAGCGCGGGGCTGTACTCCCGAGGCGTGCGGTTTCCGCGACCACTTCCAGGACCTGGTCGCCGCCGGTGCGGTCCAGGTGTTCGGTCTGTCCAGCCAGGACCCCGACTATCAACGCGAAGTCGTCGAGCGGCTGAACCTGCCGTTCGAGATGGTCTCCGACCCCACATGGAGCCTGGCGCAGGCACTCGGTCTGCCCTTGTTCGAAGTGAACGGGAGGACGCTCTACAAACGACTGACGCTGATCATCCGCGACGGTGTGATCGAGCATGTCTTCTATCCGGTCTTCCCGCCGAACGAGCACGCCCATCAGGTGCTGGCCTGGTTGCGGACCGCCCCTGTGCGGTGAGCCGGTCCCGCCGCACACCCGCCCGTACAGCTACCTGGAGAATGTCATGTTCACCGGCCTGAGTGCCTTTCCGCTCACTCCGATCACCGAAGCCGGCATCGACGAGAAGGCGTTCGCCGCCCTGGTCGGCCGGCTCGCCGCTGCCGGAGCCGACTCGATCGGGGCACTGGGCTCCACCGGGTCGTACGCCTACCTGACCCGCGAGGAACGCGCCCGCGCCGCCCGCATCGCCGTGGAACACGCCGGGCGGACCCCCGTCGTCGTGGGCATCGGCGCACTGCGCACCCGGCACGTCCTGGAAGCCGCCGAAGACGCGCAGAACGCGGGGGCGTCCGGCGTGCTGCTGGCACCGCTGTCGTATCAACCGCTGACCGAGGACGACGTGTTCGGGCTCTTCGCCGACGTCACCGCCACCCTCTCGGTACCCCTGGTGGTCTACGACAACCCGGGCACCACCCACTTCACCTTCACCGACGAGCTCTACGCGCGGGTCGCCGAACTGCCGCACGTGGCGTCCGTCAAGATCCCGGGTGTCCCCGCCGATCCCGCGGCGGCCCAGGCACGTGTCCAGCGGCTGCGGCGGATCCTGCCCGGGACCACGACGGTAGGCGTCAGCGGTGACGCCTTCGGAGCGACCGGGCTGAACGCCGGTTGCGACGCCTGGTACTCCGTGCTCGCCGGTACCTTCCCCGAACCGGCTCTGGCGATCACACGGGCCGCACAGTCCGGCAACGCCGAACAGGCCCGCGCGGAGTCGCGGCGCCTCCAGCCGCTGTGGGACCTCTTCGCCCGGCATGGTTCCCTGCGCGTGATCGCCGAAGCCGCCGCACAGGCCGGCCTCGCCCCGCCCCGCAGTCTCCCGCTGCCCCTGCGCGGCCTCGAAGCCGACGACCGTGCCCGGGTCGGCGAGGTACTCGAACAACTTGAACTCCACGCGTAGTCCGGGCAGCGCGCGAGAGGGCACGGCCCGAGGCGAGCGGGTGGCACAGGCCCGGAGACGCGGGAACGCCTGGCCACTGACCGGGCGATCAACGGCGCCTCGGAACGTACCGTCGAGCGGCACATCGCCAACTGCGCCCGGGCCGACGCCGCCTACGGTGATGGCGTCCGCAAGGGTGGCGGCGAGACACCGCTCATCGCGCTCACCGGCACCCCCCTCACGGAACCGTGTACCGGTCGGTGCGATGGGCTCGTGGCGGATTTACGGCATGGACAGGCGGAATACGGGAAGCGCGCCCAGGGTGCCTCTGCCCATCGTGGATGTGTGACAACGATCCAGGAAACAGGTACTCCCCATGAGGCGGGTGGTCCGCCCGGGCACTGGCGTCGCATGCGGGTCTGGGCCGGCGCCCATGCCGTCGACGACTTCTACCAGGGCCTCGTACCCGCCGCGGTCCCCTACTTCGTACTGCAGCGCGACTTCAGTTATGTGCAGGCCTCGGGGCTGGCACTCGCCGCGACGCTCGGCAGTGCGTTGCCGCAGGTGCCGATCGGACTGCTCGCCGACCGGTTCCGGCTGCGCTGGATGTCGCCGCTGGGGGTCGGCCTGGCGGGCATCGGGGCAGGGCTGTCCGGACTGGCGCCCTCCTACCCGCTGGTTTTCGCCCTCCTGCTGATGGCGGGTGTCGGTGTCGCGATGTTCCATCCGCCCGCGGGGCGCGATGCGCGCCGTGCGGCCGGGGGCAGTGCCACCGCGATGAGCTACTTCGCCGCGGGCGGCAGCGTGGGGTTCTTCGTCGCCCCGGCGCTGGTCACACCGGCCCTGGACAACCTCGGGATGGGCGCGACCGCGCTGTTCATCCCGCCTGCCGTCCTCATGGGTTTCGTCCTGCTGCGCCATCACCACCGCACGCCCGGTGCGGCGGTCGAGAAGGAGCAGCGCCAGGGCAAGGACCGGCCGGGCCGGTTCGCGGCCCTGACCGCCGTCGAGATCGTGCGGTCCACCATCTCGACCGGGCTGAACACCTTCATCTCGCTGTACTGGATCCGCCACCTGGAGGCGAGCAGCGGCCTCGGTGGCCTCGCGCTGACGCTGGAACTCGGCGGCGGGGTGGCCGGCACGCTGCTCGGCGGACGGCTGGCAGACCGCATCGGCATGGTGCGCACCGTACAGATCGGCAACGCCGCTATGCTGCCCGCCCTGTGGCTCATGCTGATCTGCGACGACAAATACGTCGCGCTGCCCCTTGCGTTGCTGGTCGGCCTGATCTCGAACATCCCGTTCGCCGTCCTCATCAAGCTCGGCCAGGACTACCTGCCCAGCCGGCCAGGGACCGCCGCCGGCGTCACTCTCGGCCTCGCGATGAGCGCCGGCGGACTGTTCATACCACTGCTGGGCATCATCGCAACCCACTACGGTCCCCGAGGCGCACTCGCGGTGCTCGCCACCGTGCCGGTGCTCGCGATACTGCTCTCCGCCTTCTTGCGCGAACCGGTCCAGGACGAGCCGGTGCCCGCCGAGGGCTGACAGGGGCGGCCGGGGTGATCCGTACCGACATCCAGCCCGCCGACATCGGCGCCGCTCTCGAAGGCATCGCCCTGACCTCGGCGGGCGCCTGGTGCGTACCGAGAGAGGCCGGCGCTCCCGGGACGGAACAGGCAGCCGCGAAGCAGGCCGTGCTCGAAGCACACGGCGATCGGTCAGTCCTCCGCGAGCACCACGACCGTGTCGCCCTCGCGCAGGGCCAGCGGCGCGGTCTTCGAGGGGTTGAGACGCACCCCGTACAGCGGCGGTTCGTCGCTGTGTTCCGCGAGCCGGTAGCCGATGGCGGTCTCGCCGCGCTGCCGGGCCGCCTCGATCACGGTGGCGAAGTTCGCCTCGGTTCCCGGGAGGAGATAGCTCGGCGCCGGTTTGAGGTAGATCTCCGAACCCTCGGGATCGAAGAGGTCGGCGAACACCACGTCCAGCCGGCGGTTCTCGCTGAGCTGGGTGAGCAGCAGGCTGATCACCTTGGTGCTGACGATGAAGTCGTCGGCCTTGGTGACCTGCGCGACCTCACGGTTGGCGTCGTCGTTCATCTCCGTGACGATCGAGTACGGGTCGCCGAGCCGGATCTCGATGTCCCGCAGATGGAGCAGGGTGACCAGGGTGCGGTCGTCGGCCCGGCCGGGGTCGATCGTGTCGTCCGTGAGCACGACGATATGGCGATAGCCGTCCAGCTCCAGGGACTCCAGCGAGGGCCGGCTGACCGGGTCGCAGTGTTTGAAGCCCACGGTCAGGTTGTCCAGTCGCCCGATCAGGTCCTCCCGCGGCTGCCGGGGGGCCGCGATGTCCACCGCGGAGCCGGGCTGCACCAGACGGTCGAGCAGTGAGACGATCTTCGCCGCACGGGGATTCCAGCCGATGATCAACGTCCGGTCGGGCAACGGCTCGGGAGCCTCGGCCGTGGTGATCGCCGACCGTACGATCGTGGGCGGGCCGGCCGCCGCCTCGATGAGCAGATCGTCCTCGGCGACCATCAGCAGCCGGTCACCGCGTTCGATGACGGTGTCCATCGACGGGTTGACCTGTATCTTGCCGTCCTCCCGTTGCAGGCCGACGGGGATGCCGCGTTCGAAAGCCGTCAGCGATTCCCCGTAGGTGGCACCGGCCAGTGCCGGTTCGCTCCAGGGGTAGATCTCGTTGCCCATGAAGCTGAGCAGTTCGTTGAAGACGGTGGACAGCCCGGACTGCCGGTGTGCCTGCACGATCAGCCGTACGGCGATGTCGTCGACGTCGATCACCAACGCCGCGTCGCCCGCGGCCAGCCGGGCCGCCGCCAGGTTGGTCGAGTTCTGCACCGCGGCCACCACATTGGGGCGCCGCCCCGGCCATCTACGGTTGTTGAGCAGCAACAGCACCTTGATGACGTCGATATCGCTGTCTTCGGTGAGCGGCGGCAGCACCATGATCGCCTTGGCGGTGTCCGGGCTGACCAGTTCCAGGTCCTCGCGCTGCAGGGGACTGCCGGAGCGGCAGATCACCCGGGTCTTCCCGGTGTTCGGGATGCGCCGCCGGATCTCGTCGTCCATGTCGACCTTGTCCCGGTCGGCGAGGATCACCACGCAGGAGCGCCGCTCGCTCTGATTGGCCTCCACCAACTCGGCGATCACCGTGAAGATCTGGTCCGACCAGCCGAGCACGATGGTGTGCCCGCGCTCGATCAGTTGTGACTTGCCCTTGCGCAGTTCCTGGATACGGGTCTCCAGACCGGTCGTGATCACACCGATCAGCGCGCTGACGATGAAGATCCCGCCGATGGTCACCGTGAGCATGAGGATCAGGAACAGCGGCTGCCCGGTGTCCCCGCCCATCGTGCCCGGGTCGAGGGTGCGCAGCAGACTCATCCAGACGACGCCCGGCCAGCCGCCGTTCTCCTCCGTGTCCTGGTGGGCCAGCACCACCACCGTGCTGGAGACCAGGGTGATCAGTGCCAACGAGGCCAGCCCCAGCCAACCGATCAGCGCCGGGGTGCCGCGGTCCATCGTTCCGTCGAACCAGTACCGCAGCCGCTCCCGCAGCGTCTTGCGCATGCCGAAATCCTCCATGTTTCCATCCGCCGCCGTACCCAACAGGGCTCTACGGACGGCGTGTTACTCATCAGAGGGTGTCGCCCCGCCCCTGACCACGCCAATCGCGGTGACAAAGTCACGCAGATCGCGACACGTGTCGTCACCCGGGTGGCGACACGTGTCCCTGGAACAGCCGACGCCGCACAACCATTCGCCGCACCCATCTGTCACACCAGGCGTCCGTCAGAAGACTTCCAACGAACGGAAGGGTGTATGCGACATGTCGTTTCCTGGACGGCGTCGGCGCTTCGGCGCCCTGACCGCCATCGCGGTCGCCCTGCTCGGCGTGGGGCTCATCGGCGCCCCCGCCCAGGCCGAACCATCGGGCAGCAGCGCTGCGCGGCTCAGTCCTGAACTGAACTTCACCGTCTCCCGGGACAAGATCGGTCTGCCGCAACCACTGGTCTACCCGGGCGACCCGGCGCAGATCGGCTGGGGTCTGCCCGGCGATCCCGACGGGGGCACCGCGGAGGACGTGGTCGTCACCATCGATGTGTCCGGCATCTCCGCCTTCGCCGACGTCATGGGCGTCCGTTGCCCCGGGAACCTGTGTTCCTGGCCGGTCAGGGACATCGAGGCGGACGGTTTCGCCGGCGGCCTCCTGGAGCTGCTGGCCAAGCCGGACGCTCCGCTCGGCACCACGGGGACCGCCCGGCTCACCGCGACGTCCTCCAACGCGACGATCGCCTCCCTCACCGTGCAGGTCACCGTCGGCACCGTGGAACTGGTCGTCAACCGGCTGCCGCAGAAGGACGGTGCGGAGCCCGGCACTTCGCTCGAAGCACCCATCACCGTCGCCAACATGGGCTCGCTCCCGGCGTCCGGCGTGGAACTGAAGCTGACCACCACCCAGGGCCTCGGCTTCGCACCGCGGTTCGCCAACTGCGCCTACGGCACGACCGACGACCTGCCCTCCGGTCATGGGCGGACGCTGGACTCCGCCGTGTGCCGGGTCGGCACACCGGTCGAACCGGGCAAGCGCTACCGGCTGTCGACCTCCGTGGGCCTCGATGTCAAGGGGACGGCGCTCTTCGAGTTCCTGGACTACCGGGTGAAGCCGCTGACCGG
Organism: Streptomyces sp. NPDC050509; assembly: GCF_044457965.1. Taxonomy (NCBI): domain Bacteria; kingdom Bacillati; phylum Actinomycetota; class Actinomycetes; order Kitasatosporales; family Streptomycetaceae; genus Streptomyces; species Streptomyces sp. NPDC050509. The sequence continues at coordinate 325,729 of NZ_JBITHL010000002.1, read as the reverse complement.
CACCGCCCCCACCACCGCGGACCCGCGCGACGGCGGAACCAGGAGCTCCGGCCCGAGCGGCGAAGCACCTGTGCTCACGCTGGTGCCGGACGGCGAAGCGCCCCCGCCCGGCACCGTGACGGAACAGGGGATGTGGAAGATCAACGCCGCCAACACCGCCGATCTCGCTGTCACCGGCGACTCCGTCACCGCCGAGGCCGGCCCCGGCACGGAGGTGACGCTGACGGCGAAGCTCCGCAACGACGGGCCCGCCACCTTCGACCTCCTCACCTCCGACGACCAGATCGGGCTGCTGGTCGACATTCCCGAGGGCACCACGGCGGTGAAGGTCCCCGAACGCTGCCGCCTCTGGACCGACCTCGGAACGGACGAACCCCGCCCCGGAGCCCCGCAGTACATGTGCGCGACCCGCTCGCCGTTCGCCGTGGGCCAGGCCGTGGACCTGCCGTTCACGCTGCGCGTCACCGAGGACGCACCGGCCACCACCCGCGCCACGATGCGCACCATGTCGGTGAACGGCGGGGAGCTGACGTTCGACACCCACCAGGCCAACAACACCGCCCAGTTCACGGTGCGGGTGAAGAACGGCGGGGGCAGCGGCGGGGCGCCCGGCCCGGACGGCGCCGCCGGCGGAAACGGCAAGCAGCCACACACCCAGACCATCAGTGCACCCCGGACCGCCCCGGTTGCCCCGGGCACCCCTGTCAACCCGGGCACCCCGGGCGCCCCGGGCATGCTGGCCGCCACCGGCACCGGCGGCGCGGCGGCCGCCCTCTGGGCGAGCGGCGCGGCGCTCGCCGCGGGCGCCGCGCTCCTGGCCGCCACTCGCGGACGCCGCCACCGCACCGCCGGCTGACCCTGGCGCACCGGAGGCCGGCCCCGCCGTTCCTCGGCCGGCCTCAGCGCCCCTCAGGCCCCGGAGGCGCCTGCTTGTCCCGACGGTCTTCGGGACGGGTGTTTCCGGGGCGCGGAGCTGTCCGCATCAAGATCCCGTAGATCTGTGCCGCTCTTCAGCACTTCAGCACTTCAGCACTTCAGCACTTCAGCACTTCAGCACTTCAGCACTTCAGCACTTCAGCACTTCAGCACTTCAGCACTTCAGTTGCGGGACGAGCCCCTTCCGCCGCCGGTTCCGCGTGACGATCTTCCTGTCGACACCGGGGCGAGAGGCGTTGGAACGGCTCCCCAGGTCCTGGACCTTGAGTTTCATCTTGCCCCGAAGGTCGGCAAGTCCGCGGTCTCCGCACGTCGAACCGTTCGGCGCGCGGTAGTAGAGGCAGCAGCTCCGGCGGCGGAACGTAAGGTCGGGGCATGCGCGGCCCGGCGGGGGCACGGGCGTCGTCCACGGTTCCTGTCCCTCCGTCCGGCTCTCCGTGCGGCTCTCCGTCCGTTTGGTCAGGAGACCGTACGCCGTCGCGGGGGCGTGATGGTGTAGAGGTCGAGTATGTCCGGCCGAGGTGCGACACCCGGCCCGCCGGCACGTGCCCAGGCGGCGATGTCCTCGGTCGCGTCCGGATCGTTGACCAGCCCCAGCCAGACGGGCCGGGCACCGGCGGCGCGGCCCTCGGCGGAGGGCTGGACGACGATGACGTTGGCCTGTTCGCAGACGTCCAGGCAGGCGGAGACCCGTACCGGCACCTGGGCCCGCAGACGCGCGGTCTGGGCGGCGTGGTCGACGCCGGGTATCTTCGGGCTGCCGCAGCAGCAGTCACGGCACACGACAACTCGGCAGGGAACCGGTTCGCGGCCGGGCGGGGCGGTGTCGGCGGACATGCCGCATCGTTCCTCTCTTCCGGGGAGATCCGCCCCGGTGGTCCGTCGAGGAGGCGACCGCGTGAGTCTCCTGGCTCTCGGGTCACGGCTCGCTCCGCGCCTTCCCGCCCTGTGCGGGCAGTGGTCGTGTGCGGGGCTCGCTCGCCGATCACAGTGGCGGGACCGCGCCGGATTTCCACCGGCTTCCTCGGACCGCCGTCGCCTTGTTGCTCCGGCCATCCTTCCACCCCCTTCTCCCCGCTGTCAGCAAGGGGGCACTTTGCCGGCCCCCGAAGGAACGTAATATCGCCTGGTCATCGCCGCGACGGGAACCAGGAAGCCGGTGCGAGTCCGGCACGGTCCCGCCACTGTGACCGGCGGTTCGTCCTCATCCGTACGCCATGTACGGAAAGGGGAATCTTCGCCGACCTGGACGACGTCTTCGGCGACGTCTCCTGGGAGCAGGTCGACGAGTGTCGGCCCGAGGTCATCGCCCTCTACGACTAGGCCGGCTCCGGGAGCGTCGAGCAGAGGAAGAAGTTCCCGCTCGTCCAGCCCGTCCTCGCCGACGTACCCGCGGTGAGGAACAAGCGGTTCGTCGTCCTGCCGCTGACGGCGACCCTGGTCGGCATCCGGTCGGCGTACTCACCGCGCTGTGCGGCGGGCCGTTCTTCCTGTGGCTGATGCGTGGCCTGCGGCCCACCCGCCGAAGTCCTCACACCCCGACTCCTGGCCGACGTGTACCAGGTCACGGGCGTGGTCACCGTCCATCCGCGCACGGGGGCGCCCCAGGTGACCTTCCTGCCCGAGTGACAACAGAGCCGGACGGCGGCAAGTCCTCCCGAGCGCCTGACCGGTAAGGCCGTCGCCCCACCCGCCGGCCTGGTCCCCTCCAACGGAAGGGCCCACGTCACCGGGGGACGGAAGGCGAGGAAGCTCAGGACGCATTGACGTGGGCACGCCATTGCCATACGTTCCGGGAGCGCTCTCAGCCATCTCGTCGATCCCGGAGACGCTCATGTCGATAACGTTGTCAGTCCGGATGCGTCATCTGGTGGCACTGCTCGCCGTGGCGCTTCTCGCTGCCCTGAACCCACAAGCCGTGGCCCCGGCCGCGGCCGTGGGCGCCGCCCCGACCGCGGCCATCTGCAACACGTACTGCGACGCGCGCGACCCCGCGCTCTCACCGCAGGACCGTCGCCCCGTCTCCACCACCCTCTTCTCCCGCTCGATCGTCCTCCACTTCGACGACCAGGACGCGATGGGCTGGGCCTCGACGGACAACGGCAGCCCCGGCGACGAGGTCTGGCTCGACCGGTCCTTCGACGGCGGGCGCACCTGGAGCTCCGGCAGCCGCCTCGGCGCCACCACCGTGCCCGCCGGACAGCGCGGCCGGCGCACCCTCATGTACAACGTGGACGACTGGAACACCAACGGGGTCGGCGCGCTGCGCGCCTGCGGAAAGGCCGGCGACCGTACGGACATCGCCTGCACACCCTGGGCGCGTACGACCTGGAACGCGTGGGACCGCCGGACGGCCGCGGCCACGGCGCAGATGCAGTTCTACAACAACGGCACCGGGCTGTTCGACACCACCGGCTGGTGGAACTCGGCCAACGCGCTCACCGCGGTCATCGACAACATCCGCGTTTCGGGGATGCCCAGCTACCGCTACGCCATCGCCAACACCTACGATCGCCAACTGAACGCACAGGGAGGCCAGTTCCGCAACGACTACATCGACGACACCGGGTGGTGGGGGCTGGCCTGGATCGCCGCGTACGACGCGACCGGTGACAGCCGCTATCTGAACACCGCACGCGCGGACGCCGATCACATGGCCTCGTACTGGGACGGCGTCTGCGGCGGCGGTGTGTGGTGGAGCACCGCGAAGACCTACAAGAACGCCATCGCCAACTCCCTCTACATCCAGCTCAACGCGGCACTGCACAACCGCATCCCCGGCGACACCGCCTATCTGGGCCGGGCCCGCGCCGGCTGGTCGTGGTTCCAGGGGACCGGGATGGTCAACAGTTCGCGCCTGGTGAACGACGGCATCGATCTGTCCACCTGCCGTAACAACGGCGCCGCCGTCTGGTCGTACAACCAGGGTGTGCTGCTCGGAGCGCTCACGGAGCTGAACCGAGCCACCCAGGACGCCGCGCTCCTCACCACGGCACGACAGATCGCCGACGCGGCCACCACCTCCTCGTCCCTGAACACCGGCGGCATCCTGCGCGACCCGTGCGAGGGCGGTGACTGCGGGGCCGACGGCCCGTCCTTCAAGGGCGCGCACGTCCGCGGGCTCGGCAAGCTCAACGCGGCGCTCGCCGACCACCCGTACACGGCGTATCTGTCCAGGCAGGCGGACGCCGCGTACGCCCGTGACCGCAATCCTCTCGGCCAGTACGGGCTGCGCTGGAACGGACCCCTCGACACGACGGACGCGGCACGCCAGCACAGCGCGCTCGACCTGCTGAACGCGGCGCCCTGACCGCCCCGCCCTCCAGGACGTACCGGGGTACGGGCAACCGGGCCGCCGACCTGATCGCACGGGAGACCATCGCGAGGAACTGCTGTCGCCCAAGGCCACCAGAGCGCTCATCGCCCACTACCTGACCAGACCCGAGCCCGTGTTGCGTCCGGCACCGCCCGGAACGGACCGCCTCACCGAACGCGAACGCGAGGTGCTCGGCCTCGTCGCCGCCGGGCTGTCCAACGACGACATCGCGAAACAGCTCCATGTGTCGCCCCACACCGCGAAGACGCATGTCAACCGCATCATGACCAAGCTGGGCACGCGCGACCGGGCCCAGCCCGTCGTGGTCGCCTATCAGATGGGCTTCACCCGTTCCTGGAACGGACATGGGCGGTGCGCCGGCCGCGATCACGTGAAGCGCACGAGGCTCAGGACGGCCGAAGACAGCGGCTGATCCCCACCCGCGCCAGGAGAAGGGGCAGAACGCCAAGGATCGCCTGGGGGGTGTAGCTGGCTACACCCCTGGTTCGGGAGGGTGCTCCCTCGTGGCGGAGCCGGCCGGACGGGATCGTGGAGATCAATGAGGCACACCGTCCCGGCCCCCGGCCGACGCGGACGAAGAAAGCCTCTCTTCCCCTGTCTTGTACCGCCGTTGTGGAGGCTTTCTCACCGTCATGGCAACTTTTCTGTATCACGTGGGCCGCATCGCCTTCCGGTGGCGATGGTGCGTCACCTTCCTCTGGATAGCCGTCCTGGCCGCTGTCGGCTTCGCCGCCATGAAGGCCCCGGCCTCGCCCGACGACGGGTTCGCGATGCCGGGCATCGAGTCCCAGAAGGCGTTCGACCTCCTGGACGAGCGGTTCCCCGGCACGGGGGCCGACGGGGCGAGCGCCCGGATCGTGTTCATCGCGCCGAGCGGGGAGAAGGTCACCGCCGCCGAGAACAAGGGCGCGATCGAGGATCTGGTCGACGAGGCCGCCGATGGCCCACAGGTGGCCGGTGCGGTGAACCCCTTCCAGGCGAAGGCCGTCAGCGAGGACGGCTCCACGGCCTACGCCACCATTTCCTTCAAGGCACCTGCCGGTGACCTGACCGATGCCGGCAAGGAACACCTGGAGCGCGCCGTCGACCAGGCCCGGGACGCGGGTCTGACCATCGAGATCGGCGGAGACGCCCTGGCGACCCAGCCTGCCGCGGGCGGGTCCGCCGAGATGATCGGTATCGCGATCGCGGCGGTGGTTCTGCTGATCACCTTCGGGTCCATGGCCGCGGCCGGGCTGCCGCTGCTGACCGCGGTCATCGGCGTCGCCGTCAGCATGACCGCCATCATCGCCCTGGGCAGCACGTTCGGACTGTCTCTGACCAGCGGGACGCTCGCCTCGATGCTGGGGCTGGCCTGCGGCATCGACTACGCCCTGTTCGTGGTCTCCCGCTACCGCGAGGAACGCGGAAAGGGCCGGGCCGCGCGGGAAGCCGCGGGCATGGCCGTCGGTACGGCCGGGTCCGCCGTGGTCTTCGCCGGACTGACCGTCGTCATCGCGCTGGCCGGGCTGTCGGTGGTGGGCATCCCGATGCTCACCAAGATGGGGCTCACCGCGGCCGGCGCCGTCGTCGTCTCCGTCCTCATCTGCCTGACCCTGGTCCCGGCGCTCCTCGGCTTCTGGCCCAACGCCGTGCTCGCGCGCCGTGTCCGCAAGGGCCGGAAGCCCCGCCGTACCAAGACCGACAACGCCGGCAACGCGGAGAACGCCAGCAGCCGCTGGGCACGCCTGGTCATACGCCACCCCCTGCCCGTACTGCTGCTCGGCGTCGTGGGCCTCGGCGTACTCGCCGTGCCGGCCGCCGACCTCCAGCTCGGCATGCCCGGCGACGAGGCCAAACCCACCTCCACCACCGAACGCCGCGCCTACGACGCCCTCGCCGACGGCTTCGGCCCCGGCTTCAACGGCCCCCTCACCATCGTCGTGGACACCAAGGGGGCCGACGATGCCAAGGCGGCCACCGCCGTGATCAGCCAGCGGATCGCGGACACCCCGGGTGTCGTCTCCGTCTCCCCGGCGCAGTTCAACCAGGCCGGCGACGCCGCGATACTCTCCGCCACCCCCTCCACCAGCCCCACGGACTCCAGGACGATCGACCTGGTCAAGACCATCCGGGCCGAACGTTCCGGCATCGAGCAGCAGTCCGGGGCCACGTACGAGGTCACCGGCAGCACCGCGATGAACATCGACGTCGCGAAGAAGTTCCAGGACGCGCTCGTGCCGTACCTGATCGTCGTGGTCGGCCTGGCGATCGTCCTGCTGCTCTTCGTCTTCCGCTCCCTGCTGGTACCGCTGAAGGCGGCCCTGGGCTATCTGCTCTCCGTACTGGCCTCGCTCGGTGTGGTCGTCGCGGTCTTCCAGTACGGCCACGGCGCGGAACTCCTCGGCGTCGAACAGACCGGCCCGATCATGTCGATGATGCCGATCTTCCTGGTGGGGATCGTGTTCGGCCTCGCCATGGACTATGAGGTCTTCCTGGTCTCCCGGATCCGCGAGGCATACGTCCACGGTGAACGGCCCGCGCAGGCGATCGTCTCCGGATTCCGTACCAGCGGTCGCGTGGTCGTCGCCGCCGGGCTGATCATGGTGGCGGTCTTCGCCGGATTCGTCGGTGCCGGCGAATCCATGATCAAGATGATCGGGTTCGGTCTGGCCATCGCGGTCCTCTTCGACGCCTTCGTCGTCCGGATGGCCATCGTGCCCGCCGTCCTCGCCCTCCTCGGCGACCGCGCCTGGCGCCTGCCCCGATGGCTCGACCGGATCCTGCCCGGCATCGACATCGAGGGCGAGGCCATCACCCGCGAACACCCCGCCCCCACGGCACAGACCGACCGGGACAACCCCGAACTCGTCCTCAGCAAGTAGACCCACGCAACACCGGTGGCCGCCTCCCGCAGGCGGCCACCCCTTCGGACCGGGGCCGCCCTGGCGGTATCGGCCCCGCACTCGCCGGACCCGTGGGACGGGGAACGGCGGACGGACCCTCCAGCAGGTGGCCCCGGTGGTGGCGGAGGTGCTGGTCGAAGAAGGCGCTCCGCGGGCGCTCCACAGGATCAGGTAGGGGCGCCCTTGAAGGACGCCCTCCACCCGGGCTGACACGGGGACACCGGACCGTCCCCAGCGACCGACAGCGGACCTTCAACTCACCGACCCCCGCAGCGAGTTGCCGAACAGAGTCCGTGAGATCACGGGGCACTCGGGAGCGGACGTCCCGCGCCTGGGCCGAGTTCTCCCGCGCGGGTGCTTCCGCCTCAGGACGCGGACAGGTCTTGCTCCATTCGCGTTCCGTGTGCGATCTTTGAGTCATTCCCGCCATGGAAACGTTTCCACAAGGAGGTGGAGCCGGTGACCACGATCAAGGACGTCGCGGCACGGGCCGGGGTCTCGCTGGGTACCGCGTCCCGGGTACTCAACGGGAGCAGCCAGACCTCGTCCGACTCCCGGTCCCGCGTTCTCGCCGCCGCGGCCGAGCTGGGCTACATCACCAACGGACCCGCCCGGTCCCTGCGGCGTTCCCGTACCGACGTGCTGGGGCTGCTCGTCTCGGACATCCGCAACCCGTTCTTCTCCGAACTCGCCCATGCCGCGGAGCAGGAGGCGCGGCACCACGGTTACACCGTGCTGCTGGCCAACGCGAACGAGGACGCCGGACAGGCCGACGCATACCTGCGGACCTTCGCCTCGCAACGCATCGACGGCCTGCTGCTCTCCCCGCAGGGCACGGTCTCGCCGCAGCTCACGGTCACCCTTGCCTCCGGGCTGCCGCTCGTCTTCCTCAACCGTACGGTCGAGGGCGTCGACGCCCCGCTGTACGGCACCGACAACGCGGAGGGCGTCGGCCATGTCCTGGCCTGGCTGCGGCAGCGCGGACACCGTGACGTGGCGTTCATCGGCGGCCCCGACACCATCTCCACCGGCGCGGAACGCCGCGCCGCCTACCTTGCCGGGCGCGAGAGACATGGGATCAGCACCGACGACAGGCTTCTCGACGCCGGCGACTTCCTGGCCGAGGGCGCGGCCGAGGCCATGTGCCGCGTCATCGACCGGGACGTCCCCTTCACGGCCGTCTTCGGCGCGAACGGCCTGACCACCCTCGGGGCGGTGCGCGCGCTGCGCGCGCGGCTCGGTGCGGAGCGGGCCGCCCGCATCGAGGTCGTCTCCTTCGACGACCTCGACTGGTTCGAGTTCGCCTCACCGCCCATCAGCGCGGTCCGCAACGACGCGTCGTCGATCGGCCGCCTCGGCGTGCGCGGACTGGTCGACCTCCTCGCCGGCCGCCCGGCGTCCGGGCAACGCATCGCCACCTCCTTCGTCGACCGGTCACGGGGAGCCGTCCGATGAACACACGCGTCGCCGTCGTGAACGGCGTCGACAGAGACGAAACCCCCTTCGAAAGGATCAGCCGATGAAGGTCGCCCTCGGAGCCGACCATGCCGGATACTCGCTCAAAGCGGCCGTGCGCCGGGCGATCGAGGACCTCGGCCACGAGATCGTCGACTGCGGCACCGACAGCTCCGACCCTGTCGACTTTCCCGACATCACCCGGGCCACCTGTGACCCGGTGCTCTCCGGAACCGCGGACCGGGCCGTGCTCGTGTGCGGCACCGGTCAGGGCGCCGTGATGGCCGCGAACAAACTGCCCGGCATCCGCTGCGGTCTGGCGCACGAGCCCTACTCCGCCCACCAGGCCGTCGAGCACGACGACGCCAACGCCATCGCCATGGGCGCCTGGCTCGTACCGCACGCGCTCGTGCCGGACATCGTCCGCGAGTTCCTCGCCGCCACCTTCGACGACGACGAGGACACCCGCCGCCGAGTCACCAAGCTCAACGCGCTCGACACCCTGACACCGCCGGCCTGACACCGCCGACGGGCGAGGTCCCGCGCAGCCCCGTCGTACGACGCCGCCGTGCGTCGCCCCGGCATACCCAAAACCACCGGAAAGGAGTCCCGGCCCCGCCATGCCGGCCCGGGACTCCCGCATCACGCACACGCGATCCGGAGACCCCCTGCAAGGAGAATTCCCATGTCCACCAGCACCGTTGCCGGAGGGCGAAGCGTGCTCGGCACGAAGGACCGCGTCAAGACCGCGGTCGCCGCGGCCGTCGGCACCAGCGTCGAGAACTACGACTTCATCGCCTACGGAACCGCGTCCGCGCTCTACTTCGGAGCCGTCTTCTTCCCCGAGAGCGACCGGTTCGTCGGCACACTCCTGTCGTTCGCCACCCTCGCGGTCGGCTTCGTCATGCGCCCGCTCGGCGGCGCGATCGGCGGCTACTTCGCCGACAAGGCCGGCCGCAAACCCGTCCTGGTCGCCGCCATGGTCGTCATGGGCGCCGCGACCTTCCTCATCGGTGTGCTGCCGACCTACGAACAGGCCGGTGTGGTCGCACCGATCCTGCTCGTGGCGATCCGCATGATCCAGGGACTGGCGTTCGGCGCCGAATGGGGCGGAGCGATCACCATGGCCTACGAACACGCCCCATGGCACCGCCGCGGTATGTTCGCCGCCATCCCCCAGTCCGGCAACCCCTTGGGCATCGCGCTCGCCAGCGGCGTATTCGCCTGGAGCGCCACACTCGACGGCGACTGGCAGTGGCGAACTCCCTTCCTGCTCAGCGCCGTCCTCGTCATCGTCGCGCTGATCGTGCGCTCCCGGCTCTCCGAATCCCCCGAGTTCCAGGAAGCCCAGGCCAGCGGCAAGACCGAGAAGAACCCCCTCCTCGCGACCCTCCGTGACGACTGGCGGGGCATCCTGCGGGTGATCGCCCTGCGCGTCGTCGAATCCTTCGCCTACTACTCCACCGCCACCTACCTGCTCAGCTACATCACCGAACGCAACCCCGATCTACGGCCCGTCGCTCTCGGCGCCATCACAGCCGCCAGCATCCTGGCCATCGCGGTCACCTTCCTGGCCGGCACGCTCACCGACCGCATCGGACGACGCCCCATCTACATCGCGGGCTGTACGGCGGCGATCCTCTTCGCCTTCCCGATGTACCTGCTCACCAACACCGACCACCCCATAGCGGTCGTGGCCGTGTTCATCATCGGAATCGGGCTCATCCACGCCTCTCTCACGGGGACACAGGGGTCCCTGCTCACCGAGCAGTTCCGCACCGCCACGCGCACCTCGGGAGCCTCGCTCGGCTACCAGATCGCCGCGGCCGTCGGCGGCTTCGCACCGTTGCTCGCCGCAGCCCTGGTGGGTGCCTTCGGCTGGCCCGGCGCCGCCCTGCTCTACCTCGGCGCCGCCGTGATCGGCCTCGTCGGAATTCTCGTCACCAAGGAAACCTGGGGCCACGACGAGCGCGAGCGCGTACTCGCCCTCGTCGCCGAAGAACGCCGCTCCTGACATCAACGTGCCCCAGTTTGGTGCGGCCGCAGGTCGGGACCATGCTGAGGGTGTGTCCAGTAGACGGCTGATCCAGTTTTTGTAGGGGTCAGTTGGCAGCCGGGGTGAGCCGGCCTTCGAAAGCGATCTGGAAGGCGTTCAGGGGCGCCTTCCAGCGCATGGTCCACCGCTTGCGGCCCTTGCCGGTCGGGTCGAGGCTCATCAGTGCCATATAGACGCACTTCATGGCCGCGGCCTCGTTGGGGAAGTGTCCGCGGGCGCGAACGGCCTTGCGGATGCGGGCGTTGACGGACTCGACAGCGTTCGTCGAGCAGATCACCTTGCGGATCTCGACGTCGAAGGAGAGGAAGGGGACGAACTCGGCCCAGGCGTTCTCCCAGAGCCGGATGACCGCCGGGTACTTCTTGCCCCAGGTTTCCTGGAACTCACCGAACCGCTCGGCCGCGGCGGCCTCGTTCGGGGCCGTGCAAAAGGTCCACAAGCATCGCGACCAACTGCTCGTCACTCGCCGCCACGGCCCCCGCCGTCGGTTCGCTGCCTGGTATCTGCCCGATGGTGGTACCGCTCATCTGGCGTCTCCTTGATCATCGGATCCGCCGATCACTGAACACTCCCCCGTCACGATCGCCGTGGGATGACGGGCGAGCGGATCCACGGTGATGTCCATGTAGGGGAAGAGCGGCAGGCCCCACAGGATGTCATTGAGCCGGTCGGTGTCGGTGACGTCGAAGACGCTGAGGTTGGCGTACCGGCCGGCGCGGCGCCACAAGTGAAGCCACTCTCCGGTGCGCTGGAGCCGCTGTGCGTACGCCTTCTCGGCAGCCAGAGTCGTCGCCCGGACGTTCTCGTCCATGTCCGGCGGCAGGTTGACGGTCATCTGGACGGCGAAGAGCATAGTGGCCTCCGGACGGTGGTGATCGGGGACGGGTGACGCAAGAGGTCAGGAAACGGGGTCGAGAGCGAAGTCGTAGGTGACCTCGTTGCCGCCGGTGGCCGACGGACGTGGGTTCAGGACGAGTTCGGGTTTCACGGCGGACGCCACATCGTTCTGGACGTAGTCGCCGCCCTTGAAGTAGAGCTGCGTGGTGAGGGTGTCGTGGCCGCGAGCGGAGACCTTCAGATGAAGGTGGGCCGGGCGCCACGGGTGCCAGCCGGCAGCGGCGATGAGCTTGCCGCAGGAGCCGTCAGTGGGGATCTGGTAGGGGGCGGGCTGGATAGTGGTCACCGCGAACCGTCCCTGGTCGTCGGCGACGATGGTGCCCCGCAGGTTCCACTCCGGGATGCCGGGGGCGAACTGGGCGTACAGCCCGTCGTCGTCGGCCTGCCACATCTCCAGCAGTGCGCCGGGCAGCGGCCCACCGTCGGCGCTGGTGACCTGGCCCCGGAACAGCAGCGGAGTGCCGGGCTCGTCGTCCCTCATTGGCAGTGTGGTGGCACTGGACAGGGCGGGCGCGCCGGGCACGTAGTACGGGCCCTCGATGGTGCCCTTGCTGCCCTGGCGGCCGGCGGCGGCGACCTCCTCGACCACGTGCTCGATCCACACGTCCAGGAAGAGGGGCCACTCGCCGTCCTGCCCGACGGAGATCAGCCACGACTTGAGGGCGTTGTACTCCTCATAGGTCGCCCGGTGGCTGCGGATCACGTCGTGCACGGCCGTGATCACCGCGGTGGCGAGGGTGTCGACCCGTGCGGTGTCGACGCGCCGGGCGGGGGCGGCGGCGGTCTTGTCATTCAGGAAGCGCTCCGTGGCGGAGGCTCCGGAGGCGGCTGCGGTTGCCTTGAGGGTGGTGTCGGACATGACGAAGTGGCTCCTTTGCCGTTCGGGTGTGTTGTCCGTGTGTGGTCGATGGGTACGAGAGGGCCGGGGGCACGGGGACGACGGGGTGCCGCCGGGCCGGGTCAGCTGTCCTGGCGGTAGCGGTCGAGCTTGTCCGGGTCGATCGCCACGCCGAGCCCGGGGAGGTCGGGCACGGCGAGCGTGCCGTCGGTAACGGCGATCGGCTCGGCGAGCAGGTCGTCGCTCAGGTCGAGGAAGTTGGACAGTTCACCGGCGCGGCGGGAGGAGGAGGCGTGGGCCGCGCCGAACGCGGCCGTGCACACGGTGCCCAGCTGGCCGTCGATCTGGTTGCCCATGACGACCTCGACGCCCATGCCCTCGCACTGGTGGAGCACGCGCTGGGAGCCGGTGAAGCCGGTACGAGCGGTTTTGATGCTGATCGCGGTCGCAGCGCCGTCGAGCAGGGAGCGCGTCACCTCGGCGGGAGTGGTGGCGGACTCGTCCGCGACGAACGGCACGGGGCTCTGCCGCACCAGCCATCTCCGGCCGAGAACGTCGTCGGCGGGGCACAGTTCCTCGGCGAGCGTGATGCCGAGGCCATCGAGCTCGCGCAGGGCCGCGGCCGACTCCGAGGGCGTCCAGCCGCGGTTGCCGTCCACGTACATTTCGGCTTCGCCGCCGAGGGCGTCGCGCAGTGCCCGGCAGACATCCAGGTCGAGGCGGACGGGACGCCGACCGACCTTCACCTTGAAGGTGGTGATGCCGTACGTGTCCCGTATCCGCGTTGCCTCGGTGGCCATCCGCTCCGGGGTGTCGAAGCCGAGCATGTGCGCCACCCGCATCCGGTCGCTCCAGCCGCCGAGCAGCCGGGTGACCGACAGGCCCAGTGCCTGCCCGGCTATGTCCCAGAGCGCCATGTCGATGGCGGCCTTGGCCGCCGGGTTGCCGACCGTGCGGTCCAGCCGGGCGTGAATCCGTTCACGGGCGTGCACGTTCAGACCGGTGAGCTGGGGCGCGAAAATCTTCTCGATCACACCGACCACGGATGTCTGTGTCTCCCCGTAGGTGAACGGGCGGGGCGGCGCGTCGGCCACACCTGTCAGCCCTTCGTCGGTGTGGACCCGGATCAGGACGTGTTCGGCGGTGTGCACCTCGCCGCTCGCGAACCGCAGAGGCTTCGTGTAGGGGATGGCGTACGGGATGCTTTCGATGGCGGTGATTCTCATCGGGCACTCTCCTCCGCCAGGCGGGCAAGGCCGATCAGGCGGCCCACCCGGCCGGGGTGGCCGATGAGTTGGAGGCCAAGAGGCATTCCCTCGGGGGCGCGGTGACCCGGGACGGTTACGACCGGCAGGCCGAGCAACTGCCAGGGGCGGCTGAGGACCGGGGTGCCGGTGACATCCAGGCCGTGCGGGGCGGGTCCTGGCGCGGCGGGGCCGAGGATCACGTCGACGTCGTCGAGGAGTTCGAGAACCGCGACTCGTGCGTCGCGGGCGGTGGCCAGCGCCGTCCGGTACTCGTCGTCGGAGGTGGCGCGGCCTCGGTCCAGGAGGTCGTTCAGGTGCCCGCTCAGTGCCTCGGGACACCGGGCCTCGTCGGCCAGTGCGCGGGCGGCCTCGTAGGCCATGACGACGGTGTGGGCGGAGGCCAGTTCGGGCGGCCGGGCCACAGCCTCCAGTCGGAGCGACGTGTCCGGGGCGTCCGCGCCCAGAGCGCGGGCGGTGGTACGCAGCGCGTCCGACATCGCCGGGTCGATGTCGGCCAGGTCGGTGCCGGACCACACCACTACCCGGGGAGGGCGCGGCAGTTCCTCGGGCGTGGTGCCGTCGACCGCCTCGATCACGGCGGCCAGGCCGGCGACATGCGCGGTGAGCAGCCCCGGTGCGTCCAGGCTCGGGCTGAGGCCGGTGAACCCGCGGGTCGGCCAGACACCGGCGGGTGCGACGTAGCCGGCGACACCACAGAAGGAAGCGGGCCTGGTCAGGGAGCCCGCGGTCTGAGAACCCAGGGCGAGTGGCACCACACCGGCGGCGACGGCGGCGGCCGAGCCGCTGGAGGAGCCGCCGGGCGTGTGTGCGGTGTTATGCGGGTTGCGGGTCGGGCCCGGCCGGAAGTACGCGAACTCCGTGGTGACCGTTTTGCCAAGGGGCACGGCGCCCGCCTGTCGTAGCCGCTCCACCAGCCAGGCGTCCTGCGTGGCGATGTGGCCGCGGCGCAGAGACGAGCCGCACTCGGTGGGCAGTCCGGCGACGTCGATGATGTCCTTCACCCCGAACGGCAGGCCGTGCAGCGGCCCGTCAGGTGCCTGGCGTGCGGCCGTGCGGGCGCCCTCGGCGTCCAGCCGAACCCAGGCACGAATTTCTGGCTCGACGCGCTCCGCCCGCCGCAGCGCGTCCTCGACCGCCGCCGTGGCGTCGGCGCTCACGCCGTAGCGCCTTCCGGTACGCACGGTGCGGCGCCGAGCCGGTGGAAGGCGCGGTTGAAGTAGACGAGGCTCTGCCCGCCGGTGCGGGTGCGGATCCGTTCGATCTCGACGAACAGCACACTGTGTGAGCCCATCGGAAGGGTGTCCTTGATGGTGCCGACCGCGGTCACCAGTGCGTCGCTGAGCACCGGAACATCGTGGGTGCGGTCCCAGACGTCCCAGGTGAAGCGTTCGGCCATGTCCACCTTGGTGGCTCCGGCGAAGTGCAGGGCGAGTTGCTGCTGTTCGCCACCGAGTACGTTGAGGCCCACACGTCCGTTCGCCTGGAAGACGTCGTGCATCGCGCTGCCGCGGTTCACGCAGACCAGGACGGTCGGCGGATCGTCGGTGACCGAGCAGACGGCGCTGAGGGTGATGCCGCAGCGGCCGTTGGGCCCGTCGGTGGTCAGAATGTTCACGGCCGCCGGGAGGTGGGCCATCGCCTCCCGGAAGTCGTTCCGGCTGGGGTTCATGGCAGTGCCGCTCCTTTCCTGTTCGTTGCTCGGATCGCTCACCACAGCTCGACCACCAGCCGTGCCGACTTCGCCCGCGACACGCAGGCGGCGATCTGATCGCCTGCCGCCTTCTCCTTCGCGGAGAGGCAGTGGTCCCGGTGGTCCGGTTCGCCCTCGATCACGCGCAGCACGCACGTGCCACAGATGCCCTCGCGGCAGGAGGTGTCCAGCGGCACGCTGTGCTCCTCCAGCACCTCGGCGATGGTTCGGCCGGGTGGCACGGTGTAGACCTCGCCGGTGTCGAGCTCCACCTCGAAGCCGTCGTCCGGTCCGCTGTCCGGATCGGCCACGGCTTGGAACAGTTCCGAGTGGATCCGCTCCTCGGGAAGGCTCCGGGCGGCGAGTGCCCGGATGCCCGCCATGAAGTCGTGCGGGCCGCACGTGTACACGTGGGCTCCCTCGGGGAGCCCGGCCAGGGCCTCGGTCAGCGCGTCGGCCGCGGCCTGCCGGCCGAGCCCGAAGTGGCGGACCACCCGGTCGCTGAAACCGGATGTCTCCAGCGAGGTGTCGAAGGCCGCCTTCTCCCGGCTGCGGGCGACGTAGTGGAGTCGGAACTCCGCCCCACGCGCGTGCAGCTCGTAGGCCATGGCAAGCAGTGGGGTGATGCCGATGCCGGCTGCCACCAGATGGTGTTCGGTCGCCTCCGGGGCGAGGCCGAACAGGTTGCGGGGTGCTCCGACGGTGAGCCGCGTGCCGGGCCCCGCTTTGTCGTGCAGGGCTTGGGAGCCGCCGCGTGAGTCCGCTTCCCGTTTCACGGCGATGGTGTAGGCGCTCGTGTCGCCGGGCGGACCGCACAGGGAGTAGGGGCGTGTGACCCCGGTCGGGCCGGTCACATCGATGTGCGCGCCCGCCGGATAGGGGTCGAGAGGCTCGCCGTCGGTGCGGGACAGCCGTAGCACTCTGACGGAGTCGGTCTCGTCGAGGGCCCCGGTGACGGTGACAGTGAACATCCGTCTGCCTTCAGGTTCGTTGAGGGTGGGCTGACGGCGCCGTCAGCGCATGTACAGGCCTCCGTTGGCGTCCCAGCAGGCGCCGGTGACCGAGTCTGCGTGCTCGGCGGCGAGCAGCACGGCCATGTCGGCGATGAATCGCGGCCTGCCCAGCCGGCCTACGGGAATGGCCTGTTCAATGGCGGCCAACTGGTCGGGCGGGACCATCTCACGTACCACGGGAAGGTCCTGTGGCCCCGGGGAGATGGCGTTCACGGTCACCCCGTGCGAACCGAGTTCCCGGGCGAAGACCTTGGTCAGGGTGGCCACCCCGCCCTTGGCCGCCGCGTAG
This sequence comes from Streptomyces sp. NPDC050509, assembly GCF_044457965.1. NCBI lineage: Bacteria > Bacillati > Actinomycetota > Actinomycetes > Kitasatosporales > Streptomycetaceae > Streptomyces > Streptomyces sp. NPDC050509. Next base: position 309,065 of record NZ_JBITHL010000002.1, on the reverse strand, counting down.
TGCGCGCCGGTCGCCGTGCCGCCGTTCTGGCCGGCGAGGGAGGATATGTTGACGATGCGGCCGTAGCCTCGGTCGGCGAAGTAGGCGCCGAAAACCTGGCAGCCGAAGAAGGTGCCATCGAGGTTGGTCGAGACGATGTCGCCGAAGCTGCCTGGGGTGATCTCCATCAGCGGCTCAACCTTGGACTGTCCGGCGTTGTTGACCAGGACGTGGACGGCGCCCCAGCGGGCGACGAGCTCATCGAGGACCCGGGCGAAGGCGGTCTTGTCGCGTACGTCGAGGGCGAGCCCGACGGCATAGCGGCCTTCGGGGTCGAGTTCCGCCGCCGCCTTGACGGCGGCTTCCCCGTCCAGGTCGGTGAGGGCCACGCGGTATCCGCGGTCGTACAGCCGGCCGGCGATGACAGTGCCCAGGCCACGGGCAGCCCCCGTCACGAGGGCGACACGGCAGAGATCCACCTCGTCGGGGTTCACAGAAGGAATCCCGATGCCGTGACGGTGTCCTCGGAGTTGACCAGCCGGACGATCTTCCGCAAGATCCTGGGGCCATCCGCGCCGAAGACGATCCGGTGGGTGACGTCGGCGGCCAGGACGAAGGTCTCCTCGCGCTTGTAGCCGACAAGGATCTGCGCCGAGCAGATCTCGATCGCGGCCGTCTCCCTCCCGGTCACCACGAACCGGGAGACCGAGCGGACCGTGCGGGCCGCCGCCGTGGCGGAGATGGAGAACCCGCCGGTCAGGCGTTCGATGCGCATACGGCGCATGCGGTCGTCGTCGTAGACGAGGTTGAGGCGGGAGGCGAAGTCGGTGGCCTCCCGATCGATGGGGACGACGTACTCGCCGCCCTCGGCCCACAGGGCGTCCCACTCCTCGTAGTGGCGGGCGTCGAGCAGATGGGCCTCGCGCCAGATCAGAGAGATGGCGGCGTAGGAGCGGGGGTCGCCGAGCAGGAGTTCCGCCTCTGCGAGCACTGTGCCGGTAGCTTCAGCTGCCATCGGTCATCATCCTCTTCCACATCGCGTATGCCTCTCGCATGCCCGTCTCGTCGGTCGCGTGGGAGGTGGGCTGTCCAAGGTCGTTGGGCTTTTCGCGACCGAGCCCTCGGTTGACCAGGATCGGCATGTCCGCTGCGCCGGCCACGCCTCGCTGGACGCGGTTCCAGGCTTCGGCGTCGTCGGGGCTGCCGAACCCGAATGGGCCCTGGAAGTGCTCATGGATGCGCAGCCGTTCCCGGTTGACGATCTCCGGTCCGCCGTCCAGGCCGAGGGCCACGTGCCGGATCTCCGTCTCCGTGACCGACAGCGGGCGCAGGACCCGGAAGAACGCCATCGACATGGCCACGTTCGGGAAGAGGTTCAGGTTGAAGCCGGCGCCGTGCAACGAACGGACGATGCGTCGCACCTTCTCCGGGGACAGGTCCTTGGAGAGCTCCTCGGTGATGTGGCTGAAGCGGTCTTGCAGCTTCTCGGTGCCGTCATCGACGTCGAGGTCGGCGTGTTCGGCGACGGAGACGGAGACGCTGTGGCCGTTGCCGAGGGCGTGGGTGACCGCGGTCTCGTCGGTCATGATCGACAGCATGCTCGCTGTCTCGGCGTCGACCGAGGACATCCATGAGCGGTGCACGATCGGGAAGTGGTACCAGTCGGTGGTGTTCTCCAGCTGGATCTTCCAGTTGCCCTGGAAGCGGAACTTGTGCTCGCCCTGCACCTTGAGCGGATAACCGGCGCCCTGCTTCATGAAGCGGTCGATCCACAGCCGGGCCCCGCCGAGGAAGTCCTCCAGCGGCTCGATCCCGTGGTCGAAGCTGGCGAAGATCATGCCCGCGTACGTGCCGGCCTTCAGGCGTTGCAGCGGCAGGTCCTTCTTCTCGACGACGTCCTCGTAGCCTTCGGGATAAGGGATGCCGCGCAGCGTGCCGTCCAGGGAGTACGACCAGGCGTGGTAGGGGCAGGTGAAGCCGTTGCCGTTGCCCTTGGGGGTCTCGCAGACGCTGGCGCCGCGGTGGCGGCAGCGGTTGAGCAGGACGTTGATGCCGCCCCGGCGGTCCCGGCTGACGATGACCGGCAGGCGGCCTACCCAGGCCATCTTGAAGTCGCCGGGTTTCGCGATCTCACTCTCGTGCGCGACCCACACCCAGGTGCGGTGGAAGATGCGGTCCATCTCCCGCTCGAAGAGGGACGGTTCGGTGTAGAGGGTGCCGGCGATGCGGTCGTGGCTCACCAGCTCGGCGGTCCCGGAGGGCGTGATCCCGGTGTCGGGGGTAGTGGTCATCGGGCCGCCTCCGGCTCCGGCAGTGGGCGGCCGAGCCGCGCCTCGATCTTCATGTAGCGCCACAGGCCGTGCTCGCCGACCTGGACGGTGCGGAACAGGTTGCAGGCCGCGGCGACGGTGGGCTGGTCGACGGCTTCGGCGAGGACGTAACAGGTCCAGGGCCAGGAGCCGGAGGGCCCGACCATGTGCTGGTCGTCGTCGATGGTGCCGAGGACGCTGACGCCGGGCAGCTCGTACAGCTGTGTGAGCATGCTGGTGAAGCCGCCCCAGACGGCCTTGCCCTGGCCCGTGGGGAGGTCGAAGAAGTTCTGGTTGACGCCGATACAGAACAGCACGCGCAAGGGTGTGCCGACGGGTTCGGACATGTGGCTGCCGCCTTTCGGGAGAGATTCGGCCATCGGGGGTGTCCGGAACAGGAGAGTGCCGGGACGGGAGAGGTGTTCGGCTCTCGCAGGGGGTGCCGGTTCTCGCGGGTGATCCGGAGTGTCAGAGGTATCCGGGGAAGGGCTGGACGCCCATGAGGACGGCGCCGGCGCCGTCGTACATGCCTTCCTGGAGAAAGGCGTGCTGCGGCACGACCGACGCGTCGCGCAGGTAGCGCTGGAGGGGGCTGCCGTCCGCGATGGCAGCGATGCCGCCCAGCTGGTAGGCGGACCGCACCACGTCGAAGGCGTTCTTGGCAAGATGGGTGGAGGCCAGGCGCAACAGGCTGACCTGGTGCGGGGTCGCGGGATCACCCGCCTCGACCGTGGCCCAGGCGCCCTCGGTGGCTTCGTAGAAGAAGGCGCGGGCGGAGCGCAGCCGGGCCTCGGCCTGACCGACCGCGATGCGGTAGGTGGCGCGTTCGGCGGGCTTGGGAGCGCCGGTGAAGCCGGACCGTCCGCCCTGGTCGATGACCTGGTCGAGGGCGGCACGCGCGACGCCCAGGCCGACCACGGCGAGGACCTGGGCGGCGTAGGCGACGGCCGGATAGCGGTACAGCGGTTCGTCGACAGTTGGCTCGCCGCCACGTACGAAGGTCCACTCCTCGGGAACCACGGCCGCGTCCACCACCAGGTCGTGACTGCCGGTGCCGCGCATGCCGACGACATCCCAGTTCTCGACTATCCGCACCTGCTCGGGCCGCAGGAGGGCGGTGAGAGGCCGCCCCGCCCGGTCGGTGCCGGACTTCTTGATGCCCACGCCAAGCACGTCGGCACCCTTGCAGCCACTGGCGAACTTCCAGCGGCCCGAGACGTGGTAGCCGTCGTCGCCGAGTTCCACCGACTGCACCGGGAACAGTCCGCCGGCGAAGACCAGGTCCGGGCTCTCCGCGTACAGTTCAGCCTGCGTCTCGAGGGGAAGCGCGGCCAGGTAGACGGTGGATGAGCCGAAACTGGCCACCCAGCCCGCCGATCCGTCGGCCACCGAGATCCGCTCGATGAGGCGGAGGAATTCAGCGGGCGGCAGGGCGTCTCCGCCGAAACGCTTCGGGACGCCGGCCCGGTAGATACCGGCGCTCTTGAACTCAGCGATCACCTCGCGTGGGACGTACCGCTTCTCCTCGAATTCGGCCCGCCGCTCGGCCACTACTGCCAGCACCTGACGGAGCTGTGTCATGAGGGAATCTCCTCGCATTGCCGGGCGGTTCTCTCCTCCGCCGTTTCATCACGCTATGCGCGGCAACAAGGCGCTCACCATTGGAACTTGACCTCGTCGCTTAGGGGATTTCCCCTACCCCCTCAAGCCTCGAAGGCCGTTCTTCCGCACGGCTCCGGCCTGCGCGACCAGAACGACGGCCTCGGGGCTCCCGAGTACGGCGATGTCGCGCACCGGATCGCCGTCCACCACCACGAAGTCGGCCGTCTTTCCGGTTTCGAGGGAGCCGAGGCGCTCGTCCACGCCGAGGAGCCGGGCCGCGTCGAGGGTGCCGGCCGTGATCGCGTCGAGCGGTGTCATGCCCAGCTCGACCAGGTAGGACAGTTCGAGCAGGTTACGGGCGTGCGGCACGACCCCGGCGTCCGTGCCCAGAGCGATGCGCACACCGCGGCTGATGGCGTGCGCGATGTTCTCCCTGCTGATCCCCGACCAGCGGCTCTTCTTCTGGTAGTGGTACGCGGGCATGGCCGCCCGGTCGAGCGGAGCGAAGACGGTGGACAGGGTCGGCACCAGGAAGGCGCGCTGCTCCAGCGCCAGATCGCAGAGTTCGTCGGTGATGCCGTAGCCGTGCTCGATGCTGCTGACACCGGCCCGCAGGGCGTTGCGGATGCCGGCGGTGCCCTGAGCGTGCACGGCGACCGGTTTGCCGCGGTGCCGTGCCGCCTCCTCCACCACGGCCTTCATCTCCTCGATGGTCAGGCCCTCGTCGTCGGGGTCGTCGTGGGGGCTGCCCATGCCGCCGGTGGCACAGAGCTTCACGACGTCGGCACCGGCGCGCAGCATCCGCCTGGCGGCGATCCGCGCCTCGTCGGGTGTGTCCGCGATCTCTCCCAGATGGGGGGCGGCGTCGATACCGCCCGGCAACGTGCAGTCGGCGTGGCCGCCGGTGTGGCTGATCACCCTCACGGCGACCTGGAGCCGGGGGCCCTCGATCAGCCCGCGGTCGAGGGCGGTGCGGTAGCCGGCGGGGATGCCTCCGAGGTCGCGCAGGGACGTGACCCCCGCGTGCAGGGTGGCCCGCAGCCGCTCGGCGATCTCGAAGGTCTGCACGGTGGGGTCCGTGGTCAGCCCTGAGATCAACGGGCGCTCGGGGGTCATGCTCAGATGGGCGTGGCAGTCGACGAAGCCGGGCAGCAGGGTGCGCCCGCCGAGGTCGACCGTGGCCGCGTCGGGTGTGTCGGGGGCCGCGGCGGCCGGCCCGGCGTGGGCGACGAGGCCGCCGTCGTCGACGACGAGCACCGCGTCGGGGACGGGGGCGGCTCCGGTGCCGTCGACGAGGACTGCGTTGTGGTAACGGGTGGTCAAGGGAACTCCGTTCGGAACAGGTGGGTGCCGGAGCCCACCTCTGTTTGTATCTCGGACCCCGGCAGGCCGATCAGGCCGTGCCGTCCGGTCGTGCCGGCTCCCCGGCCTGTCCGGGGACCGTCGGCAGTGCGAAGCTGAAGACCGCGCCGCGCGGCCGGTTGGGGCGGACATCGATACGACCGCCGTGGCGGGCGACGATGCGATGGCTCAGGGCCAGCCCGATGCCACTGCCGTTCGCCTTGGAGGTGAAGACGCCGTCGAAGACGCGGTCGTCGGGGGGCGAGCCGTGGCCCTGGTCGTGGACGGCGAGTTCGGCGTGGCCGTCCGTACCGCGCCTGGTGGTGATCCGTACCGCTCCCTCCTCGGCGGGCCAACGGGCCATTTCCTCCACCGCGTTGAAGGCGAGGTTCATCACTACCTGTCCGATGAGCACGTTCTCGCAGCACACCGGCAGCGGTGCGTCGTCGAGGTCGAACTCGACGGGTATCCGGTGCTGCCGGGCACGCAGTTCGATGAAGTAGGCGCAGTCGCGCACGATCTCGTTGAGGTCGATGACCCGCTCGCACTGCTCCAGTCGGCCGACGTACTGACGCAGACTGTCCAGGATGCGCCGGGCCCGCTCGATCTGCCGGACGGCGTTGTCCAGGCCCCAGGCCACGGACTCGCCGCCGCCGTTGAGCCTGCCGCGGGCCCCCTCGACGAAGTTGTAGGCGGCGGCCAGCGGCTGGCTCACCTCGTGGGCGATCGCCATCGCCATGTCGCCCATGGCGTTGTAGCGGGCCAGGTGGTCGAGGTGCTGGGTGTCGCGCCGGTGCCGCTCCTCGGCGCGGACACGGTCGGTGATGTCGTAGAACAGCAGCATCCTGCCGTTGAGGTCGCTCTCGATCTCCGTGTACTGGCAGGTGGCGGCGTACCAGCGGGGTTCACCGCCGGGTGCGGCGAACCGGTAGCGGCCCTCCTGGCCGGGTACGGGGTCGCCGCAGCAGTAGGGGGCGAAGCCGGCGCCGGTCGGGTCACCTCCGAGCAGCCGGACGGCGGACTCGCTGGCGAAGAGGACCCGGTCGGAGTCGTCGAGGACGACGATTCCCTCGGCCAGGCTGCCGAGGAGGGTGCGCATCCGGTTCTCCGTCCGGAGCAGATCGCGTCGGACCGCCTTCTCGTCGGCGATGTCGCGGAACTGCACCATCACGACTGTGCGGGCGGCCAGTTCGACCCGGACCGCGACCGCCTCGGTGAGAATCTCCTTGCCGGTCCTGGAGCGGTAGCACCACTCGGTGGCGCTTACGCCGTGCTTGAGGGCGCCGCCGAGCCACCGGTGGCCGAAGGCCCGGCCGTACTGAAGGCCGTTCTTGCTCATGTCGGGCGCCTTGAGCGGTCTCAGTTCGTCGACGGTCCAGCCGAGGACCTCGCAGGCGGCACGGTTGGCCCACAGGATGTCGAAGGTAAGGGCGTCGTGGAGCAGGACGCAGTACCTGAGCGCCTGGGTCAGTTCGCGGAAGTCGTCCGGAGAGAAGGTGTCCGCCGGACGGCCCCCGACCGGCGCCGGCCCGCCGGGCGGCGCTGTGCCCATCGCGCTGTCTTCTTTCCCCGCCCCGCTCATCGCCTCATCGCCTCTCCAGTCTGAGCACGTCGCGCACCAGCGTCGGGATGCTCTCGGCACCGGTCTTCTCCCTGATGCGGGCGCGGTGTACGTCGACGGTCTTGGCGCTGATGCCGAGCCGTGCGGCGATCTGCTTGTTCGAGGCGCCCTCGACGGACAGCCGCAAAACCTCCGCTTCCCGTGCCGTGAGCTGCTCCAGCCGGGAGCGGAGTTCCCGCTGCTCCGTCTCGCGGGCGAAGCGGTCCTGAGCAGTGCGCTGTGCCGCCTGCACCACGTCCAACATGTGCTGTGGGTCGTAGGGCTTCTCCAGAAAGTTGACGGCGCCGTTCTGCATCGCCCGCACGGACATACGGATGTCGCCGTGCGCCGAGACGAAGACCACCGGCAGCGGTGACCCCGCCTCGTTGAGCAGTTCCTGCACGCCGAAGCCGCTCAGCTCGGGCATCCGCACGTCGAGTACCAGGCAGGACGGCCGCTCACGGTCGTAGCACCGCAGGAAGGCCCGCGCGTCGTGGTGACGCTCCGAGCGGATGCCGACCGATTCGAGGAGCCAGGCGAGCGACTCACTCAGCTCCTCGTCGTCGTCCAGGATGTGGACGAGGCACATCTCAGGCATCCCAGACGGCCCGTGCGGTCCAGTACTCGCTGCCGTCGGCGCTGACGCCGTGCCGCCACTCGGTGGTGCGGCGCAGGGCGGGTTCGACCCGGGCGGTGGCCTCGTCGGCGCCTTGCGGGCCGTCCTCGGCGACCGTCCAGTGCACCCAGTTGACCTCCCGGCCCATGCTGTCGTGGGTGAACAGGTCGACGTGGTGCCAGCCGTAATGGTGGGTGTCGGCGTAACAGGTCAGGAGCATCGCGCGGTCGTTCATCGCTCCTCCGGGAATGGCGCGCTGAAGAGTCGTTCGGTGCGGAAGGAGGCGATGCGGGGACGGCCGTCGTCGAGCCGGAAGGTCACGTCGAGCCGTGCGACCATGATCTCGCTCCGGCCGGACTCAAAGCGGGAGAGCTGCTGCATGGGCCAACTCCCCCGCGCTGTCGTGCTGTCGGTGTCCACCGTGCCGGGGAACAGCAGATGGACGTTGGTACGGAAGTGCGGGTGGGGAGGCAGGTATCGCGACAGCATCGCGACGATCGCCGCGCGGCCCTCGGTACGGCCGAACTTCTCCGCGTAGTCGCTGCCGACGCCCTCCCAGACAGCGTCCTCGGTGAACAGGTCCCCCAGGTCTCCGCTCGCCCGGACGGGTACGTCGCACAGGGCGAGGTACCGGGCCAGGGCCTGCTCGACGTCGGCGGTCACGACGCGGCCTGCCTCAGCCGCTGGGCGCGGCGCTCCGCCTGCCGGCCCGGATCGGGCACCGGGGCGGCCAGCAGCAGCCTCTTGGTGTAGGCGTGTTGCGGACGTTCGGTGACCTGCGCCGCGTCGCCGCTCTCCACGATGTCGCCGCGGTAGAGCACCGCAACTCGGTGGCTGATGTGCCGGACGACGGACAGGTCGTGGGTGACGAAGAGGTACGCCACTCCTGTCGCCTCCTGGATCTCGATGAAGAGGTCCAGTACGCGCGCCTGGGTGGTCAGGTCCAGGGCGCTGACCGGCTCGTCACAGACGATCAGTCGCGGCTCCCGGCACAGGGCACGGGCGATTGCGATGCGCTGGCGCTGCCCGCCGGAGAACTCGCGGGGCAGCCGGCCCGCGGCGTCCTGGGGGAGATGGACGTAGTCGAGCAGCTTCTGCACCCGGTTCTCGGCCTCGGCCCGTGCGACACCGGTCACCAGCAGCGGCTCGGTGAGGATGTCCATCACCGTCATCGCCGGGTTGAGCGAGGTGAAGGGGTCCTGGAAGACGACCTGGATGTCCTTGCTGAGCGCCCGCCGTTCCCGCTTGCCCAGCCGGGAGAGGGCCCGCCCCCCGTAGCGGATCTCGCCGCCGGTGACAGGAGCCAGACCGAGGACAGCCCGGCCGAGTGTGGTCTTGCCGGAGCCGGACTCGCCGACCAGGCCGAGTGTCTCGCCGGGGGCGATGGACGCGGAGACGCCGTGCAGGACACGGAAGGGTTTCTTGCCGCGGCTCTTGGCCGGGTACTCCACGACGACGTCGTCGAGTTCGAGCAGCGGCGAGGCGCCGGAAGCCTTCGAAGTCATGACGTCACCTCCTTGCGGGTCTGGTCGGGGGCGCGCAGCGGACCGCGGGCGGGTCCGCCTTCGAGGGTGGAGTCCAGAAGCATCCGCGTGTACGCGTGGCCGGGGGCGGCGAAGATGTCCCCCGCCGGCGCCGTCTCCACGATGCGGCCCTTCTGCATCACGGCGACCCGGTCGCAGATGTCGGCCACGACACCGAAGTCGTGGGTGACGATGATCATTCCCATCCGCCGCTCTTCCTGGAGCGAGCGCATGAGGTCGAGGACTTCGGCCTGGACGGTGACATCGAGGGCGGTGGTCGGCTCGTCCGCGATCAGCAGTCGTGGGTCGCAGGAGACGGCGCCGGCAATGAGAACGCGCTGGGCCATGCCGCCGGACACCTGGTGCGGGTAGGACCCGAAGACCCGCTCCGGGTCGGGGATGCCGACCCGGGCCAGCAGTTCGAGCGCCTTGGTGCGGGCCTCGGCCCGGGACAGTCCGAGGTGTTTCCGTATGGGTTCCACCAGCTGGAAACCGATGCGGAAGCAGGGGTCCAGGTTGGACATGGGCTCCTGCGGGATGTAGCCGATGCCCGCGCCGCGCAGGGCATTGAGGGCGGGGATACCGAGTGTCAGCAGTTCTTCACCGTCGAAGACGAGCCGGTCCGCCGTCACCCGCGCCTCGTCGGGCAGCAGGCCGAGCACGGAGAACGCGGTCTGGCTCTTGCCGGAGCCGGACTCACCGACCAGGCCGAGGACTTCACCGCGGTTCACGGTGAGGTCGACGCCGTCCACGACCGTCTTCTCGCCGTAGGAGACGCGCAGCCCCGCCACGGTGAGCAGTCGGTCCGCGGTCGGTTCGGCGGGCGCGGCGGCCAGTGCCGGGGCCGTCCGGGCGGTGGGCCTCATGTGCTTGACGGCTCGGGGCGGGGCCGTGCCGAGCGCGTCGCGCACGGCGTTGCCCAGCAGGCTGGCGGCCAGAATGGTCAGCCCCATCGCGATGCCGGGCCACACCAGCAGCGTGGGAGCGTTGTAGACGTTGGTGAAGGCGTCGTTCAGCATGGCGCCCCAGCTGGCCTGGGACGCCTTGCCGAGGCCGAGGAAGGCGAGCCCCGCCTGGATCCCGATCGCCACGGCGAACACCTGGGTCGCCTGGATGACGGACGGCGCGACCACCACGGGCATGACGTGCCGCCGCATGATGCGGGCGTCGCCGAGCCCGGAGACACGGGCCGCGTCGACGTACAGTTCCTCGCGGACCGCGAGGACCGAGGCCCGGATCAGCCGGAAGACCATCGGGGCCATGATCACGCCGAGCACGATCATGGCGACGTTCAGGTCCTGTGAGACGGCCGCCATCACCACGAGCAGCACGATGATCGCGGGAACGGCCATGATGACGTTGACGATCCAGCCGGCCACCGCGTCGAACCAGCCCCGGTAGAAGCCGCTGACCAGGCCGAGCGGCGCTCCCACCGCGAAGGCGACGAGCACGGCGAGAGTGCCGCCGAGAAGGCTGGTCCGGCCGCCGTACAGCAGCCGGGACAGTACGTCTCGGCCGACGCCGTCGCCGCCGAGCGGATGGGCACCGGACGGGGGCGCGAGGGTGTCGGTCATGACGCTCTGGTCGGGCGCCTGGCTGGTGAGCAGCGGCGCCGCGAGACTCGCGGCGATCACCAGGCCCAGCACGGCGAGGCAGACCAGGGCGAGGGGGTCGCGCAGCGCGCGGCGCAGCAGACCCGTGCGTGCGGGCGCCACGGTGGCCGGGGCGGTGGACTCCGCGATGGTCATGAGACACGCACCTTGGGGTTGAGCCAGCCGTAGGCGACGTCCAGCAGCAGATTGACGGCGACGACGATGACGACGGTGACCACGACGGTGCCGAGCAGCACGGGTGCGTCGCCGCGGACGGCGGCCGAGTTGGCCAGGGTTCCGATGCCGGGCAGGCCGAACACCTTCTCCACCACCACGGCGCCGCCGATCAGCCCGATGAACTGCAGGGCGAGGACGGTCAGGGCGGGCGGGGCGGCGTTGCGCAGCGCGTGCCGGAACACGACGCTTCGGGTGCTCAGACCGCGGCTGCGCAGGGTGCGCACGAAGTCGGCCCGCAGGACGTCGACCAGGGCCCCGCGCACCTGCATGGCGGTGGCGGCGGTCGCGCCGACGGCCAGGGAGGCGGCGGGCAGGGTGATCGAGCGCAGCCAGTCGACACCGGAAGCGTCGATGGCGACGTAACCGGTCGCCGGCAGCCAGCCGAGCTGGACCGCCAGGGTGACCGCGAGGACGAGGGCGATCAGGAAGCTGGGGGCCGCGGTGCCGAGCACGGCCCCGACCTGTACGAGCCGGTCCACCCAGCCGCCACGCAGAGCTGCGGCCGTTCCCAGGAGGACGCTGAGCACCGCGGCGGTCAACAGGCCGGCCAGCACCACGGAGAGAGTGACCGGCAGAGTGTCCACCAGTGACTGGTTCACCGAGTCGCCGGTGAACCAGGACGCGCCCAGGTCACCCTGCACGGCCTGCTGCACCCAGTGCCAGTACCGTTCGGCCAGGGGCTGGTCCAGGCCGAGTTCGTGGCTCTTGGCGGTGACCGCGGCCCGGGTGGCGGTCTCGCCCAGGATGTTGCGGGCCACGTCGGTGCCGGTGAGGCTGAGAAGCAGGAACGTCGCGGTGGCCACGACCACCACCAGGACGGCGCCGGCGGCGATGCGCCGGAACAAGAAGACAAGCACGGGCAAACCCTCCTTCCGCGTAGAAGCGGTTCGGCGGCTACGAGGACGCCGGCTCGTAGTTGTAGATGGGTGGGTACTGGGCGCCGGGCTGCGGCGTGACCTTGACGTCCTTGGCGGTCGCGTAGGCGTTGACCATGACGTTCCACGGGGCGTTCCATGCCTGGTCGACGACGTAGGTGTTGAGTTCTTGGAAGAGCTCGGTCCGCTCGGCGTCCCCGCTCGCCCCACCGATGCGCGTGATGAGCTCGTCGACCTTCGGGTCGTCGTACTTGAGGGGGTTCCAGGTGGAGTTCTTCAGCAGCTGGAGCTGGGCCTTGCCCCAGGGCGTGGTCGCGCCCAGCTTGAAGTAGGACATCGCGTACTTGCCCGCCAGCAGGCTGCTGAAGAGCTGGTCGCTGGGCAGGTTGTCCAGGGTGACCTTGATGCCGATGTCCTTGAGGGACTGGGTCAGCGCGGCCTGTTCCTGCGGGAAGATCGAGGACATGTCCGGGACGGTCACCGAGAAACCGTTCGGGTATCCGGCCTCGGCCAGCAGTTTCCTTGCCTTCTCCGGATCGTACGCGTACGTGTCGTCCAGGCCCGGCTTGTGGCCTTCCTCGTTGCCTGCGAAGAGCTGCGCGGTGGGGGTGCCCAGTCCGGTTTTGGACGACTTGATGATGGCCTTCTTGTCGAAGGCGTGGTTGAGGGCCTGGCGCACCTTCAGCTTGCCGAGGGCGGGCACGATCCTGCCGGCGCGGTCCCAGATGTACAGGCCCTCGATGTCGCCGGGCTGGTAGGTCTGGACGTTCAACCCGCGGGCCTTGACGGTCTTGATCCGGTTGAGGTTGAGGGTGGCGCCGTCCAGCTGGCCGGACATCACGGCGTTGGTGCGCGCGGTCTGGTCGGAGATGTACTTGATGACGACCGTGTCGTACGGGAAGGCGTCGGCGTTCCAGTAGTCGGCGTTACGCGTGTAGGTGTAGGCCGTGCCGGCGGTGGTGGCAGCCGTGTCCAGCTTGTACGGGCCGGAGCCGACGGGTGTCTTCGGATCGTCCAGCGACCTGGGGCTGGCGATCATGCCGGAGACCTGGCCGAGCGCGGGCAGCAGGGCCGCGGTGGGGTGGCTCAGCCGGATGGCCACGGTGTGGTCGTCGACGACGTCGACACCGCTGATGTCCTGGATCAGTGCGGCGGCGCTGCCCGTGCCGCCCTTGGTGTGCGTCAGGTTCTTCTTCACCGCGTCCGCGTCGAGGACGGTGCCGTCGGTGAACGTGATCCCGTCACGCAGCTTCAGCGTCACGGTGGTCCGGCTCTTGTCGTACGACCACGACGTGGCCAGGTTGGGGGTGGGCTCCCCCTTGGCGTCCAGCCGGATCAGAGTGTCGTAGACCGGCTGGTAGTACTGGGCCTCGGGGCCGATGCTGGCGTCGGCGAGGTCCCAGGGTGTGGCCGTGACCGACTCGCCGAGCGTCAGGGTCGCGTCGCGGCCCGAGGTGCCGGCGCCGCCGCCGCAGGCGGTGACGGTCGCGGTCAGAAGTCCGGCGCCGACAAACGCCACTGTTTTACGCATGTTCTCTCCACCTGTCTCATTCCCTTGGCTCCTGCTCGTACCGCAGCCGACCGCACACGGCCGACCGCGTGATCGCCCCGCGTCGCGCGGCCGGAGCCGTGCGGTCGGGGTGCCGGGCGCGTAACACCGTCATCGCGCGGCCCGCACGACCCACTCGCCGCACAGTCGCACGCTCTCCTCGGGGGTCGGCCGGGCCCCGCGGTCGACCTCTACGACAAGCCAGCCGTCGAAGTCGTCCGGCAGCGCGGAGACGAAGCCGTCGATGTCGGCGTTGCCGTGCCCCGGCTCCGACCACAGGCCGGCCAGCACCGTCTTGCGGTAGTCCCAGCCCGCCTCCCTGGCCCGCGTGGCGAGGTTCAGGTCGAGGTCCTTGATGTGGACACTCGCCACCCGGTCCGCGTAGTCACGCACCAGCTGTGCGGCATCGGCACCCGCCCAGGCCAGGTGCCCCATGTCGGGGCCGAAGGCGAGGACGGAGGCGTCGACGGTGTCGAGGACGAAGCGGGTCTCCTCCTCCGTCTCCGCCCAGGTGCCAACGTGCGGGTGGAAGGCGGGCGTGACGCCTTCGGCGCGGATGATCCCGGCAATCTCGGCCAGCAGGTCGCGGACCCGCTCCAGGCGGCCCTGCTCGGCGAGATGGCCGACCGCGGGGCGGGCCACGCGCTCGGCGTCCTTGGCCATCCCCATGGCGAGGAAGACGACAGGAACGCCGAGTGCCGCGTGCTGTGCGGCGACCCGGGCCGCGTTGTCCCGGAAGGTCTGCCGCTCGGTCTTGTCGTCGCTGAGGCGGACGGGGATGTAGCCGGGGCCGGGGGCGATGCCGTGCTCGGCGAGTTTGGCGGCGTACTGCTCGGGGGTCAGGTCGCGGGGGACGTCGCTGTGCAGTGTGGTGATCCCCGCGTCGCGGATGACCGTCAGCCGGGTGTCGAGGGACGGGGCGAGCGAGGGGTCGATCCAGCCCTCGGCGCTCGCGACCCACTGCAGCGGATTGATGGCGAGGCGGTTTTGCCTGAACTTCATGGTCGGTGGTCCCTTTCGGTGGGCTCAGTGGGAAGGACGCGAGGCGGGGCGCTCGCAGCTGCTCTCCAGAGCGACGAAACGTTTCTCCTGCTGGGAGGTCTCGAAGCTCGCGAGCACCTCCAGGGTGTGGAAGGCGAATGCCGGGTTGGCACGGTGCGGGCCGCCTTCGATCGCTCCGGCCAGGTCACGGACCCCCAGCCCGCGGCGCAGCTGTTCGGGCGTGCCCACGGCACCGAACAGCTCGGTGACCGGGGCGAGCACCTGCCACTCCTGGTCCTGGTGGCGCTTGAGGCGCACGTCCCCGTCGAAGAAGTTGGGGTTGGGCAGCGAGAGGGTGCCCTCGGTGCCGTAGATCTCGATGCGTGGCAGCTCTGTGTCCCAGACGTCGAAGCTCATCAGGGCGGTGCCGATGACGCCGGAGGCGAAGGTCAGCGTGGCCGAGACGTGCGTGGAGACCTCGACGGTGACCTCGTCGACCACACGCTCGGGGCTGGTCACCTTACGCGTGGGCGCACCGATGCGGGTGGCGGCAGATACCTGCGCGACGGGGCCGAGGCAGTTGACGAGTGCGGCCATGTAGTAGGGGCCCATGTCCAGCACGGGGCCGCCGGCGGGTCCGTAGAAGGCGCGCGGGTCGGGGTGCCGGGTCTCGACGCGGCTGGAGCGCACGAAGGCGGTGGCGCCGACCGGCTCGCCGATCAGACCGTTGTCGAGGGCGTTCCGGGCGGTCTGCACGGCGCTGCCGAGGAAGGTGTCGGGGGCGGAGCCCAGCAGGTACCTGCCGCGGGTCGCCGCGTCGAGAACCTCGCGGGCCTCCTCGATCGTTGCGGCCAGGGGCTTCTCGACGTAGACGTGCTTCCCGGCCTCCAGCGCCGCCATGACGGTCTCGGCATGGAACTGCGGCGGGGTGATGTTGACGACGATCCCGACGGAGTCGTCCGCCAGGAGCTCGTCCGCGTCGCCCGACGCCGGGATGCCGTGCTCGGCGGCGGCCTGCTTGGCCCGTGAGGTGTCTATGTCGGCCACCCGGACCACGTCGAGTTCCGGGAAGGTGCGCAGGCCCTCGACGTAGCGGCCGAAGATGTCGCCGGCGCCGAGGATGCCGATGCGGTGCCGTGTCTGCTGCTGAGTCATGAATCTCCTGGTGACGATGGGGAGGCAGAACAGTGATGTGGCGTCAGGCGACGATGAGCGGCTTCAAGGTGCGGTGGGCGATCTCCAGGCCCGTCTTCACCCGGTCCTCGGTGCCGCCCCAGACCGGGTCCTCGTGCTCGACGGAGAGAGTGCCGGTGAAGCCGTTCTCATACAGGGCGTCCACGACGGCGTTCCAGTCGACCTGCCCGCGGCCCGGTACGCGGTAGCGCCACCAGCCGGTGTCCCAGGGGTCCTCCCGGCGCACCGCCTTGCCGAAGAAGCCGTAGCGGTCGACCTTGCCGGGCTGGATCTGGAGGTCCTTGGCCTGGGCGTGCACGATGCGGTCCGCGTAGGGCGCGACGGTGGCGACCGGATCGATGCCGATCCAGATCAGATGGGAGGGGTCCCAGTTGAGGTACAGCCCGAGGGAAAACATCCACTCCCACAGCTCGGGGGAGTAGGCGAGGTTGCCGGGGTAGCCGTCGGGGTGCCAGCCCTCCATCACACAGTTCTCGATGATCAGGCGTATGCCCTTCTCCCCCGCGTACTCGACGAGTTCGGGGAAGATCTTCTCGGCCTCGTCGAGGTTGGCGCCCACCGGCCGGGTCCAGTCGCGGCCGACGAAGGTTCCCACGTACGGGACCTCAAGGAGGGCTGCCGCGTCCACGGCCGCCTTGAGATGAGTGTGGATCTCCTCGCGCCGGGCGAGGTCGGGGTGCAGATTGTTCTCGTAGTAGGCGAGTGCGGAGATCTCCAGCTTGTGGCGGTCCACGAGGGCCCGGGTCTCATCCGCGGCGCGGGCGTCGAAGTCCGCCACGGGAAGATGGGCCGCCTCGAAGTCCCGCCCGCCGGTGCCCGGCCAGACGGCGACCTCCAGCGCTTCGTATCCGGCCTCGCCGGCCCAGTCGGCGATCTCGGCGAGGGTGAGCCGGGGCAGGCAGGCGGTGAGCATGCCGAGTTTCATGCGGTGGTCTCCAGGGCTGCGGGTGCGGGAGTGACGTCGGTCCAGGAGAGCGACGCGGTGGAGGCCAGGACGGCCTCGACGAGGCGGGCGGAGCGGACACCGTCGGCACCGGTGGGCAGCCCTTCGGGGGCATCCCCCCGGACGGCGGCGTAGACGTCGGTGACGAAGGAGGCGAAGCAGTCCGCGTAGCCCTGGCCGTGCCCGGCGGGCAGGCGGGAGAGCCGGCGCTGCTCGGCCGAGCCCTGGCCGGGGTCACGGAAGAGCACACGTGCACCGTCCGCCGCACCGAACCAGACGGTCTCGGGGTTCTCCTGGTCGAAGACCGCGCTGCAGGCCGAACCGTCGAGCTCGAACCACAGTCGGTTTTTGCGTCCGGCCGACACCTGGGAGACGGTCAGGCTGCCCAGCACGCCCTCGCCGGTACGCATCAGCACGGTGGCGACGTCCTCGGTGCGCACGGGGACGCGCCGGCCCTTCGTGGTGCTCGTGAAACTCGGGCCGGTCCCTGTGGGGCGGGTGGCGACGGTGGTGCCGAGCCGCGCCGTCAGTTCCGTGAAACGGACCCCCGCGACCCATTCCACGAGGTCGCACCAGTGGGAGCCGATGTCCGCGAACGCCCGGGAGGGGCCTCCGTCGGCCGGGTCGACCCTCCAGGACATGGCATCCTCCGGCAGCATCCAGTCCTGCAGATAGCTGCCGTGGAGCAGCTGCCAGGCCCCGAACTCACCACTCAGCCTGCGGGCGCGGATCTCGCGCACGAGCGGGTGGTAGCGGTAGACGAAGGGTATGGCGAGCAGCCGCGACGCCTTCTCCGCCTGTCGGACCAGACGTTCGGCCTCTGCGGCCGACGTGGCGAGCGGCTTCTCGCAGATCACGTGCTTGCCCGCGGCCAGCGCCGCCTCCGTCTGCCGGACGTGCAGCGCGTTGGGAGTGCAGACGTGGACGACGGAGACACTGTCGTCGGCCAGGACGGCTTCGAAATCCGGGTAGCGGACAGGGACGCCCCAAGCGTCGGCTGTCCGTGCGCTGCGTTCGGGTGTCGAGGCCACCACCCCGGCCAGCTCGCCGCCGGCGGCGCGGATCGCGGAGGCGTGCACGGCGCCGATCATTCCGGCCCCGACCACCACGGCCCGTATCGTTCCACCCACCGCTGCACCTCCGCCGTCCTCTGTGTGACCGCGACCCGAACGCCGCGTTGCGCATCACCATCGTTTAGTTCGCGCAATGTGCACAAGAGGCGCTATTTAATTTTTCCTAAGGCCTAAATGTGATCCAAAACGCGTGGCATGTCCGATTAACTCCCACAGAAGGTCTGCCGAGTAAAGACTGTTGACGGACCCAAGGAGGAAACATTACGTTCACTCGAATGCATAAAGATGACGGCAGTATCGAGGCGCCGACGGAGTCCGCGCAGGTGCCCTTTGCGCTGCGCAGAGTGCTGGACCTCGTGGTCACCGGCCAGGCAACCAACCGGGCGGAGATCGCCCGCCGCAGCGGCCTGGCCAGGTCGACCGTGGGGCAGCAGGTCGACGACCTCGTCGGCACGGGCGTCTTGGAGGAGACCGAGTCCCGGCGCTCCGTGCGCGGCCGTCCCCCGCGCGTACTGACGATCAGCCCCCAGGCGGGTACGGTCATCGTCGCCGACATCGACACCTCGGTCTCGCGGGTCGCCATCGCCGATCTCACCCGCCGGATGATCGCGCAGGAAACCGTGAACATCCGGATCGACGCGGGCCCTGGGGCGGTGCTCGACGCGGTGACGGAACGGCTGCGATCCCTGCTGGAAAGACACCGGCGTGCCCCCGGCCGGGTCCGCCAGGTGGTCGTCGGTCTGCCCGGGCCGGTCGACTTCGAACAGGGGTGTGCGGTGCAGCCGACCGGCATGCCCGGCTGGGACGGCTATCCTGTCGCCGACCACGTGCGAGAGCGCTTCGGTGCACCCGTGGTAGTGGACAACGACGTCAACCTGATGGCTCTGGGCGAGGCCGTGCAGGGGCGGTTGGAGACCCCGCTGCTCTGCATAAAGATCGCCAGCGGTATCGGTTCGGGGCTCGTCACCGCCGACGGCGACCTCTACCGCGGAGCTGACGGGGCGGCCGGCGACATCGGGCACATCAGGGCCGTGGGCGGCGGCAACGTACTGTGCGTCTGCGGCAACATGGGCTGCGTGGGCGCCCTGGCGTCCCATCGCGCGGTCCTGCGTGGCCTGGGCATTCCCGAGGCCACCGACGACGACGCGCTGCACGGCGCCCGCGAGTTGGCCCGGCGCATCGCCGAAGGCGATCCCACGGCCCTGCACGCCGTCCGGCAGGCGGCGACGGAGATCGGCGAGGTGGTCGCCATGCTGGTCCACATGTTCAATCCGCGCACGGTCGTACTGGGCGGCCCGCTGAGCGAGGTGCGCGACGACCTCGTGTCCGCCGTACGCGCCGCCGTCTACCAGCGCGCGCTTCCCCTGGCCACCCGCAAACTCACCATCACGGCCACCCAACTGAAGGGCGCGTCAGGGCTGCACGGTGGTGTCGCCCTGGCCACGCGGGAGGTATTCAGCACCACGGGGGTCGCACGGCTGCTCGCCGGCTCGCAGTGAGCCGACGTGCTCTTCGCATTGCTCAGCGACGGCACGTTCTGCCAACCACCAACCCCGATCACCGGTAGTACGTTGTCGTCGCGCCCGCTGGTGCCGGCCTCGGCTGGCGGATCCAGCCGTACAGACTCCTGGGATGCACTCCAAGATCGACGGCCAGCTTCTTGACCTGAGGCTTCGGATCGGCAGTGCAATACATCCGCACCGGGCCGGGGCCGCCACCCCCCGGCCCGACTGAGTCGTAAAGGGCCTCTGAGCTGGCACTTTGTCGTCCGGGTGGTGGTTCTTGCTTGCCGCCTAGTCCTGCGCCAGAAATCCTGGCAATGAGCCAGTTCCATCTTGATCAGGTGGCGAGTTCGAGGGCAATGACGGCTCGGACGACGGCGGTGATCCGGGTGGTGCTGCAGCGGAGCTCCGCAGAAGCCGCCAGCATTTGAGGGTGGCTATGGCACGTTCGCCGAGGCTGTGGATCTTGGCGTGATCGCGGTGGTGACACCAACGCCAGCCGCGCAGACCCTTGCCCCGGAACGGTACACGGACAGAAGGACCTGCGCCCTGATACGCCTTGATGCTGATCGGAAAATCAAGGCGTGCCGAGGAGCCGGCCGTCATGTCCGCGTACCTTTCGGGGGCCGCCGGCTCAAGCGCTGGAAGCGACGGCACAACAGCACCCAGGCCAAAATCCGGTGCCTCGGCGAGCAGGCCATGGCTGTCCTGAAGGGCTGGCGCCTGCTACGCAAGCTCCGCTGCAGCACCGACCGGATCACCAACATGGTGAAGGCCGTCGTCATCCTTCACCATGCGTCAACCTGAGGTTGGAAATGGCTCAATGCCCAGTGTGTCCGGGGTGGCGCGGGCGTCGGCATCCTTGACGCCTCACGGTTTGCCGCCGATCACGGACCAGAGTTCACACACCGCTGACGCGGCCGCCCGCCGGAGGGAAGGCCGCCAAGCAGGTGCCTGCGCATGGGCACCTGCCCGGCGACCTTCATGTTGCTGGGTGGGTGCCCCTCAGATCTGCTGTGGACGTCACACCGTCCGGCACATGAAACGTGGCCCAGACGGTGAGCGGATCACAGCAGGACCCCGGAGGCCCGGTCGACGATGGTGCGCACCAAAGCGCCGATGCGCTGGACATCGGCCCGATTCATCCGCCCGACCGGGACCGCGGTATTGAACGCCATGCGCAGCGCGGGAAGTTCGGCCGGGAACGCCACCGCGACGGAGGAGACGCCTTCTTCGCTCTCTTCCGAACTCGTCGCGTAGCCCCGTCGCCGGATGGTGGTGATCTCCTTCTCCAGTGCCTTGCGGCTGCGGAGCGAGTGTTCGGTGAGCCCGGGCAGTTCCTCCTCCGGGTAGAGCTGGTGGAGTTGCTCGGTCGACAGAGTCGACAGCATGGCCTTTCCCGTCGACGTGCAGTGCGCGGGCATGGACTGGCCGAGTCGCGAGGCCACTCGTACGGCTCGCGGACTCTCGATGGCGTCGATGAACCGCACGGTAGTGCTGTCCAGCACGCCGAGATGAACGGTCTCGGTGGTTTCACGGTTGAGCTCTTCGAGATACGGCCGAAGCGGCTCCCGGACGTCGAACCGCTGGAGGATCGAGAAAGCGACCCCGGTCAGCGCGGGCCCCGGCACATATGCCTTCGTGCGGGTGTCCTGACGCACGAAGCCCCGATACTGCAGCATCGCGAGGAGGCGGTGCGCCGTTGAAGTAGCGACGCCGAGGAACTTGGCCACCTCCGTGAGCCGCAACTCGCTGCGCTCCCCCATGAACAGCAGAATCCGCATCGCGTTGTCGACCGACTCAATCGGGTACTGCGGCCGGGCCCCTGTGACAAGTCCCTGGTCCGGAGATGACGATTTCTTCATAGCAGAAATCTTATGTCAGCGAAGTACGTGCTGAGGGCGACCAGTCCGACCGGGGCTCGAAGCGAGCAGGCCGGACAGGGACATCGGCCGGTTTCCCTTGTTCCAAGGGCTCTTCACTGCAGCGCTCACCAGCAGCTGGTACTGCGATCGCTAGGGGGCGCTCGGCAGGATGAACAGGAGCCAAGTGAGTACCGGTGCGGTCACTGCCATGGAAAGGCCCCAGGTGAGCATGGTCCGGAACAGCTTTGACCGTTCCATTTCGGGAGCGTTGGCCAGTGTCAGCGCTCCTACGGACGAGAACGGGGTCGAGTCCACGACGGTGGCGCAGACGGCCAGCGAAACGATCAGGGCGGTGCTGCCGACATCGCCCTGCGCGAGGAACGGCACAGCAAGAGGTATGAGCACTCCGAGCAAGCCGGCGCTGGACGCGAACGCCGAGGTCACCGCCGCTACCAGGCACAGAAGGAATGCCGTGAGCAACGGCTGGCCCAGGTCGCCTATGCCCTCGCCGACAACCTCCACCGTGCCATAGCGCTGCAAGGCTGTCACGAAGGTGACAATGCCGCAGATCAGGAGCACGACCGACCAGACGATCTTGGTGTCGGCCTGGGCAAACCTCACCGGGAACAGCGTGTGCAGGAGCGCGGCCGCTATCAGCGCGAGGAATCCGATCTCGACGTCGAAGGCGAGGGCACCGACCGCCACACCGACCAGAACCACGAGGGTGGCCGCCTGGTCGAGCCGCAGCCTGGCCTTCGTGGCGGTGGGCCCGTCGGAAGCGACGTCGCTACCACCTGCCACTGGCGGAATGTTGTCCTCGCCCACCACGGAGGCACCCCCGCCGCCGACCGCCGCGCTAGCCCGTGCGGGAGCCGCGACACCGGCTCCGGAACCTGGGGCAACCGCGAGCGATGCGGGCCGTGTGCGGCTCTCGCGCCGGAGCTTACGGCCACCGAACACGAAGTAGATGACGATGGCGAGACCAAGGTTGTACGCGGCATTGCCGAAGAAGAGATCCACCGCCGAAACCGAGAAGCCGTTCGACTTGGCGGCCTGCTGGACGATGATCGCCAAGCCGTTGAGCGGTGAGAAGTTCCCGAGGCATGAGCCGTGCATGACCATGAGCGCGGACATGCGCCGGTCGATGCCATAGCGCCTGCCGAGCCCGAGACACACCGGTGCGAGCATGGCCACGCCGGCAGGGCCCAGCGCTCCCGCCGTGGTGGGCACGGCGGAGAAGCAGAAGATCAGCCATGGGACGAGAGCCGGCCGGTCACCGAGGAGCCCGACCGCCCTTTCGATGAGCCATTCCAGTGTGCCGTTCACGGCCGCGAGGCCGAACAGGTAGGTCACGCCGACGAGCAGGACGAAGAGGTCCGGCGGAAACCCGGAAAGGATCTTGGCGGCGTCCTCGTGTACCACCAACTTCCCGATCAGGAAGGCGGCGATGAGAGCGAGGGCGCCGATATTGACCGGTTTCAGGGTGCCGATAACGAAGACGAGCGCGAGGGCCACGACTCCGATGACATGGATGGACATAGAAATTTCCTCTGGCCGCGACAGTGGGGCCACCGGCACCGCCCACCGGAGCGGGGGCAGGCCGGTATCTATTTCTGTAGAGCAGAATCACTTTCTTCAGAATGCCTGTCGGCATCAAGACCTGTGCCGAACATCGCGGTCTCTGAGCCCGCGGAGCCGAGTTGCCTGCAGGGGGCACCAGGCACGGTCGGGCCGGGCGCGACAACGCGCGCGGAAGCCGACCAGGAAGGAGGACCGCTCAGGACTCGGAAGACAGCGGTGCATGGACCGCTCAGGAAAGTCGGGCGAGTTCGTGGCGCCAGGCCGTCGCGGTGTTGAACGACCCGCCCAGGTCGGGCAGTTCGGCCATGTCCGCCTCCGGCAGGTCGGCCAGCTCCCCTCCGGCGCTGACAACGCGCAGGGAAAGTGTGGCGATCCGGTCGACGCTGACGGCCTGCAGAACTGCCTCTTCCACACTGGCGGCAGCACTGGTCAGGCCGTGGGCCCGCAGCAGCACCACTGGGTGTCCTGCCATGGAGGCGACCATCTCCGCCGCCAGCCGCCGGTCGCGTACAAGGACGCCGCGCGGATGGACGGGCACCCCGTCGGCGGCGAGGCGGGTGCCGGGGATGTCGAAGGCGCCGACGATCGGGCGGATCGTGATGCCGGCGAGGTCGGCGGCGACGACGTCCGGGGGGTGCGCGTGCACCACCGCAGCGATATCGGGGCGGGTGCGCAATACCTCGGTGTGCAGCGGGAGTTCGTTCGGCGGGGCGTACCCACCGTCGAGTTCCCCCGCGCCCCCCGCCTGTCCGTCGAGGTCGACCAGCCGGATGTCGTCGGCGGTGGTGAACGCCAACCCGCGTTCCTGTGGGCCGCGGCAGCGGACGAGCAGCCGTCGCTCGTCGATACGCAGGCTGATGTGCCCGAGGATTCCATCGGCCAGCCCGCGCTCCGCGAGCACCTGGCAGGCTTGGGCGATCGTCGACCGCAGCGGGTCGAGTTCAGTACTCGAGGGTGAGGTCATGGCACTCATCCGGCCTTCCGCACTGCGTGCTTCACTGTGGTCTCCATGCTGTGTCGCACCTCCTCCACCGGGGGCGCTGTGCTCACCGCCCGGCGGCACAGGATCAGGGCGCGCGGCCAGTTCACGGTCAGGGCCCCGGCAAAGGTGCCGTCCCGGTCTCCGTAGAGCACGGCGAACGAGCGGTCCGGATCCGTGCCGTGAACCGTCATGTGGTCCAGCTCGGCACCCGTGCGGCCGGTGAGCTGGATCTTCCAGTCGTATTGATCGCTCCAGACGTACTCGAACGGTTCGTGAGCACGCAGTTGCCCGGGATGGGCGATGTTGTGGGCCACGCACGCGGCCTGCTCCACAGCGTTGGTCCAGTGTTCCACGCGGGTGAGCCGACCGTGCCGGGGGTGGAACCAGCGCGCGACATCGCCGACGGCGTACACGCCCGGTCCGCCGATGGCACGGCAGTACTGGTCGCAGACCACACCGTCCTCGATGCGCAACCCGGACGAGAGCAGCCACTCGTCGTTGGGCAGTGCGCCGATACCGACGACGACGGTGGCCGCGGCCAGCTCCGACCCGTCACCGAGGTGAACGGTCAGCCCGTCGTCCGTGGCGTCGATGCCTGTGACGCCGACGCCGAAGTGGGTCATGACCCCGCGCTCGGTGTGGAGTCGGGTGAACAGTGCCGCGACGGGAGGGTTGAGCACCCGGCTGAGCGGCACCGCGACGGGATCGACGACGGCGACGTCGGCGATACCCATGGTGCGGGCCGTGGAGGCGACCTCGGCGCCGACGAAGCCGGCCCCTATCACCACGAGCGGGCCGCCACGACGCAGGTCCCGGCCGAGCGCCGTGGCGTCGCTCAGGGTACGCAGCACATGCACGCCGGGCGGTTGGCCCCAGGGAGATGACCGGGCCCGTGCCCCGGTGGCGATGACGAGATTGTCGTAGGCGAGGCGCTCGCCGTCGGCGAGTTCCACGAACCGTTCGGTGGTGTCGAGTCGGGTGGCGGCGCAGCCGAGCCGCAGGCGGATGTCCACGTCGGACGCCTCCCCCTCGGACAGCAGGGTGATGCTCCCGGCAGTGGCGTCCCCGCTCAGCAGCGCCTTGGAGAGCGGCGGTTTGTCGTACGGCAGCGTCTCCTCTTCGCCGACGAGCACGACCTCCCCTTCGTACCCGGCGCTGCGCAGTGCCTGTGCGGTCCGCACGCCGCCGACCGAGGACCCCACGACCACCGTGGTCAAAGTCATGAGTCCTCCACTCTCAGCGCAGATGCCGGGCAGGTGCGGGCGGCCTCTTCGATACGGGCCCGCTCGGACGCCGGGATGTCGGTCCTGAGCAGTACGACGAGCCCGTCGTCGTCGATGTCGAACGCGTCGTCGGCCGCCACGACACAGTTGGCGTAGCCCTGGCAGAGATCCAGGTCGGCCTTGATCACGGCCATGTCGGTTCCTCCTGAAACACAGTGATGGGCAGTCCTCTCATGCCTTGACGACCATCCCCCCGTCCGGATGCACGACCCCGCCGGTAATGCCGCGCGATCGTTCGGATGCCAGGAAGACGTAGCTCCAGGCGTGGTCGGCACCTGACAGGGCAACGCGCAGCGGTACACGGTCGGCGATCTCCTCCGCTCGGCGCGGTGTGTCGCCCAGGCTTCGGGTGTCGAGCCCGAGGCTGCCCAGACCGCGCAGGTCGGTGCCGACGGTCCCGCCCGGAGCCACTCCGTTCACCCGGACATCCGGGGCGAGTTCGTGGGCGAGGGCGGTGACCAGCCCCCGTACCGCGAACTTGGACGACACGTAGAGCACGCCGCCTCGCCCCGGGTAGTACGACGACGCCGACTCGGTGAGAACGATCGACCCACGGCTGTCCCTCAGCGCGGGCAGAGCGGCCTTGACGGAGTGGAGATGGCTCTTGACGTTGACGGCGAACATCTCGGCGAAGGCGTCGTCGATCCGGTCGGCGTCCAACTCCCCGAGGCCCTGGTAGAAGTCGAAGACCCCCACACAGTTGACCAGGATGTCCAAGCCTCCGAACGCGGACACCGCGGCCTCGACGGCTTGCTCGTTCGCCCGGCGGGTGGTGGCGTCACCGGTGACGACCGGTGTGCCGGGGACCTCGCTGGACAGCTTCGCGCACTTGGCCGCGTCCCGTTCGAGGACGGCCACCTGCGCGCCCTCACCCCGAAAGGCGTCGACGACGGCCCGACCGATTCCCGAACCCGCGCCGACGACAAGGGCACGCCTGCCCTCCAGCCACCCCGTCATGACTCTTCCTCCCGCCCCGTATCCCTGTCCGTCTCCGTCTCCGCTTCGATGAGGGGACCGAACGGCTTGCCGATCATCCGCGAGAACGTTGCCGGGTTCTGCCAGGTCAAAGCCTCGACCTCCAGTGGGCACAGGGCGATCCACTGGCCCGACTTCGGTGACTCGATCAGCAGCCGTGAACCGTTGCGGGTCTCCACCCGGCAGACTCGGACCTCGGCGAACTCGTTGCCCAGGACGATCGGTTCGCCCTCCTGGTGAGCGAGGAACGCGCTGCGCTCGGCGGCCGCACGGGCAGCGGCCCGCGCGTCCTCCTCTTCTCCTTCCCAGCGCGGCTTCACAGGAAGATCGCCAGGTTCTGGGTGCGCAGCACCGAGTCGTCGACCAGGATCGAGCGCCGGGCGAGCAGCCAGCCCTCTCCACCGGGGGCGCGGCGCAGGAGGTCCTCCCGTCCGGCGGAGATGACCGCGGCTTCCTGGACGTCACCGCGGCTGCGGTAGAGCAGGACGGCCGAGTCCACGACGAGGTGGTCCGGGTCCTCGGTGGCGAAGGTGCGTACGTTCGCGACATAGTGCCGCAGTCGGGAGGGCGGGTCCTCGGTCCAGGCATGCTCGGTCTGGAACCGCGCGACCCTCCGCGACAGCGAGTACTTGTTCTCGTCGAAGTGGGCCATGCCGGGCGCGGAGTCGTATCCGGCGCCGAGGGCGGTGGTGACCCGTACAGGCATGATGTAGTGGATGTCCTCGGCCAGCACGTCGAGCCAGTCGTCGTAGTGCTGGGCGTCGAGGATGTAGGCCTCCTCGACCAGCCAGTGATGCGCCTCCAGATGCCGCTCGTCGGAGAACGGCAGCGACCGGCCGGCCCGTTGGACCCTCGATGCGTGTCCGCCGAGGGCCGACTCCCTGGAGTAGGGGCCGCCGTTACCGGTCGGACGGGTGTCCGCGCGCGAGGTGCTCATCGTTCGGCCCCCTTCGCGCCACCGGCGGCCTGAGACACCGCGGTGTCATCCTCGTGCACACCGCTCACCTGCACCTGAC
Source organism: Streptomyces sp. NPDC050509 (assembly GCF_044457965.1). Taxonomy (NCBI): domain Bacteria; kingdom Bacillati; phylum Actinomycetota; class Actinomycetes; order Kitasatosporales; family Streptomycetaceae; genus Streptomyces; species Streptomyces sp. NPDC050509. Next base: position 282,447 of record NZ_JBITHL010000002.1, on the reverse strand, counting down.
GCACTGGGGCGGCCGGGCGCTCCATGTGCTCCGCCCACCGCTCCAGCAGGTGCCGCTGGTTGTACTCGCCGTAACCGACATACGCCTGTCCCGGCCCCGCGAACTCCTCCGGGGGGAGCGGGGGTACGACGGCGCTCCCGTCCTCCAGGAGGCCCATCCGGCTGTTGAGCAGCAGCCGCCGGGCCATCGAACCCGCGGCGGTGTTGGTCAGCGAGACCCAGTTCTCGACGTCGTCCTGCTCGAACATCCCCGTGCTGCCGAAGCACATCAGATAGGCCTTGTACGACAGCGCCTTGAACTCCTCCGGCGCCTCGGCGTCGACCATGAACCAGGACAGCACCTCGGTCTCGTCCGGGCCGATGGGTTGCCAGGTCCTCAGCGAGATGAACGGCAGAACGTCGTCGGAGTCCTCGACCTTGGGCCAGTTGTGCACAAGGCTCATGTTAGGGAACAGTGAGGCGGCGGAGATCATGAAACCGTCACGGCCGATGAGGTCGAGCTGGCTCTGCGACCAGGTCTTCTTCATCTTCTCGACCATGACGTCGGGGTAGCCTACGTAGCCCAGTTTCTCCTCCAGGGTGCCGGGCGCCAGTTTGTAGGTCGTGCCGCCCCCGTTGTCCGCCCAGTAGGTGCAGCCGTCCTTGCGCTTCTCCGCCTTCGGCTCCCGGAACAGGCCGATCTCGACCACGCTCGTGTGGGTCTGCGGCGTGTGGTACATGTCGCCGGCGAAGTTCTCCGCGCCGATCTTCCAGTTCGCCTTGACCCGCCAGCGCTGCGGGCCGCGCAGCTCGATCCCGCTCTCGGACTGCCTGGTGTAGTAGTCCAGATAGAAGGCGAAGTCGCCGAGGTACTCCCGAAGCGGCGGAGCGTCGGGGTCCATGCTGACGAAGATCAGCCCGTTGTAGGTGTCCAGCGACGGGGCCGGCAGTAGCGTCTGGCCCTTGCGCCGGAAGCCCGCCTCACCGCCGTAGGCCTCCTTATGGAAGGGCAGTCCCGCGATGCGACCGTCGTTGCGGTAGGACCAGCCGTGGTAGGGGCAGCGGAAGTGCGAGGCGTTGCCCATTTCCGCCCGGCACACCTGCATTCCGCGGTGCAGACACATGTTGAACAGCGCCCGCACCTGTCCGTCCTCGCCCCGCGCGACGATGAACGAGTCCTCCAGGACGCGGCGCACAACGTAGTCACCAGCCTGTGGGATCTCGGACTCGTGGCCCACGAACACCCACGCGCGGTTGAACAACCGCTCGCGCTCCAGGCGGAAGATCTCCTCGTCGTTGTAGATGTGCGCCGGGATCATTCCCCGCCGCACGTCCGCAAGGAGACGGTCCATATCGGTCATGGCTGACTCCAACTCACAGATCGCTCATTGCTCTGCTTTGCAGAATAACTATCTGCCCAGAAGAATCCACTCTGCCTCACTTCATGTCAACCGCCCGCGTCGTGCGTTGACCGGCCGGGGCGGCCGGCGTTAGATTTCTGCACACCAGAGGGTCATTCTGTCGAAGGGAGAGACTGTGCCGACGACCAGTGGACCGATCGACGAGGCGGTGAAGGCGGTGGCGGACCGCGAGTGGCTCCTCACGGTCGGCGGCCGACCCCGGCTGGCCCGGAGCGGTCGCACCTACAGCGTGGAATGTCCCGCGACCGAGGCACCGATCGCTGTGGCACCGGACGCGTCGGCCGAGGACGTCGACCAAGCGGTGCGCGTGGCCTCCGACGCGGGGGCCTCGTGGCGAGCGCTCAACGTCCGGGAACGAGGCCGCAGGCTGCGCGTTCTGGCCGAGGCAGTACGTGAGCACGCCGAGGAACTGGCGCTGCTCGACGCGCTCGACTCCGGCAACCCCGTGACCGCGATGCGCAACGACGTGGAGTGGGGTGCCGAGGTGATCGACCTCTTCGCCGACTTCGCCTCACACCTGGGCGGGGCCACCATCCCCGCCACACCTGAGAACCTGCACTTCACGCGGCGTTCACCCTTCGGGGTCGTGGCGCGGATCGTACCCTTCAACCATCCGGTCTTCTTCGCGGCGAGCAAGGTGGCCGCTCCGTTGATGGCAGGCAACACCGTGGTCCTCAAGCCCTCGGACATCACTCCGCTGTCCGCGCTGCGCCTGGCCGAGATCGCCGCCGGCGTCCTGCCGCCCGGAGTACTGACCACGGTCACCGGGAACGGTCCCGCCGCGAGCAGCGCTCTTGTGCGCCACCCGCTGATCCGCCGGATCGGATTCATCGGCAGTGACCGGGTGGGGCGCATCATCCAGCGAGACGCGGCCGAGGTCGGCGTCAAGGACATCAGCCTCGAACTCGGCGGCAAGAACGCGCTGATCGTGTGTCCGGACGCCGACCTGGAGGCCGCGGCCGAGGGGATCGTCAACGGCATGAACTTCGCGTGGTCCGCGGGCCAGTCCTGCGGCTCGACCTCACGGGTGCTGCTGCACGCCTCGATCGCGGGAGAGGTTCTGCCCCTGGTCCGCGACCGGGTCGCCGCGATCCGGATCGGCTCCCCCGTCGACCCCGGCACCCAGATGGGCCCGCTCGCGTCCCCGGCGCAGTACGACAAGGCCCGCCAGTACATCGACGTGGCCCTCGCCGAGGGAGCCACGCTCCTCCACGGCGGTCGGCGGCCGCCCGGCGAGGCGTTCGCGCGCGGTCACTACCTGCAGCCGACGGTCTTCACCGACGTGCGGCCCGGGATGCGGATCGAGCAGGAGGAGGTGTTCGGCCCGGTGATGTCCGTGCTCACCTTTACCGACCTGGACGAGGCCGTTGCCATCACCAACGGCGTGGACTACGGCCTCACCGCGAGCATCTGGACCCGTGACGTCTCGACCGCTCTCTCCCTCGCCGACCGCGTCGAAGCCGGATACGTCTGGATCAACGGGGCCTCCCGGCACTTCTGGGGGATGCCCTTCGGCGGCATCAAATCCTCAGGTCTCGGCCGCGAGGAGAGTATTGAGGAAATGCTGAGCTATACGGAACTGAAGGCGGTGAACGTCCTTGTCTGAGCAGCCACGCCGGGGCGCCGACCTCGTCGTCGAGTGCCTTGCCACCGAGGGTGTGACCCATGTCTTCGGGCTGCCTGGCACCACCGTCATGGACCTGATCGACGCGCTCACCCGGCAGGAGACGGTGCGCTATCTGTCCACCCGCCACGAGCAGGTCGCCGGTTTCATGGCCGACGGCTTCTCCCGTGCGGGCGGGCCGCTGGGCGTCTGTCTGGCCTCGCGCGGTCCGGGAGCGGCCAACCTGTCCATCGCGGTGCAGAACGCCCACGACGAGTCGATCCCGCTGCTCGTCCTGATCGGGCAGGTGCCCGGCTCCATCACCGAGCGCCGCTCCTTCGAGGAGATGGACGTGGTGTCCGCGTTCCGGCCGATGTGCAAGTGGGTCGTGGAGATCCACCGGCCGGACCGGATCCCGGAGCTGCTGCAACGCGCGGTCCGCACCGCGGTCACCGGCAGACCCGGCCCGGTCGTGGTGTCACTGCCGCTCGACGTACTGCAGGAACCGGTGACGCTGTCACCGGGCCCGAGGGTGCGCAGCTACCCCTCGGCTCCCCACCCCGACGGCATCACGGAAGCCGCACGGCTCCTGGCGGCCTCCGAACGACCGGTCATCATTGTCGGCGGCGGCGCGGGGAGCGCGGAGGCACACCTCTCGCTCGCACAGTCCGCCGGCGCCCCGCTCCTCACCACATGGCTGCGCAAGAACGCCGTGCCCAACCGCCATCCCGCCTTCCTCGGAACTCTCGGGTACGGCGCGCACGAGGTGTCCGAGCAGGCGTTGCGTGACGCGGACCTCGTGGTGGCTCTGGGATGCCGGTTCTCCGAGTTCACCACGAAGCGGTGGACACTCGTGCCGCCCGAGGCGGACTTGGTGCACGTCGATATCGATCCGGTCGAGCTGGGCCGGATATACCCGCCGCGCGTCGGTCTCGTGTCCGAGGCGGCCGCCGCCTCACGCGAACTGGCCGGCGCACTCACCCCGCTGATCGCCGCCGACCCGGCACGCGCGGCCCGCCGGACGGCGCGTCGAGAGGCGCTGCGCAAGGAGTACGACGACGCGGCCGCTCTGCCCCCACTGCCGGCTCCCTCCGAGACCGTGTCCTCCGTCGCGCTGGCGGAGGCTGTGCAGCGGCTCGCCGACCGCGACGGCCTGGTCCTCGTCCAGGACGTCCACACCTTCGGGCCCTGGATCCTGCGTCACGTGGGCTTCGACCGGGCGCGCAGCCAGTACGGCTCTCCGGGCGGGGCGATGGCATGGGGCCTGCCCGCGGCGATGGGGATGGCGCTGGCCCGGCCGGATGAACGCGTCGTCGCGCTGAGCGGGGACGGCAGCTTCTGGATGGTCGCCCAGGATTTCGAGACCTGCGTGCGTGAGCGCATTCCCGTGGTCAATCTCGTCGTCAACAACTTCGCCTACGGCAACACCCGCGACCGGCAGCGCTTCGCCCACGACGAGCGCTATTCCGGCGTCTTCCTCGACAACCCGGACTTCGCCGCGTTCGCACGGATGCTCGGTGGGTACGGAGCGCGTGTCACCCGCGACACCGATCTCCGGGCCACGATCGACGAAGCCCTGGCCCAGCCCGGGCCCAGCATCATCGACATCGTGCAGGACCGGATGGAGGGACTGCCGAGCGGACTCACCCCGCTCAAGGCCCGCTGACAGAACGGCTCTTTCCCGGACTCGCGCTCCCTTCGGCCCAGGAGCGACCCCGAAGCCGTTCGTGTGGACCAGGACCGCCGGCAAAATACGCAACCATCGAGTCGGGCCGGCCGCCCTCCGCAGCCCCGTTCGACCTCAGCGGGATGCCGCCCTTCCCCACCTGCCCGATTGCACCGGCCGACCGCTTCGATCACACGACACGTTCAGCTCGCGTCAGCCCAGGCCGAACAGAGAGCGCGCGTTGCCGTGTGCGATCTTGCGGCGGTCGAATTCGCTTATGGGCGTCCTCTCGATCCAGTCGGTGCTTGCGGCGTTGTCCGAGTAGGGATGGACGACGGAGAACAGGATGTGGTCCGCGCCCACGGTGAGGATGGCGTTCGTGAGTGCGTGGTCGGAGAAATTGCCGCTGGTGGTGATCCAGAAGTATCGACGAAGTACTCCTGCAGGATCTCCTTGATCGTCTGTCGAAGGAGTTCAGGTCGAACATGTTCTGCATGCGCGACAGCAGCTCCTCAGGGCAAGGGCCCTGACACCGAACGCCCCGAGTCGACCCCGCGACCAGGCATGGCCAAGGACGGCGGGCGGCTCGGGGCATCTTGGGCGGTCACCTACCGGCGTCAATCAGGCGGGCTTGTCCTCCTGATTGACGCCGACAAGATGTGAACCTGCGACCCCTTGACCCCCTTCTCCAGTCCCTGGAGTTCCGGCCAGGTCGAGGATGGCGTGCTCAGCGCGCCTTCTGCGGGCGTCAGCAATCGACCCGGGTGTCATGGCAGGAGGATCACTTTGCCGGTCTGTCGTTGACTTTCCAGGTATGCGTGAGCTTGGGCTGCCTCTGCCAGGGGAAAGGCCCGGTCGATGATCGGGTTGATCTTTCCGTCTGCCAGCAGTTCCAGGCACAGCTGCTGGTCGCGCAGGGTGGCGCCGCGCACGCTGGCGATTGTCACCTGTTGGCCGATGAGGGCGAGTGCGTCCAGCTCAAGCCGGGATCCCTGGCCGGTCGGTGTGCCCAGGACGATGACAGTGCCGCCGAGGCGTATGCAGGAAAGGGAGAGCTGGAAGAAGTCGTTGCCGCCGACACAGTCCCAGACGGCGTCCGCGCCCAGACCGCGCGTCAGCTCCCTGACCTGTGCCGGCAGTCGGGGATCGGTGGAGTGCACGATGTGGTCGTAGCCGAGTTTGGTGAGCGCTTCGTCGCGGTCCGGTTTGGTGGTGGTGCCGATGACGGTGGCTCCGCTCAGCTTGGCCAGTTGTGCGCAGGCGATGGCCATTCCGCCGCTGGCGCCGGTGATGACCACCGTGTCGCCGGGACCGACAGGTGCCTGCCGCGCGCAGTTGAGCGGAGTGGTGTAGGTCCACATGGTGGCTGCGGCTGTCTCGAATTCGACGCCGTCGGGGATGGGCAGGATCGCGTCCTGGCGGCGGGCGACGTACTCGGCGTACCCGCCGAAGACCTGGTGTCCGGGGTAGGCGGTGTCGATGCACAGGTTTTCGAGTCCGCGTAGGCACAAGGCGCAGTTACGGCACGGCGGGTGCGGAAGCTGCACCACCCTGTCGCCGGGGCGCCACCTGGTGACGTTCTCGCCGGTGGCGACGACTTCACCGGCCGCGTCCCGGCCGAGCTGGAACGGCAGGGGCCACGGCGGGCGTCCCGGGAGGGGCTGCGGCAGGTTGCCCGACCGGTAGCGCAGGTCCCAGCTGTTGACGGCCGTGGCATGCACGCGCATCAGGATGTCGTCCGGGCCGACCTCGGGAATCGGCGCCTCGATGTACTTGAGCACCTCGGGCCCGCCATGCTCGAACAGGCGGACCGCCATCATGGTCTGTTCCACTCTCACGTTCCTTCAGATCGTTACGCGGTTCATCTAGGACTCCATGGAGCCGCCTGTGCCTCGCCCACCTGGTGAGACCATGGGCGAGCGCACCTCGGCCAGACGGCTTACCAGGGATGGATCGGGAACTGAACAGTCCGACGATCGGCCACTTGGTCTCGGGGCCGGTGAGCGTCAGTTCGAAGTTCCGCCCCGCCGTGGCCGGGTCGAGCGACGACATCGGGTTCACGAGCAGATCTACGGCTGAGCGCGAGTCCGGCGCACCCGACGCCCAAGGCAGCCGGTACTGCTGTCAGTCGATTGTGGAGCGGACCCGCGAGCAACGCCGCCGCTGCCCCCGCACCGGCCGTGAAAAGGCCAGCGGTTCCTTCATACGGCGCGTACTCGCTGAGCGTGTACCCCACCGGATCCACGTGCCCGCTCGACTCCAGATGAAGGAGCGCGCCGAGCACGACGGACCCGGACAGTGCGATGTCAACCGCCGTCGTCAGGTGCCGCACATCATGGTGACCAACGGCGGTCGATGGCGGGACGAGGATGACATCCATGCCCTCCAGGCAACAGCCGCCTCATAAAGCACGTACCACTGGGCGTATGAAGCTTCCATGAAGCCGGCTCTCCACGCTGGCGCCCACTCCCCGTCCCCGACCGAGATGTCGGTGACGCCCTCACCGACCCAGCCGACGATGCCGACCGCTTCCGAGCCCAGAGTGACGGGGAAGGTCACGGGGAACAAGCGCTGCAGCCAACCGCGGCGGACTCTGTGGTCCAAACTGTTGACGCCGACGGCCTTGACCTTCAGCCGGACCTGGCCAGGTGGGCGCTCGACTCCTCGATCTCCGCGAGCCACAGGACCTCGGAGCGGCCGAACTCCTCATACACGATCGCCGGATACTTCCGTCATAGACGTATCACCGCCGGGGGGGATCTTAGACAGCGCCTCCATCCTCGGTAGGGGCGGCTTGCGGGCGCCGACGTGCCTTGCTGATCAGCGGCGTCACAGACGCCCGCCCTCTGCTGGTCGTCGTAAGACTAAGGCCCCCCCTGCCCGAGGAGCGTCTGACGCCCGCTCACACGCAGTGGGGTCTGCTGACCGCGCACGGGGAATGCCTGCGGACCGAGCGATTCCCGGGACACTGGCCGTGTCACGCGCCTCGGCAGCCACACGTGCCCTCACCGTCCCCGAGGTCGGCGACGTGCACTGAGCGCACTGCTCGGCGTCCTTCACGACCCCGACCCGCTCATCACCGCCGCTCCGGGGGCGAAGGGTCGAAGGAGTCAGCGGGAGCCTGAGGCCTGCCGCCCTCTGAGGCGGATTCCTGTGGTAGGCGCAAGGTGAACGTTGCTTCTAGCCTTCGGCGGCGAAGTCGGCCAGGGCATCGGCGATCACTCGCGACGGTCCGCGCACCGCGTCAGGGTGCCGCTTCCGGTAGTACGGAATCGCGATCAGCTGGAGAGAAAGGGCCCAGCCTCGCCCACGAGCCCAGGTGTCATCATCGACACCGAGCTCGTTGCGGAACACCCGCCGTGACTCACCGGTGAATACGTACCACGCGGCCAGCAGGTCGCCAGCCGGGGCAGCGGCGCGCAGCGTGGCGAAGTCGATGACTGCGGACAGCCGGCCCTTGGCTGTGAGCAGGTTCCCTGGCAGCAGGTCGCCGTGGATCCAGACCGGAGCGCCGTCCCAGGGTGCGGCCGCCAGCGATTTTTCCCAGGCCGCGAGTACCCACTACGGCCACCTCCCCGAGAATCCAGAAGACACCACGGCTCCCTGACCACTGGGCCAGCTGTACCACGGAAGGCCGTCGGCGCTCAGGGCCCCACCTGTACGGCGCCTGAGCACGACGGCCAACCACGAGTCTGAGCAGAATGAGTCGATTACCGCCGACGAACCACGCGCGGACATGAAGATCAGAATAGACAGATGAAATCAATTCGACAGGTTCCTGAAAGATCAGAAAGGTCCACCGACACAGTCCGGAGGACCTCCAGAAGACAAAAACGCAGGTCATGAAAGACAAACTGGGCCGATCCCCAGGGAAGCAACTTAAGGGGTACCCCGTAAATAATTCTTGAATTGCCGGAGGCTGTATCTGTCGCGGTGCGGGCCGCTCACCAATCCCGCAAGGGCGAGGTTGTGGAGGCCGGCCATGCCGAGCGTAGCGTGGTGGACGCCCTTGCCTTTGATGCGGCAGTCACGGAGATTTTCGAGGTGTACATGCGGGCGAGGACGTGCTCGACGCTGGCGCGGACCTGCTTATGGGACGTGTTGTGCGCCTGGTTTCAGTCGGGCAGGTCTTCGCCTTTTCTTCGGCGGTCCGGCCAAGCAGATATCACCCACAGCCACTATCCGTCACGGAGGGGGCGTGGCCTGGCTACCCGGGCGGTCCTCTTGGTGTCCCAGTGCACGGCCAACGAGGGGAGGGAGGAGGCGGTAATCCAGGTGGCGCCGGAGAATCCCCCCATCCACCGCAGTCGCACGGCGGGCAGGATTCGCCCCCGGCAAGCAGCCGCACAGCAAGGACGGCACACGGTTCCACTGGTACGTCCGGGACCTGCGCGTCGCTCCCCAGCGACGACCAACAGTTACCGGACACCCTCAGCCTCGCTTGAAACAAATCAGAGCCACGCTCACCTCGTCCCCCGATCTCGCCGTCGGCCGTGCCACCTGGCCGGGTTCGATCGATACTGGAAGGGGCGGCAGCCCGCCGCGTCGGACCACCTCACAGGGGGCTGACGATGTATCAGAAAAGTCGGCATGAGGTCAGCATCAGTACCGCCGGACCTCGCTTCGGAGCGCCGAAGACCGCCAAGATCGCAAAGCGTGCACACACACCTTGACCTGCAAAAACGCCGGTCAGAGGCACATCTGCCAGCCTACCTAGGAGATACCGTTGAAGATGCTCATCAATGTGCCGGAGACCGTGGTCGCGGACGCTCTGCGGGGCATGGCCGCCGCGCATCCCGAGCTCTCCGTCGATGTGGACCGTCGCGTGGTGATACGGGGCGACGCGCCCGTGGCCGGGAAAGTGGGGATCGTCTCCGGGGGCGGGTCCGGGCATGAGCCGTTGCACGGCGGGTTCGTCGGACCCGGAATGCTGGCCGCCGCCTGTCCTGGTGAGGTGTTCACGTCCCCCGTGCCCGATCAGATGGTCCGGGCCGCCGCGGCCGTGGACAGCGGTGCCGGGGTGCTGTTCGTCGTCAAGAACTACACCGGTGACGTCCTGAACTTCGACATGGCCGCCGAGCTGGCCGAGGACGAAGGCATCCAAATCGCGAAAGTGCTGGTCAACGACGATGTGGCGGTGACCGACAGTCTGTTCACCGCAGGTCGGCGCGGTACGGGGGCGACGCTGTTCGTCGAGAAGATGGCGGGCGCCGCCGCCGAGGAGGGGGCGCCGCTGGAGCGGGTCGAGGCGATCGGGCGGCGGGTGAACGAGCTGTCCCGGAGTTTCGGGGTCGCCCTGAGCGCCGTCACCACGCCCGCCAAGGGCAGCCCGACCTTCGACCTGCCCGAGGGCGAGCTGGAGCTGGGCATCGGGATTCACGGGGAGCCCGGGCGCGAGCGGCGCCCGATGATGACCTCGCGGGAGATCGCGGACTTCGCCGTGCACGCCGTACTGGACGATCTGCGCCCCTCGGGCCCTGTGATCGCCCTCGTGAACGGCATGGGCGGTACGCCGCTGCTGGAGCTGTACGGGTTCAACGCCGAGGTCCAGCGGGTACTGGGCGAGCGGAACGTGGCGGTGGCCCGCACCCTCGTCGGCAACTATGTGACCTCGCTCGACATGGCGGGCTGCTCGGTCACCCTCTGCCAGGTCGACGAGGAACTGCTGCGGCTGTGGGACGCGCCGGTCGAGACCCCCGCGCTCCGCTGGGGCCGCTGAGCGCCCGTCGCCACGGTGAGCGCCCGTCACCAGCAGGGCAGACTGGGCGGGACCGGGACGTGGGGAACGTTCCACGGGGTGAGGAGATCACGTGACTGACGAGACATCGGAGCGCATGCTCGACGCCGGTTTCTTCCGCCGCTGGCTGGGGGTGGTCGCGGCCGACGCGGTGGAGCAGGCGGCGGACCGGCTCACGGAGCTGGACTCGGCCATCGGGGACGCCGACCACGGCAGCAATCTCCAGCGCGGTTTCCGCGCCGTCGCGGCCGCTCTGGAGGAGGAGGCGCCCGACTCCCCCGGCGCCGTGCTGACCCTGGCGGGACGCCGGCTCATCTCCACCGTGGGCGGCGCGTCCGGCCCTTTGTACGGGACGCTGCTGCGGCGTACGGGCAAGGCGCTCGGGGACGCTGCGGAGGTCACGCCCGCACAGTTCGCCGAGGCGCTGGGCGCCGGTGTGGCGGCGGTGGCGCAGCTCGGCGGGGCCGCGGCCGGGGACAAGACGATGATCGACGCGCTGGAGCCCGCGGTCGAGGCGCTGGGCGCGGCGCCGATGTCGGCCGGCACGTCGTTCCGGGCGGCTGCCGAGGCCGCGGAACAGGGCGCCCTCGCGACCGTACCCCTCCAGGCGCGCAAGGGCAGGGCGAGCTATCTGGGTGAGCGGAGCATCGGGCACCAGGACCCGGGCGCCACGTCGTCCGCGCTGCTGATCGCGGCCCTCGCCGACACGGCGGAGGCGGCGTGATGAGTGCCGGACAGCCGGTCGGCATCGTGCTCGTGTCCCACAGCGCGGCGCTCGCCACGGCCGTCGCCGACCTCGCGCGGGGGCTGGCGGGCGGCGGGGCGGCCCCGGTCGCGGCCGCGGGCGGCACCGAGGACGGCGGGCTCGGGACCAGTTCGGAGCTGATCTCGGCCGCGGCGGCGGAGGTGGACCGCGGTGCGGGGGTCGCTCTCCTGGTGGATCTGGGCAGCGCCGTGCTGACGGTGAAGGCGTTGCTGGCCGAGGGCGAGGAGCTGCCGGAGGGAGCGCGGCTGGTGGACGCGCCGTTCGTGGAGGGCGCCGTGGCCGCGTATGTCACCGCCTCGGCGGGCGGGGATCTGGACGCGGTGGTGGCCGCGGCGGCGGAGGCGTACCAGTACCGCAAGGAGTGACCCCGTACGCGTACGGAATCCGCCCCGGACCGGGGAGAACGGCGCGTAGTCGTCGTGATCCTGGCCTCACGCCACCGGAATACTGAGCCGCTACGCGGGCACCGGTGCCCTCTGCGCCGGGTGGCGGCTCAGGGCCGGGCAGGCCCCAGGACCCCCGGAGGGACAGGCATGGCGGATTCGGCAGGCGCGGACACCGGTGTACGGGGCGCGAGCGGCGCGGGCGAGGGAACGGAAGGCGCACCGGGCCGCCGGACGCGGCACGCCGTCGTGGTGGGAGGGAGCCTGTCGGCCCTGCTGACGGCCCGGGTGCTGAGCGACCACGCCGACCGGGTGACCGTCGTCGAGCGTGACCGCTTACCCGACGGGCCCGAGCCCCGGGCGGGGGTCGGTGATGCCCGTCGAGAGCGGTCTGCACCTGGTCACACTCAGCGGGCTGCGCGGCAGCGAACCGCCCTCGGACGACACCGGCTTCCTCGGCTTCACGGCCCGGCTCCCCCATCCGGCGCTGCACGAATGGCTGCTGAAGGCGGAGCCGGCGTCGCCGGTGCACGCGTTCCGTTCGACGGCGAACGTACGGCGGCGGTACGACAGGCCGGGGCGGCGGCCCGCCGGGTTCCTCGCCACCAGGGACGCGCTGTGTTCCTTCAACCCGGTGTACGGGCAGGGCAGGGCGGTGGCCGCGCTCGGCGCGCTCGCGCTGGCGAACGCGCTCGCGGATCCCCGCCGTACACCGACGACCCGGCGCGTCCAGCGCGCGCTGGCCGGGGCGTCGCGGCAGGCCTGGGACATCGCGGCCGGGGCCGACCGGGTGCTGCCGGGGGCTGCCGGGGGCGCGGGGCAACGCGGCGCGGGTCCGTGCGGCGGACCGGCCGGTGGCCTGGTATCTGGAGCGGGTGATGGAGCGCGTGGGAGAGGATCCGGTCGTCGGGGACGCGTTCCGGGGAGTGACCCATCTGAACTCGACGGTCGGTGTGCTCTTCGCGCCCCGTGTGGTGCGCGCGGTGCTGTTCGGGCAGGTCGCGCCCGTGCTCTCGGATCCGGGGCGCCGGGAGCCGGGGAGGCACGCCTCCCGGCCCGTGGCGGGCTGATCCGCGCACCGGGCGGGGGCCGGGGACGGAGCCCGCGTTCAGAAGGGTGTGGCCGCCTGGAGGACGAGGAAGAGCGTGACCATGGCGTTCGCCGAGGACAGGGCGGAGCCGACCGTTCCGGCCGCCGCGGCCCAGACGGCCAGCCCCACCGCGGTACGTACGGACGGCCAGTGGACGGCCGTCGGCGCGGGCCCCAGCAGCGCGGCCACCCGGCGCGGGACGGGTCCGGGGCTCGGCGCGGCGAACCCGGCCAGTGTCGGCGCCGGGGTGCCCCGGGAGACGAGCGCGGCCTTGCCGATGGCGCGGGCCACGACCGTGCGCTCGCCGGTCACCCGGGCCGCCTCCTCGTCCGCCCAGCGCTCACTGGTGTAGGCGACCGCCGTACGCAGCGGGCGCAGCAGCGGGTTGGCGCGGGCGGCCAGCCGTACCGTCAGCAGGAACCGGTGGTGCCGGCCCGCGAGATGGGCGCGTTCGTGGGCGATCAGGGCGTCCCGCTCCTGGTCGTCCAGGCAGGCGAGCATCCCCGTGGACACCACGATCCGCCCGCGCGTCCCGGCCGCCGCGCCCGTGCCGTCCCCTGGCTCGGTTCGGGACGGCCCGGGGCCCGGGAGGGCGTAGGCGTACGGTGCCTCGTCGGCCAGGACGGCCAGCTCGCCGCCGGGCAGACCGGCCAGGGCCTCCTGCGCGCTGCGGCGTACGCGCCGGTGGCGCCAGGCGGCGGTCAGGCACCCCACGGCGACCGCGGCGAGCGCGACGATGGCCGCCTTGCCCGCGATCTCGTCGTACGGGACCGCCTCGCGGACCTCGGGGTCCGACCAGGCGTCGGGCAGCGGGTTGCCGGGGAGCTGCGCCGTACCGACGACCACCAGCAGGCCGAGGCAGAGCGTGCTGCACACCGCGAGGACGGCGGCGAGCGCGGAGAGCAGCCGGGTGGCGACCCGGGGGTGCAGATGGAGTTCGGCGAGGCGCGCGACGGGCAGCGCGGTCAGCGGCAGTACGAGCGGCAGAAAGACGAACACCCCCATCCCGTCAGCCCTCCGTCCCGCCCTGGGGGAAGCCGTCCCCGGGAAATCCGCCTTCGGGGAAGCCGTCCTCGGGGAGGGTGAGCAGATCGCGCAGCATCCGTTCGTCGTCCGGCGAGAGCGCGGTGACGAAGCGGGCCAGGACGGCCTCACGGTCCGTCTCGCCGTCGAGCACCTTGCGCATCCGCAGGGCGGCGAGCCCCGCCTCGTCCGAGGCCGCGCGCCACTCGAACGAGCGACCCGCGCGCTCCCTGGTGACCGCCCGTTTGGCCTGGAGGCGGGTCAGGATGGTCATCACCGTCGTGTACGCGAGGTTCCCGCCGAGCCGTTCCTGTACCCAGGCCGCCGTGACGGGCCCCGGCGCCTGCCGGAGCGCGGCGAGTACCTGCGCCTCCAGTTCGCCCTGGCCGCGCCGCCGGGGGCGCTCGTCAGGACTGCCGTGCACCGTCACCGTTGTCTCCCTCCGGCCGCGCGGACGCACCACGGGGCGAACGGACCATGCTACGGAGCCGGTGGTGTACGGCGTCCGGCCGGGTGGACCGGTAGCGGGTCGGACCAGCCGTCGGACACCGGCCAGGAGGGCGGGCCGGATCTCGCTCCCGTTCGCTTCTACACTCCTGTAGATTTTACTTCCGCATGACCGATTCGGCTCAGCTCAGGAGGAGCAGCGTGGGAGTTTCCCTGTCCAAAGGCGGCAATGTCTCGCTCAGCAAGGAGGCGCCGGGACTGACAGCGGTCCTTGTCGGCCTCGGCTGGGACGTACGGACGACGACCGGTACCGACTACGACCTCGACGCGAGCGCCCTGCTGTGCGACGAGTCCGGAAAGGTCTCCTCCGACCAGCACTTCATCTTCTACAACAACCTCAAGAGCCCGGACGGTTCCGTCGAGCACACCGGTGACAACCTGACCGGCGAGGGCGACGGCGACGACGAGACCGTCAAGGTGGACCTGGCCAATGTGCCGGCCCAGGTCTCGAAGATCGTCTTCCCGGTGTCGATCCATGACGCCGAGAACCGTGGCCAGAGCTTCGGCCAGGTGCGCAACGCGTACATCCGGGTGATCAACCAGGCGGGCGGCGCGGAGCTGGCCCGCTACGACCTGAGCGAGGACGCGGCCACGGAGACGGCGATGGTCTTCGGCGAGCTGTACCGCAACGGCGCGGAGTGGAAGTTCCGCGCGGTCGGCCAGGGGTACGCCTCGGGTCTCTCGGGCATCGCCGCGGACTTCGGCGTCGGGGTCTGACACCGGTGCCGGCCCACGGCCGGCACCACCAGGACAGGGGCACAGGGCGCAGGGCGCGCGTCCTGTGCCCCGTTCGCCTTCCGGGGTTCCGGCCGGGACGGCCCGACGGCGGGCCGGGCGGTCAGCTGTGGCTGGTCGCCGTGTCGTTCGCCTCGGGCACGGGCGGTTCGGCCCGTGCGGACTGCTCGGCCGGGGCCGACGGCTCCGCCTGCGCGGACGGCTCGGCCTTCACGAGCGGTACGGGCGCGGCGGCGGCCGGGGCAGGGGCCTTGGAGCCACCGGTGATCCGGCGGGCCAGCGGCTCCGTCCAGCGCGCGGCCAGCGGGCCGAGGATCACCAGGATGAGGACGTACGCGGTGGCCAGCGGGCCGATCCGCGGCTCCACCCCGACGGCCAGACCGGCGATGACGATGGAGAACTCACCGCGTGCCACGAGGGTGCCGCCGGTCCGCCAGCGGCCGGCCGTCCTGACCCCGGCGCGCTTCGCCGCGTACCAACCGGTGGCGATCTTCGTCAGGGTGGTGACGGTCGCCAGGAGGAGGGCGGGCACCAGGACCGGCGGGATGGCGGCCGGGTCGGTGTTCAGGCCGAAGAAGACGAAGAAGACGGCGGCGAACAGGTCGCGCAGCGGGGCCAGCAGGTTGTGCGCGCCCTCGGCGACCTCTCCGGAGAGCGCGATGCCGACGAGGAACGCGCCGACGGCGGCGGACACCTGGAGCTCCTGGGCGACCCCGGCGACGAGCACGGTGAGGCCGAGGACGACCAGCAGCAGCATCTCGGGGTTGTCGGAGGAGACCGCGCGGCTGATCAGCCGGCCGTGGCGCAGCGCCAGGTAGAGCACCGCGCCGACCGTGCCGAGCGAGATCAGCAGCGTCAGGCTGCCGCCCGCGAGGCTGAGCCCGGCGAGCAGGGCTGTGAGCAGCGGCAGGTAGACGGCCATGGCGAGGTCCTCGATGACGAGGACGCCGAGGATCACGGGGGTCTCGCGGTTGCCGAGGCGGCCGAGGTCGCCGAGGACCTTGGCGATCACTCCGGAGGAGGAGATCCAGGTGACACCGGCCAGCGCCACCGCGGCGACCGGTCCCCAGCCCAGGATCAGCGCGGCGACGGCGCCCGGCACGGCGTTCAGGACGAAGTCCACGATGCCGGAGGGGTACTGCGTCTTGAGGTTGGAGACGAGTTCGGACGCGCTGTACTCCAGCCCCAGGAGGAGCAGGAGCAGGATCACGCCTATCTCGGCGCCGGTGGCGACGAACTCCTCGCTCGCGTTGAGCGGGAGGAGTCCGCCGTGCCCGAAGGCGAGTCCGGCGAGCAGGTAGAGGGGAATGGCGGAGAAGCCCACGCGGCCGGCGAGCCGGCCGAGTATCCCCAGAGCCAGGATGATGGCCCCGAGTTCGATGAGCAGTGCGGTGGTCTCGTGCACGGGCGCTTTATCCTCCGGTGATCAGTTCGGCGACGGCGTCCACGCCTTCCCGGGTGCCGACGACGACGAGCGTGTCCCCCAGGGCGAAGCGGAAGTCCGGGGTGGGCGAGGGGAAGGCGTCGGTGCGGCGCAGGACGGCGACGATGGAGGCGCCGGTGCGGCTGCGTACTTGGGTGGCGCCGAGCGTCCGGCCGACATAGGGGGAACGCTTGGTGACCGGGATGTGCTCGGTGACCAGGTCGATCTCGATGTGCTGGTGGAGATGGGCGACGGGGTCGGGCGTCAGGAGCTTGCAGAGCGCGGTCGCCTCGTGCGGGGCGAGGGTCGCGGCGTCCCGGCAGTTGTCGTCGTCCTCGGGGTCGTGGAAGGCCAGGATGCGGCGCCCGTCCTGGTGCACGACGACCGAGAGATGCTTTCCCGCTTCCGTGTTGAGGTCGTAGCGGGTGCCGACCCCGGGCAGGGTGGTCTTGCTGACGTGAGCGGTGTGCTCCATAGGAAACGGCTCCATGCGGGCGTGGCGTGAGGGTGTGCGGGCATGCTGACCCCTGGTACGGCGACGGGGCACGACTGCGTCAGCCGTCCGCCACCGGACAGGGATTCTGCATCATGCGTCGCGAGGAAGCACCTGTAAGGGGACCCGCGACGCGACGGACACCGTGCCGGCCGACCGGCCGCGACGGGCCGACAGGGGTGCGCGTCTCATGGAACCGCCCCCTCCGCCCCCGCGAATTCGACCGACCGCCCAGCATCTCAAGTAATGGGCGCGCCAATGCTCAAGAGAGCGTTGGTCACCTGCAAACTATTTTAACGTAAAATAATTTGTGAGGTTTGTGGCCTATACAACGAAAAGAGCCGCCGGAGACTCCGGCGGCTCGTCGTTCCCGGCGACGCAAGCCCGCCGGGGCCAGGGGGGCTACCCGGGAGGCGGCCCGATGCCCTGCCTCACCCGGGCGCGGTCGGGGTCGAAGCGATGTGCGGCGATCCCCGCCAGTACCAGTCCTCCCGCGATGAGGAGCCCATGGCCGAGGACGATACCGAGGGCCAGCCCGCCGAGCGCGACGGCCAGCGTCAGCCAGGCGGTGCCGTGCCGGTACTCGCGGGGGCGGCACGGGGTGCCGGCCTCCAGCGCGTGGAAGAACCGGGGGTCGTCGTGGCGGAGTTGCTCCGCCAGATCACCGAGTCGTCGGTCCTCGTTCGTCGCCATGGTCCGCCTCCCCGCCGCCGTACCCGCTCCCGTACCCGCGCCGTCTCCCCGGACGGCGTCCCTCTACGGTCGCCCGTCGTGGCCCTCCCCCGCCATCCGCATCGACACCCACATCGGCGGGGGCGCGACATGTAGACGCGTGGGGGTGCCGGGGCGGTGGTCGGGCCACTCCTCCCGCACGGGTGATAGTGGGGACGTCACCTGCGAGGAGGCCATGCCCCGTGTCCCTGTTCTGGCGGATCTTTCTGCTCAACGCCGCGGTCCTGTTCGCGGCCACCGCCCTGCTGCTGCTCGGCCCCGTCACCGTGTCCGCCCCCGTACTGCTCACAGAGGCCCTGATCATGGCCCTCGGGCTGGTGGCCATGCTCGTCGCCAACGCCGCGCTGCTGCGCGTGGGGCTCTCTCCGCTGCAACGGCTCACCCGGGCGATGACGACGACCGATCTGCTGCGCCCCGGCCGCCGCCCCGCGGTGTCGGGACACGGCGAGATCGCCGAGCTGATCATGACGTTCAACACCATGCTCGACCGGCTGGAGGCCGAACGTGCGGCGAGCAGCGGACTCGCGCTCTCCGCGCAGGAGGCCGAACGCCGCAGGATCGCACAGGAGTTGCACGACGAGGTCGGCCAGACCCTCACCGCCGTCCTGCTCGAACTGAAGCGGGTCGCCGACGGAGCCCCGGCCCCGCTGCGCGCCGACCTTCTCCACGTGCAGGAGACGACGCGCGACAGCCTCGACGAGATCCGCCGGATCGCGCGCCGGCTGCGCCCCGGCGTCCTGGAGGAGCTGGGACTGATCAGCGCACTCAAGGCGCTGACCACGGAGATCACCACGCACACCGGGCTGACGGTCCGCCAGCGCTTCGACGGCGATCTGCCGGCGCTGGGCGAGGATGTCGAGCTGGTCGTCTACCGGGTGGCGCAGGAGGGGCTGACCAACATCGTCCGTCACGCGGACGCGCGCCGGGTCGATCTCGCGCTCCGGCGCACGCCCACCGGCGTGGAACTCCTCCTCGCGGACGACGGCCGGGGCGTCGGTACGGCGACCGAGGGCGCGGGGATCAGGGGCATGCGGGAACGGGCCCTGCTCATCGGGGCCGAGATCACCGTGGACCCCGGCCAGGGAGAAGAGCGGGGACAGCACGCGGGACGGGGCGGCGGAACCGGCGTACGCCTGCGTGTGCCGATCAGGAACGGGAGCAACTGACCATGGCCGAGACGACACCGACCCGCATCCTGCTCGCGGACGACCACGCGCTGGTCCGCCGCGGGGTCCGGCTGATCCTCGACAACGAGCCGGACCTGACGGTCGTCGGCGAGGCCGGCGACGGGGCCGAGGCCATCGAACTGGCCCGCGCCGAACGCCCCGACCTGGTGATCCTGGACATCGCGATGCCCCGGCTGACCGGCCTTCAGGCGGCGCGCGAGCTCTCCCGGCTCCAGCCGGGGACCCGCATCCTGATGCTGACCATGTACGACAACGAGCAGTACTTCTTCGAGGCGTTGAAGGCCGGGGCGAGCGGCTACGTCCTCAAGTCCGTGGCGGACCGCGACCTGGTGGAGGCGTGCCGGGCGGCGATGCGCGACGAGCCCTTCCTCTACCCGGGGGCGGTGACGGCCCTGATTCGTAACTACCTCGACCGGGTACGGCAGGGCGACAGCATCCCGGACAGCGCCGTCACCCCCCGGGAGGAGGAGATCCTCAAGCTCGTGGCGGAGGGACACACCTCCAAGGAGATCGCCGGTCTGTTGCTCATCAGCGCCAAGACCGTGGAGCGCCACCGCGCCAACCTCCTCCAGAAGCTGGGGCTGCGTGACCGGCTGGAACTGACGCGGTACGCGATCCGGGCCGGTCTGATCGAGCCCTAGGCTCTTTCCCGTGTGGGGAGTCCGCGCGCCCCCTGTTGGGCAGAGAGTTGAGGGGCGGCCCCGTACGAACCCGCGTACGGATACGGCGCCCCGGACACCGCACCAACACGAGCGGAACGAGGCGAGGCATGAACCCGGGCAACAGCTGGGAGTTCACGGACGATCGCGGCCGGCTCACCGCGGCACCGGATCGTCCGACACGGGTGGTGGCCTACATACAGGCCGGCGCGACGCTGTGGGACCACGGAGTGCGCCCGCTGGGGATCTTCGGTTCCCACCATGACGGAGAGACGCAGGACCCGGCGAAGGCGGGCGAGCTGCCCCTCGCCGAGGTGCGTTCCTTCGGCGCGGGCAGCGCCTTCGACCTGGAGGGCGTCCACGCCGCCGAGGCGGATCTGGCGGTCGCCGTCGGCTACGGCACGGGACAGGTGTACGGCATCGACCCGGAGGCCGCCAAGCACCTGGAGGAGCAGATCCCGGTCGTCGTGATCGAGGTGGGGAAGGACCGTTCGCTCGACTCCATCAGGGACCGGTTCTCGGAGCTGGCGCGCTCGCTGCAAGCGCCGCTGGAGCCCGCGGTGGCGGAGCTGGAGCGCGCGGAGGCGCGGCTGCGCGCACAGGCGGCGGGGCCCGTGCGCCCCCGGGTGCTGGCGCTCTCCGCGGCCGGGCCCGAGACGGCGTACCTGGCCCGCCCGGACACCTGGCCCGACTTGCGGGCGCTGACGGAGCTGGGCGTCGACCTCATCTCGCCGGAGGAGGGCGGCGGGGCCAACTGGCGTACGGTCGAGTGGTCCGAGGCCGCCGCGCTGGCCCCGGACATCGTGCTCGCGGACGTACGCGCGAACGCGGCGCCGCGCGAGCTGCTCCAGGACAACGCGCACTGGCGGGCCATCGAGGAGCGGGCGCGGATCGTGGCGTGGAACCCGGAGACGCCGTCCAGCCATCGCGCGCACGCCCGCTCCCTCGACACCGTCACGGACGCCCTGGCGGCGGTCGGGGCGGACGCGGCGGACGGCGGGTAGGCGCGCCGTCCGCCACGTGCGGGCATCCGCCGGCGGCCTGGCCCGCACCCCGGTCGGGCGGCGCCTCTCGTGGCCGGAGGGACCGGAGTGGCCGGGCGCCTCAGCCCCTGCCGAAGAGTTGCGCGGGGAAGGCGCCCGCGGCCACCGCGGTCCGGGTGAAGCCGTCGGCCAGCTCGGTGAGGCGCGCGGTGGCTGCCGCGCCGAGGTGGTCGTACGGGGCGGCGTCGAGGCGGTCGGTGAGCGCCTCGGCCTCGCCGCGCAGGGCCGTCCCCTCCTGCGTGGGGTCCCCCGCCTCGTCCAGCAGACCGCGTTCGCGCATCCCGTCCTGGGCGGCGGCCCACTGCTCCGAGGACCATCCGCGGGTCTGCTTGAGCACGGCCGATGCCACCGCCTTGCCGGTGGCGTTGTGCAGGACCAGCGCCTCGATCCCGGAGAGGCCGGCCACCACCAGAGCGGCGAGGTGACCGTCGCCCCGGTGCTCGCGCAGGAGGGTCGCCGCGTACCACAGGGCCAGGTGCGGCGCCTCGGGCACGGGAAGGCCGGCGTTCGCGGCGTACAGCGGCCGTGCCTCGCGGCGACACGCCTCGGTGGCGCGCAGCGCCAGTTCGGCCGCCTCGGCCATCCCCTTCGACGCGAGGGCCTCCTCCCCGAGCAGCCGCCGCAGCATCCGGTCCGCGCCGCGCAGCCGCGCGGCGAGCACCGCCTCCGGCGTGGTGACCGTCCACGCCGCGGGTATGTGCCGGGCCACGTGGTCGTGGTTGAAGTTGTAGAACGTCGCCGTGACCGTGCCAGCGCCGACCGGCCCGAGCGGGGCCGCGCGGCCCGCGAAGTAGGCCATGGCCCTCCGCTCCAGCCCGAGGGCGGCGAATTCGTCCGCCACCTCCGGTGCGAAGTACATGGCCGAGTGCAGGGGGTTGACGACGCCGTGACAGCGACGGCCGGCGGTGAGGTCCATGGGTGTCTCCTGAATTCGTCTGAGGTGACGCGGGGTTCAGTCCCCGCGTACGGTCAGGTTCCGGGTGGTGTGCAGGACGTGCCGGGCGAGCAGGTCGGCCGCGCGTTCGGCGTCCCGGCTCAGGGCGGCTTCCTCCAGAGCGGCGTGCTCCTGCCCGCCGTCCCGCTCCGGGACGAGGGTGCCGGACCAGCGCCGGGCCAGCTCGCTCGCCGTCCACAGACGGTCGAACCCGTCCAGAAGTACCGGGTTGCCGCAGCCTTCCAGCAGCGCGCGGTGGAACCGGCGGTGCGCCTCGGACCACTCGTCGGAGACGTACGTACCCCCCGGTTCCCTGAACGGCGTGCGGGCGAGGTGGTGGTGGGTGGCTCGGACGCGTACCTCCCAGTCGACGCCGCCCCGCTCGACGGACAGCCGGAGCATCGCCGGCTCGGTCACGGCACGTGCCTCCGCGATCTGCTGCCGGCGCTCGGCGTCGACCGCCGGGACCGCGAACCCCCGGTTCGGCAGCCGGGTCGCCAGGCCCTCGCCCACCAGGCGGAGCAGGGTCTCGCGTGCGACGGCGAGGCTGACCTTCTCCTCGCTCGCCAGCTCCTGCGGCTTGAGTGGCTGCTCCGGCACGAACACCCCGTGCAGGATGGCCGCGCGCAGCGTGGCGTAGAGCCGCTCCGACGGTGATCCGTGTTCCGCCATGGGCCGACCGTAACAGATAATCGATTATCAATGGAATAATCGATTACAAGCCACGGTGAGGACCGCTCGCCGCGTCCACACGCCCCGGCCGTCGACGGTGACGGAGGTTCCCGTCACCGTCGGCAGAGGTTCCCGTCACCGTCGCCCGAACGCGTCACGTCTGAGCGCCGACAGCCGTTCCGGGGTGCGCCCTCCGTGCATCTGTTCCATTCCCTGGAGTAAGAAGGAGGCATGCGAGCCTGGAGCACGGACGACATCCCCGACCTGACCGGCACCAGCGCGGTCGTCACCGGCGCCAACAGCGGGATCGGGGCGGCGGTCTCGCTCGCCCTGGCCCGGGCCGGCGCGCTGACCGTGCTGGCCTGCCGCAGTCCGGAGCGCGGCGCACGCGCGGTGGCGGCGGTACGGGCGGCGGTCCCCGGCGCCGAGCTCCGCCTCGTCCGGCTCGATCTCGCCGATCTCGCGTCCGTGCGCGAAGCGGCCGGGACCCTGACGCGGACCGTGGACGGTCAGCTCGATCTGCTGGTCGACAACGCCGGGGTGATGGCGCTGCCGCTGCGCCACACCGCCGACGGTTTCGAGATGCAGTTCGGCACCAACCATCTGGGGCACTTCGCCCTGACCGGCCTGCTGCTGCCGGCACTGGGGGCGTCGGGGCCGTCCCGGGTGGTCTCGGTCTCCTCGCTCGCGCACCGCATCGGCGGGATCGACTTCGGCAATCTGGCCGGGGAGCGCGGCTACCGCAAGTGGCCCGCGTACGGCCAGGCCAAGCTCGCCAATCTGCTGTTCACGGCCGAGTTGGAGCGCAGGGCGCGGCGCGCCGGGCGTGACATCCACGCGCTGGCGGCCCATCCCGGGCTCTCCGCGACCGAACTCGGCCAGGCGGGGCCCGTCATGGCGGGCAAGCCGCTGGCCGCGAAGGCGGAGCGGCTCACCCGTCTGTTCACCCAGACCGCTTCGGCCGGCGCGCTGCCGGTACTGCGGGCGGCCACCGATCCCGCCGCGCGGGGCGGGGAGTACTACGGCCCGCGCGGACCGCTGGAGGTACGGGGCGCCCCGGGGATCGCGCGGTCCTCGTCCCGGGCACGGGACGAGGCGACGGCCGAGAGGCTGTGGGAGGTGTCGGCCCGGCTGACCGGCGTGACGCCGGACTTCGGCTGATCGGGGGCCGGGAAGGCGAGGAGGAGGGGGCCGTCCCGTAGCACCGACCGCCTCTTCCTCCCCGCCGGACGCGGCCCGCGCCGCCCCCGTACGGCGCAACCGTTCATACGATCGGACCGATGGGGTCACCCGAGGACCGGGGCGCCCTCTTCCGTGCCACCGGCCCCTCCTTTACCGCGTCACGCCGGGGAAACGCGGGCGACACTCCCGAGCCACGCCCGCCGCCGCGTGCGCTCTCGGCGTGGTGTTCGCATGGCGACCTGGTTTGCTGGTGCACAGACTTGACGGCATGTCGGGCAAACGAAGCGCGGGACTGCTGCTGCACCGGGTCACGGACTCCGGTGCCGCCGTGCTTCTCGGACACATGGGCGGGCCGTTCTGGTCCGGCCGTGAGGACGCCGCCTGGTCGATCCCCAAGGGGGAGTACGAGGCCGGCGAGGCGCCCGAGGCGGCGGCGCGCCGGGAGTTCCGGGAGGAGCTGGGGCTGCCGGTGCCCCAGGGGCCCTGGATCCCGCTCGGCGAGTCCCGGCAGCGGGGCGGCAAGACGGTCACCGTCTGGGCCGTCGAGGGAGATCTCGACCCGGACCTGGCCGTGCCCGGCACCTTCACCATGGAATGGCCCCGGGGTTCCGGCGTGCTGCGGGACTTCCCCGAGCTGGACCGTTTCGCCTGGTTCTCCCTGGCGGACGCCGTACAGCCGCTGGTGGCAGGCCAGCGCGTCTTCCTCGACCGCCTGCGCCGGTACATAGCCGACGGCCGTCCTCCGTCCCGGCCCGGTGGCTGAGACACGTCCCCGAGCGGGCCACCGGGCCCGCGCCGGCAACGAGCCCCCCGCGGCCCCACGGTGCGCCGCGCCCCGCCGGTGAGCCTTCACCGCACGCGGCACCGCCCCTCCCCCGCCCTCCCCGGACATCCAGGAAAGGGAACTTCTCCGTGCACCCACGCACGCATGTCTTCCTCACCGCCGGCACCGCGCTGCTGGCCGCCGCGGTGGTCCCCGCCACGGTGCTGCCCGCCCTCGCCGTACCCACGGGCCCGCTGCCCGCCCCGCCGCCCACCGCCGAACCGTCGTCCGCCGCCTTCCCGTCCACCGCGCCGTCCGCCGCGCGGGCGCCCGTACGACAGGGCGCGGCCGGGCCTCCCGCCGAGGGCACGGCCAGTGCGGCGGCGCTGCTCGCCCGGGCCGGGGAGTGCGACCGGATCTCGAACGAGCTCTACCGCACCCGCGACGACACACCGCCCACCGTCGCCGTCTGCGACACGAAGGGCGCGGTGTTCTGGAAGGCCGACATGGACATCGACTGCGACGGTCAGCTCACGGCGCGGTGCAACCACGAGGCGGACCCGTACTACCAGGAGCAGACCGCCTTCACCCAGAGCGACGGCCGGCATCTCAACGCGGAGAAGCTGCCGTACATCGTCGTTCCGATGACGAGTTCGATCTGGGACCACTCCTCGTCGGGGATCCACGGCGGGTCCGTCGCGGCCGTCATCCACGCCAACAAGGTGCAGTACGCCGTCGTCGGGGACATCGGGCCGCCCGGGATCATCGGTGAGGCTTCGCACGCCGCGGCGCGCGGTCTCGGCATCCTGACCGACCCGGCCGGGGGCGGGGTCCCCTCCGGGGTCACGTACATCGTCTTCAAGCACTCCCAGGTCTCCCCTCTTGAGGACCACGACGCCGCCGTACGGCTCGGCAACGAGCTGGCGAACAAGTTCCTCAGGGAGAACTGAGAACAACAGGAAGGGGGTGGTGGTGTGCGGGCCTGAGCCCGTCGCACACCACCACCCCCGGAGGGACGGAGTCCGGCGCTCAGACGATGCCCTCGGAGATCTCGGACTGCTCGCGGGCGTTGCCGTACGCCTGCGGGGTGCTGTACGAGCCGCGGGCGATGTACCACCAGACGGTCGCCAGGACCAGGACGACGGCCAGGGCGATCACCGCGTAGTTCATGGAGTCGACGGTCACCGGGTTGGTCTGGGGCAGGCAGAAGAGCACGGTGACCAGGGCCACCCACACCACGGCGATCCAGCCGATGGGCCTGCTCCAGCGGCCCAGGGTCCAGGGGCCCGGCTCGAAGCGGTCCTTGGCACGCAGCTTCAGGTAGATCGGGATGGCGTAGGCGGGCGTGATGCCGATGACGTTGATGGCCGTCACCGCGCCGTACGCGGTCGCGGAGTACAGGGAGGGTATGGCGAGCACACCGGCGACGATGACCGACAGCCAGACCGCGGGCACGGGTGTCTGCGTACGGCTGCTGACGCGCCGCCACAGCGCGGAGCCCGGGAGCGCGTTGTCGCGGCTGAACGCGAACACCATCCGGCTGGCCGCCGCGACCTCCGCGTTGCCGCAGAAGAGCTGCGCGACGATGACGAGCAGGAGCAGCGCCGTAGCGCCGCTGGTGCCGAGGGCGTCGATGAGGATCTGCGCGGGCGGCACACCGGTGGCGCTGTTCTGGGCGCCGGCGTAGTCCTGGATCGCGAAGGTGAGACCGGCCAGCAGGGCGAACCCGGCGATCCAGGAGACCCAGATGGCCCGGACGATGCCGCGCGCCGCCGTGACGGACGCGTTCGAGGTCTCCTCCGAGAGGTGGGCGGAGGCGTCGTAACCGCAGAAGGTGTACTGGGCGAGCAGCAGGCCGATGGCCGCGACGTAGAGCGGGTTCTGCCAGCCGGTGTCGTTCACGAACTCGGTGAAGACGAACGAGGGCGACTGGTGGCTGTCCGGAACGATCGCGAGGGCGCCGACGATGACGGCGACACCGGCCAGGTGCCACCACACACTGATGGAGTTGAGCACACTGACCAGCCTGACGCCGAAGAGGTTCAGCACGGCGTGCAGGAAGAGGATGCAGAGGAATATGACGAAGGTCCAGCCGGGTGTGGGGCTGAATCCGAACTGGAGATTGAGGAAGGCCCCGGTGAACAGCGCGGCGCCGTAGTCGATTCCGGCGATCGCGCCGAGCAGTCCGAGCAGGTTGAGCCAGCCGGTGTACCAGCCCCACTTGCGTCCACCGAGCCGGTCGGCCATGTAGTAGAGGGCGCCCGAGGTCGGGTACGCGCTGGTGACCTCGGCCAGCGCCATGCCGACACAGAGCACGAAGAGTCCGACGCCCGCCCAGCCCCAGAGCATCACGGCCGGACCGCCGGTGCCCATGCCGAAGCCGTAGAGCGTCATGCAGCCGGACAGGATGGATATGACGGAGAAGCTGATGGCGAAGTTGCCGAAGCCGCCCATGCGCCGGGCGAGCACCGGCTGATAACCCAGCTCGCGCAGCCGCTTCTCTTCGTCCACCGGTGGCGCGGGCTCGGTCTTCGACCAGGTCGGCGGGGAAACGGACATGGAACTACCTCCGGAACGAAACACACACAAACGGGGACGGGAACAGAGCGGACGGAGGGGGACGGCCGCGGGGAGAAGATGATGAGCGGTACGGGGCGCGGCTCAGCCGGACGGGCCCTTGCGGGGCTCGCGTACGGCGCTGAGACAGCGGCTCCGGGCCCGCAGGAACACGTCCTCGGCCTCGGCGGGGTCGCCGGGTCTGCGCGTACGGTACGCCCAGGGCAGCGAGACGTAGTACGGGCCGAGCGCCTCGAACACCCTGGCCGCCTCGCCGAATTGGAGGGCGCCCCACAGGGCGTGCGCGAGGTGGTTGAGGTCGAGCAGGGACGCCTCGGCCAGGACGGCGCGGTCGAACCAGAGGTTCAGGGCCCGCAGCGCGTCTCGGGTGGCGTCCTCGGTGACCCAGTGCAGGTCGAGGGCCTTCTCATGGCCGTTGTCGCGGCGGTAGCGCTCCGTCCTGACGAACAGCGGCATGGCGTGCAGCGGCGAGCCCTCGGGGGCGGAGGAGGCGGCCCACTGGACGAAGTTGACCGCTTCCGAGAGGGAGCCGTCGGTCCGCCGCGCGTACACGAACTGCAGCATGCGGTGGTACGCCTCGCGGTTGTACGGGTCGCGCTTGTCCACCTCGGCGAGCAGGGCCCAGGGTCCGGGGAACAGCATCGGTCCGGGGGGCGGCAGCCGGTGCTCCTCCAGCCGCTGCTTGGTGTCGAGTTGGGCCAGCGCCAGCAGACACACCCAGGGCACCGGATCGTCGGGGGCCAGCCGGGCGGCGGTGCCGCACGCCTCCCACGCCTGCTGCCACAGCTCCTGGGTGCGCGCGTGGCCCTCGCGGTGGGCGCGTACGGCGCGTTCGACCAGGACACGGGTGTGCATGACGGTCGCGGCGACGCTGCCCGGCTCCTCGCTCCGCCACGCCTGTACGGCGTCGGATCCGGCGGCCACGGCGGCCAGCACCTGGGTGCGCTGGGTCCACAGGGGCCAGTCGCTGGTCCCGTCAAGGAGGTTGCGCATCGAGACCCAGCGTCCGGTGCGCAACTCCTGCACGGCCGCGCGCAGCTCGTTGTCGTGGCCTGCCGGGTGGTAGACGGGTCGGAAGTTCACACTCGCCATCAGTGGTGCTCCGTCCGCCGGTTGGGCTCCGTCCGTGCGCGGGGGAACCGGGGGGCGGGCTGGAGGGCGGAAGGGACTAGCACCGGCTCTCCACCCCGGTCCCTGGTGGTCCTGGGACCCGGAGATGGCGGGCGGTGCCGTGGTCCAGGAGACCGCCGAGGAGGCGCCCGGATGAATGGATGGTCGACATAGATCCTCAAGGACAGTGGGGGGTGAAACGTTCCGGCTGGGTCATGCGAAGGCGCGGTCGTCACCACGCCCACCGGCCGGGCGAGCTGATCGAGCACACCCTGCCGCCGCGGCGATCAGTGTAGGGGCCCGGTCCGGTCCTTCGAACACTTTGCTGATCTTTCGCAACTCTCCGTTGATCAAGCGAGGTTACGCCTGTGTCCCACGGGGGCTGTCCCGCTCGCGTGTGACGGTGACGTAACGGGAGCGCCACGGCACAGCCGGTACGGATCGGTCCGCACCGGGAGCGTCCGGTCCCGGTGCGGACCGACTCCCGCTCTGACCTGCACCGCAGTGATCTGTGCCACGCCCGGACCGGGCTCGGCGTCCACCGCTCGGCCGGTGTGTGTCCCGCGGTGCGGACGGGGCGTTCGTCCGCGCAGGGCGAACAGGCCACGCCGTCGGCGTGGAACTGTGACCCAACCGGAATCTATGAAGTGGGCGTCGGGGACGGGAGGGCAACCAGCGGGCCGCCGCTCCCCCCTCCGCTCCCCCGCCGACCTGGGACGACCGTTCCCGGCCCCGGCATTGCAGGCGCACACGACGGCACCTGCCGCCGGTCTACCCACAACGGGCGCGCGGGGGCCGCGTACAGAACGAGGCCGCGTACACAGAGCCGCGTACAGAAAAGGGGCGGCCCCACCGGCGAGGGGGTGCGCCGGTGGGGCCGGGAAGGCTCATGCGGCCGAGGGGGAAGGGCCGTGAGCTTGGCTCGATGATGCGTGTGCCCGCTCCCGCGCCACGTATGCGTCCGACGCGGGCCAGGTTTTCCGGCCCCGGCGTCCGTGCGCCGCTGCGCCCCCTTCCCCGCGCGGTGAACGGTGAGTGACCTCTTCCGGTCCTGCGGCCGAGGGTACGGCGACGCTTCGCCGCCGCGGTGATCCCTGTGCGGAGATGGGTGTCGGACGTTGGAACGTCGTTCACGCGCAGGCCACGCCCGATGTCAAGCATCAAAGGGCAGCCAGGGGGCCGTCCCCCGGCGCGCTCGCTGACGCGCTCGTACTCGGGAGACCGGACCATGACACGCATACGCTCCGCAGTCACCGCCGTCGACCGCCGTTCCTTCCTCACCGCGACCGGAGCCGTCGGTGTGTCGGCGGGGATCGGGCTGGCTCTCGGCGCCGGCGGCAGTTCGGGGGAGGCCTCCGCCGCGTCCTCCGTACCGGGTCCCCGTGGCCCGGTGGCCCCGACAGCCACGGTGGCCCCGGTCCGTACCCCCACCGTGCCCGCCCGTACGACCCTGGACACGGTCGCCGCGCCGCGCGACACGGCCGCGGCCTTCCGCCGGCTCGGCGACGGGCCGGGGTGGCGCCGGGTCGTACGGGAGCAGCTCGCGGCCCCGCGGGCCGGGCGCGCCGGGCGGCGTACCGTCCTCACCTCCTTCGTACAGCTCACCGATCTGCACCTGGTGGACGTCCAGCACCCCGTGCGCACCGAGTACCTGCGCTCGCAGCAGCTCTCGGGGTGGCGCCCGCAGGAGGCGCTGACGGTGCCGGGCGCGGTGGCCCTGATCGAGCAGATCAACGCGCTCAGGAACGGTCCCGCCACGGGGGCGCCGCTCTCCTTCGCCGTGACGACCGGCGACAACACCGACAACAACTCGCACGCGGAACTCGACTGGTTCCTCACGGTGATGAGCGGGGGCCGTATCTCCCCCAACACCGGCGACCCGCGCCGCTACGAGGGGGTGCAGAACTCCGGCGAACGGCTCTTCTGGCACCCCGAGGACGCCCTGCGTGACACCGACAAGCGGCTCGGCTACCCCCGTATCGACGGATTCCTCGACGCCGCGATCGGCTCGGTGAACAGCCCGGGGCTGCGGATCCCGTGGTACTCGACCGCCGGCAACCACGACGGTCTGGCGAGCGGCGCGATGGCCGACCCGAGCGGATACCTCGCGGAGTTCGCCGTCGGAGGGAAGAAGCTGTACGGCGTCCCGGACGCCGAGGCCAAGGAGATGCTGAGGCTGCTCTCCAAGGGCGGCGACCCCTCCGGCGCCAAGCTGATCGATCTGCTGCGCCGTTCGAAGCGGCGGATGCGCACGATCACGCCCGACCCGGGGCGGGCGCCGTTCGGTCCGCGCGACTATCTGAAGGCGCACCTCGATCCGGCGCGCGCCGGTGCCGGTCCGGCCGGGCACGGCTACACGGCGGCGAACCTCGACGGCGACAAGCTGTACTACACGTTCCCGATGGGCGAGAACGTCACCGGGATCAGCCTCGACACCACCGACCGGGGCGGGCACTTCACGGGCTCGCTCAACACCGCCCAGTTCACCTGGCTGAAGCGGACACTCAAGGAGTACAAGGACAGTTACGTCGTGGTGTTCAGCCACCACAACAGTTGGACGATGACCAACACCCACCCCGACCCGGCGCACCCCGGCGAGGCGCGCCACAGCGGCGACGAGGTGCTGGAGCTGCTCGGGCGCAGTCCGCAGGTGCTGGCCTGGGTGAACGGGCACAGCCACCGCAACGCGGTCGCGCCGCGCGACGGCTTCTGGGAGATCTCCACCGCGTCGCACATCGACTTCCCGCAGCTCGCCCGGGTCATCGAGATCGCGGACAACAAGGACGGCACGCTGTCGCTGTTCACCACCCTGATCGAGTCGTCAGCGCCGCACCGCACCGACTTCGGGGATCTCTCGCAGACCGGGCTCGCGGCGCTCTACCGGGAGCTGTCGCACAACGCGCCGGGCTCCACCACGGCTCCGGCGGGCACCTCGACGGACCGCAACACCGAGCTGCTGCTGACCCGCTGACGCCGCTGACACCGCGGGGCCGCCGGTCCCCCGCGCCGGTCGCCGGTCGCCGGTCGCCGGTCAGCCGTCGATCAGGCGCTGGATGGCGGGGGCGTACAGGTCGGCGATCCCCTCCGGGGTGGCGTGGGTGACGGCGCCGGTGCGGTAGAGGCTCTGTACGGCGCCGAGGCCGAGAAGCTGTCCGGCGATCAGCTCGGCGCGCAGCGCGCGGTCACGGCCGGTCAGGAGTGCGGCGAGGCGCCGGGTGATCTGCTGGTCGAAGCGTTCCCGCAGCAGGGTGCGCTCATCATCGTCGCCCAGCGAGAACACCACGCGCAGCAGCAGGTCCCCCTGCTGCTCACGGCGGTTGCGTACCAGCGTCAGGACGAGATGGCGGCCGAGCGTGTCCAGGGGCGCTGCGAGGAGCAGGTCGGCGGCGGGGCCGAAGTCCGCGACCGTGTTGAACAGCCGCTCCTTGGTGCTGAAGTGCTTGACGATCAGGGAAGCGCTGACGCCCGCGTCGGCGGCGATGCCCCGCAGGGTCACCTCCGCGTACGGGCGGAAGGCGAACGCGCGGCGCGCGGCGCGCAGGATCGCGTCCCGGCCCGTCCCGGCGTCGGGGACTGCGGTTGCCGGCGCGTCCGTCGTCCGCCCGTTCATGTGCCCTCCTGGGCCAGCGACTTCGCAGGGTCGCTGCCGACAGTACCGGTGGTCCCCTCCGGCCGGCGCGGCAGACACAGGGTGACGGCCAGCGCGAGCAGCGCGGCGGTACCGGCGAGCACGAAGATCAGCAGATAGGCGCCGAGGGTGGGGGCGGTGCGCCCGCCGGCCTCGAAGGTCATATGGGCCAGTACGGCGGCGACGGCAGCGCTGCAGAAGGCCTGGCCGACCGAGCGCATCAGGGTGTTGAGGCCGTTGGCCGCCCCGGTCTCGCCGACGGGCACCCCGCGCATCACCAGCGCGGGCAGGGCCGAGTAGGCGATCGCGGTGCCCGCGGCGACGACGGTGGCGCCGAGGATGATCGTCCAGAGCCGGTGGCTGGTGAAGAAGCGCACGCCGTAGCCGACGGCGAGGATGCCGGAGGCGAGCGCCAGGGTGGTCCTCGGGCCGTACGTGGCGGAGATCCGCGCGGAGACGGGCGACAGCGCGACCATCGAAAGACCTCCGGGGAGCAGACAGAGTCCGCTGACGACGATCGAGGCGCCGAGGCCGTAGCCGGTGGCCTTCGGTTCCTGCACCATCTGCGCGGTGGACAGGGAGTTGGCGTAGAAGGCGAAGCCGATCAGCAGGGCGGCGATGTTGGTCAGCAGTACGGCGGGGCACGCGGAGACCCGCAGATCGACCATGGGTGAGGTGACACGCAGCTCGTAGCGGCCCCAGACGAGCCCGATCACCACGGCGAGGAGCAGCAGTCCGAGCGTACGGACCGATGTCCAGCCCCAGTCGCCGCCCTGGGTGACCGCCAGCAACAGGCTGACCAGGGCGGCGGACAGGCCGAGCGCGCCCAGGGCGTCGAACCGGCCGTGCGAGCGGCGCGGCGATTCCGGTACGCAGAGCAGTACGAGCGCGATGTCGAGGAGCCCGAGCGCGGCGGACGCCCAGAACATGGTGTGCCAGTCGTAGTGCTCGACGACCAGTGCGGCGACGGGCAGGCCGACGGCCGCGCCGATGCCCAGGGTCGAACTCATCAGCGCGACGGAGGACAGGATGCGCTCGGGCGCCAGTTCGTCGCGCATGATGCTGATGCCCAGCGGTACGACGGCGAGCGCGGCGCCCTGGAGGGCCCGTCCCGCGATCAGTACGCCGATGTGGGAGCTGACGGCGCAGAGCACGGACCCGGCGGCGAGCACGCCGAGGGAGGCGATGAGGACGCGGCGCTTGCCGTACATGTCGCCGGCCCGTCCGAGTACGGGGGTGCAGATGGCGCCGGTGAGCAGCGTGACGGTGACGAGCCAGCTCGCGGCGGTCGGGGTGGCGCCGGTGAGCGCGGGGATGTGCGGGAGCAGGGGAACGACGAGGGTCTGCATGACGGCGACGACCACCCCGCAGAACGCCAGGACGGCGACGAGGAACCGGGGGTGCGGGGCCTCCGCGGCCGGCTCGGTGGGCGGATCGGCCGGGGGCTCTGCGGGGTCGGTCACGGGTATCGCTTCGGACATCTCGCTCCGTACGGTGGGAGACCGGCAGGGGTGCACAAGCGTTCACCCCCAGGGTAAACATATGTGCACCCCCCTGCGGCACCGGAGACGTACGGGCGGTCCCCTCGTCCTGCCTGCGGGTGACACAATCCGACCCGGCACACTGTCCTCGGCGGCCGGGGACCCGGTGCCCGCCCGTCGATCGCTCGACGACCACTCGACGACCGCTCGAAACGACCGCCGTGGGAGGCACGATGGCGCTCCAGATCAGCGCGACCAATCCGGAGCAGCCGGCCGTACTCCTGGACCTGCCCTGGAACATCCCGCTCGACCAGTGGCCCGACGCCTGCCTGGTCGCGCTCCCGCGCGGCATCTCGCGCCATGTGGTCCGCTTCGCGTCGGCGGGCCCCGAGGTCGTGGCGGTCAAGGAGATATCCGAGCGGGGCGCGGTGCGCGAGTTCGGGCTGCTGCGCGATCTGCACCGGCTCGGCATCCCGGCCGTGGACCCGGTGGCGGTGGTGACCGGCCGGGTGGACGCGGACGGCGCGCCGCTGGAGCCGACGCTGATCACCCGCCACCTCAAGGGCTCGCTGCCCTACCGCTCGATGTTCGAGTCGACGATGCGCCCGAGCACGGTCAAGCGGCTGATGGACGCGCTCGCCGTGCTGCTCGTACGACTGCATCTCGCCGGGTTCGCCTGGGGCGACTGCTCGCTGTCCAACGCGCTCTTCCGGCGGGACGCCGGGGCGTACGCCGCCTACCTGGTCGACGCCGAGACCGGTCAGCTCCAGCAGAACCTCAGCCGGGGCCAGCGCGAGTACGACATCGAGCTGGCCCGGGTCAACATCGCCGGCGAGCTGATGGACCTGGAGGCTTCGGGCGCGCTGCACCCCTCGGTCGACCCCGTGCCGTTCGGTACGGCGATCGTGCGGCGGTACGAGGACCTGTGGCACGAGGTGACACGCGAGTCGGTGTATCCGGTGGACAAGCGCCACTACATCGACCGGCGGATCCGCCGCCTCAACGATCTCGGGTTCGACGTCGCGGAGATGCAGATCGAGCGCTCCCCGCAGGGCGACACCGTCACGTTCCTGCCGAAGGTCGTGGACGCGGGCCACCACCAGCGCCAGCTCCTGCGGCTGACCGGTCTCGACGCCGAGGAGAACCAGGCGCGGCGGCTGCTCAACGACCTGGAGAGCTGGATGGCGGGCGAGGACGACTACGCCCCGGGCGATCCGCTGGGGGCCAGGCCCGAGGTGCTGGCGCACCGCTGGGTGCGTGACGTGTTCCGGCCGACGGTACGGGCCGTACCGCGGGAGCTGCGCGGCGAGATGGACGCGGCGCAGATCTACCACGAGGTGCTGGAGCACCGCTGGTACCTGTCGGAGGCGGCCGGGCGCGACGTCGGTCTGGAGGCGACGATCGAGGACTATCTCGCGCATGTGCTGCCCCACGCGGTGGCCGCGATGACCCCGCCGGTGACGGATCCGTCGGTCGACCTGTCCCCTTGAGTCCCGCGCGCCGACCTGTCCCCTTGAGTCCCGCGCACCGTCCCTGTCCCCTTGAGTCCCGCGCGCGGTCACTGAAGGGCGCGCACCACCGCCCTGAAGAGCGCCGGGGCCCGCGCCGCCGCGGGGACCAGCAGCCGGGCGCCCGCAGGACGGCCCGCGACCCGCAGCAGCCCCTCCGTCAGCAGCCGGTGGCGGCGGGTCAGCGCGCGCCACTGCCCCTCGTACGCCTGGGGCCGCCCCGCCCGCAGACAGCGCACCGCCGCCCGGGCCGACGCCAGCGCGAGCGCGATGCCCTCGCCGGTGAGGGCGTCGACATAGCCGGCCGCGTCCCCCACGAGCAGCACCCGCCCCGCCGACCTGTGGCGTACGCGGCGGCGCAGCGGGCCGGCGCCGCGTACGGCTCCGGCGGGCGCGCCCGCGAGCCGGGCCCGCAGGTCGGGGAAGGCGGCGAGATGGTCGTCGTAACCGCGCCTCACCGTGCTCAGCACGGCCACCCCCACCAGATCACCGGCCACCGGTGTCACATACGCCTCGCCGTCCTCGCCCGTCGCCGACCAGTGCACCTCGACGAAGTCCGTCCACGGCGCGACGCGGTAGTGGCGCCGCTGCCCGTAGCGCCGGGGCCCCCGTCCCGGCAGCTCCAGGCCGAGGCGGCTGCGTACCGGTGAGTGCAGCCCGTCCGCGGCCACCAGCCAGCGCGCCCGCAGCCCGCCCGCCGTCACCCCGTCGGCGCTCTGCTCGATGTCCCCGACCCGGCCGGTGACGGTCCGTACGCCGGTCTCCTCGGCCCGCCGCGCGAGCGCCGCGTGCAGGGCGGTGCGGCGTACGCCGAGGCCGGGGCCCGCGTCGAAGGCGGCCTCCGCGCGGTGCGCGCCGTGGACGTACCGGATCCCGCGCAGGGCGTGGCCGCCCGGCCCTTCGAGGCCCAGCTCCGCCAGCGCGCGCACCCCGGCGGGCATCACGCCCTCGCCGCACGCCTTGTCGACCGGGGTGGGGCGCGGTTCGATCACCACCGTCTCCAGACCGGCCAGGGCGGCGTGCACGGCGGTGGCGAGTCCGGCCGGTCCGCCGCCGGCCACCAGCAGGTCGATCACGGCAGGGCCCCGGCCTCGGCCATCCGCAGGGCGCCGTTCTCGCACCGTATCCGGACCGCCAGCAGACCGGCGTTGAGCACGGTGAACACCAGCGCGGTCAGCCAGGCGCCGTGCACCAGGGGCAGCGCGACGCCTTCGGCCACGACCGCCACGTAGTTGGGGTGGCGCAGCAGCCGGTACGGGCCGCCCGTCACCAGGGGCAGCCCCGGCACGACCAGGACACGGGTGTTCCAGCGTGGTCCCAGGGTGCGGACGCACCACCAGCGCAGCGCCTGCGCGGCGATCACGACCGCGAGCATCGTCCAGCCGAGCACGGGCGTGAACGGCCGGTCCGCGAGCGCCACTTCGGCGAGGCAGCCGAGCAGCAGGCCGGTGTGGAGGACGACCATGGACGGATAGTGTCCGCGCCCCCGCTCGACGGCGCCGTGCGCCAGGCTCCAGCGGGCGTTGCGGCGGGCGACGGCCAGTTCGGCGACGCGCTCCGCGCCGACGGCCAGGACGAGCACGGTGTACCAGATCATCTCTTCCCCTGCCTCTCTGTCCTCGTGGCACCGCGGCTACCAGCGGAGCAGGACCAGCTCGGAGCAGAATCCGGGCCCCATCGCGAGCAGCAGCCCCGCCGTACCGGCCGGTGGCGGGCGCTGCTCCAGGGTGTCGCGCAGGACGTGCAGGACCGAGGACGAGGACAGGTTGCCCACGGCGGCCAGCGAGCGCCAGGTGAGGTCGAGGGCCCCGGGCGGCAGGGCGAGGACCTCCTCGATCGCCTCCAGGACCTTCGGCCCGCCGGGGTGGCACACCCAGGCGGTGATGTCCTCGCGCCCCAGCCCGTGGCCGGCGAGGAAGCCGTCCACGTCCTCGGCGAGATTCTTGCGTACGACGTCCGGAACGCTGGCGTCCAGGACGATCCGGAAGCCGGAGCCGGTGATGTCCCAGCCCATCACATGTTCCGTGCCCGGGTAGAGATGGCTGCGGGTGGAGACGACGGCGGGGCCCGTGGCGCGGCGCCGGGCGCCGCAGGCGACGACGGCCGCCGCGCCGTCGCCGAAGAGCCCGGAGGCGACGAGGTTGGCCGTGGAGGGGTCGTCCCGCTGGAAGGTGAGGGAGCACAGCTCGACCGAGAGGAGCACGGCGACATCGTCGGGGTGGCCCAGCAGGTAATCGTGCAGCCGGGCGATCCCGGCCGCTCCCGCGACACAGCCGAGGCCGAACACCGGCACCCTCTTGACGTCGGGGCGCAGCCCGAGCCGCCCCACCAGACGCGCGTCCACGGAGGGCGCGGCGATGCCGGTGACGGACGTGAACATCAGCAGGTCGACATCGCGCGGGGAGAACCCCGCGGCGTCCAGCGCGCCGGTGACCGCCTCGGCGCCCAGCGGGACGGCCGTCTCGATGAAGACGTCGTTGACCGCGCCGAAGTCCTGGAGGGCGCCGTACCGGTCGAGCGGCAGGGCCGTATGACGTGTGGTCACGCGGGCGCCGCGGTGCAGCCGGTCGAGCACTCGGCGGTCGGCCCCCGCGGGCAGACAGCTCCTGGCGACGGTGTCCGTGAGGTCGTGCTGGCTGTGCTGATGGGGAGCCAGGGCTCCGTGGACGGCTGCGATGCGGGTCATCTGCGGTCCGGGGTCGGAGGGCGACTGACGTGCAATCCCTGCCCCCGCACCGCCGCGCCACACGCGAAGTCGCCTGTACGGCCCCCCGGTGGCGGGACGGGCGGCCCTACGATGGGCCCGTGGACGTGACGGACGAATCGGGCATCGTGGTCGGTGGCCCGCTCGGCGGGGTGCCGGGGCGGTGGCCGCGCTCCGCGGGCGCGCTGCTGAGGGCGTGTCACCCGGGGCCGACGGCCGTGGTGACGCTGCTGGTGGCCGGGCTCGCGGTGGCCGCGGGGCAGGACGGTCCCGGCTGCGTCCTCGCGACCGTCGCCGTGCTGACGGGGCAGCTCTCCATCGGCTGGAGCAACGACGCGGTCGACGCGGTACGGGACGGCGCGGCGGGACGGCGTGCCAAGCCCGTGGCGGGCGGGGCGGTGACCGCGCGCACCGTACGAGGCGCGGCGCTGGTCGCGCTGGCCCTGTGCGTACCGCTCTCGCTGCTGTACGGGGCGCTCGCCGGAGTGGTGCATCTGGTGGGCGTGGCGGCGGGCTGGGCGTACAACCTGGGGATGAAGGCGACCGCGGCGTCCTGGCTGCCGTACGCGATCGGGTTCGCCTCGCTGCCCGCCTTCGTGACGCTCGGTCTGCCGGGGCGACCGCCGCCCGCCTGGTGGGTGGTGGCCGCTGCGGCGCTGGTGGGGGTCGGGGCGCATCTCGGCAATGTCCTGCCGGACATCGCGGACGACCTGGCGGCGGGGGTGCGCGGCTGGCCGCAGCGGCTGGGCCCGGCGGCCGTACGGCTGCTGCTGCCGGCCCCGCTGGTGGCGGCCACGGCGCTGCTGGCGCTGGGCGGTCCCGGCGCGGCGGGGGCGCTCGCCCTGGCGGTGGC
Organism: Streptomyces sp. NPDC050509; assembly: GCF_044457965.1. Taxonomy (NCBI): domain Bacteria; kingdom Bacillati; phylum Actinomycetota; class Actinomycetes; order Kitasatosporales; family Streptomycetaceae; genus Streptomyces; species Streptomyces sp. NPDC050509. Next base: position 244,589 of record NZ_JBITHL010000002.1, on the reverse strand, counting down.
GCTGGTCGCGGCGGCCGGCGGGGCGCTGCTGGGGCGTCACCGGCCGAGGGCGCCGTTCCTGGCGGCCGTGCTCGTCGCGGGGGTCGATGTGGCGCTGCTGCTGTGGCGGGGGACGGCGCTCGCCTGAAGTGCCGTCCCCCGCTCCCCCGCCCGCGTGTCAGGCGGAGCCGAGCCGGGCGCCGAGGAAGGCGAGCGTACGGTCCCACGCCCGCCCGGCCGCCTCGGCGTGGTACGCCTCGGGGCGGCCGTCGTTGAAGAAGGCGTGGCCGGCCCCCTCGTAGACGTGGAAGACCGGGACGATGCCGGACTGCGCCTCGATGGTCTCCTTCAGCTCGTCGAGTGTGTCCACCGGCACGCTGTCGTCCCGCTCGCCGTAGTGGCCGAGGATCTCCGCCTTGAGCCCGGAGAAGTCCGGCACGCCGTCCTTGTTGACGCCGTAGAACGGCACGGCGGCGGAGACGCGCGGGTCCGCGGCGGCGAGGCCGAGGACGAAGCCGCCGCCCATGCAGAAGCCGACGGTGCCGACGGTGCCGCCCTCCGTCTCGGGGCGCTCCAGCAGGTAGCCGACCGCTCCGGAGAGCAGTTCGACGCCCCGCGTGGTGGGCAGTTCGATCATCATCCGCAGGGCTTCGTCGGAGTCGTGGGCGACCTGGCCGCCGTACAGGTCGGGGGCGAGCGCGACATAGCCGGCCTGCGCGAAGCGGTCGGCGATGTCCTTGATGTGGGCGGTCAGCCCCCACCACTCCTGGATGACGATGATGCCGGGGCCGTGTCCGGCGGGCGGTACGGCGAGATAGCCGTACGCGGTGGTCCCGGCGCTCGGGAAGGAGACGTTCTGGAGGGTCGGCTCGGTCGGCATGACGGTGCTCCCAGCGGGCTGTAGGTCGGTGGTGTCGGGTTCGGTCGGTGGTACCGGGTTCGGTCCGTGGTCGGCGGGCGCGTCACTCCGGGGCGGCGGTGGCAGGCGGGTCGGGTCGGTGACAGGGGGATCGTAGGGAAGCGGGCGGAGCCGAGTCCGCGCGGCGCTCCGGCGGGGTCAGTGGCCCGTTCCGGTGAGAAAGGCCCGTGCGTCGTGGAGTTCCGCCGCTCCGACGGCGTGGCCCAGCGCCGGATAGACGCGCTCGGTCAGCTCCGCGCCGGACTTCTCGCGCAGCCACTGTCCGGTTCGGGTCACGAGGTCGGCGGGGATGACCGTGTCGGCGTCGTCGCGCCCCCAGAAGACCCGGACGCCGTCGAACCGTCCCGGCTCCTCGGGCAGTCCGGCGTCCCAGGGCAGGGTGCCGGAGAGCAGGACCGCCGAGGCGAACCGCGCGGGCTCGGCGAGCAGCAGTCCGCCCGCCATGGCCATGCCCCCGGAGAAGCCGAGCAGCGAGACGGAGCGGTGCCGGGCGGCGACGGTGGAGAGCCAGTCGAGGAGCAGAGCGGTGCCGGCCGCCAGGGACGCGGCGACGGGCCGTCCGATCCCCCGGTTGGCGAACCAGGCGTAGCCGCCGCCCTCGGCGATCGGGGCGCGGACGAAGGCGATGGTGGTGTCCTCGGGGAGGTACGGGGCGATCTCGGCGAAGGTCCGCTCGTCCGAGCCGCGGCCGTGCAGCGCCACGAGCAGCGGTGTGCCCTCGCGGTCGGCCTCCGCCCGTGACCAGGAGACGACCAGGGGGGAGTGGTCTGTGTGGGGCATGGTGGCGCTACTTCCCTCTTCCGTGTGCGGGCCGCGGCCGGTCCGGGGACGCGTCCCGAGGACGCGCGACGCGCCGCCGTCGCATCCGTACGCACCCTACGCCCCACCATTATTGAATCTTCAATCAGCACGGGCGGGCGCGTCCGGCGGCGCACGTCCGGCGCACCCGGGCGCGGCGTGAGCCCGTATCTCCGCCACACCCGGGCGCGCGTGAGCCTGTGCCTTCGCAAGGGGGCGAAGACCGTCGGGGCCCCGGCCCCGCCACCGCCCGGCAACCACCGCGCGCCACGGCTTCACGGGCGCAACTCAATCCCCCGGTCAGGTGAACGCACCCCTCCCGGGTGATTCGAACGCGGGCCGACGGCCGGACACGCCCGGCCCCCGCGGGTTCACCCTCCCCCGCTCGAAACTCCGTCCGACGATTCGCCCTGCGTACCCCGTTACACCGCCTTGATCAGGTCAGTTGTCCGGGCGCGCGCATCCGTTGCCGTCACTTCAGGAGGACACATGTTCCCCGTTCCCCTTCCCTCCGGCTCCCCCGCCGGGTCCGCCGCGTTCGAGTACGGCCGCCGGGCTCTCCGCGGCGCCGTACACCCGGTTGACGCCGAGGGCGGTGTGGCCGTATGAGCCCCCGCCGCTTCGGCCCCAAGCCGTACGTCCAGAACTCCCCGCCGGAACAACTGCTCTTCGGCGGCCGGCTCAAGGGCTCCTGGGGGTGGACCACCCATGAGGGGGCGCGGCTGCGGACCTCGTTCCTGACGATCCTGCGGCAGATCCCCCGGCTCATCGGCCACACCGTCGCCCTGGCCTGGCGCGCCGACCGCCCCGCGCTGATCGTGGTGGCGCTCGCCCAGCTCGGCCAGGCGCTGGCGACCGTCTTCGGACTGCTGGCCGCCAACCGGGTCCTGGTCAGTCTCTTCGCCGTGGGCCCGACCGCCGACCGGATCGGCGCGGCGCTGCCCTCGCTGCTCTGGGTGGGCGGCGCCGGCGCGCTCGCGGCCACCCTGCGCGCGGTCTCCTTCGGCGGCACCGGCCGGCTGGAGCCGAAGGTCGAGCGGCTCGCCGCGCTGACCATGCTGACGCCGGTGATCCGGGTCGAGATGGAGCATCTCGAACAGCCGGACTTCCACAAGATCCTCGACTCCGGGCAGCACGGCCAGATCGCCGCGCGCCGGCTGATCCAGCACACCCTGGGCATCGTCGACTCCCTGATGGCGCTGATCGCGGTCAGCGGGGTCCTCGCGGTGCTGCATCCGGTGCTGCTGCCCCTGCTGGTCGCCGTCGTCGTACCCAAGGCGTGGGGCACGGTCAGGGCGGCCCGCCGTGCCTACGAGTCGATCCAGGTCTGGATCGAGCACGTACGGCAGCAGAGCGAGCTGCGGCGGCTGATGATCTCCCAGAAGGCCGGTCCCGAACTGCGTGTGCACGGCGCGGGGCCCTTCCTGCTGGAGCAGTTCGACCGGATGGGCGTCGAGGCGGCCGAGGAGCAGACCCGGCTCGCGCAGCGCGAGGCGGGCACGGATCTGGGTACCTCGGCGCTCTCCGGGCTGACCGCGGCGGCGACGTACGGCTTACTGGCCTGGCTGCTCACCCACGGCCACATGCCGCTCGCCTCGGGCGCGACGGCGGCCCTCGCGCTCTCCAACGGCACGGCGGGGCTGCGCCGGATGGTCACCCACATCCATCAGCTCTACGAGCAGTCGCTGTTCATGACCGATCTGATCAAGGCGGGGGACGAGGCCCGGCTCCGGGCCATCCCCTCGGGCGGCGTCCCGGTGCCGGGGGCGCCCGCGCTGATCGAGTTCGACCAGGTCTCCTTCACCTATCCGGGTCGTCAGGCCCCGGCCCTGGACTCCGTGTCCCTGACGATCCGCCGGGGTCAGACGGTCGCGCTCGTCGGGGTCAACGGCAGCGGCAAGACCACCCTCAGCAAGCTCCTGGCCGGTCTCTACCTGCCGTCGCGGGGGCAGATCCGCTGGGACGGCACCGATGTGCGTGAACTCGACCGGGACCAGCTCTTCGACCAGGTGGCGCTGGTGCTCCAGGACTATCAGCGGTGGCCGTTCACGGCGCGCGCCAATGTCGCCATCAGCCGGCCCTCCGAGATCCACGACCCCGAACGGCTGGAGACGGCCGCGGACCTGGCGGACGCGCACACCGTGGTCGGCGAGCTGCCGCGCGGCTGGGACACCTTGTGCGAGAAGGGGTACGAGGGCGGGGTGGACCTGTCGGGCGGGCAGTGGCAGCGGCTGGCGCTGGCCCGCGCGTACTACCGGCGGGCCGCCCTCCTGATCTGCGACGAACCGACCAGCAGCATGGATCCGGCGGCCGAGATCGCCGCGTTCCAGCAGATCCGGCGGCTCGCGGGCGGCGGGCAGACGGTCATCCTCGTCACGCACCGGCTGCACAGCGTGCGGTCCGCGGACCTGATCTGTGTGCTGGACCGGGGCCGGCTGGTGGAGTGCGGCGACTTCGCCACGCTGATGGGCCGGGACCACGAGGGCCCCGGGGTCTTCCGGGAGTTGTTCTCGCTCCAGTCGGAGCAGTACCGGACGGGCGTGGAGACGGACATGGAGACCGGCATGGAGACGGCCGTACCGGCACAGAACCGGGCACACGGCGGTACGGAATGAACCGGCTCGCCCGTACGGGCACGTCACGGCCCGGCCGGACGTTGACGGAGTGTTCTGTGTGACACCTGAGGAGAGATGAACGAATGGCCCTGTGGGACCGGTTCAAGGAATCCGCCGCGACGATGCAGACGCAGCTCATGGCGAAGAAGAACGATCTCAAGAGCGGCTCCTTCCGCGACGCGAGCATGGCCATGTGCGCCCTGGTCGCCGCCGCCGACGGCTCCGTCGACCCGTCGGAGCGGCAGCGGGTCGCCGCGCTGATCGCCTCCAACGAGGTGCTTCAGAACTTCCCGGCGGAGGACCTTCAGCGGCGCTTCGACGGCTATCTGAACCAGCTCACCGCCGACTTCGCGTTCGGTAAGGTCAACGTCCTCCAGGAGGTCGCCAAGGCCAAGAAGAAGCCCGCCGAGGCGCGGGCCGTCGTCCAGATCGGCATCGTCATCGGCGGCGCCGACGGCGACTTCGACGCGACGGAGCGGGCCATGGTCCGCGAGGCGTGCTTCGCGCTGGACCTGCCGCCGCACGAGTTCGACCTCTGAGACCACCCGGTTCCGAGTACGGAGGGGCGGGGCGGTGGTCGGCCACCGCCCCGCCCCTCCGCTTCCCCCAGGGGCTACTTCCCGTGACGCTCCACGGGATCCTTCTCGAAGGCCCAGGCCATCTCCGGCTCCAGGGCGAAGCGGAAGAGCCGCTGGACCGGCCGCGTGCAGAGCAGGGTGACGACGGCTCCGGCGAAGAGCGTCACGAAGACCGCGCCCTGCGGGGTGTGCAGCCACTCCGCGCCGTACCAGCCCCAGGTGCCCGCGGCCTGGGCGAGGAAGCCGTGCAGCAGATAGCCGCAGAGCGTGCCCGCGCCCAGCGCCGTGAACCACATGCGCCGGCCCGGGATCCAGGCGTAGAAGCAGGCGGTCAGCACGAGCGAGCAGCCGAACAGGGCGAACGTCATCAGGACGCCGACCCACCACGGGGAGCCCAGTTCCTGCGCGCTGTCGCGGTGGAAGAACCACCCCATGTTCATCCGGGTGACGGCCCAGTACGCGAAGACCACGGTCAGCACGGCGACCGGAACGGCCAGGATCCGCGCCTCGCGCCGGCGTACGAGCTGGAAGTGCTCGGGCTTGAGCCGCAGTCCGAGCACGAAGAACGGCAGGAACTGAAGGACCCGCTGGAGGTCGAAGTCGTCACCGATGTTCGGTGAGGTGGTCGCGAGGGCCGCGATGCACAGCGCGACCGGGACGGGCCAGCGGACCAGCCGCCAGATCGGCGCCGTGATCCGCCAGACGAACAGGGCGAGCAGGAACCAGGTCAGGTACCACGGGTCGAGCAGGCTGATCGGCATCGACGGGTCGTCCGCGGCCCACCGGTGGAAGAGGCTGTACGCGATCTCGAACACGATGTACGGCACGGCGACGCCGGTGATCAGACGGCGCACCCGGTCGGGGCGGAAGTCGAAACTGCGGGAGAAATAGCCGGAGATGATGATGAACGCCGGCATGTGGAAGCTGTAGAGGACGATGTAGAGCGCCGACACCGCCCGGCTGTCGTCCCGCAGCGGCTCCCACGCGTGTCCCATGGCGACGAGGACGATCGCCAGGTACTTCGCATTGTCGAAGAACGCGTCGCGTTTCCTGGCCGGTTGAGGCGGCGCCGCCGATGCCGCCTCCGCGTCCGGCGGGGAGTGTACGTCCTGTGTCTGACCTGTGAGTTGTTCGGTTGTCTGTGTCACATCGCCTCCCGGAGGGAACCCGGGGCGGCGCGCACGCCTCTTGGCAAGTTCGTGGGGGGAAAGTGCGGAGCAAACATCAGGGCACCCTAACGAGGCACCCCGCCGTCTCTCCAATCGGGTGGCGCCGGGCGGCACGCGACCGGAGAGCGGCGGGAGACGTCAGACGTCCACGAGTGCCGCCGCGAGCTGCTCGATCCGGGTTCGCCACGCGGCGAGCGCGCCCTCCGTGTCCCACCCCGCGGGCCCGGTCTGGGTGAGGACGAGGCGGGCGCCGTGTCCTGTGCCCTCGCCCAGCTCCCAGGTCACCGAGGAGTGCGGCTCGACGGCGTACGTCAGCGACCGGGGCGCCCGCACCTCCGTGACCGGGCCCGCCGGGGCCGTACCGGCGGTGAAGCCCTCGGGGACGGGCAGCCCGGCCACCGGCTCGATCCCGGCCGAGAGCACTTCCCAGACCGTCTCGGCCGGCCGGACGAGCTGCCGCTCGAAGCGGACCCGCCACCCCTCGGAGCCGTCGGGGCCGACGGGCTCGGCCGTCCCCCGGTCGAGCCCGAACCGGCCGATGTACGACTCGTGGAGGGCGCCCCTGTCCCGGTCGGTGCCGCCCGGGGCGCCGTCGAGGAACCGGGCGAGGGCGCCGACGCAGAGGTGCCAGCCGGAGGCGAAGCTCGCCGCGCCCGGCCGGTCGCCGAAGGTGTGGACGAGCGTGAGGAGCGAGCCTTCGCCGTCCGGGGTGACGGTCCAGCTCAGATGGTCCGTGCCCCAGGTGAAGGCGAAGAGGCGGGGCTCCTCGACGTCCGTGACCGTGCCGGTCATCCCCGGGTCGCCGGGCGCGGCGCCGGGGAAATGGAAGCCCATCGCGCCGCCCGGGGTGAGGTCCACCGTGACCTCGGAGGGGAACCACCGGCGCAGCGCGGCGGGATCGGTGAGCGCGGCCCAGACCTTCTCCGGGGGGTGCGGGAGCCTGCGCTCCATCCGCAGTGCGCTGCGGCCGTCTGCCGTGGTCAGCGTGGAGTCGTGCGGGGTCGTGTTCATGAGGGGTCGTCCTCCATCGCGTCGAGATGCCGTTCGAGCGCGTCGAACGCGCCGGACCACAGATGCCGGTAGTGGGCGAGCCAGGCGTCGAGCTCCGCGAGAGGCTCGGGCCGCAGCTCGTACCAGCGGCGCTGGGCTTCCTGCCTGACCCGGACGAGTCCGGCCTCGCGGAGCGCGCGCAGATGCTTCGAGGTGCCCGGCTGGCTCAGCCCGAGGCGCTCCGTGAGCTGGCCCACCGTGTACGGGCGCTCCAGGAGGAGGTCGAGGATCTTCCGGCGGTTCGGCTCGGCGAGGACATCGAACGGTATGGGCATGAGCCCCAATATACCTCATCAGGCATATAGCCTCACGGTTATGTACGGGTGGGTCGCACACGGTCCCGGATTCTGTCCGGAACCACATGGTGACAACCAGTCAACACAGCGCGCATAGTTGGAAGTTCGGGTATGAGAGCCATAGAAGGGGCAGCCCCCGCGGCAAGGGAGAACGGCCTCACGGATCCGCCCGGGCGCTCCACCCGCGCACGCCCCCCACAGCACCGCCCCGGCACCATCCTCAGCACCGCCCCAGCACTGCGGCCCAGGCCACCCGGCTCCACAGAACGGCGCAAGGAGAGCGGCCGTGCATGACGAATTCCTGTGCCATGTCACCGCGTACGGCGTATGCGGCGGACAGCGTATCGGCGTTCCTCTGGGCACCTATCGCGCCCCCACTCTGGCACTTGCACTGTGGTGGTTGCGGGATCGCGCGACATGGATCGCGGAGAGACTCGATCCCAGCCCCGAGAGCCATCACTTTCCGGCCGAGGCGCTCGCGCCGGTGGGCCGGGGGGTGCCGGACGTACCGACCGCGCTCCGCGCCTGGCGCGACGACGTGGCGCACCAGGACATGATCGCGGAGCATCTCGCCGCGGGCCGGCTGATCCGCGTGGCCACCCGCGACGACACGACGGAGTACGAACTGCTCGCCGAGTCGGTCGACGCGCTGCGCATGGACCGGGCGCTGCCCACGCTCGGCGCGCGGGCCCCGGGACCGGAGAGACCGGCGCACCGCGAGCCCGCGCTCCGCTCCCCGTATCCGGCGGCGCTGCACGAGTACCGGGCGCCCGGCGGGTCGCCGGGCGACACCCTGCAACTGGGGAGACTGCTCGGCTGAGCCCCTGACGGCGGGAGGGCCGGCGGGAGGATCGGCGCGGGCCGGTCAGCGCCCGGGGATCTCCCCCTGGGCGATCTCGATGTGCGTGTGCAGGTCGTCCGCCGCCCCTACCGCCGTGGCCCCGGACACCGCGAGACAGACCAGCAGCGCGCCGGCGACGAGGCGGCCGGCCGGGGCCGGGCCCGCCCCGCCGGTCCTGGCGGGGCCGAGCAGCGCGGCGACCCGCCGGGGCACCGGGCCCGCGGCGGCGGCCAGGGCGGCGCGCGGTCTGGTTGCTCCGGGGGCCGGCGCGCCACGGGTGGCCAGGGCGGCGCGGCCGATGGCGCGGGCCGCTAGCCGCCGGTCACCCACGGCCGCCGCGGCGGCCTCGTCCGCGGTGCGCTCCAGCGCGTAGCCGAGCGGTTCGCGCAGGGCCCGCAGGGCCGGGTGCCAGAGGGCGGCCAGCTCGACGGCCTGGAGGAGGACATGGTGACGGCCGCGCAGGTGCGCGCGTTCGTGGGCGAACAGTGCCTCGCGCTCGGCCGGTTCCAGGGCGCGCAGCATTCCGGTGGTCACGACGATCCGGCCGGGGCGGCCGGGCAGCGCGTACGCGTCGGGCAGCTCGTCCCGCAGCACCGCCAGCTCCGCGCCCCCGTCGCCCGCGGCGGCCCTGGCCCGGCGCAGCTCGGCGCGGCCCCGGCGGATCGCGGCGCCGAGGACGGCCGTACGCCACAGCAGCAGGCCGGTGGCGGCCGAGGCGAGCGCGACGGTCACGGCCGGCGGCCCCTCGGCCAGGGGGCGGACCAGGTCGCCGAGGACGGCCACGGCGGGGAGGTACGTCGAGCCGGGGACGACGAGCAGCGCCAGGGCGGCCGTACTGCTCGCGGCCAGGACGAGCGCGGCGACGGTGAGCAGCCAGGCGGCGTGGCGGGGGGCGAGGAGCGCCGCGGCCCGGCGGGCGGCGGGCACCGCGAGGAAGGGCATCAGCAGGGGTACCCAGGTGAAGGCGATCACGCGGCGCCGCCGTCCAGGAGGGAGCGCAGCAGTCGCTCGTCCTCGTCGTTGAGCTGGGAGACGAACCGGGCCAGGACCGCGCCGCGGTCCTCGTCCTTCGCCAGCTCGGAGTGCATCCTGCGGGCGGTGAGTCCGGGGGCGTCCTCGGTCGGGGAGTACGCGTAGCCGCGCCCGGCCCTGACGCGGGTGACGCTGCCCTTCTCGTACAGCCGCGACAGGATGGTGGTCACGGTGGTACGGGCGAGCGACCCGCCGAGCTCCTTCTGGACCCTGCCCGGCGTGAGCGGCCCGTCCGCGGCCCACAGCGCCGCCAGCACACCGGCCTCCAGCTCGCCCGCCGGACGCCGCTCCGGGCTCTCCTCGCCCATGGGAACGCTCCTCCCACTTCTTTCGTCTACAGTGAAGTAGACCGTCTACAGATCTGTAGTCAATCAGATCGTCATGCAGGACATCCCTGCCCACCATTATGGGAGCAGCCCCTCTATGGCCGTATCCGCGCTCGCGACGATGCCGCAGGCCGTGAACCTCCTCGACGCGGGATCCCTGCTCTCCGCGTTCGGCGCCCTCGGCATCGCCGTCGTCCTCTTCGCCGAGACCGGCCTTCTGGTCGGCTTCTTCCTCCCCGGCGACTCGCTCCTGTTCACCGCAGGACTGCTCAGCGTCCCGGGCGCGAACGGCTCCGCGCACCTCGCGCTGGGGCAGGTGCTCGTCGCCTCCGTCGCCGGAGCGCTGATCGGCGCGCAGACCGGCTTCTGGATCGGCCGGCGCGGTGGCCGGGCCCTGCTCGCGCGCAGCCGGGCCCGCAAGCTGCACGAGGCGGCGGCCCGCGCCGAGGAACTGCTCGACCGGTACGGCCATGCGAAGGCCATCGTGCTGGCCCGCTTCGTCCCCGTCGTACGGACCGTGCTCAACCCGCTCGCCGGCGCGCTGAACGTGTCCGCCCGGGTCTTCACCCTCTGGCAGATCGCCGGCGGCGCGTTCTGGACCGTCGGGCTCGTCCTCGCCGGGTACGCCCTCGGCTCGTCCGTGCCGAACGTCGACCGCTATCTGCTGCCCCTCGTGGCGCTCGTGGTGCTGGTCTCCCTGATCCCGGTGGCCCTGGAGGTACGGCGCTCCCGCCGGACGGCCGGGGAAGGGACGCCCGCGAGCGGCACGCCGGAAGAGGGGCCGCGGTGATGACACCCGCCTCCTCGTCCCTCCCCCGCGGCGACCGCTGGTTCGACGACGGGCTGTACACCTCCGTCAACGAGCTGGCCCACCGCTCCCCCGGCTGGCTGGACACCGCGGTCTCCCTCTGGTCGACGTACGGCCTCGTCCTGCTCGGCGCCCTGCTGATGGCCGCGTGGTGGCGCGCCCGTCCGGTGGATCCGGCGCGCGCGGCCCTGGCGCTGGCCGCGCCCCTGGTCGTCCTCGCGGCCTTCGTCGTCAGTACGGCGCTCAAGGCGCTGCTGCGGGAGCAGCGCCCCTGCCAGACCCTGCGCACGGTCACCGTCGAGGCGTGTCCCGCCGTGGGTGACTGGTCGCTGCCCAGCAACCACGCCGTACTGGCGGCGGCGGTCGCCACCACGCTGCTGTTCACGGACCGCCGGCTCGCCGCGCTCGCCGTACCCGCGGCCGTGGCGATGGCGGCCTCCCGGGTCTGGGTCGGGGCCCACTATCCGCATGACGTGGTGCTCGGGCTGGTCGTGGGGGCAGCCGTGGCCGGGGCCCTGATGACAGGGGCGCGCCGCGCCGCCGCGCCGGTGGCCGAGCGGCTGCACACCACGCGGCTGCGTCCGCCGGTGGCGAAGCGGTGAGCGGACCGGCGACGGTGGACCGGCGGACCCGGTGGCGGCCGCCGCCGATCGTCGTCGTCGTGCTCTGCGGCGCGGCCTTCGCCCTGCTGACCGTGGCCGTGGCCGGCCGGCACGGCGCACCGTTCCCGGTGGACCGGAGCGCGCTCGACTGGTCGGTGCACCACCGCCCGCCGCTGGTGAAGGCCCTGGCCAGGGCGGTCACCGCGAGCGGCACCGGGCCCCTCCCCTATCTGGGCGCCGTGGTCGCCGGGGTGCTCGCCGGGAGCGGCACCCGGCGGCGGCTGTACGGGGCGGCGGGCGCGCTGCTGTTCCTGCTCGCGGGGCAGGCCGTACGGTACGGCCTCATGCGGACGATCGCCCGCCCCCGGCCCCCGGTGGAGGACTGGGCCACGCACGCGTCCGGCTACGCCTACCCCTCCGGGCACACCACGACATCGGCGCTGGTGGCGGGGGTGCTGATCTGGGGCGTGGCCCGCGCGAGCCGGCGTGGCGCCCGCGCGGGCGGCCGGGCCGCCGGGTGGCTGCCCACGGCGTATGCGCTCATGGTGCTCCTCGGCTGCTGGGCCGTGGCCGTGGGGCTCAGCAGGATCTTTCTGGGGGTGCACTGGGCGACCGATGTGCTCGGGGGCTGGCTGTTCGCCGGTGCCTGGCTCGGCCTCGGGGCGACCCTGGTCAGGCGGCGGCGCCCCGGGCCCTGACGAGCGGCGCGCCGCCGGCCGATGAGTCCTGGGGACCGGTGGTGTCTACCCCTACGACGGGAGCGAAGCGTGCGAGGGAAGGACAGGACCATGTTCGGCAGCAGCAAGGCGTTCAGCGGGTTCGCCGTCGACGACATCGACGCGGCGCGGCGCTTCTACGGCGAGACGCTGGGGCTGGCGGTCACCGAGGAGTACGGCATGCTCCACCTGGGGCTGGCCGGCGGCGCGACCGTGCTCGTCTACCCCAAGCCGGGCCACACCCCGGCGACGTTCACGATCCTCAACTTCCCGGTGGACGACATCGACGCGGCGGTCGCCGAACTCACCGGCCGGGGCGTGCGCTTCGAGCGCTACCCCGGGATGGACACGGACGACCAGGGCGTCTTCCGGGGCGGCGGCCCGTACATCGCGTGGTTCACGGACCCGGCGGGGAACATCCTCTCCGTCCTCCAGGAACGCTGATCGCACGGAGGGGTGATCCCACGGAGCGGTGAGCCCGCCGCGGGCTCAGAGCTTGAGGTGCATGATGTGCAGGCCGACATAGCCCTCCGTGGGGTGGCGGAACCCCTCGGGGAGCGTGCCGAGGATCTCGAAGCCGAGCGACCGGTACAGCTTCACCGCGTACGTGTTGGTCTCGACGACGGCGTTGAACTGCAGGGCGCGGAAGCCGGCCGCGCGGGCCCAGTCGATGGAATATGTGCAGAGCGCCCGGCCCACGCCGCGCCCCGCCCGCGCCGGGTCGACCATGTAGCTGGCGCCGGCTATGTGCGAGCCGTTGCCGAGGTGGTTGACGTTCATCTTCGCCGTGCCCAGGACCGTACCGGCGTCGTCCACGGCCACGACGGAACGGTTCGGCGCCACCTGCAGCCACCAGTCGCGGCCGTCGGTCTCGCTGAGCCCGGTCGGATAGGTGAAGGTCTCGCCGGCCGCGACGATCTTGTGGAAGAACGGCCAGATGGCGGGCCAGTCCTCGGTGGTGGCTTCCCTGATCAACATGGGGACAGGATGCCGGTACGACCCGGGCGTCCACCAGTACTTTTTCGCACGGGCGTCGGCGGTTCGCACCGCTGATCCGGCGCTGGTCCTGGAAATCTGGGGTACGCGGGAGCCGGGCGGCGTGCGCCGCACCCACTCAGCGGGCCGGCGGACGAAGAGGCGGGACGGACATGTTCGAAGCGGAAGACATCCGGGAGTGGCGGGGCCACGACGTGGTGGACACCGGGAAGCGGAAGATCGGCTCCCTGGAGGCGGTCTACGTCGACACGGCGACGGACACCCCCTCGTTCGCCACGGTCACCATCGGACTGCCGACCAAGCGGCGACTGGTCTTCGTACCGCTGGCCGGGGCCACGGTCGGACCGGGATATCTGAAGGTCCCGTGGGACAGGAAGCTGGCCAAGGAAGCCCCCTCGATCGACACGGACGGCGAACTGCTCGCGGAGAACGAGCCGGAGATCTTCGCCCACTACGGACTTCCGTACAGCACCGGCGCGAGCGGCGAGCGCAGGCTCGGCCGCCGCTGAGGAGCCATCCGGGGGCCGTCGGCGCCGCGCCGCGCCCCCGCGCCCGGAACCGGGGTAGGGACGTGACATGACCTGTCGACGTTTCGGTGCGCCGGAGGCCAGGCACCGGCTCACGGTCCTGCCCCGGCGGATGGCGTCGTACACCGTGCTCGCCTGGAACCGCGGGCGCCAGATGGAGCTGATGCACCGGGCCACCAGCTTCGCCGCACTGGGCTTTCTGACCCTGGTCCCGCTGCTGATCCTGGTCGCCGCGGCGGACCCGGCGAGCGGGCAGGGGTTCGCGCGCTGGCTGGGGCAGGGGCTCGGGGTCTCCGCGTCGTCGCAGCAGCAGATCCAGGAGCTGTTCGGCCGGCCGGGGCAGGCGCTGCAGCGGACGACGGCGTTCGGGCTCGCGGCGCTCGCCGCGTTCGGGCTGACGTTCGGCGCCGCCGTGCAGACGGGGTACGAGCGGGTCTGGGAGCTGCCGACGGCCCGCTGGCACACGATGTGGCGCCATGTGGTGTGGCTGGCGGTGCTCGTCGTCTTCCTGGTGGTGTTCGTCAATACGCCGGTGACATCGGACTCGCTCATCGAGCTGACGCTCGTCACGATCGGCGACCTGATCGGAACGTTTCTCTTCTTCTGGTGGTCCCAGCACGTCCTGCTCGCCGGGCGGGTGCGCTGGCGGGCGCTGATGCCCGGGGCCGTCGCGATCGCCCTGGGACTGCTCGGGCTGCGGGTGTTCTCGCGGGTCGTCTTCTCGCCGCTGATCGCCTCGAACGCCGTCACGTACGGTCCGTTCGGTACGGTGCTGGTGCTCCAGTCCTGGCTGGTCGGCGTCGGGTTCGTCGTCTACGGCGGTGCGCTGGTGGGCCGTCTCTTCCATGAGCACCGCACCCATCTGCGGCTGAACCGCGTGCTCGCGGCGGGGCCGGCCCCCGCTCCGGACCCGGCCCCCGGCGCGGAGGACGGCTGACGGCCGAAGGCCGGACGGCCACCGGGAAAGTCTCTTCCCGGAACGGTCGCCCCCGGATACGGTGATCGTCCCCCGCGCGAGCCGTCGCTGTCTCCGCACCGCCGCCCCGCTGGAGACCGCCCCCCATGTCCTCGCTCGCCGCCCCCGTGCCCGTACCGCTGCCACGCCGCGCCTGGCTCACGGATCTGCCCGTGCTCCTGGTCGCCGTCTTCTGGGGCGCCAGCTATCTCGCCGCGAAGGGCATCACCACGGGCACCACCGTGGTCGCCGTGCTCGTCCTGCGTTTCGCGGTGGTCCTGCCCGTACTGGTCGTCGCGGGGTGGCGTGGGCTCCGTGCGCTCGACGCGGCCCAGTGGCGCGGCGCCGGGGTGCTGGGGCTCGTTCTGAGCGGGATCTTCCTGCTGGAGACCTACGGGGTTGTGCACACCTCCGCGACCAATGCCGGTCTGATCATCAGCCTCACGATGATCTTCACGCCGCTCGCGGAGGCCGCCCTCAACCGGACCCGGCCGCCGGGGTCCTTCGTCGCCGCCGCGGGGCTCTCGGTCGCCGGAGTGGTGCTGCTGACGCAGAGCGGCGGGTTCACCGCGCCCTCGGCGGGGGATGTGCTGATGCTGCTGGCGGCGCTCGCCCGTACCGTCCACGTGCTGGCGATGTCGCGGATCAGGGCGGTGCGGGGCGCGGACTCACTCTCCCTGACGACCGTGCAGCTCGGTGGCGCGGTGGCGGTGTTCGCTGTGCTGGCCGTGGTGCCCGGTACGGGCGCCGCGCCCTGGAGCGTGGCGGCCGGGTTCGGCGGCGGGGAGTGGGCGGCGGTGCTCTTTCTCGCGGTCCTCTGCACGCTCGTCGCGTTCTTCGTACAGATGTGGGCGGTACGGCGGACCTCGCCGTCCCGGGTCAGTCTGCTGCTGGGTACGGAACCGCTGTGGGCGGCGGCGGCAGGGATCGCGATCGGCGGCGAGCGCCTGGGAGCGGCCGGGGTGCTGGGCGCCGTACTCGTCCTGGCGGGAACGGCGTGGGGGCGGCGCGCCGCCGACCGGGACACCGCCCCGCCTGTCCGCGCGACCTCTATGGGGCGTGCCCGCCGTCGCGCGGCACGCCCCGGCTCATGAGCGGCGCTGGAGAGCGACCGTCAGAGGTCGAACTCGCTCGGCGCGATGCCCACGGCGAAGCACGCCTCGCGGACCACGGCCTGCTCCGTCTTGTCGAAGTCGCCGTCGGCGCCGCCGATGACGATGCCGATCTGGATGACCGCGCGGGCCTCGGTGGGCTTCTTGGCGACCTTGCCGATGGTCTGGAGGATGCCGACCTTGCCGAAGTCGAAGTCGGTGGTGAGCTTCTGGCAGTAGTCGTTGAACCGTGCCTGGAGGTCTTCCGCGGGGAAGTTCTGGAGCACGTCGTTGCTCATGATCAGCGCGGCGACGCGCTGGCGCTCCGTCGCGTCGATGGAGCCGTCGGCGGCGGCGACCAGCGCGCACATGGCCATGCTGGCGTCACGGAAGGCGCCGCT
The DNA here is from genome assembly GCF_044457965.1 of Streptomyces sp. NPDC050509. NCBI lineage: Bacteria > Bacillati > Actinomycetota > Actinomycetes > Kitasatosporales > Streptomycetaceae > Streptomyces > Streptomyces sp. NPDC050509. Next base: position 228,890 of record NZ_JBITHL010000002.1, on the reverse strand, counting down.
CTTGAGGTCGTTCTTCTTCGCGTTGAGCTGCGTCTGCATCGATGACGCGGAATCCTTGATGCGGTCCCACAGGGCCACGTGGCTTCTCCTGGTCGGTCGGGTGGCGGATCGGACAAGGTGGTGGAGACGGCGGTCCGGTCGGCCGGACCGCCGGGGTCGGAGGTGCTCAGAGGTGCGGCGCGACGGCCGGCATCAGGTCCTGGAAGGTGCGCCCCTCGGCGGGGGTGCCGATGGCGGCCATCTGCCAGCCGCTGCCGGAGCGGTACACCTTGGCCATGATCTGGGCGGTGTGGCTGCCGCCTCCGGTGAGCGTGTAGCGGGCGAGTTCCTGGCCGTTGGTCTCGTCGACCAGCCGGCAGAAGGCGTTCTCGACCTCTTCGAAGGTCTGGCCGGTGAAGGAGTTGACCGTGAAGACGATCTGGTCGACGTGGACGGGGACCCGCTGGAGGTCCACGACGACCGACTCGTCGTCGCCGCCCTGGCCGGCGCCGCCGACCCGGTTGTCACCGGTGTGGCGCACGGAGCCGTCGTCGCTGGTCAGGTGCTGGAAGAAGACGACATCGACGGCCTCCTTGCCGGCGAAGAGCAGCGCCGAGGCGTCGAGGTCGATCTCGCGGGCGGTCATCCGGGCGAAGAACCCCTTCTTGGCGGCCTGCCAGCCGAGTCCCATACGGACGACGGTGAGTTCACCCCCGCCGGACTTGGTCAGGCTGATCTGCTGGCCCTTGGCAAGGTTGACACTCATCGTTCACTCCTGATGGTTGGTGCCGGCACGGCCCCGGCGCGGACTCCTGACACGGTCGCCGGAGGGCGGGGGGCCGGGTGCGGGGGCGGGGTCGGACGCGCGGGTCAGACGTTGACGCCGTAGTCGGAGGCGATCCCGGCGAGCCCGGAGGCGTACCCCTGGCCGATCGCGCGGAACTTCCACTCGGCACCGTTGCGGTACAGCTCGCCGAAGACCATCGCGGTCTCGGTCGAGGCGTCCTCGCTCAGGTCGTAGCGGGCCAGTTCGGCACCGCCCGCCTGGTTGACCACCCGGATGTACGCGTTGCGCACCTGGCCGAAGCTCTGGCCACGGGACTCGGCGTCGTGGATCGACACGGGGAAGACGATCTTCGAGATGTCGGCGGGCACGGCGGAGAGGTCGACCTTGACGGTCTCGTCGTCGCCGTCGCCCTCGCCGGTCAGGTTGTCGCCGGTGTGCTCGACGGAACCGTCCGGGCTCTTCAGGTTGTTGTAGAAGATGAAGTGCTGGTCGGAGACGACCTTGCCGGAGCCGTCGCACAGCAGGGCACTGGCGTCCAGATCGTGGTCGGCGCCGGTGGTGGTCCGCACGTCCCAGCCGAGAGCGACCAGAACGGCGGTCAGGCCGGGGGCCTCCTTGCTTAGTGAGACGTTGCCGCCCTTGGCGAGGCTCACACCCATGTTGCTTCCTTTCGTCCGTGCGGAACCGGCAGGCGTCCGGGACCGGGCACGCCGGACGTACGGGACGTACCGGCGGCCACGGCGCCGTATGACACCATCGTAAATCTACAACACTGTAGAAATGAGCTGGTGGTTAGGATGCCCCGGCGCCAGGGCGGCTGGGGCGGCAGCGTGGGAGGAGGCCACTTCCGTGGTCGGAAACGCCGGGAACACCAGAGACATCGGGCACGTCGGGCACCTCGGACACGGTGCCGGCGGCGACGGAGGCGAGCCGGGCTCCCGTACCCGCAGGCGCGGCCAGGGACAGTTGGAGGCGCAGGTGCTGGCCGTCCTGGGCTCGGCGACCGGCCCGGTGGCGGCGACCTGGGTGCAGGAGCGGCTCGACGGGAAGCTGGCCTACACCACGGTGATCACGATCCTCACGCGTCTCCTCGGCAAGCAGGCCGTGACCCGCACCCGCTCCGGTCGCTCGTTCCTGTGGACGCCGGTGGCGGACGAGGCGGGGCTCACGGCGCTGCGGATGCGCCGGCTGCTCGACGAGCGCGACGACCGCGACGCGGTGCTCTCCAGCTTCGTGTCGGCCCTCTCGCCGCACGACGAGCGGGTGCTCCGCTCGCTGCTCAGCTCTGCGGACGATGCCGATGCCAATGCCGCCGACGATGCCGACAGCGCCGCGGCGGTGCGGTCGGCCGCGGACGCGGACGCGGCGGAGAGTTGACCGATGGGTGTCTTCGTCTTCCTCCCCCTGGTCCTGCCGCTGACCGCGCTGCCCATCGCGCGCCTGGCCGAGCAGCATCTGCATCCGCGCAGCGCCGCGTGGCTGCTGACCTCGGTCGCCGTGGTCCTCGCGGCGTGCAGCACGCTCTGTCTCGGACTGCTCGTGGTGGTCGGGACCGCGCAGCTCCCCGGTAATCCGCTGCCGGACAGTTGGTCGGACCCGGAGGTGCGCGAGGCCGTGCCGTACGACGAGGTGGCCGGCAAGACCGCGATCGTGGCGCTGCTCCTGGTCGTCGTGGCGTGCGCGCGGACCGTGCGGCGTCATCTGCGCTTCCGCTCGCGCGCCCACCGCGCGCTGGTGGGGCTCCCGGACGTGCCCGCGTACGCGTCGGCGTACGGCGCGGTGCCCGGGCTCGCGATCCTGGACGACGAGCTGCCGTACGGGTACGCCCTGCCCGGCTCCCCCGGGCGGATCGTCGTGTCCACGGGCCTGCTCTCCTGCCTGAACCAGGGGGAACGCGCCGCCCTGCTCGCCCACGAGCACGCCCATCTCGCCGGGCGCCACCACCGGCTGCTGCTGGCCGTACGGCTGGCGGGGTGCGCGAACCCGTTCCTCCGGCCGCTGGCGGCGGCGGTGACGTACAGCACGGAGCGCTGGGCGGACGAGGAGGCCGCGTACGCGACGGGCGACCGGCGCACGACGGCGCGGGCGGTCGGCAAGGCCGCGCTCTTCTCGCACCAGGCGCCGCCCCCGGGGTTCGCGGCGTTCGCCTCGGCGGGCCCGGTGCCGCGCCGGGTGGCGGCGCTGCTCGGCCCCGTACCGCCGCGCAGGAGCTGGCCGCCCGCGCTGACCCGGGCGGGGATGGCCGCGTACGTCGCCGCCGCGGGGACCGCCGCGTCCACCGTCTCCGCGCTGAACGCGGCGTCCGCGCTCTTCCTGGTCCTGGAAGCGGCGACACCGCTGTGACGGCCCCGGCGCCCGGCCCGATCCACCCAGCGTGCTCTACACCCCTGTAGAACCAGTAGAGTGCACGCGTCGCACAGTGCGGCGAGCCGGCCCGCCCGATGCGTGGGCGGGGCCGGGAACGGGGCACGGAGGACCAGCGTGGGCAGTCGATCCAGGGGGCGGCGCGCCCGCCCACCGGCGGACGGCGGCCGACGCGCCGCCGGGGAGGCGGGCCGGGCCAGGCTGACGCGGCGGGGGCGAATAGCCGTCTGGACCGGCGGGGTGCTCGCCGTGGCGCTGATCGGCGTGGCGGGCGCCGGGACCTGGATCTACCAGAGCCTCGACGGCAACATCCACGGCGCGGACATCGACGGGAAGATCGGCGGCGACCGCCCGGTCAACTCCAGTCCGGGCTCGAAGAACATCCTGGTCGTCGGCTCCGACTCGCGCGACGGCGACAACGGCAAGTACGGCAAGGGCCTGTCCACCATGCAGTCGGACACGCTGATGGTGATGCATCTGGCCGCCAACCGGGAGTGGGCCACGGTGGTCTCGCTCCCCCGCGACTCCTGGGTGAACATCCCGTCCTGCGAGCAGGGCGACGGGAGCACGTCGAAGCCGCACCACTTCAAGATCAACGAATCGTTCGCGATCGGCGGGTCGTCCGGGGAGGTCGCGGACGCCGCCGCCTGCACCATCAGGACGGTGGAGCAGAACACCGGGCTGCGCATCGACCACTTCATGTCGGTGGACTTCCAGGGCTTCAAGGGCATGGTCAACGCGCTGGACGGCATCGAGGTCTGCCCCGAGACGGCGATCCACGACAAGAAGGCCGATCTCGACCTGGAGGCCGGCTGCCAGACGGTCAGGGACGAGCAGGCGCTGGGCTATGTCCGTACCCGCTACAGCGTCGGGGACGGCTCCGACCTCGGGCGCATCGGGCGCCAACAGGAGTTCATGGAGGCCGTGGCGACCAAGGCGCAGGCGAAACTGACCAGCCCGAACGCGCTGTACGGGTTCCTCGACTCGGCGACCAAGTCGCTCACCACGGACGAGGAACTGGCGGGCATCGAGCCGCTCACCTCCCTCGCCAACGAGATCAAGGCCGTCCCGAGCGACCGGCTGACGTTCCTGACCGTGCCGAACTACCCCCGCGAGGCCGACGTACCGACCGACAAGGCCAATGTCGTCTGGCAGTATCCGCAGGCCGGAAACCTGTTCACCGCAATGGCGCGGGACAGGGAGACCGACAAGGAGAAGCTGGAGGCCGCCACCGAGAACCCGGTGCACGCGGCCACGGTGCGGGTGCAGGTGCTCAACGGCACCGGCACCCAGGGACGCGCCGCGGACGTCGCCGAGACCCTGCGTACGGCCGGTTTCACCGTCTCGTCGGTCGGGAACGCGCCCGAGTCGGCGAAGCGGACCACGGTCGGGTATCCGCAGGATCTCCGGGCGGCGGCCGAGGTGCTCGCCTCCCGGCTGCCGGGCAGCGCCGCACGGCAGGACGCGGCGGCCACACCGGGCGTGGTGACCCTGACCGTGGGCGAGGATTTCCAGGCCCTGCGATGACCTGCCGGACCGCTCGGACACACTCCGGCCACGCCCCGCACGCCGGCCTGTGCCGGACACCACGTTGCGTTGTTTTGCGATTCCTTTACCATTGAGCGACGGGGCCACCTCCCCGTCGCCTCACCGTCCTGACGTACGAGTCGAACCAACTGATCCAAGAAGGAGCTACGGTCCCGCAATGGGTGAGCCTCCCAGTACGAACCGTGCCATTACCGTCCCGCCGAGCCATGGGACGGAGGTGGCACGGTGACCGAAGTGCTCCTGCTGCTCCTCGCCCTCGCGCTCACCCTCGCCTGTGCGGTGTTCGTGGCGGCCGAGTTCTCCCTGACCACGATCGAGCGGGGCGAGCTGGAGCGCGCCGCCGCCGCCGGTGAGCGCGGAGCCGCCGGCGCCCTGGAGGCGGCCAAGCGGCTCACCTTCCAGCTCTCCGGGGCCCAGCTCGGCATCACGGTGACCTCCCTGGTCATCGGCATGCTCGCCGAGCCGTCGCTGGCCGTGCTGCTGCGCGGCCCGCTGGAGGCCACCGGCCTGCCGGGCGGCGCGGTCCCCACGGTCGCCACCCTCCTCGGCGTCTCGCTCTCCACCGTCGTCCTGATGGTCGTCGGTGAGCTGGTCCCGAAGAACTGGGCGATCTCCAGCCCGCTCGCGGTCGCCAAGGTCGTGGCGGGGCCGCAGCGCGGCTTCACCGCCGCCTTCGCCCCGCTGATCCGGCACCTCAACAACACCGCGAACCGGCTGGTACGGCGCTTCGGCCTGGAGCCCGCGGAGGAGCTGGCGTCCGCCCGTACCCCCGAGGAGCTGGTCGCCCTGGCCCGGCACTCCGCACGGGAGGGCGCCATAGAGGCGGACTCCGCGGAGCTGTTCGTCCGGACCCTGCACCTCGCCGAGCTGACCGCGGAGAACGTGATGACCCCGCGGGTCGACGTCCGGGCCCTGGAGGCGCACGCCACCGCCACGGACGCCGCCCATCTCACCCTGGCCACCGGCCTGTCGCGCTTCCCCGTCTACCGGGACAGCCTCGACGAGGTCATCGGCACGATCCACATCCGTGACGTGCTCGCCCTGGACGAGGAGCGGCGCGACCACACCCCCGTCACCGAACTGGCGACCAGCCCGATGCTGGTGCCCGACTCCCTCCCGGTGGACCGGCTGCTGCGGCGCCTGCGCGCGTCGCGGACGATGGCCGTCGTCATCGACGAGTACGGCGGCACCGCCGGCGTTGCCACGGTGGAGGACATCGTGGAGGAGGTCGTCGGAGAGGTACGCGACGAACACGACCCGCACGAGACGCCGGACCTGGCCCCCGGACGGCCGGACGCCGAAGGCCGCGACACGTGGGAGGCCGACGGCTCCGTCCGGCTCGACCAGCTCGAAGCGATCGGCTTCACCGCGCCGGAGGGCCCTTACGAGACCCTCGCCGGGCTGCTCGCGACGCGGCTGGAGCGGCTGCCCGTACGCGAGGACACCCTGGAGATCGACGGCTGGCGGTTCGCCGTCCTGCGGATCGAGCACCATCGCGCGGACCGGGTGGGCGTCACCGCGCCCGCCCCGGCAGCACACTTCACGGAGGATGCCCGATGACCGGCCTGCAGCTCGCCATCGGCGTGCTCACCCTGTTCACCAACGCGTTCTTCGTCGGGGCCGAGTTCGCGCTCATCTCCGTACGGCGCAGCCAGATCGAGCCGCTGGCCGCCAAGGGCAGCCGGCGCGCCAAGAACACCCTGTGGGGTCTGGAGCACCTCTCGGCGGCCATGGCCACCGCGCAGCTCGGGATCACCATCTCCTCGCTGGTGCTGGGCGCGGTCGCGGAACCGGCCATCGCGCACCTGCTGGAGCCGCCGTTCGAGGCGATCGGGGTGCCCGAGGCGCTGATCCACCCGATCGCGTTCGTGATCGCGCTGACCCTGGCGACGTATCTGCACATGCTGGTCGGCGAGATGGTGCCGAAGAACATCGCGCTGGCCGCCCCGGCGCCCACCGCGCTGGCGCTCGGACCCGCGCTGGTCTGGCTGACCCGCGCGCTGCGCCCGGTGATCTTCGGGATCAACGCGTTCGCCAACTCCATCCTGCGGCTGCTGAAGGTCGAGCCGAAGGACGAGGTCGCCTCCGTCTTCACCGACGACGAACTCGCCCGGCTGGTCAAGGACTCCAGTGAGGCGGGACTGCTCGACCCGGCGGACGGGGAGCGGCTGCGCGACGCGCTGGAGCTGGGCACCCGGCCGGTGGGCGAGGTGATGGTCCCGCTGAACCGGACCGTCACCGTCGACCACCGGATCACCCCGCGGGAGCTGGAGCGCGCCGCCGCGTCGTCCGGCTTCTCCCGGCTGCCGGTGACCGGGCCCGACGACACGATCCTGGGCTATCTGCACATCAAGGACGCCCTCGGCGTCGTCGAGCGCACCGAGCCGTTCCCGCGGAGCGCGCTGCACACGGTGATCCGGGTCGAGATCGACACCCCGCTCGACGACACGATGACGGCCATGCGCGCCGCCGGTACGCACCTCGCCGCCGTCGCCGGGGACAAGGGGACCGTCATCGGCTTCGTCACCATGGAGGACGTCCTGGAGGAGCTGGTCGGCCCCGCCACGGGCCCGCCGACCGCCGGATAGAACCTGGCGCGTGGAGCGCCATGAGAACGGCGCGTGACGCGCCATGAGAACCGCCCGCGCCGGCCGTTTCCCTGCGGCCGGACGGTGCGAAAGCGGCCGGTGCCCCGCCCCGGGCACCGGCCGCTGCCGACGGCCCCGCACCCTGTTCCCCTTTTTACGTTCGTATCGGTACGCGCAAGAGAAAACGAGTGTCCTCCGATGTCCGACGGGACGAGTCGATTAGAGCCGGTGGCTCTCGCCGCGCACAGCCGGCGCATCGTGGAATCCACCGCCTTCAGCAGCGCCGTGTTCTGCCTGATCGTCGGTAACGCGTGCCTGCTCGGCATCGAGACGTACACCGGCGCCGTGCACCAGTGGCGCGACGAACTGAAGCTCGCCGAGCACCTGTTCCTCGCCGCGTTCACCGCGGAGATCCTGCTGCGCGCCGCCGCCTGCGCGGACCGCCCCAAGGAGTTCTTCCGCGATCCGTGGAACATCTTCGACCTGGCGGTCGTCACGCTGGCCCTCACCCCCTTCGCCCGCGAGAACACGACCCTGCTGCGGCTGCTGCGGCTCGCCCGGGTGCTGCGCGCGGCCCGCTTCCTGCCGCAGCTCCGTATCGTGATCGTCGCCGTGGGCAAGAGCCTGCCGGGCACCGCGAGCTTCGTGCTGGTGGGCGCGCTGCTGCTGTACGTGTACGCCATGCTCGGCTGGGTCTTCTTCGCGCGCGCCGACCCCGAGCACTACGGCTCGCTCGGCCGCGCCGCCCTCACGCTCTTCCTGCTGATCACGCTCGACGGGCTCGGCGACGCGGTGCGAGGGGGTCTTGAGGTCTCCCGCTGGACCATCGTCTACTTCGCGTCGTTCGTGCTGCTCGGGTCGTTCCTGCTGGTCAACCTGTTGATCGGCGTGGTCATCAACTCGCTGGAGGAGGCGCGCGAACTGGAGGAGGAGGAAGAGCGGGCACACGAGACGGCGGCGCCGCAGGGCGGTCCCGAGGAGGCGCGGGCCGTGCTGCTCGCACGGATCGCCGCCGCACGCCACGCGCTGGACGAGGTCGAGGCCGGGCTCACGACCACCGCCGGGCAGGACCACCCCCTCCGACGGCCGTCCCCGCCTGGCGCGTCCATCCCCCGTGGCCCTTCATAGGGGAAAGCGTCCGTTCGGGCGGAGGGTCGTATGGCGGTTCGCACGCACCGGCACCTGGGATATCCGGTGGCGGCGGGGGTGTTCGCCGTCGGGATGGCGGGCACGACCCTGCCCACGCCGCTGTACGGGCTCTACCGGGAGCAGCTCGGCTTCTCCGAGCTGATGGTGACGGTGGTGTTCGCCGTCTACGCCCTCGGGGTGATCGCCGTACTGCTGCTGGCGGGCGACCTCTCCGACCAGGTGGGACGGCGGCCCGTGCTGCTCTGCGCGCTGGGGCTCTCGGCGGCCAGCGCCCTGTGCTTCCTCTTCGAGGGCGGCCTGCCGGCGCTGTTCGCGGGGCGGCTGCTCTCCGGCTTCGCCGCCGGCCTGCTGAGCGGTACCGCCACCGCGTGTGTGCTGGAACTGGCCCCGCCGGGACGGGAGGCGCGCGCCGGGCTGGCCGCCACGGCGGCGAACATGGGCGGGCTCGGCTGCGGCCCGCTGCTGTCCGGGGTGCTCGCGCAGTACGCGCCGTGGCCGCTGCGCCTGCCGTTCCTGACGCATCTCGCGCTGGTGGTGGTCGCCTCCGTACTGACCTGGTTCCTGCCGGAGACCGTCGCCACCCGGCAGAGGCCGCGGCTGCGCCCCCGGGGGCTCTCGCTGCCGCCCGGGATCCGGGGGGTGTTCGTCCCCTCGGCGCTGGCCGCGTTCGCCGGGTTCGCGCTGCTGGGGCTGTTCACCGCGGTCGCGCCGAGCTTTCTGGCCGAGACCCTGGCGGTGGACAACCTGGCGGTGACGGGCGCGGTCGTCTTCTCCGTCTTTCTCGCCTCGACGGCCGGACAGGTGCTGATGGGGCGTCTGGGGGTACGCGTGGCGCTGCCCGGCGGCTGTCTGGTCCTGGTGGCCGGGCTGCTGCTGGTGGCCGCCTCGCTGGCGGCGCGGTCGCTGCCGCTGCTGGTGGCGGGCGCGCTCTGCGGCGGGCTCGGCCAGGGACTGGCCTTCCGTGCCGCCATGACCGCGATCAGCGGCGCGGCGCCGCCGGAACACCGGGGCGCCACGCTCTCCGCCTTCTTCGTCGTCGCCTACACGGGGATCTCGCTGCCGGTCGTCGGGGTGGGCGCGCTGGCCCTGTGGCTGGGGCTCACGGTCGCGGGGCTGACGTTCTCGGCCTGTGTGGTGGTGCTCGCGGCGTGCGTCGGACTGTACGTACTGCGCCATCCGCCCGGTGGGGCCTGACGCGGTACCGCCTCGGGCACGCCCTCGGAGGTACGTCGCTCAGGGGCGCCCCGCCGGCGGGACCTCCTCCCCCGGCGCCACCGGCCCCGGCGGGGTGCCGTCGCCGAACGGCCGGCCGCCCAGCTCCGCGCGGTGGTGCGGCGTCAGCCAGCCGGAGAGGTCGGGGCCGAGCGGCACGATCCGGGTCGGGTTGATACCGGTGTGCACCTGGTAGTAGTGACGCTTGATGTGGTCGAAGTCGACGGTGTCGCCGAAGCCGGGGGTCTGGTAGAGGTCCCTGACATAGGCCCAGAGCACCGGGTCCTCGGCCAGCTTCGAGCGGTTGCACTTGAAGTGTCCGTGGTAGACGGCGTCGAAGCGTACGAGTGTGGTGAAGAGCCGGATGTCCGCCTCGGTGAGGGTGTCCCCCACCAGGTAGCGGCGGTCGGCGAGCCGCTCGGAGAGCAGCCCGAGCCGGTGGAACACGGCGCGGTAGGCCTCCTCGTACTCGCTCTGCCCGGACGCGAACCCGGCGCGGTACACGCCGTTGTTGACGTCGCGGTAGACGCCTTCCATGACCTCGTCGATCTCGTCGCGCAGCGGCTCGGGGTAGAGGTCGGGCGCGCCGTCACGGTGCAGCGCCGTCCATTCGGTGGCGAGGTCCAGGGTGATCCGCTGGAAGTCGTTGGTGACGAGCCGGCCACTGGGCACGTCGACGATCGCGGGGACGCTGACGCCGCCCGGGTAGTCGTGCTCGCGCGCGTCGTACGCCTCGGCGAGGTGGCGGATGCCCAGGACGGGGTCCCGGCCGTCCGGGTCGAGGGTGAAGCGCCAGCTCCGGTCGTCCTGGATGGGGTCGGCCACGGCGAGCGAGAGGGCGTCCTCCAGACCGAGGAGCCGGCGCGAGACGAGGGCGCGGCTCGCCCAGGGGCAGGCGCGGCTGACCACGAGCCGGTAGCGGCCCGCCTCGACGGGCCAGCCGTCGGCGCCGTCGGCGGTGATCCGGTCCGCGAAGTGGCTCCGGGAACGCTTGAAGGGCTTCTTCCCGTACGCGGCGTTGCCCTCGGTCTCGGTGGGTGGGTTCATCGCTGGTTCCTTCCTGGTCCTGGTCGTCGTCTTCTCCCCGTACGGATCCGGTTCCCCGCACCGGGCCGGTTCCCCGTACGGAGCCGGCTCTCCTCGCGGCGGGCGACGGCGATGTCGGCGAGCGCGACCAGCAGCGCCGCGACCACGAACCCGACCGCGACGACGAGGCCGTGGTCGAACGCCGCGGCCCAGCCGTCGGCCGTCACCTGGGCGAAGAAGACGGAGCCCACGGCGGCGATCCCGATCGCGGAACCCACCCGCTGCCCTGTCTGGAGGGTGCCCCCCGCGCTGCCCGCCATGACCACGGGCACCTGGGCGAGGGTGAGGGTCTGGTTGGGCGAGATGACCAGTCCGCTGCCCACCCCGGCCAGCAGCAGCGGCGCCGCCGTCGCCCACCCCACGCCGCGCCCCGGCACCAGGTGTACGGCGAGGGCGGTGAGCCCCAGACCGGCCGCCACCATGATCAGCCCGACGGCGACGAGCGGCCGGCCGAAGCGCCCGACCAACCGCCCGCCGAGGGCGGCCGCCGCTCCCGAGCCCAGGGCGAAGGGGGTGATGGCCAGCCCCGCCTGGAGGGCGGTGTAGTGCAGTCCGCTCTGGAGGTAGAGCGTGCTGATGAAGAAGACGGTGGTGAACCCGGCGAAGTACAGCAGGATCAGCAGACAGCCCAGCCGGAAGGAGCGGATCCGGAAGAGGGAGAGGTCCAGGACCGGCTGGGTGGCGGCCGTACGGCACCGGGACTCCCACCGTACGAAACCGGCCAGCAGCGCCGCGGCGGCCACCAGCAGCAGCCACTTCGCGTCGCCGTGCCACTGCTCCGACTGGACGAGGGGCAGCAGCAGCGCCAGTACGCCGCCGCCGAGCAGCAGGACGCCGACGGGGTCGAGGTCGCGCGGGGTGACCCGGCCGGCCGCCGGGGTGTCCGGCAGCAGCCGGTGGGCCAGTACCAGACAGACGGCGCCGAGCGGCAGGTTGACGTAGAAGACCCACCGCCAGCCCTCGTCCGCTCCGGCGACCTGGATGATCAGACCGCCCAGCAGGGGGCCGACCGCGGTCGAGATGCCCACCACCGTGCCGAACATGCCGAAGGCGCGGCCCCGTTCACTGCCGGAGAAGAGCTGCTGGATCAGGGCGGAGATCTGCGGGGAGACCAGGCCGCCCGCGAGCCCCTGCACCAGCCGGGCGAGCACCAGCCAGAGGCTGGACTGCGCGGCTCCGCAGGCGGCGGAGGCGAGGACGAAGAGGGTGAGCCCCCACATGAACACCGGGCGCCGTCCCCGGGCGTCCCCGAGCCGGCCCGCGGGGATCAGGAAGAGCCCGAAGGCGAGGGCGTACCCGGAGACCACCCACTGGAGGTCGGAGACCGGGGTGCTGAGTCCCTCGCGGATGGAGGGCAGGGCGACATTGACGATGGAGACGTCCAGCAGCGTCATGAACCCCGCCACCAGACACACCGCCAGCGCCTTCCACCGCCGCGGGTCCGGCGCGGCGGCAGCGGCGGGGTCGGCGGGGCCCGTCGGGTCGGCAAAAGCGCCTTCGTCCTGCCCGTTCTGTCCGGCCATGGACCGCACCCTACGGCGAAGGGGCACGGTCCGCGCGGGAGGAACGCGCGGGCCGTGCCCCTCGATCACCGCCCGGTCACCGGGCTACCCCAGCCGCGGGACCGTGAGGGCGGCCGTCAGGCGACGTTGATGGCGGTCCAGGCTGCCGCCACCGCCTTGTACTCGGTGCTGGTCGTGCCGTACAGGGCGCCCGCCGCGCTGAGCGTCGCGGTGCGCGCCCGCGCGTAGTTGGTGGTGGACGTCATGTACGTGGTGAGCGCCTTGTACCAGATCTGGATGGCCTTGTCGCGGCCGATGCCGGTGAGCGTGGCGCCGTTGCTGGTGGGGCTGTTGTAGCTCACGCCGTTGATGGTCTTCGCGCCGCTGCCCTCGGACAGCAGGTAGAAGAAGTGGTTGGCGGGGCCGGACGAGTAGTGGACGTCGAGGTTGCCCAGGGTGGACGACCAGTAGTCCTTGGAGGCGCCGTCCTTGCTGGGCTTGTCCTGGTAGCGCAGCGGGGTGCCGTTGCCGTTGATGTTGATCTTCTCGCCGATGAGGTAGTCGCCGGGGTCGCTCGCGGTGTTCGAGTAGAACTCGACGGCGGTGGCGAAGATGTCGGAGGTGGCCTCGTTCAGGCCGCCGGACTCGCCGCTGTAGTTCAGGTTGGCCGTGGCGGCGGTGACGCCGTGGGTCATCTCGTGGGCGGCCACGTCGAGCGAGGTGAGCGCGTTGGCGTTGCCGGAGCCGTCCCCGTACGTCATGCAGAAGCAGGAGTCGCTCCAGAACGCGTTGACGTAGCTGTTGCCGTAGTGGACGCGGGAGTAGGAGGCGACGCCGTTGTTCTTGATGCCGTTGCGGCCCACGACGTTCTTGTAGAAGTCCCAGGTCTCCGCGGCGCCGTAGTGGGCGTCGACGCCCGCGGTCTGCCGGCCGCCGCTCCAGACGTCGTCGGCGTCGGTGAAGAGCGTGCCGGTGCCCGAGGTGCCCTGGTTCAGGTCGTACGTCTTGTGGCCGCCGCGCCCGCCGTCGGTGAGGTTGTACGTGGTGCCGCTCTTGGTGGTGCCGAGCGTGACGGCGCCGTTGTACTTGCCGGTGCCGGTGCCGGTCTCGATGGCCTCGTTCCGGAACAGCTCGGCGCCGGTGGCCGCGTCGGTGACGACGTGCAGCTCGCTCGGCGTTCCGTCGGGCTGGACGCCCTTGACGACGGTCTCCCAGGCGAGCACCGGCGTGCCGGAGGCGGCCCAGATCACCTTGCGGGGCGCGTCCTCGGCCGCCGCGTCGGCGGTCTTCTCCGCCGAGGCCGCCTTCAGGGCCTTCGACTTCGCGGAGGACGCGGCCACCGCGGCGTCGGTGGAGGCCACGGCTATGCGGGCCCCGGTCGCCTTGGTGACGTCCTGCTCGCCGGCCGGGGTCTCGTGGACGACGAGGTCCCCGCCGAGTACGGGCAGGCCCTGGTAGGTCCGCTCGTACCGGGTGTGGACCGTGCCGTCGGCGTCCTTGACGACGTCCCTGACGACCAGCTTCTCGGCGGCGCCGAGGCCCAGGGTCCTCGCCTCGCTCGCGGTGTCCGCCTGGGCGGACCTGATGGCCTCGACGCGCTGGCCGGGGGTCAGTTCCAGTGCGGTGGCGCCGCTCTCCCGGGTGGGGTCGGGCTGAGCGCTCGCCGGGCCCGACTGGACACCGACGACGACCATGGCGGCGGAGGCGACGAGCGCCGCGACGCGCAGGGCCTTGCGGGGGGTGGTGGCGCGGGGGGTGGAAGCTACGAGTCTCACTCAGTCTCCAAGAGTGTCGGACCGCTGGTGAGCGGTCCCCTGTGGGGAAGCGGCGGCCGTGGGTGAAGCCGCCGCCTGAAGTGCTGAGAGGTGTGCGAGTGCCAGAGCCGGTTCACCGCGTGATCTCCGTCTACGCGCGCTGAGCCGTCCAGAGAGTGACACTCAGGAGACGCGTTCCGACAGATCAGAAACCAGGATTTGACCATGTGTTGTCAATTCTGTACGCCATAAATGCATCAAACGGTCCTAAGCGAACGGAACTTGGGACCCGCGTAAAATGAACGCGGTGTTACGCATGGGGCGGAGAGCCCCGGCGGGCGACAGCCGGGACCCTCCGCGGTCATGAGGTGGCGCTATTCGAAGAGATCGGAGTACGAGCCGAGGGCCAGCGCGATGTCCGCCTGTGCCCAGAACCGGTGGTACGTGAAGGTCGGCGCCGCGCCGCCGTTGAGATACGCCTCGACCTTCGACCAGGCCGGGTCGCTCTCGTAGAAGGACCGGATCGAGGCGAAGGTGGAGTTCGAGTCGATCCGGTCGCCGTTGGGCATGGTGCCGGTCCAGCCGCTCGGGACGTAGACCGGGTCGTCGAACCGGCTGTAGTCCACGCGGGTCTCGGGGACCGCGATGCCCAGGGTGTCCTGGTGGTGGTCCCACATGCCGTCCAGCAGCGCCTTGGCGGTGGTCTTCGCCGCCGCGTGGCCGGACTTCGCCGCGTAGTACGAGAGGGTCTTGGCGTACGCGGCGGCCACGCCCACGTCGTTGGTGTAGTCCGCGACGGTGACGTGCAGTCCGGTGTTGGCGCCGGGGGTGGTGGCGTTCCAGGTGTCGGGCTTGCCGGACCACTGGAGGGTCGACGGGATCAGGTACGTACCGTCCGGGTTGACGGTGGTCTTGGACAGGGCCCAGGTGACCCACTTGTCCAGGACGGCCTTGGCCGCGGCGTCACCCGTACGGTTGTAGTACTCGGCGACGCGCTCCATCGACCACGCCTGGAAGCCGAACCACTGGTTGGACGGCGGGTCGTGGTAGACGGGGGCCTCGTCGTAGTACATGCCGTAGAACGTCGGGGTCCCGGCCGGGGGCGTCGCGTACCGGCCCTGCCAACTGTTGGTGGCGCCGCCCGCGATCCCGCCCTCGGAGGACTGGAGCCAGCGGTAGAACTCCACCTGGCGCTTGAGACTGGTGGACCAGTCCTGCTGGCCGGTGGCCGACTTCGGCTTGAGGTCGGCGTACGAGCTGAGCGCCCAGGCCGCCATCGGGTTCTGGTAGCCGCTGTGGCTGAAACTGGAGCCGATGCGCCAGGCCCAGCCGGCCGAGGCGTCGGTGGCGCCGCCCCAGGCGTAGTACCAGGAGAGCAGGTAGTGCGAGCTGTTCTTGCCGCTGCCCGCGGGGCAGGCGGTCTCGCCCGCGCAGTCACCGACCTTCTTGAAGTACTTGTCGTACATGGCGTAGCGGAGGTAGTCACCCATCTTCGCCGCCTTGGCGACATTGGCCGAGACCGCGCTGCCCTTGCCCTGCTCCTTGGCCCATTCCGAGGCCCAGTAGGCGGCCTGGACCACCCGGGCGTCGGCGTCGGGGGCGTTGGTGAACTTCCACTGCTTGGCGTACGAGGCGTCCTTGGTGAAGAGGTCCAGATAGCCGTTGGTGCCGCCGTACTTGAAGGAGTCGCAGGTGGGCTGGGTGACGGTCTCCCAGACGGACTCCTGCGGTCCGCGCTGGAAGGTGTTGATGTAGGAGGGGCCCTGATCGGCGGGGCCCGCCTCGCACTTGCCGGGCGCGTTGCCGAATCCGTAGACGTTGTCGACGTCCTGGATCCAGTGCATGCCGTAGATGTCGTCGGTGCCGTACGCGCTCTTCAGCTCACCCGCGATGGGGTCGTTGCCCACCGGGATGTTGCTGTTGAGCTGTGAGGGGTACTGCGAGGGCAGATCCTGCTCGGGCGCGTAGGTGGCGGGCTTCGACGCGTTGTAGAAGCTGTTGGTCGACTGGTCGGCATGGGTGGGGATCATGTACTTCTCCATGATGTCCCACGCGCCGTTGAACTTGGTCCAGTCGCCGGTGACCTTGCCGTACATCGCCTGGAGCCAGATCAGATAGCTGTACGCCTCCGAGGTCGTCTCGTGACCCTGGTCGGGCGCCTCGACGATCAGGGTCTCGACCGAGTGGTACGGGATGCCCTCGGGCGAGAAGTATCCGGCGGCCGGGTCGGTGATCTTGCCGTACAGCTCCAGGAACCGGGCGTCGTACGTGGTCGACGCCGCGAGCTGGGTGACGGTCACCTCCGCCTTGGCCTGTCCGGTGGCGCTCGCGGTGAAGGTGGCCGCGCCGGTGCCGGTGGCCGCGGCGGTGACGGTCACCTGCTGGGCGGTGGACCAGTTGGCCGGGGTGAAGGTGAGGGCGGCGCCGGAGGCGACGGTCAGCCCGGTGTTGCCCGCGGTGCGGGCCACGGCGACGCTGACGTTCGCGCTCGGCTGGGTGGAGAGCTTGACCGCGAAGGTGCCGGTCTTGCCCTGCTGCACGCCGAGCTGGCCGGGCGTCGCGACGATCGAGGGACCCGAGGTGACCCGTACCCCTACGGGGGTGGACTCGGCGGCGGCGCCCTGGCCGTCGTACGCCTTGGCGTAGAGCGAGAGATCCCCCGCCGGGACGTTCGTGTAGTTGAAGGTGTACGGCGAGGTGGTGTCGGTGCCCAGCAGCGTGGTGTCGCTGTAGAACTCGACCTTGGTGATGCCCGCTCCGTCGGCCGCCGCCGCGGTGGCGGCCATCGGGATGTTGCCGCCCGCGGTGAAGAGCGCGCCGGGGGCCGGGCTGGTGAGGACGGCGATGGGCGGCTGGTGGGCGCCCGTGCAGGTCACGCCGTTGACGGCGAAGACGGTGGGCGCGGCGTTGGCGCCGCTGTAGGTGAAGTTGGCGCCGGCGGTGGCCGAGGCGCCGGGCGCGATGGACCCGTTGTGCGCCGCGTTCTTGACGGTGACGTTCTTGCCGGACTGCGCCCAGGTGCCGTTCCAGCCGCTGGTGAGCGTCTGGTTGCCGGCGTACCCGTAGGAGAGGGTCCAGCCGGAGATGGCCTCCGTGCCCCGGTTGGTGATCGTCAGATCGGCGGTGAAGCCGGATCCCCAGTCGTTCGCCTTGTAGTCGACACCGCACTGGACCGCGGCGGCGTGCGCGGGAGTGCTGTTGACCGCGGTCAGACCGAGCGGCAGGGAGAGGGCGGCCGCGAGGGCGATGAGCATCCGGCGGGTGCCGCGCGGCCTGCGGACCCTTCTGGGCGGGGATGACGCGCCTGGTGGGGAGCCTCGTGAGCCGAACATGCCGAGCATGGAGGGGTCCTCCTCGCGGTCCGGTGCGGGTGGGGGGCGGGGATACGAACCAGTGGGAGCGCTCCCAAGCGTCGAGCGGGACTGTGGACCTGTCAAGACTTTGAACAAGACGCACGTCCAGGCGAGTTGGCAGATAAAAGAATTCAACTGGACTGTTGACTCACGCCACTTCGGCGCTACCGTCGAACACAACCAGTGGGAGCGCTTCCATCAGTCATACGCCGTGTCAGGCGGCGTATGGGCCATCGAGGAGTCGCTCCATGCGAGCACCACCGCGCTTCCGTGCATTACTGGCCGCGACGGCCCTGGTCGTCGCGGGATCAGCCTTCGCCACGCAGGCGGCCGCGTCGGGAACCGCGGCCGGCTGCACCGTCGAGTACCGCACCACCGGTCAGTGGGACGCCGGCTTCCAGGGCGGCGTCACGCTGACCAACCACGGGTCCCCGGTCGAGAACTGGTCCCTCACCTTCGACTTCCCGGGTACGCAGAAGGTGACCCAGGGCTGGAGCGGGAAGTGGTCGCAGTCGGGCAGGACCGTGACCGCGGTCAACGAGAGCTGGAACGGCAAGATCCCCACCGGCGGCTCGGTCAGCGCCGGATTCACCGCCTCCTGGTCGGGGTCCAACCCCGCGCCCACCGCCTTCAAGGTCAACGGCGTGGCGTGCGAGGGGAACACCGGCCCCGGCGACCCGACGGACCCGCCGACCGATCCACCGACCGACCCGCCCGCTCCGGGCGGCGCACCGCCCCAGCTCCGCGTCTCGGGGAACAAGCTGGTCGACCAGAACGGCGCCACCCGCCGCATGCTCGGTGTCAACCGCTCCGGCGGTGAGTTCGCGTGCATCCAGGGCTACGGCTTCTTCGACGGACCGATGGACGACGCGTCCGTCCAGGCCATCGCGGACTGGAAGGTCAACACCGTACGCGTCCCCCTCAACGAGGAGTGCTGGCTCGGGCTCCCGCATGTGAACGCGGCCTACTCCGGCGCGAACTACATCGCGGCGGTCAAGGCGTACGTGGCCAGGCTGGAGGCGCACGGCATCACGCCGGTCGTCGAACTGCACTGGTCCCACGGGAAGTACACCGGCGGTGACAGCCACTGCCCGGACACCGAGTACGCGACCTGCCAGAAGCCGATGCCGAACGCGCAGTACACACCGGCGTTCTGGTCCTCGGTCGCCCAGACCTTCAGAGACGACCGGGCGGTGGTCTTCGACCTCTTCAACGAGCCCTTCCCGGACCGCGCCACCAGCAACCTGGACGCCGCGTGGACCTGCTGGCGCGACGGCGGGAGCTGCCCCGGCATCGACTTCCAGGTCGCGGGGATGCAGTCCCTGGTCAACGCGGTACGGGCGACCGGCGCCCAGAACCTGGTGCTGATCGCCGGCCTCGCCTACTCGAACGACATGCGTCAGTGGCTGAAGTACCGGCCCACCGATCCGGCGGGCAACACGGCCGCCGCCTGGCACACGTACAACTTCAACACCTGTTCCAACGAGAGCTGCTGGAACGAGCAGCTCGCTCCGGTGATCGCCCAAGTGCCGCTCGTGGCGGGCGAGATCGGCGAGAACACCTGCTCGCACGGGTACATCGACCGGGTCATGGCCTGGCTGGACGGCCGGGGCGCTTCCTACCTCGGCTGGACCTGGAACACCTGGGACTGTTCCTCAGGCCCCTCTCTGATCAGCGACTACAACGGCACGCCGACCTCCTTCGGCGTAGGACTCCGTGACCATCTGAAGGGACTCTCATGAGCCGCACCCTCACCCCTCCGCGCCGAGCACGGACGGCGGTGCTCGCCGCGCTGGCGCTCGTCGCCGCCGCGGCCGGCACGGCGACCGTGCTGGAAGGGCCCGCCTCCGCTGCGGCGGCCGGCTGCACGGTCGACTACAAGATCCAGAGCTCCTGGAGCGGTGGCTTCTCCGGAGCCGTCGCCGTGACCAACACCGGTGACTCGGTCAGCTCCTGGAAGCTGGAGTGGACCTTCGCGGGCAACCAGAAGGTGACCCAGGGCTGGAGCTCCACCATCACCCAGAGCGGTACGGCGGTCTCGGCCACCAACACCGCCTGGAACGGCACACTGGCCTCCGGCGCCTCGACCTCCTTCGGCTTCAACGCCGACGTCACCGGCACGAACGCGGTCCCCACCGCGTTCAAGCTCAACGGCGTCACCTGCAACGTGCCGGGCGGCGGCACCCCCACGGATCCGCCGACCACCCCGCCCCCGGGACCGAGCGCCAGGGTCGACAACCCGTACGCGGGCGCCGGGGTGTACGTGAACCCGGAGTGGTCACGGAAGGCCGCCGCCGAGCCGGGCGGCACCAAGGTCTCCAACCAGCCGACCGGGGTCTGGCTGGACCGGATCGCGGCCATCAACGGGGTGAACGGCGGGATGGGGCTGCGCGCCCATCTCGACGCGGCCCTGACGCAGGCGGCGGGCAAGGCGTTCGTCGTCCAGCTCGTGATCTACAACCTGCCCGGTCGTGACTGCGCCGCGCTCGCCTCCAACGGGGAGCTCGGCCCGACGGAGATCACCCGCTACCAGAAGGAGTACATCGACCCGATCGCCGCGATCCTCGGGGACACCAAGTACGCGAACCTGCGGATCGTGACGACCGTCGAGATCGACTCCCTGCCCAACCTCGTCACCAATGTCTCGCCGCGGCCGACCGCCACCCCGCAGTGCGACGTGATGAAGGCGAACGGCAACTACATCAAGGGAGTCGGCTACGCCCTGAACAAGCTGGGCGCCGTCGGCAACGTCTACAACTACGTGGACGCGGGACACCACGGCTGGATCGGCTGGGACGACAACTTCAACGCCTCGGCGCAGATCTTCAAGCAGGCCGCGACCGCCGAGGGCAGCACGGTCGACAAGGTCGCGGGCTTCATCGTCAACACCGCCAACTACGGTGCGACGAAGGAGAACAACTACACCATCAACGACAGCGTGGCCGGCAAGTCGGTCCGTGAGTCGAAGTGGGTGGACTGGAACCGCTACGTCGACGAGCAGTCGTTCGCCCAGGCGTTCCGCCAGGAGCTGGTCGGTGTCGGCTTCCCGTCGGGAGTCGGCATGCTGATCGACACCTCGCGCAACGGCTGGGGCGGCAGCGCCAGGCCCGCCGGCCCCGGTGCGCAGACCAGCGTGGACACCTATGTGGACGGCGGGCGTTACGACCGCAGGATCCACCTGGGCAACTGGTGCAACCAGTCAGGAGCCGGGCTCGGTGAACGGCCGAAGGCCGCCCCCGCCGCCGGGATCGACGCGTACGTCTGGATGAAGCCCCCGGGCGAGTCCGACGGTGCGAGCAAGGTCATCCCGAACGACCAGGGCAAGGGCTTCGACCAGATGTGCGACCCCGCGTACACGGGCAACCCGCGCAACAACAACCACATGTCGGGCGCCCTGGCCAACGCGCCGCTCTCGGGTGACTGGTTCTCCGCGCAGTTCCAGGAGCTGCTGAAGAACGCCTACCCGGCGCTGTAACACCCGCACGGCACCCTCGCACCACACCCTCGCACCACAGCGCACCACACCCGCGTCCGAGGTACGCGGAACAGGACCGGCGGACCCCGACAGGGGTCCGCCGGTCCCCTGCTTTCCCACCGGTAACCCATGCAGACTCCACACCCGGAAGGTGACATCGGCGACTGTTTCGGGTTTCGGCGCCCGTGACACGGTGGGCTCTGTCGCCGTCCGAGGGAGCCCGAGGGAGTCCGTGTGAACAAGGGATACGCCGTATTCTGCGATGCGGACCGGCAGTTCTACGACGCACCGCACCGGCTGTCCACCACCGGCTCCACGGACCGCGAGGCACTGTACGAGGCCGCCCGCCGGCCCGTCCCGCCGGGATGGCAGCGCCATCGCACCGGGGACTGGCTCGCGTTACGCCCCCTCGACGTCCAACTGCCCTCGCAGGGCTGGAAGATCCATGTGTCGGCCTGTCTCGGCAACGCCGAGTCCGTGCTCGACCGGGTCATGGACCACTGCGTCGCACGGCGCGTCGCCTTCAAGTTCGTACCGAGCCGCTATCTGCTCCACACCCGCAACGCCAAGTACGCGGACCGCTCCGCCAGCGGCAAGTTCCTCACCGTCTACCCGGCCGACGACACACACTGCCGCACCATCGCCGAGGACCTCGACGCGCTGCTGACGGGCGAGCCGGGGCCGTACATCCTCAGCGATCTCCGCTGGGGCGCGGGCCCCGTTCACCTGCGGTACGGCAGCTTCACCCAGCGGCACTGCTACGACGCGGAGGGGGAGCTGCGCCCGGCCGTCGAGGACGACACGGGCAGACTCGTCCCCGACCTGCGCGGCCCCGTCTTCCAGATCCCCCCGTGGATCACACCGCCCGCGTTCCTCCGGCCCCATCTCGACGCGCGGGACGCGACGACCGTCGCGGAGCTGCCGTACCGGATCGAGCGGGCGCTGCACTTCTCCAACGGTGGCGGCGTCTATGTCGGGCGGCACAGCGTCACCGGCGAGCAGGTGGTGCTGAAGGAGGCGAGACCGCATGCCGGTCTGGCCGCCGACGGAGCCGACGCCGTGACCCGTCTGAAGCGTGAACAGGACGCCCTGGAAGCGCTGTCGGGGCTGGGCTGCACCCCGGAGGTACGCGACAGCTTCGTCCTCGGCGACCACCGCTTCCTGGTCCTCGAACACATCGAGGGCAAGCCCCTCAACACCTTCTTCGCCCGCAGGCACCCGCTGATCGACGCGGAGCCCGGAGCGGCGCGGCTCGCCGAGTACACCGCGTGGGCGCTGCGGATCCACGGTCTGGTCGAGAAGGCCGTCGCCGCGGTGCACGGACGCGGCATCGTCTTCAACGATCTGCATCTGTTCAACATCATGCTCTCGGAGGACGAGACCTCGGTGGTGCTGCTGGACTTCGAGGCCGCCGCGCACATCGACGACAACGGGCGCCAGACCGTGGCCAACCCCGGTTTCGTGGCCCCCGCCGACCGGCGCGGCTTCGATGTCGACCGGTACGCCCTCGCCTGTCTGCGCCTCGCCCTCTTCATCCCGCTGACCAGTCTTCTCGCCGTGGACCGCGCGAAGGCCCGGCACCTCGCGGACGTGGTGGCGCGGCAGTTCCCGGTGGAGCGCGCGTTCCTCGACGAGGCCGTGGCGGAGATCCTCCGTGACCCGGCGGCGCCCGGCGAAGGACCGGGGGCGAGGGGGCCTCGGTCCGCCCCCGATCCGTATCTCCCGGTGGAGCCGTACCGTGCCGTGGAACCGTATCTCCCGGTGGAGCCGTACCGTGCCGTGGAACCGTATCTCCCGGTGGAGCCGGGCGACTGGCCGCGCAGTCGGGACTCCCTGGCGCGGGCCGTCCTCGCCTCGGCGACCCCGGACCGCGAGGACCGCTGCTTCCCGGGTGACATCGCCCAGTTCACCGTCGCGGGCGGCGGTCTGTCGTTCGGCTACGGCACGGCCGGGGTACTGTACGCGCTGGACGCCGCCGGGGCCGGGCGGTGCGAAGTCGCCGAGGAGTGGCTGCTGTTGCGGGCGAAGGAGCCCGCATCGGGCACCCCGCCCGGCTTCTACGACGGGCTGGCCGGGCTCGCCTGGACGCTGGAGCGGCTCGGCCACCGTGAGCGGGCCATGGAACTGGCCGAGCTGACGCTGGACCAGCCGTGGGACGAGATCCCCGCCGATCTGCACAGCGGCGCGGCCGGGCTCGGCCTCGCCCTCGACTCCCTGGCCGCCTCGTCCGGGGAGCCGAGGCTGCGCGAAGCGGCCCTGCGCTGCGCGGAGTCGGCGGCCCGCACGGTGTCGGGCGGGCTCTCCCGCGCCGGGCTGCTGTACGGGGCGTCCGGCGCCGCCCTGCTCTTCGTACGGCTCTACGAGCGCACCGGTGACACGGCGCTGCTCGATCTCGCGGCCGACGCGCTGCGCCGTGATCTCGCCCGCTGCACGCACGGCGCGGGCGGCACGCTCCAGGTCGACGAGGGCTGGCGCACCATGCCGTACCTCGGCGCGGGCAGTGTGGGGATCGGGATGGTGCTCGACGACTATCTCGCCCACCGGCCCGACGACGCGTTCGAGCGGGCGCGCGGCGAGATCGTCCGGGCGGCGCAGGCCACGTTCTACGCGCAGCCCGGACTCTTCCGGGGCGCCGCCGGCATGGTCCTCCACCTCAGCCGCACCACGGCGGGCGGGCCGGGGACCGAGGCGGCCGACGTACGGCGCCAGATCGACGCCCTGGCCTGGCACGCCCTGACGTACCAGGGTCAACTGGCCTTTCCCGGCGAGCAGATGATGCGGCTGTCCATGGACCTGGCGACCGGCACCGCCGGCTGTCTCCTGGCGCTGGCCGCCGCCTCGCCCCCGTATGACGGAGCGGCCCACCTGCCGTTCCTCCCGCCGCCCACGCGGCCCACGAGCCGGCTCCGTCCTGGAGCCGTGACCAGCACACCGTCCCCATGAATGAGAGGAACGACGATGAACCTTCTCGACCTGCAGTCGCTGGAGACCCCCAAGGAAGAGGCGACCGGCGACGTGGCCACGGGAAGCCGCGCCAGCCTGCTGCTCTGTGGTGACAGCAGCCTGAGCGTCACCACCTGTAACTGACATCCCGCCCCACGGATGTCCGCCTCCCGGCCGCGGTTCGTGAGAGCCGCGGCCGGGAGACACCCGGGGCCCGGGCGGTCCACCGCCCGGGCCCCGTCCCATGGATCTCGCCGGGCTCCCGGTGGTGAGGAGGACGCCTTCCCGATGGTGTTCCCCCGTCGCGGAGTCCGCGAAGCGGCGGCGACCGGACCCGCTCTGCTGCGCGGCGCCGCCCGGCACAGCGCGGGCCGCACCGCCGCCGTCCTGGTCTGCTCGGCCGCGTCCGCCGGCGCCGCCCTCGCGGCGCCCGCCGTGGTCGGCCGGACCCTCGACCTGCTGCTGTCCCGCTCCCCCGGTGCCGGGTACGGAGCCGATGCCTGGCTCGTCCTGTGTGCCGCGGTGGTCACGGCGGAGGTCCTCCTCGACGCCCTCGTCGCACTGATCGGCGGCGTCACGAGCGCCCGCTCCACCGCCTGGCTGCGGATGCGCGCCCTGACGGGGCTGCTCGCCTCGTCGCCGGAGCGCGGTGGGAAGCTCGCGCCCGGTGATGTGGCGACCAGGCTGTCCGCGAACGCGACGGAGGCCGGTACGGCCCCGGTGAGCGCGGCGGCCCTCGCGGCGTCGCTCCTCGCCCCGGCCGGAGCGCTCGTCGCGCTGTTCCTCATCGACGGGTGGACCGCCCTGGCCTTCCTCACCGGGCTGCCGCTGCTGGTGCTGGTGGTGCGCGCCTTCGCCCGCGGCTCGTCCGACAGCGTGGCGCGCTACCAGCGGGTCCAGTCGGACATCGCCTCCCGGCTCGTCGAGGCGCTCGGCGGGGCGCGGACCATCGCCGCCGCCGGTACGGCCGACCGCGAGCGCGACCGCGTCCTGGCGCCACTGCCCGAACTGGGCGTCCAGGGGCGGCGGATGTGGCGCGTGCACGGCCGGGCCGTCGCCCGCAGCGGTGTGCTGATGCCCCTGCTGACGACCGGGGTCCTGGCGGTCGGCGGCGTCCGGCTCGCCTCGGGCGCGATCAGCGTCGGCGAACTCCTCGCCGTCTCCCGGTACGCCGCCCTGGCCGCCGGGGTGGGCGCGGGCACCGGGCTGCTGGGCGCGCTGATCCGCAGCGGGGCCGCGGCCAGCAGGACCGCCGAACTCGTGGCGCTGCCCGCCCTGGCACACGGCAGGGGTTCGCTGCCGGCCGGCGGGGCCGGCACGCTCACCCTGCGGGGCGTCCGGATCGTACGGGACGGCCGGCGGCTGCTCCACGACGTGGACCTGGAGATCCCCGGCGGGGTCACGGCCGCCGTGGTGGGGCGTTCCGGGGCGGGCAAGTCGACGCTGGCCGCCGTCGCCGGACGGCTCACCGACCCGGACGCGGGCCACGTACTGCTGGACGGGGTGCGGCTGGAGACCCTCGGCCGTACGGAGTTGCGCCGCGAGGTCGGCTACGCCTTCGAGCGGCCCGTCCTCTTCGGCGACACGATCGGCGAGGCGCTGGCCTGGGGCGCCGAGCGCGCCCCGGCGGACCGGACCAGGGCGGCGGCCGGGGCGGCGGGCGCGGACGCCTTCGTACGGCTGCTGCCGCACGGGTACGACACCCCGCGGACCGGGGCGCCGCTGTCCGGGGGTGAACTCCAGCGGCTGGGGCTGGCCCGCGCCTTCGCGCACGCGGGGCGGCTGCTGATCCTGGACGACGCGACGTCCAGCCTGGACACCGTGACCGAGCGTCAGGTGGAGCGCGCCCTCGCCCGGGACGTCCGGGCGTCCACCAAGCTGATCATCGCCCACCGGCTCTCCTCGGCCGTGCGCGCCGACGTGGTGGTCTGGCTGGAGGAGGGACGGGTACGGGCGGTGGCACCGCACGCGGAGCTGTGGCGGTCCCCGGAGTACCGCGCCGTCTTCGCGCCGCCCGGCGGGAACGCGGACTCCGTACCGGCGGGCGGGAGGCCCGAGGAGACCGGGGCGGAGGGTCCCGCGTGACGGCCACGGAGGTACGGGAGGGGGCGGGCCGGAAGACGGCGGGGCGGCCCGCGCGGGAGGGCCGGGGCACGCTGCGCCGGATCCTTCCGCCGGGCCGCCGTTTTCTGCTGCGCAGGAAGGGGGTCCTGGTCAAGCTCGCCGGATGGTCCCTGCTGGAGTCCGCGCAGACCTTCCTCGGCGGCTACTGTCTGGCGCGCGCGCTCGACCAGGGGTTCCTCGCGGGCCGTACCGGGACCGGTCTCGGCTGGCTGGCCGTGGCGGCGGTCGCGATCCTTGCCGGGGGGCCGCTCGTGCGCGGTGTGTTCGCCCAACTCGCCGCGCTGGTCGAGCCCTTGCGGGACGGGCTGGTGCGCCGGGCGGTGACCCGTTCGCTGGAGGCGGCGGTGGCCGATCCGGCCCGCGCGGACGGCACGGCGGTCTCCCGGCTCACCCACCAGAGCGAGATCGTCCGGGACAGCTTCGCCGGACTGGTGCTCACCGCGCGGTCCTTCGTCTTCACCGCGGTGGGCGCGCTGGCCGGGCTGCTGGCCCTCGCCCCGCAGTTCCTGCTGATCGTGGCGCCGCCGCTGGTGCTGGGACTCGCCCTGTTCCTCGCCACCCTGCCGCCGATGGCCGCCGCCCAGCGCGCGTTCCTCGACCTCGACGAGGCCGTCGCCGACCGGGCGGGCACGATCGGCGCGGGGCTGCGCGACATCGTCGCGTGCGGGACGCAGGCGGAGGTGGCGGACTCCGCGGCGCGGCTGATCGACGCGGGCGCGCGGGCGTCGCGCGTGCTGGCACGGTGGGCGGCCGTCCGTACCCTGGCGCTGGGGGTCGCGGGCCAACTGCCGGTGATCCTGCTGCTGGCCGCCACGCCCTGGCTGCTGCGCCAGGGGGTGACTGCGGGGGCCCTGATGGGGGCGCTGACGTATCTCGTCCAGTCGTTGCTGCCCGCCCTGCACACCCTGATGACGGCGCTCGGCGCGGCGGGTACCCGGCTGCTGGTGGTGCTGGAGCGATTCGACGACGGAGCGGGCGGAGCGGCGGGGTCCGAGGCCGGGGAGCCGGAAACCGTACCCGGGGCGCGGTCCGTGCCCGGGGCGCGGTCCGTACCTTGCGCGCGCCCCGTACCCGGGGCCCGTCGCCCGCCTCCCGCGGCGGAGCTGCGGTCCGTGACCCTGGCGTACGGACCTGGCGCGCCGCCGGTGCTGGACCGGCTCGATCTGACCGTCGCGGAGGGCGAGCACCTCGCGGTGGTGGGGCCGAGCGGTATCGGCAAGTCGACCCTGACGAGTGTGCTCGCGGGGCTGCTCGCCCCCGACGAGGGGGCCGTCCTGCTCTCCGGGCAGCCCGTGGCGGGCCGGACCGCGCGCGATCTGGCGGGGCTGCGCGTGCTGATCCCGCAGCAGGCGTACGTGTTCACCGGAACCGTACGGGAGAACCTGTGCCAGCTCCGTCCGCACGCCTCGACGCGTGAGCTGGTGCGCGCGGTGGAGGCGCTGCACGCGAACGAGTTGGTGGGCCGGCTCGGCGGGCTGGACGGGGCGGTGGAGCCGGGCACGCTCTCCCAGGGGGAGCGCCAGATGCTGGCCCTGTGCCGGGCCTATGTCTCCCCCGCCGCCCTGATGGTGCTGGACGAGGCCACCTGCCATCTGGACCCGGTCGCCGAGGCGCGGGCCGAGGAGGCGCTGGCGGAGCGTCCCGGCGCGCTCGTCGTCGTCGCGCACCGGTTGTCCTCGGCTCGGCGCGCCGGGCGGGTCCTCGTCCTGGACGGCACCAGGCCGGAGTGCGGGACCCATGGCGAGCTGCTGTCCGGATCGGCCCTCTACCGCGATCTCACCGGCCACTGGCAGGCCGGCTGAGCCGGGGCCTCTCTATCAGAGCCGGGAGCCCTCCCCTCAGAGCCAGCCGGCGCCCTGGGAAATCCGGACGGCGTCCATCCGGTTCCTGCCGCCGGTCTTCCTTATCGCGGCGGCCAGGTAGTTGCGAATCGTGCCGTTGGACAGGTGCAGGGATCTCGCGATTTCCTCGATCGGCGCGCCTTCCGCCGCCAGGCCGAGGACGCTGAGTTCCCTCGGGGTCAGCGGTATCTTCCCGGCCTGGAGAAAATCGAAAGCGAGTGATTCGTCAATGAATCGCTCCCCTCGCGCGACGTTGCGGATGGCGTCCACTAAACGTCCCGGCTCCCCGTCCTTGTCGACATATCCGAGCGCCCCCGCGTCAAAAGCCTTACGGAGTGATCCGGGCTTCTGTGCGCTGGCCAGAACCAGGAGGGCCGGTTGACAGCCCAGTTCATCACGGGCGGACGTGGCTCTTTCGATGTACGCCGAGGAAGCCGGACAGTCGATATCGGCTACGTAGACATGAGGGGGAACACCGTACGGACCACGCAATGCGGTGCGCCCCGACGCCGACGACACGTCGAACATTTTTTCGGTACGCAACAACGCCACCAGCGCCGAACGAAACAGTCCCACCCCGTGCACCACAAGAACCCGGATCATGCAGCACCTCCCTATTCCACCCTCTACATTCCTTCGTCTACCCAGAGAAATGATGGTCATTTATTCCTGTCGTATACAGACCAACGCCCGGATCGATCCCGCGGGAACACGCCGCGTGGCAGCACAGGGGGCACTTTCTCCGCCCGTGCGAGCCCCCCTGTACAGCAGTGCGCCACCGTGCGCCCCCTCCGCGCGCACCCATACACCCCCCTTATCCCGTTTGGCGAGGAAAGGAGGAAAATGGCAGGAGAGAGAGTGAGTGGAGGGACGATGACACGTAACCGCTACACCCCGGACCGCGGTCTGACCACGCGCATGGTGACGACCATGTTCCTGATCGGTCTGCTGTACGTGGTCCTGGTCGGTGTGCTGCTGGCGGTGCTGAACCACGCCTGGCCGATCATCCTGATCTTCGCCGGTGGTCTGTTCGTCGCGCAGTTCTGGTTCAGCGACAAGATCGCGGCGTTCAGCATGGGCGCCCGCGAGGTGACGCCCGAGGAGGCGCCGGCCCTGCACGGCGCCGTCGACCGGATCTGCGCGCTGGCCGACATGTCCAAGCCCCGCGTCGCCATCGCGCAGAGCGACCTACCCAACGCCTTCGCCACCGGGCGCAGCGAGCGCACCGCGCTGATCTGCGCCACGACCGGGCTGCTGCGCCGGCTGGAGCCCGAGGAGCTGGAGGGCGTCCTCGCCCATGAGATGTCCCATGTCGCGCACCGCGATGTCGCCGTCATGACCATCGCCTCGTTCCTCGGGGTGCTCGCGGGGCTGATCACCCGGATCGCGCTGTGGGGCGGGCTGGCCAGGAACGCCCGCAACGCCGGCCCGGCCGGGATCGCGATCATGCTGATCCCGCTGGTCAGCGCGGTGGTGTACGCGGTGGGCTTTCTGCTGACCCGGCTGCTCTCCCGCTATCGCGAGCTGTCGGCGGACCGGGCCGCCGCGCTGCTCACCGGCCGGCCCTCGGCGCTGGCGTCCGCGCTCACCAAGGTCAGCGGCCAGATGGCGCGCATACCGACGGAGGACCTGCGGAAGGCGGAGCCGTACAACGCCTTCTACTTCGTCCCGGCGTTCTCCTCGAAGGAGAGCCTCGGCCGGCTGCTCTCCTCGCACCCGACGCTCGAACAGCGGCTGGAGCAGCTCGCCCGTATCTCCGCCGAACTCGCCCGCCCGTGACCGACCCCGCACGTGAAGGAGCTGGTCCCGTGGGCCTTCTCGACACCATCCTCGGCCGCAGCAAGCCGGTCCGCCCCCAACTCGATCAGCTCTTCTCCCTCCCGTCGGCCGCGCTCACCCTCGAAGCGGGCGCGGGGTACGTGCCCACCGGGCTCGGCTCGGTCTGCTTCGCGGGCGTCGAGGGCGGCGGATTCGCGCGGATCCGCCGCGACGTCCAGGAGTTGCTGGACGCGGACACGGCGCGGCAGGGGGCGGGGGTCCCCGTCACGTTCAGCCAGGACGCGTACGGCTACACCTGGCTGCTCTCGCAGCGGTCACCCGACGACGCGGCCTCGCTGGTCAACGATCTGCACGCGGTCAACACACTGCTCCAGGACGGCGGTTTCGGGCCGCAGCTCCTGTGCTCCCTGGTCGGCTTCCGGGACGCGGAGGGACGGCCGCTGGCCCTGGTCTATCTCTACAAGCGCGGCACGTTCTATCCGTTCGCCCCGCTCCCCGGCGACGCCGAGAAGCGGGACAATCAGCGGGAGTTGCAGGTCAGAGCGGTGCTCGGGGACGATCTGCGGATCGAGCCCGACCTCGCGCGCTGGTTTCCCGTCTGGGGCGCGCCGGGGCTGTGAGCGCTATCCGGCGTACGGCAGCGGCGCGCGTCCCGCGATGCCCGGCTCGACGGTGAACACGGCGCCCGCCGCCGGGTCCTCACCGTCGGGTACGTTCTCGCGCGAGGTGGTGATGAACAGGCGCCGGTAGTCGTCGCCGCCGAAGGCGCAGGCGCTGACCTGGCGGGCGTTCACCTCCACCACCGTGTCGAGCACGCCCTTCGCCGTGTAGCGGCGGACCGCGGAGCCGCCCCAGAGCGCGACCCACACGCCCCCCTCGGCGTCCACCGTGATGCCGTCGGGCGCGCCGTCGGCGGGGTCGACGCGCACCCAGGGCTCGGGGGTGGCGAACCGGCCGCTCTCCGGGTCGACCGTCACCCGGGCGATGGACTGGGTGGGGGTGTCGACGTAGTACGCGAAGTCACCCTCCGGGGACCAGGCCAGACCGTTCGAGATGGTCACGCCGGTGTGGACGACGGAGGTCTCGCCGCCGGGGGTGAGCCGGAAGACGCGGCCGGCGCCGGGGCGGGTGTCGTACGCCATCGACCCGCAGTAGAAGTTGCCGGCCGGGTCGCAGCCGCCCTCGTTCATCCGGATCGTGGGGTCGCTCCACAGCTCCTCGCCGCGGGTCACCGTCCCGTCGGGCGCGATGAGCGCGAAGCCGCGTTCGACCGCCGCCACGACGCCGCCGGAGGTACGGGGCCGCCAGGCCGCCGCGACCTGGCCGAGGTGGTGGCGTCCGGGGGCCCGCGTGCCGTCGGCGCCGAAGGTCAGCAGGTCCCCGGCGAGCATGTCGACGACCCTCAGCTGGCCGGTCCCGGGGTCCCATCCGGGCCCTTCCCCGTGGTAGGTGACGACTCCGGTCCACTGCTCCGCGCGCATGCCCGCCCCTTTTCCTCGTCACATCACCGTGATGATCGCTGCATGCTAATCCCTGCCCGGGGGAGCCCGGCCGGCAGCCGCGCCCGGCCCCTCCCCCGTCGCCGCCGTCCCAGCCTCAGCCCTCTGTCCTCTGTCCTCAGCCCTCAGCCCTCAGTCCTCCGGCCGGGGCGGCGGAGCGGTGGATCCGCGGATCACCATCCGGGTGGGGACGAGGGTGGTGCCGCGCTCCTCCTCGTGGGTGTTGATCTGGCGCAGCGCGCCCTCCACGCAGCGCCGTCCCACCTCCGCGAAGTCCTGGTGGACGGTGGTGAGCGGCGGCACGTACGAACCGGAGTCCGGGATGTCGTCGAAACCGACCACACTCACCTCTCCGGGCACCGCGCGGCCGGACTCGTGCAGCGCGCGCAACAGGCCCAGCGCCATCTGGTCGTTGGCCGCGAAGACCGCGGTGCACTCCGGCTCCTCGGCCAGCCGCAGCCCCGCCCGGTACCCCGACTCCGCCGACCAGTCGCCGCGCAGCGGTGGGGGCACCGGGCGCCCCGCCTCGCGCAGGGTGGCGCGCCAGGCGTCGGCCCGCCGCTGCGCGGCGAAGGACTCCTCGGGCCCGGCGAGATGCCAGACCGTGGTGTGTCCGAGGCCGAGCAGGTGGCTCACCGCCTCGCGGGCGCCGCCCGCCTGGTCGGTGTCGACGACGCTGTAGCGGTGACCGGCGTTCGAATCGGCCACCACCACACCGACGTTGGGGGGCAGGGTGACCGTGGCGGCGTCCAGCAGATGGACCTCCATGATCACGATGATGGCGTCCACGGCCAGCTCGCCGAGCCGGGTGAAGGCGCCCCGTACCTGGTCCTGGGTGGGCATGGCGACCGGGAGCAGCGTGGTGGCGTACCCCTGCTGCGCCGCCGAGGTGGCGATGGCCTCCAGGGTGCGGACGTTGCCGGTGGTGGAGAGGGTGAACAGGATGATGCCGATGGTGCGGAACTCGCCGCTCTTCAGGGCGCGGGCCGCGCTGTTGGGCCGGTAGCCCAGCTCCTTCATCGCGGCGAGCACCTCCTGGCGCGTCGCGTCGACCACGCCCGGGTGGCCGTTGGAGACCCGGGAGACGGTCTGCGAGGAGACGCCCGCCCGCCGGGCGACGTCCGCCATGGACACCCGGCGCCGCCGGCCCCGCGCCCCCTGGCCCGCTTCGGCCCGCGGCAGCGGTTCGTCCGACCCCGCCGCCCGCTGGGCGCCCTCCACCGTCTCCGCCACTCCCGCTCCCGCGCTTCCCGTCGTCGTAACCACCGCGACCTGCTTGATTCAACTGAGACCAGCCGAAATCTTGACGCCCCACCGGGGCCGATGCAAGCATCCCATCCATCGATGTTTACGTAAACATCAGCGCCGCGACCCTCTTCGGGCCACGGCTCGATACGGACGTTTCCACCCGGCGGCCGGGTGCCGAGGACGACCAGCGAGGAACAGCCATGACGACGTTGTCACCGCCCTCCACAGCGGGACTCCCCGCCCTGCCACGGGGCCCACGACGCAGGCGGGCCCTGATCGGCTGGGGCTTCATCGGCCCGTTCATGGCGGTCTTCGCCCTGGTCTTCCTCGCGCCGATCTGTTACTCGATCTATCTGAGCGTCTTCCGGACCCAACTCGTCGGCGGCACCTCCTTCGTCGGCTTCGACAACTACCAACGTGCGCTGGAGGACCCGAACTTCTGGGCGGCCCTGGGCCGGGTGACCCTCTTCCTGGCCGTCCAGGTACCGGTCATGCTCGGGATCGCGCTGCTGGTCGCGCTGGCCATCGACAGCGGCAGGCTCTACGGCAAGAACTTCTTCCGGATCGCGATCTTCCTGCCGTACGCCGTACCCGCCGTGGTCGCCGCCCTGATGTGGGGCTTCATGTACGGCACCCGCTTCGGCCTGGTCGGCAACATCAACGACGCCTTCGGGGTCTCGCTGCCCGACCCGCTCTCCTCCGGCCTGGTGCTCGCCTCCATCGGCAACATCGTGACCTGGGAGTTCGTCGGCTACAACATGCTGATCTTCTACTCGGCGCTGCGGGTCATCCCGCACTCGCTCTACGAGGCGGCGGAGATCGACGGCGCGGGACAGCTCCGGATCATCGGCGCGATCAAGCTGCCCGCGATCCGGGGCGCGCTGGTCATCGCCACCATCTTCTCGATCATCGGCAGCTTCCAGCTCTTCAACGAGCCGAGCATCCTCAAGAACCTGGCGCCCAACACGATCACCACGGACTTCACGCCGAACTTCTACACCTACTCGCTGGCCTTCTCGGGCCAGCAGCACAACTACGCGGCCACGGTCGCGATCATCATGGGTGTCTTCACCATGATCATCGCCTATGCCGTACAGCTCCGCGGCATGCGAAAGGAAGCGTGACGATGGGAGCCACCGCCCCTGCCCCCGTTGCCCCGGGCGAGAAGCGCGCGCCCCGCCCCGTCACCCGGCTGCGCACCCCCCGGTCCGGACAGCGGCACAGTGTCAACCGGCCGCGCCGCAGTGTGCTGCTCACCGTGCTGACCGGTCTGGTCCTGGTCTACGCGCTGGTGCCGCTCGTCTGGCTCGTCATCAACTCGACGAAGACCCAGAACGGCCTGCTCAGCTCCTCGGGCCTCTGGTTCGACAGCGACTTCGCGTTCTTCGGGAACATCGCCGACACCCTCACCTACAACGACGGTGTGTTCGTCCGCTGGCTGCTGAACACACTGCTGTACGTCGTGGTGGGAGCCGGCGGCGCGACCTTCCTCGCGGTGCTCGGCGGCTACGCCCTCGCCAAGTTCGAGTTCCCCGGCAAGCGCGGTGTCTTCGCCGTGGTGATCGGCGCCGTCGCCGTCCCCGGTACGGCGCTGGCCGTCCCGACCTTCCTGATGTTCAGCAAGATGGGGCTGACCGACACCCCCTGGGCGGTGATCATCCCCTCGCTGATCTCACCGTTCGGCCTCTATCTGATGTGGGTGTTCGCCGCCGAGGCGATCCCCACCGAGCTGCTGGAGGCCGCCAGGATCGACGGCGCGAGTGAGATCCGTACCTTCTTCACGGTCAGTCTGCCGCTGCTCGCCCCCGGCATCGTGACGGTGCTGCTGTTCACCGTGGTCGCGACCTGGAACAACTACTTCCTGCCGCTGATCATGCTCAAGGATCCGGACTGGTACCCGCTCACCCTCGGACTCAACTCCTGGAACGCGCAGGCCCAGACCAACGGGGGCGAGGCCATCTTCAACCTGGTCATCACCGGTTCCCTGCTCACCATCGTGCCCCTGATCGCCGCGTTCCTGCTGCTCCAGCGGTACTGGCAGTCGGGGCTCGCCGCCGGAAGCGTCAAGGAGTGACGTCCGCCCCACCACACTCCCCCGTTTCCCGACTCTCCCGCGTTCTCCCCGCTTTCGGCAGTTCTCTGACAACGAAGTGAGATGACTCTGATGTTCAACACAACGCGCCGCACCGTGCGCGGCGCAGGTCTGGCCTCCGTACTCGCCCTCGCCCTCACCCTGACGGCCTGCGGCGGCTCCTCCGACGACAGCGGCGGTGGCGGCGACTCCGGGAGCCCGGAGGACGTCAAGGCGGCCCTCGACAAGGGCGGCGACCTGACGGTCTGGACCTGGGACAGCACCATTCCCCAGGTCGCGAAGGACTTCGAGGCCGCGCACCCCAAGGTGAAGGTCAAGGTCGTCAACGCGGGCACCTCGAAGGACGAGTACACCGCCCTCCAGAACGCGATAGCGGCGGGCAAGGGTGTCCCCGACGTCGCGCAGATCGAGTACTTCGCGCTGAGCCAGTTCTCCCTCTCCAAGTCCGTCACCGACCTCGCCCCGTACGGCGCGGACAAGCTGGGCGACTCCTACTCCCCCGGCCCGTGGAACGCGGTGAAGACCGGTGACGGGGTCTTCGGGCTGCCCGTGGACTCCGGCCCGATGGCGCTCTACTACAACAAGAAGGTCTTCGACAAGCACAAGATCGCGATCCCGACCACGTGGGACGAGTACGTCACCGCGGCAGAGAAGCTGCACAAGGCCGACCCGAAGGTCTTCATCACCGCCGACACCGGCGAGGCGGGCTTCGCCACCAGCCTCATCTGGCAGGCCGGCGGCCACCCGTACACGGTGGACGGCACCGATGTGAGCATCAACTTCACCGACGCGGGCAGCACCGCGTTCACGAAGACCTGGCAGAAGCTCATCGACGGCAAGCTGCTGGCGCCCGTCACCTCCTGGACCGACGAGTGGTTCAAGGGACTGGGCGACGGCACCATCGCCACACTCGCCACCGGCGCCTGGATGCCCACCAACCTCAAGACGGGCGCCCCCGCGGCCGCGGGCGACTGGCGGGTGGCCCCGCTGCCGCAGTGGAAGGCGGGCGCGAAGGCCAGCGCGGAGAGCGGCGGCAGCTCGCTGGCCGTGCCCTCCGCGGGCAAGAACAAGGCGCTCGCCTACGCCTTCACCGAGTACGCCGCCGCCGGCGCGGGCGTGAAGTCCCGCATCAAGGACGGCGCGTTCCCGGCCACCACCGCCGATCTCACGTCCAAGGAGTTCCTGGACACGAAGTTCGACTACTTCGGCGGCCAGCAGATCAACAAGGTCTTCTCCCAGTCGGCGACCGAGGTCGTCCCCAACTGGACGTACCTGCCCTTCCAGGTCTACTCGAACTCGATCTTCAACGACACCGTCGGCAAGGCGTACGTCTCCGGCACACCCCTGTCGGAAGGTCTCGCCAACTGGCAGAAGCAGTCCCGCGCCTACGGCACGGAGCAGGGTTTCACCGTCAAGTAACACCGGCCGGCCGGGGGTGACGGGCGGCGGCGACCTCGCCGCCGCCCGTCACCGCCCGGTGCCCGCGGTCCGCCCGGACCGCGCGGATCCGGCACGATCTTCCCGAGGAGCAAGATGACCCGCGCCCCGTCGCCCCGCTGGCTGCGCCGGCCGCACGACGCCCCCGCACCGGGGTTCGCCTACGGCGCCGACTACAACCCGGAGCAGTGGCCGCGCGAGGTGTGGCACGAGGACATCCGGCTGATGCGCGAAGCCGGTGTGAACATCGTGTCCCTCGCCATCTTCTCCTGGGCCCGTATCCAACCCGCCCCGGACGTCTGGGAGTTCGGCTGGCTGGACGAGATCATGGATCTCCTGCACGCGGGCGGGATATCCGTCGACCTGGCCACGGCCACCGCGTCGCCGCCCCCGTGGCTGACCACACTGCACCCCGAGATCCTTCCCGTGGGACCGCACGGCGAGACGGTGTGGCCGGGCGCCCGCCAGCACTGGCGGCCCACCTCCCCGGTGTTCCGTACCTACGCGCTGAAGCTCGCCACGAAGATGGCCGAGCGGTACGGCGGTCACCCGGCGCTCGTCGCCTGGCATGTCTCCAACGAGCTGGGCTGCCACAACATCTACGACTTCTCCGACGACGCGGCCCGCGCCTTCCGGATCTGGCTGGCCGCCCGCTACGGCACGGTCGAGGCGCTCAACCACGCCTGGGGCACCGACTTCTGGTCCCAGCGCTACACGGAGTGGGGACAGATCCTGCCGCCCCGGCTCGCCGCCTCGCACCCCAACCCGACCCAGCAGCTCGACTTCAAGCGGTTCTCCTCGGACGCCCTCAAGGAGCATCTGCGCGCCGAGCGCGAGGTGCTGTACCGGCTCACCCCCGAGGTTCCGGTCACCACCAACTTCATGGTGATGGGCGAGACCAAGGGCATGCACTACGCCGACTGGGCGCGTGAGGTGGACTTCGTCTCCAACGACCACTACGTCCATCCGGGGCCGCAGGGCCTGGACGAGCTGTCGTTCTCAGCGAACCTCACCGGCTCGATCGCGGGCGGGCATCCGTGGTTCCTGATGGAGCACTCCACCAGCGCGGTCAACTGGCAGCCGGTCAACCTGGCCAAGCGTGAAGGGGAGTTGGCGCGGGACTCGCTGCTCCATGTGGCGCACGGCGCCGACGCCGTCTGCTACTTCCAGTGGCGGCAGTCCGCGGCGGGCGCCGAGAAGTACCACTCGGCGATGGTGCCGCACGCCGGTCCCGACAGCGAGGTGTTCCGCTCGGTGACCCGGCTCGGCGCGCTGCTGGGCGACCTGTCCGAGGTCGCGGGGTCCACCCGGCGCCCCGCGCGGGCGGCGATCCTCTTCGACTGGGAGTCGTGGTGGACCAGCGAGCAGGACTCCCACCCCTCCTCCCTGCTGCGCTACCGGCAGGAGGCGCTCGACTGGTACTCCGCGTTCCTGGCCCTCGGGGTACGGGCCGACGTCGTCCACACCGGCGCCGAACTCGGCGGCTACGACCTGGTGGTGGCGCCGGTGCTGCATGTGGTCCCGCGCGCCCTCGCCAAGGAGCTGAACAGCTTCGTCGAGAACGGCGGCCATCTCGTCACCACCTACTTCTCCGGTGTGGTGGACGAGAACGACCATGCGTGGCTGGGCGGTTACCCGGGCGCGCTGCGCGATCTGCTGGGCATCAGGATCGAGGAGTTCGCCCCGCTGCCCGACGGCCGGAGCGTCACCCTGGACGACGGTTCCACCGGCACGCTGTGGACGGACCCGATCACCCTCACCGACGACACGGTGGAGGTGCTCGCCTCGTACACCTCCGGTGACCAGGCGGGCCGCCCCGCGATCACCCGGCGCGCGGTGGGCCGGGGTTCCGCCGCGTACGTCTCCACCCGGCTCGGCGCCGAGGGGGTACGCGGCGTGCTCGCCCGGCTGCTGGACGGCGCCGGGGTGAGCGGCGACCTGCCGGAGACCGCCCGGGGCCGGGTCGAGCTGGTGGTGCGCGGCCACGGCGCCACCGACTACTGGTTCCTGGTCAACCGCACCGACGAGCCCGTCGAACTGCCCGGTGTGGACGGGACCCTGCTCGCGCTGACGGCCGGGGCGGACCAGCGCTCCGCCGGACAGCCCCTCGTTCTGGGCCCGCGCGGCGTCGCGGTGGTACGCCGCTGAGGGCTTCCTCCGCAGAAAAGAGAAGGGACGTACGACCTCGACCACCGTGACAGGCACGTGCGCAGTTCTCCCCCGATGACGCGACGAGGACAAGGGAAGACCCCACGATGAAGCGACCACGTACCATCCGGCATCTGCCGGCGGCCCTGGCCGTCGTCCTGGCCACCGGCGGTGTGCTGGCCGGCGGACCGCTGCCGGCCGCCACCGCGGCCGAGCCGGGCTCCGCCGTCACCGTACGGCCGGACCCCTCGTACCAGGGACAGAAGTTCGAGGGCTGGGGCACCAGCCTGGTCTGGTTCGCCAACGCGACCGGCGGCTATCCCCCGGCGATCCGCGAGAAGCTCGCCAAGCTGGTCTTCGGCGACGACGGTCTCGCGCTGAACATCGCCCGGTACAACATCGGCGGCGGCAACGCCCCCGACGTGAAGGACTACCTGCGCGCGGGCGGCGCGGTGCAGGGCTGGTGGAAGGCGCCGGAGGGCACCACGCGCGAGGACACCACCTGGTGGTCGGCGGACGACCCGGCCGACTGGAACCCCAAGGCCGACGCCACCCAGCGCTGGTGGGTGAACCGGATCGCCAAGGACATCACCCACTGGGAGGCGTTCTCCAACTCCCCGCCGTGGTTCATGACCGAGAGCGGCTACGTCTCCGGCAACTTCCAGGCCGGCCAGGACCAGCTCAAGCCCGAATCGGTGGACGACTTCGCGGCGTATCTGACGGGCGCCGTGGAGCGGCTGGAGAAGTCGAGCCGGATCAAGGTCGACACCATCGACCCGTTCAACGAGCCCAACACCTCCTACTGGGGCACCACCCTGGGCCCGGACGGCGAGCCGGTCGGGGGCAGGCAGGAGGGCGCCCACGTCGGCCCCGAGCGTCAGCAGCAGGTCATCAAGGCGCTCGCGGAAAAGCTGGGCACATCCAGGACCGACGCGGTGATCTCGGCGATGGACGAGACCAACCCGACGACGTTCGCCCGCAACTGGGAGTCCTACCCGCAGGACGTACGGGATCTGGTCTCCCAGCTCAACGTCCACACGTACGGCACCGGCGGCAGGACCACCCCGCGGGACATCGCCAAGGCGGCCGACAAGCCGCTGTGGATGAGCGAGGTCGACGGCGACTGGGGTGACGGCCAGGACTTCACCAGCATGAAGCCGGGGCTCGGGCTGGCGAAGCACGTGGTGGACGACCTGCGTGAACTGGAGCCCACCGCTTGGCTGTTCTGGCAGCCGGTGGAGGACTACGACAACATGAAGCCGGGCGGCGAGTCCGCGAAGGGCGGCAACTGGGGCTCCATCCAGGTGCCGTTCAGTTGCACCGCGAAGGACACCCTGGAGACCTGCCCGGTCCGGACCAACACCAAGTTCAACACGGCGCGGAACTTCACCCACTTCATCAAGCCCGGCGACCGGCTGGTGAAGACGGACGACACCGCGAGCGCGGCGGCCGTCTCCGCGTCGGGACGGGGCGCCACCGTCGTCCACGTCAATGACACCGCGGCGGCGCGCGCCGTGACCGTGGACCTCTCCGGCTTCGGCCGGATCTCCCGGGACGCGAAGGTCACCCCGGTGGTCACGGACGTGAGCGGCGCTCTCGTCAAGGGCGCTCCGGTGGCCGTGAAGGGGGGCGGCGCGACCGTCACCGTACCGGCCCAGTCGGTGACCAGTCTGCTGGTCACGGGGGTCTCCGGGGTCGCGAAGGACGCCGCGGAGCTCCAGCGGGGACACACCTACACCCTGACGGGTGTGGGCAGCGGCAAGTCGCTCGACGTCTCGGACGACGCCACCGGCACCGTCATCCGCACCACCGACACGGCCGACACCGGCCAGCGGTGGCGGATCGAGAAGGTGTCGAACGGCACCGGCAACCGGGACCGCTACGTGGTGCGCAACGCGGAGCGGAAGCTCCGGCTGGCGGTACGGGACGGCGCGGCGGTGCTGGAACCGGACCGGGGCAGGGCCGGGCAGGCCGCTCAGTGGGTCCTGTCCACCACCGGTGACGGCACCTACACCCTGGTCGGCGCGGAGAGCGGCAAGCTCCTCGAAGTCCCGGGCCAGGCCACGGCGGGCGGCTCGCGGGTCTCGGTGTGGACGCCCAACTCCGGTACGAACCAGCGCTGGAAGGTCACCGACCTGACATAGGCGGTATCGCGGAAAGAAGCCGAGGACCGGCCCTGAGGGCCGGTCCTCGGTCGTGGTGCGCGTGTGGTGCGCACCTGTGGTGGATCAGCCCCGGACGGGGGCGAGTTCGATCCTGTCGATGTTCGGCGCCCACGCGGACGCGTTGCCGATCGTGAGGGTGTTGGCGCCCTGCTTCAGGGTGACCGGGACCCCGATGGTCCAGAAGTCGTCCCAGCTCCAGGTGTTCTTGAAGGTCACCTTCCTGCTCACACCGCCGACGGTGATGTCCGCGGTGCGGGACATGATGTCGGTGTTGTAGGCGTGGCCGTTGTCGCGGCGGTCGTTGTGGCTGTAGGAGAGCACCAGGACGTACTGTCCCGCACGCGGCGCGGTGACGCTGAATCCGGCGGTGCTGGCGGCGCTGTTGCCGAGCCAGCCGATGTACGTACCCGCGGACGCGCCCGCGTTGTCCACGAGCCGGGCGCCGCCCGCCAGCGTGGCCTGCGCGCCCTCGTAGGTGACGGAGCCGGCCGAGGTGCCCGCGCCCGCCACGTCGAGGGAGCGCAGCGACGCCGGGCCCGAGGCGGTGACGCGGTTGTTGCCCGCGACGAGGTACAGCTTCAGCGCCCGGTTCGGGGCGGCGGTGACGTTCTCGCCGTGCAGGGAGAGCTGTACGGGCGCGGAGGCGCGTGAGGTCACGGTGTAGTAGCCGTCGCGCGGCGCGTACACGTCGAGCACGGCCCTGCCCCCGGATCCCAGGACGAGCGCGCCCGTACCGGTGCCGGTCGCGTCACGGTAGTCGTACGACACACTGCCGGAGATGTCGGCGAACGTGGCCTCGTACGAGGCCGCCGGCGTGGTGTGCGCCGTCAGGTCGATCCGGTCCAGGGTGACCTCGCCGGCGCCCTTGGCCAGGGTGACGGTGTGCCGGCCGGCGGTCAGCTCGACCGTCACGTCCTGCTTCCCCCGGTAGAGCCAGTTCTGGGTGGAGGGATAGCCGACCGTACGGGCCGCCCCGCCGTCGACGGATAGCGTCTGGGTGGCCGGGGCGCCGGACTGGTTGCCGTACAGGACCGACAGGTCGTACGTGCCACCGGCCGGGACGTCGACGGTGAAGTCGACCTTGCTGGTGGCGGTGTTGAGCGCGCCGACGTCCTTGGTGCCGGAGGCCGCGTACCCGTTGGCGTTGGCGACGGTGCCCTGGGTGTAGACCTGGCCACCGGTGATCCTGGCGCTCTCCGCCTC
This sequence comes from Streptomyces sp. NPDC050509, assembly GCF_044457965.1. NCBI lineage: Bacteria > Bacillati > Actinomycetota > Actinomycetes > Kitasatosporales > Streptomycetaceae > Streptomyces > Streptomyces sp. NPDC050509. Next base: position 187,614 of record NZ_JBITHL010000002.1, on the reverse strand, counting down.
GTACGACGCGGACCACGGTACGGCGGCCGTGGCGGGCGTGCCGGAGCCCGCCGGGGTGAGCAGGATCCGGTAGGCGGACATCTGGTCCAGGCCGGTGAGCGGTACGGTCACGGTGCCGTCGGCGGCCACGTTCAGCTTCGTACGGGAGAGCACGCGCGGGGTGGCGTGCTGCCCTTCGTAACCGGACCAGGCGGCCTCGGCGACGGTCGCGGTGACGGAGGTGCCGAAGACCTTCGGGTCGACGTTGCGCACGGCCACGTCCGCGTCGCCGGCGGAGCCGCCGAGCAGGACCTGGGCCTGCCTGCGCGCGGTGTCGAGCGAGGCCAGGCCCTGGAGTGTGTCCACGGTGTTGGCCGACGGCGGGGCCACCTTGACGGTCTGCCCGGTCATCCCCGCGTACCAGCGGAAGAACCACCAGCCGCCGTTGGGGATGTTGGTGTGGACGACATTGCCGCTGAGATTGCCCGCGGCGTCCCAGTACGCCTGGTTCGCGAAGACCTTGTTCCGCTCGAACATCGATACCCACTGGACCAGTTGGCCCGGCACGGAGAGGTCGCGGCGGTTGGCGTACTCGTCGATGTTGACGGGCAGCGGGCCGATACCGAGGCTCTTCTCGATGGAACGGTAGTTGTCGTGGTGGGCCTGGAAGTCCCGCAGGGAGGACGGTCCGAGTTCGTGCCAGGTGGTGACGTCCGGCAGGACGTTCTCCCTCTTCGCGAAGGTGAGGAAGTCCGTCAACAGCCGTGTGTGGTACGAGGATTCGTTGGGGCCGGCGATCCGGGCGTCCGGGTCGATCGCGCGGATGCGCTGGTACACCGTCTTCCAGTCCTTGAGGAAGCGGTCGCGGTTGGCCTGGTACGTGGCCTGGTCGGCGACGCCCAGGTTGTACCAGATCTGGTCGGGCTCGTTGAACGGCACATAGACGAAGCGCTCGCTGTTCGGCGCGGCGGCGATGTCCGCGGTGATCCTGTCGACCTTGGTGAGGTAGTCGTCGATGCCGAGGTCCTCGTAGGGCCACTTGGCGTACATGTCCTGCATCAGCACGAGAACGTCCGTGCCGCCGTTGCGGAAGAACGACTTCGAGACCGATATCGCGTCGCCGTTGGGGTGCTGCGCGCCGCCTTCCGGCTTCTGCGAGACGCTGGTGATCTTCAGCGGTGCCAGGGCGGCGTCGCTCGGCACCCCGTCGTCGCCGAGCCCGTAGAGCGCGCCGTTCGCGCCGAGCATGACCTTGCCCTCGGGGGCGGCGAGGTCGACGGTGAGGCGCTGGGCCGCCACCGTTCCGGTCGGTTCGGCCGCCTGGGCGGCGGGAAGGAATCCTGCGGTCAACGCTGCTCCCAGCAAGGTGGCTCCGACTGCGGTGGACGCTCGGTGTCTGGTCCTGCCCGACGTACGGGACCTACGGAACATGCGGGTCGTACTCACTGAACCTCCGGTTGATCGGTGTTACTTGACGGCTCCACTGGTGATTCCGGACACGATCCTCCGCTGGGCCACCAGGAAGATGGCGACCATGGGCAGGCTCATCACCACCACGTAGGCGAAGACGAGATGCCAGTTGTTGAGGTAGAGCTGTGCTCCGGCGACCTGGTACAGGTTGATGGGCAGGGTCGCCGCGTCCGAGCCTCCGAGAACGAAGAAGGCGTAGAAGATGTCGCTCCAGGCGTAGAGCATCACCATGATCGTCGCCGTGGCGATGACCGGCCGCAGCAGCGGCAGGATGAGGCTCAGGAAGATCCGCAGCGGTTTCGCGCCGTCGATCCGGGCCGCTTCCTCCAGCTCGTAGGGGATGGTGCGCACGAACCCGGTCATGAAGAAGATCGAGGTGGACAGGTACATCCCGGTGTAGACGGCGATCATGCCGGGGCGGGTGCCGGCGAGTCCGAGCTGCCGCAGCTCCATCACGATGGTGATCACGGCGGGCGGCAGCAGCAGTCCGCTGATGGTCAGCGCGTACGCCGCCGAGACGAGCCGGGACGAGCGGCGCGCGAAGACCCAGGCCGCGCCCGCGCCGAGGATCAGCACCAGCGCCACCGAAGGCACCACCACCAGAAGGGAGTTGACGAACCCGCGGAGCATCTCGCCCTGGCTGACGGCGTCGGCGTAGTTGTCGGCGGGCTGCCAGTGCCGCGGCGGATCGAGGTTGGGGCGGACCGCCTCGCCCTGCGGCTTGGCCGAGGTGACGAGGACCAGCCACAGGGGTACGCCGACGGCGACGGCGGCGAGCAGCACCACCAGGACGGGGCGGCCGAGGCGCCAGGCGCGGGACTCCCGCCCGTGCACCGGTGCGCGGCCGGCCGTACGGAGGGCATGAGCGGTGGTCACAGCATCTGCTCCCTTCGGCGCAGCCCGATGACGAGGGGGATCGCGATGGCGACGACGATCAGGAAGAGGACGAGGCTCATCGCGGAGGCCTGGGCGTACAGGCCCTGTCCGAAGACGCGGAACATGTAGATGTTGAAGACCTCGGTGGAGGCGGCCGGGCCGCCGCCGGTGGTGGCCTGGACGATGTCGAAGGTGTTCATCGAGCCGATCAGCGCGGTCGTCACATTGAAGGTGAGGGCGGGCGCGAGCATCGGCCAGCGCACGGAGCGGAAGGTGCGCCAGGGCCCGGCCCCGTCGACCTTCGCGGCCTCCAGCATGTCGCCGGGGATGCCCTTGAGTCCGGCGAGATAGATCAGCATGGACAGGCCCATCCACTTCCAGCCGTGGATGACGGAGACCAGGGCGAGGGTCCAGGTGGTGGAGCCGAGCCAGGGGATGTCCGTACCGAGTACGGAGTTGAGCGCGCCGTCCTGGTCGAGCAGGGCCTGGAAGACATAGCCGACGGCGAGCGCGGAGATCAGCACGGGCAGGAAGAACACGGCGCGGAAGAAGCGGTTGAAGCGGGAGTCCCGTTCCAGGAGCAGGGCCAGGCCGAGCCCGAAGCCGTTCTGGAAGAGGGCGGCCAGGGCCGCGTAGACGAGGGTGGTCCTGATGGCTCTGAGCAGTGAGCCGTCGTCGGCGATGGTGGCGAAGTTGTCGAGCCCGGTGAAGGCGATGTCGGGGTGGTACGAGGACCAATTGGTGAACGGGTAGTAGAAGTTGAGCAGGTTCGGCACCAGAAAGAAGGCGACGAAGAGCACGACCGCCGGCAGCGCGAACCACCAGGGGTGGTGGACGGCCGCGCGGGGCAGCCGTCCCACCGGTTTCCTCTCCCCGCGGGCGGACGGCGCCGCCTTGCGTGAGCGTATGGCTGTCTGCGCCACGGCTGGCATCCCTCGTTCCGAAGTGTTCGGTCCTGACGTGCTCGGTCCTGATGTTCGGTCCTGACGTGTTCGGTGATGGAGCAGAGTTGATGACCCGTCAGAAGCCGGGTGTCGCCTGCGCCTTGGCCACCTGGGCGAACTGGTCCTGGATGGCCTGGGCCACCTGCCGCGGGGTCTTCTTGCCGTAGATCATGTCGGCGAGGTAGAGGTGGGTGTCCGGGGCGACGATGGCCTTGGCCTGGAACACACCGTTCGCCGTCGGCAGCGCCTTGAGCTGGGCGAGGGAGGTCTCGGGCAGGCCGTCGGGGCTGTCAACGGCGGGCTGGACGGACGGGATCTTCATCGCCTTGATGTAGTCCGCGTAGTCCGTGTCGAGCCAGAAGGCGAGGAACTGGCGGGCGGCGTTCTGCCGCTTCTCGTCGCCGGTCCGGAAGGCGACGACCCCGTTGGTCTGGTCGGGCGAGTACAGGCCGGTGGCGTCCGAGTTCGAGACCGGGAACCAGCCGATCCTGCGGTCCATCTCCGCGGTGCTGTGCTTCGCCTGCAACTGCGTCTGGAAGGAGGTGACGTTGAGGACCATGCCCGCGTCGCCGTTCCAGAGCGCGTCGGCGGAGCCGGTGAAGGTGCCGGTACGGTAGTTCTTCTGCGCGAGGCCGGCGCCCAGCAGTTGGTCCTTGTACGTGGTGACGGCCTGGACGACGACCGGGTCGGTCCACTTCTTCTTGTTCGTGTTGAGCCCGTCCCACCACTGCCGGTCGAGGTCGGTGAGCTGTACCTGCATCTGCCACTGCAGGGGCCACTTGTCGCCGCCGGACTCGTAGAACGCGGCGGCGTCGGTCCGGTCCTTGACCGTGTGGCCGAGCTTCAGCAACTCCTCGTAGCTCCGGGGGAACCGGTCCTCGGTGATGCCGGCCTTCCGGAAGACGTCCTTGTTGTAGTAGACGCCGAGCATGGCGGGGCTGGTGACGATCGCGGCGTACCGCTTGCCGTCGATGACACCGAGGGACTTCTCGGTGTCGCCGAGCTTGTCGACCCACGGCTCCTTGTCGAGCGTGAGGAGGTTCTGCCGGGGCTGGACGAACGGCAGTGTGGAGATGGACGGCTGCCAGAACATCAGGTCCGGCTTGTCGCCGGAGGCGAGCTTGGTCGGTACATTCTGCTCGTACAGGTCGGGGATGGCCTGGGTGTCGACCGTGGCGCCGGTGGCCTTCTCGAAGGCGTCGATGACCTGCCGGGGCGCGTTGACGGTGTTCTGCGCCGTCCACATCGTCAGTTTCACGCCGTCGAGCCTGGCCGTCGGGTCGACCCGGGCGCCGGAGCCGGAGTCCGCGCCACCGCTGCCGCCGTCGCCGGCCGTGGGGTCGCTGCACGCGGTGGCGGTGAGGGCGGTCACGCATATCAGGACGAGGGCTGGGAGAACTCTCTTCATCGGGGGCTCTGCCTCACTGCGTAGGGGGACTTGGGGAGGGCGGCGCTCTGGCGGCGGGTTCCGGCGTTCGGTGGGTTCCGTGTGGCGTGGGTTCCGTGTGGCGTGGGTTCCGGCGTGGGATGGGTTCCGGCGTTCGGTGGGTTCCGGCGTGGGACGGGTTCCTGCGTGGCGGTGATGCCCTGTCTCCCGGCCGGTGTCATGGCTCCCGGGTGGCGGCGGCCGGTGGCGGGCCCGAGCTCTCCCGCACCACCAGCTCCGGTACGGAGAGCGGGCGCGGCGCCACCGGCGCCGACTGCTCGACGACCCCGTGCAGCAGCCCGAAGGCGGCGCGCCCCAGGCCGGTGAAGTCCAGTCGTACGGAGGTGAGCGACGGGGTGAGGTATGCGGAGCCCGGCGCGTCGTCGAAGCCGGCCACGCTCACCTCGCCGGGGACCGCCCGGCCCGCCTCGTGCAGCGCCCGGAGCACCCCGAGGGCGAGATCGTCGTTGCCGCAGAGGATCGCGGTGACGGCCGGGTCCGCGGCCAGCTTCCGCCCCGCCGCGTACCCGCCGGCCGGATCCCAGCCGCCCTGGATCCGGCGCGGCTCGGGCGCCCCCGCCTCGCGCAGCGCGGCCCGCCACCCCGCCGTCCGGGGCGCGGTGCGCCGGGTGCTGGAGGGGATCGCCACGTAGTGCACGGTCTCGTGGCCGAGCGAAAGCAGATGGCCGGTGGCCTCGTGAGCCGCTCTCCGGTCGTCGGTCCACACCCAGGGCAGCTCGTCGCCGGGTGGGCTCGCGGGCGTCTCGACCACGCCGACGACCGGCAGTCCGGCGGGGACGGCGCTCAGCGCCGCCACCCCGGCCGGGTCGTACGCGATCACGATCAGCCCGCCGCCGGTGTCGGCGGCGCGCTGGACGTCGGCCCGTACGGCGCTCTCGTCGGCCGACTCCAGCACCCCGATCCCCATGGCGTAGGAGGCGCCGCGCGCCGCCTCCTCGATGCCCTGGAGGATCGCCGCGTAGCCGTGGTGCGTGGTGTTCGCGGTGAGTACGGTGACGGACCGGGACCGGCCGCTGGCCAGTGCGAGCGCGGTGGCGCTGCGCCGGAATCCCAGCTCCTCGATGGTGGCGAGGACCCGTTCGCGGGTGGACTGCTTGACGCTCGGATGGCCGTTGATCACACGGGAGACGGTCTGGTACGAGACGTCGGCGGCGGCGGCGACATCCCGGATGCTCGGGCCCGCCTTCGCGCCCGCCTTGGCCGACTTCCTTGTGTGACCGGTCACATTCATGCCAGGATTGTGACCGGTCACACAGGGCGCGTCAAGAGACCGTAACGAAGGATTCACGCGCCGGACGCACACCGCCGACTCCGGCGGATCGGGAGGGGACACGTTGACCGGTCAGCCAGCGAACAGCACGCGGGAGAGGTTCACTTGGGGGCATGCGGCGCTCCGGGCGGAGTTCGCCACCACCGCCGACGGCACGCTGCGGATGACCGGACTGTCCCGCCCGGGCGAGAGCGCCGGCGCCCCGTCGGACGCCGCCGGGGACACCCTCCCGGACGCCTCGGCGCCGCTGCCGCTCGTCGAGGTGTCGGCGCTCGGCCACGGCAGCGGCTGGTCGGGGCAGCGCTTCCTGGACGGTGCGCTCGGCTCGCGGCTGCGGCACCGCGCGCACCGCTCCGTACGCGAGGGCGACTGGCACCGGCTCACGCTCGAACTGCACGATCCGCTCAGCGGGTTGACCGCCGAGGTGCGGCTCTCCTCGCCCGACGGGGTGGCCGTGCTCCGCGGTGAGGTGCGGCTCGTCAACGAGGGGGTGGAGCCGCTCGTCGTGCAGTCCGTCAGCAGCCTGCTCCTGGGCGGACTGCCCTCCCCCGACGTGCTCGACGTGCACCGGGCGCGCAACGACTGGCTGGCGGAGTGCCGTTGGTACCGCGCTCCGCTGCGCGAGAGCGTCGCCGGGCTCAACCACGAGGCCCATGAGCACGACAGCCGGGCCGCGCTCGCCCTCGCGGGGCGCGGAAGCTGGCCCAGCGACGGCCATCTGCCGATGGGCGGGCTGACCGACCGCACCACAGGGCGCTCGCTGCTCTGGCAGATCGAGTCGGCCGCGGGGTGGCGCTGGGACACCGGCGAGCGGGCCGGTACGGCGTATCTGGCACTGAACGGGCCCACCGACGCCGAGCATCAGTGGCGTGAACGGCTGGACCCCGGAACGGAGTTCACCACGGTCCCCGCGGCGATCGCGCTGGGCTCGGACTTCGACGACGCGCTCGGCCACCTCACCGCGTACCGCCGCGCCGTCCGCCGCCCGCACCCGGACCACACCGCGCTGCCGGTGGTCTTCAACGACTACATGAACACCCTGATGGGCGACCCGACGACCGAGCGCCTGCTGCCGCTCGTCGACGCCGCGGCCGAGGCGGGCGCGGAGTACTTCTGCATCGACTCCGGCTGGTACGACGACCACGCGAAGGGCTGGTGGGACAGCGTCGGCGAGTGGCAGCCCTCGGAGCGCCGCTTCCCGGACGGCGGCATCCAGGCGGTGCTGGAGCACATCCGCTCGCGCGGCATGGTCCCGGGGCTCTGGCTGGAGCCCGAGGTGGTGGGGGTGCGCAGCCCGGTCGCCAAGGCCCTGCCGCCCGAGGCGTTCTTCCGGCGGGACGGTGTCCGGATCATCGAACACGGCCGTCACCAGCTCGACCTGCGCCATCCGGCGGCCCGCGCGCATCTCGACGCGACGATCGACCGGATCGCCGGCGACTGGGGGGTCGGGTATCTCAAGCTCGACTACAACATCAGTGTGGCGCCGGGCACCCAGGGCGACGGGGACACCTCGCCCGGCGGCGGCCTGCTCGGCCACTCCCGTGCCTATCTGGAGTGGCTGAACGCGGCGCTGGACCGCCATCCCGGTCTGGTCGTCGAGAACTGCGCGTCCGGCGGTATGCGGATGGACGGCGCGTCCCTGGCCGTCAGCCAGCTCCAGTCCACCAGTGACCAGCAGGATCCCGTGTACTACCCCCCGATCGCGGCCTCGGCGCCCACGGCCGTACCGCCGGAGCAGGGCGCTGTGTGGGCCTATCCGCAGCCGGGGTTCACCCCGGAGGAGATCTCCTTCACGCTGGGGAGCGCGCTGTTGGGCCGGATCCATCTCTCCGGACACCTGGACCACATGACGCCGCCCCAACTCGCCCTGGTCCAGCAGGCGGTGGCCACGTACAAGTCCCTGCGGGGCGATCTGCCCACCGCCGTGCCCTTCTGGCCGCTGGGGCTGCCGGGGTGGACCGACGCCTGGATCGCGCTGGGGCTGCGTCCCGGCGGCGGCTCCCCGGACCCGTCCGGCGGTACGACCTACCTGTCGCTCTGGCGCAGGGACGCGGGGGCCACGCGCACCCTGTCCGTACCGCATCTCGCGGGCGTCGAGGCGCGCGTGGAGATCCTGCACCCCCAGGCCTCGTCCGGCAGGGCGCGCTGGCGGGCGGAGCGCGCGGAGCTGACCGTCGAGCTGCCGGCCGCACCGGCCTGTCTGCTCCTCGCGCTCACCCCGACGCACGCGTGACGACGGGCGAGACGGCCCCCGGCGCGGAGTGAGGCCCGCGCGACACCGCACGCCGCCGGCCGCACCGGAGGAATTCCGGTGCGGCCGATCCGTGCACAACCATTGACGCTGTGTCGCACAAGTGGCAACACTTCGGGACGGCCGTTCCAACAGGAACGCGCAATACCTCACATAGCATCCCGCCCGGGGAGGACCTCCATGCGCCCCCGCACCGCACGCAGAGGCTTCGTTCCACTCTTCGCCCTGCTGCTCGGACTGCTCGCCGTCCCCGGAGGTCCCGCGCACGCGGAGACCCCGGGCGACAGCGACAAGGCCGCCACCAGGCTCGCCGCCAGGCAGCTCACCGTGGACGGTCTGGACGACGTACGCGGCCATCTCACCCTGCCGGAGACCGGCACCGGCTCCACCTCCGTGCGCTGGAAGTCCGACAAGCCGTCGGTGATCGACGCGACCGGCCTGGTCCACCGCCCCCGGCACGGCTCCGGCGCGCGGTCCGTACGGCTCACCGCGACCGTCACCCGCGGCAAGGCCCGCACCACCCGCGCGTTCCCCGCCACCGTCCGCGAACTGCCGGCCAAGCAGAAGTACACGGGCTACGCCTTCAGTTACTTCACCGGCGAGGGCACCGCGAACGGCGAGCAGATCCGTACGGCGCTCAGCCGGGGCAACGACCCGCTGCACTGGCGGGAGTTGAACGGCGGCAAGCCGGTCCTCTCCTCGGACCTCGGTACGAAGGGGCTGCGCGACCCGTTCGTCATCCGCTCCCCCGAGGGCGACAAGTTCTACCAGATCGCCACCGACCTCCGGATGTACGGCAACGGCGACTGGGACCAGGTGCAGCGCACCGGCAGCAGGTCCATCATGGTGTGGGAGTCCACCGACCTGGTGAACTGGACCGACCAGCGGCTGGTGAAGGTCGCCCCGGACACCGCGGGCAACACCTGGGCCCCCGAGGCGTACTACGACGACGAGCTGGACGCGTACGTCGTCTTCTGGGCCTCGAAGATCTACGCGGCCGACGACCCGCAGCACACCGGCTCGACGTACAACAAGATGATGTACGCGACCACGCGCGACTTCCGTACCTTCAGCGAGGCGAAGGTGTGGAACGACCCGGGCTACTCGGTCATCGACTCGACCGTGATCCGGCACGACGGCAGCTACTACCGGTTCACGAAGGACGAGCGGGACGGCTCCTCGTCCACCCCGTGCGCCAAGTTCATCACCGCCGAGAAGTCCGACGACCTGCGCTCCCCCTCGTACGACTTCGTCGCCGACTGCATCGGCCGGGGTTCGATCTCCCGGGGCGAGGGGCCGACGGTCTTCAAGTCCAACACCGAGGAGAAGTGGTACCTGTTCATCGACGAGTTCGGGGACCGCGGCTACATCCCCTTCGAGACCACCGACCTCGACTCCGGCAGGTGGACCATGTCGGAGAACTACGAACTCCCGGCGAGCCCGCGCCACGGCACCGTCCTGCCGGTGACCCAGGCGGAGTACGACCGGCTGCTCGGCGCGTACGTCCCCAAGGCATCGGTCGCGGACGCGACGAGCCCCGGCCTCAAGGCGTACGCCCTGGTCGACGACGCGACGGCGAAGGTCACCCTGCCGATGGAGCCGGGAAGCCAACTCGCGCGGCTGGCGCCCCGGTTCGGGCTCGCCGAGGGCGCGCGGATTAGCCCGCCCTCGGGAACCCGGCGGGACTTCCGCACCCCGCAGACGTACACCGTCACCGCCGCGGACGGCACCCGCAGGACCTGGACCGTCACCGCGCTGCACATGCGCAGTCCGCTGCTTCCTGGGCTCAACGCGGACCCCGACATCCAGTATTTCGACGGGCGTTACTACATCTATCCGACGACGGACGGCTTCGCGGGGTGGAGCGGCACCCGGTTCACGGCGTACTCGTCGACCGATCTCGTCAACTGGCGGGACCACGGGGTGATTCTCGATCTCGGGCCCGATGTGAGCTGGGCGGACGGCAACGCGTGGGCGCCCGCGGCGGCCGAACGTGACGGCAAGTACTACTTCTACTTCTGCGCCGAGCAGCAGATCGGGGTGGCCGTGGCGGACAGCCCGGCCGGCCCGTTCAAGGACGCGCTCGGCAAGCCGCTGGTGGCGAAGGGGCAGCTCGGTGGACAGATGATCGATCCGTCGGTGTTCACCGACGACGACGGGCAGTCGTATCTCTACTGGGGCAACGGCGACGCGTACGTCGTCCCGCTCCACGACGACATGGTGTCGTACGACCCCGCGCAGATCCGCCGGATCACCCCGAGCGGATTCCGGGAGGGCACCTTCGTCGTCAAGCGGCAGGGCACGTACTACCTGATGTGGTCGGAGGACGACACCCGCAGCGAGAACTACCAGGTCGCGTACGCCACCGGGCCCTCGCCGCTCGGCCCCTGGACCAAGCGTGACGTGATCCTCTCCAAGCGCCCCGACCTGGGCATCAAGGCCACGGGACACCACTCGGTGGTACGGGTCCCCGGCACGGACGACTGGTACATCGCGTACCACCGCTTCGCGGTCCCGGGCCCCGGCAAGCCGCGCGGCGACGGGATGCACCGGGAGACCACCCTGGACCGGATGACGTTCGCGGCCGACGGGACGATCGACAGGGTGATCCCGACCCTGGAGTCGGTCGGCCCCCTCAAGAAGCGTACGGAGAAGGCGAGTTCCGCGCGGCGGTAGCTCGGCGCCCGGCAAGGAACGGCTGCCGTCCGGAGCGGGTCCGGACGGCAGCCGTCGCGCGTTCGGGGTGTTACGGCCGACAGCCGTCGCGCGTTCGGGGTGGTACGGCCGGTGTTACCAGCGGCGTTACGGCCGGTGCTACTACCGGTGTTCCGGGCGCCGTTACGGCTTGGGCAGGGTGCAGCCCGCGGCGCTCAGGTCGATCCTGCTGCCGGTGGAGACGCAGGCGACGATCCCGTAGGTCTCCTGTGCGTAGTTGATGCCCTGGCGCACCGTGACGGTGCCGTTCGCATCGACCTCGCAGGGGTTGTTGAGCGTGCAGCGCGCGCCGTCCTCATTGCCCGTGTTGTTGACGGCGACGACCTTTCCGGTGGCGTTGTCGATCACGGGCGAGCCCGAGGTGCCGCCGATGGTATTGCAGGCGGAGGTGTAGCGGACCGAGTCCTTCCAGGTCCAGCTCCCCTCCTTCAGCAGATAGGCGAAGCCGTCGACGGCGCAACTGTAGATGCGCTTCCAGTAGCCGGAGACGACCTTGATCGCGGTGCCCTGCACGGGGCGCGCGGCGTTGAGTTCCAGCGCCGTGATGCCGTACGTGCTCTGGATCTGGGCGTAGGTGCTGGTGAGCTGGTACAGCGAGACGTCCGTGTCGGTCATCGTGGCGTACGCGATCTTGCTGGCCCGCAGAGTCCCCACGCCGGTGCCGGCCGAGTTGAGCAGGGTGAAGGTCCGGGTGGACGCCCGGTCGACGATGACCTGTCCGGCGGCCGGGAAGCCGGTCTCCAGGCAGTGCCCGTTGGACAGGACGAGCGCGGGGTCGGTCGGCTGCGACTGGGGTGTACGGACGACGGAGCCGGAGCAGTTGCTGAGCGCGACCGTTCCCGCGAAGTCGACCGCCGCGAGCTGGGTTCGAGGTGCCGGATCGGCGACGCGTATCGCCGCGTCGGCCCGTACAGCCTTCGTGGGCGCGCCCGCGTCATGGCTTGTGGCCATCGCGGGTGCCGCGCCTGCCCCGAGGAGCAGGACGGCGAGAAGCGCGCCGAGGAGAGGCTTTCTCATGTGGTGTCCCCTCTGTGACCGAAGTTCCTTCGGTGTTTTGTCATGGGCATTGTTGACGTCGGGACGCCAACGGGCAACCACGCCTGGGGAGTTCGGCATACAAAGGGGTTCGGAGCACTTGGGCGGCAGAACGCGGGGCGGGGCGGCGCCTGTCGGCACCGCCCCGCCCCAAGTAACTCGCTCGTCGGGTCAGTTGATCAGTTCATTGCCTGCCTGGACCGCGTCCGTTCCGGCCTGGACGGCCTTCTTCACGGCGCCGACCTTCTTGCCCACCTTGTTGCCGGTGACGCCCTCGACGACGGGCTTGGCCTCCTGGCCGAGGGCGACGGCGGTCTTCGCCGTGCTGCTCAGCGTGGAGCCGAGGTCGGCGGCCTGGGCGGCGGGGGCGACGGCGGCGAGGAGCGCGGAACCGGCGGCGGCTGCGGTGAGAATCCGTTGCACGTTCATGATCGATACAACGAGCGGAAGCGCCGGAGGGCACGTTCCCGAACCCGATGGGGTGACGCCGGCCGATCCGCGGTCACCACGCGGGCGTCGTGGGCACGTTGTACGACAGGAGCGCGGGCTGCCCCGCCGTCACCCGTACCTCCGTGATCGCACAGTTGCGCAGCCCCGGCAGGACCCTGCGGTACTCGCTCTCCGGGATCCCGAGCAGCCGGCACAGGACCAGCCGGAAGAGGGTGTTGTGCGCGACGACCAGCACACGCCGGCCGGGCCCCGCCTCCGCGAGGCGCAGCAGCGCGGCGGCGCCGCGGCCCGCGGCGGCCTTCGGGTCCTCGCCGCCGGGCAGCGGATGGGCGGCCGGATCGCCGAGGAAGGCGGCCGTCTCCCGGGGGTGCGACGCGTGGAGTTCGGCGATCGTGCGCCCCTCGGCGACCCCGAAGTCGAGCTCGACCAGCTCCGGTTCGACGACGGCTGTCAGACCGGTCGTACGGACGGCCGGTTCGGCGGTGCGCCGGGCTCGGGAGAGCGGGGAGGTGACGATCGCGTCGAGCCGGGCGCCGCCCGCCCATACGCCGAGTTCCCCGGCCTGCTCGACGCCGCGCGGGGTCAGCTCGATGTCGCTGACGCCGGTGTAGCGGTTCTCCGCGTGCCAGACGGTCTCGCCGTGGCGCGCGAGGAAGAGCGTCGTCGGCGCCGGGGACGTCGGCGCGAGAGGGGTCGAGTCGAGGGTCATCCGTGCTCCCGTGCGTAGGCGGCGGTCGGCCCGGGCAGCCAGCCGCGCTGTTCCAGTGCGTCGACCAGCGTGACGAAAGGCTCCTGGAAGCGCGCGCCGACCCGGGGGCGCGGTTCCAGGACCGTACGGACGCGGACCATCGCGCGCAGGTCGGAGAGCGGCGCGTCCGGTCCCGCCCGGCCCGCGTCCGTGGCGGCGCGCCGGACGCCGTGGGCGGCGAGCACCGCCATGCCGAGGGCCGAGTCGGTCTGCGCGGGGACGGTGGCCCTGCGGCCGAGGATGTCCGCGCGGAGCTGGTTCCAGTAGGCGCTGCGGGTGGCGCCGCCCGTGAAGGTGACGGCCCGGTCGACGGGGGCGCCGAGTTGGCCGACGTACGCCAGGCAGAGCCGTTCGACGAGGGCGACGCCCTGGAGCAGCGAGGCGTAGTGGTCGGCGTCGTCGCGGGGCGTGCCCAGCACGAAGGGCTCCGCGTCGGCGGCCAGGAAGGGGAAGCGCTCGCCGTGCGAGACCAGGGGGTACGCGACCGCGCCCGCCGGTTCGCGGTGTGCGGCGAGCCGGTCGAGGTGGGCGAGGTCGGCCCCGGGGAACGCCCGGGTCAGGGCGCCCGCGCCGACGCTGGAGGCACCGCCGGGGAGCCAGTGGCCGTCCGGGGAGAGATGGCTGTAGAGCACCCCGGCGGGGTCGTGGAGCGGGGCGGCGGTGACGCCCTTGAGGACGAGCGTGGTGCCGAGGACGGTGTTCCACTGGCCGATGTCCCAGGCGCCGGAGCCGAGTTGGGCGGCGCAGCCGTCGGTCATGCCCGCGACGACCGGGGTGGACACGGCGAGCCCGGTCGCCTCGGCCGCCTCGGCGCACACCGTGCCGAGCGGGGTGCCGGGGAGTACGGCGGCCGGGAAGTCCAGCTCCGCGAGGCCGAGCCGGTCGTGGACGGCGACGGGCCAGGACCGGGTGGACAGGTCGTAGCCGGTCTTCAGCGCGTGGCTGGTGTCGGTCGGTACGGGGTGTCCGACGAGCCGGGCGGTGACGAAGTCGGCCTGGTGGCAGACGCGGGCACCGCGGAGCGCCGTGCCGGGCTCCGCGCCCGCCCCGGTCAGCCAGAGGAGTTTGGCGAGGGCCCAGCTCGGCTGGATGCGGTGTCCCATCGAGCGCCACACGTCGGCGCCGGCCTCCTGGGCGCGTACGGCCTCGGCGCCGGCGCGCCCGTCGTCGTACATGAGCGCGGGGGTGAGCGGCGCGCCGTCGGGGCCGGTCAGCAGGACCGTACCGGAGGTGCCGCACACGGAGAGGCCCCGCACCCGCGTGGCGGCGACGGTACGGAGTGTTCCGCGCAGCGCGTCGCGGACGCCCGACCACCAGTCGGCCGGGAGCTGTTCGTGGCGGTCCCGCTCGCGGTGGCCGGTGAGGGGGGCGGAGCCGCGGCCGACCACCTGGCCGTCGTCGGTGACGGCGAGCGCGCGCACGCTCTGGGTCCCGAGGTCGATTCCGATCCACACGTCCCCGTGGCGTGGGTCCGTCACAAGCTCCCGCCTTCCCGTCGTTCCCGTCATTCCCGTCGTTGTACAGCGATGCCCGCTGATCTCACGACGCGTGACCCCACGGCGCTTTTCACACCCGCGCCCACGCCTCAGGACTGACGTCCCGACAGCCGACCGCGACCCGGATCTCCCGTGTCCTGCCTGGTGGGGAACGCTCCGCCCGGTCGGCCGACGGGTTGACCCGCCCACCGTCCGTGGTGAACACTGCCGACGGTACATCAACAAACAATGTTATATCCTCAGAGCTTGATGTTACTGCCGCGACCGGCCATGTTGGCCGGGGTCGGCGGCAGAGGCAGTCGCTGAGGTGTCGCTGGAACAGGACCGAGGAATGTCACAGGACAAGAGCCGGCGGGGCCCCCTCCAGCGCCGCCGCGAGATTTCCGACCACGTACTGACCGAGGGTTCGGTGTCGGCGTCGGATCTGGCGGAGCGGTTCGACGTGAGCGTGATGACGATCTACCGCGACATCGACGAGCTGGAACGCGAGGGCGTGCTGCGCAAGTTCCGCGGCGGGGTCACCGTCCAGCCCTCCGGCGTGTTCGAGAGCAATGTGGCGTTCCGCAAGAAGTCCATGCGGCTGGAGAAGGAGGCCATCGCGGCCAGGGCGGCGACGCTGATCGAGCCCGGCATGTCGGTGATGCTGGACGACTCGACCACCGCGCTGGAGCTGGCCCGGCTGCTCCCCCGCTTCGAGCCGCTGACCGTCGTGACCAACTTCCTGGAGGTCCTCAACCTCCTCGCGGACGAACGCGGCCTCCATCTCATGGCGCTGGGCGGCGACTACGACCCGCTGCACGACTCGTTCCTCGGCGTCCCCTGCGTGGAGGCCGTGGAGGCGCTCCGCGTCGACCTGTGCTTCGTCTCCACCTCGTCCGTCTACGGCGACTACGCCTTCCACCAGGAACAGCGCATCGTCGCCGTCAAGCGGGCGATGCTCAAGGCCGCCGGGCGCAGCGTCCTGATGATCGACCACTCGAAACTCGGCCGCACCGCGCTGCACCGGCTGACCCCGCTCACCACCTTCGATCTGATACTGATCGACGACCGGACCCCGCCCGATGTGCTGCGCTCCCTCGACGAGCGCGGTGTCCCCTACGAGATCGCCGAGATCGCCGCCGCCTGACCTGCCGTCAGCCGGAACATGTCGGGTCCAGCCGGATCCGGCCGAGTTCAGCCGAGTCCAGCCGAAGGAGACCGCGCCGATGAGAATCCTCGCCGCGGGCGACCACTTCGTCGCCCCCGACCTGTTCACCCGGGAACTGGAGGCCGAGATCGGCCGCGGTCATACGATCACGGAACTGCTGCTGGACTGGCCGCTGACCCCGTTCGGCCCGGTCGGCGAGGTCGTGGAGGCGTCGGGCGACGCGGAGACCGTCCTGGCCGCGCTGGAGGGGACGCGGATCTGTGTCACCCAGATGGCCCCGGTGACCCGCAAGGTCCTCGAAGGCTCCCCCGAACTGCGGCTGGTGGTGGTCGGCCGGGGCGGGCCCGTCAACGTCAACCTCGACGCGGCGAAGGAGCACGGCGTCCAGGTCTGCAACACACCGGGACGCAACGCCGCCGCCACCGCCGAGTACACGGTGGGCCTGCTCCTCGCCGCGATGCGCCGCATCCCGGAAACGTCCGCCGCGCTCGCCGCGGGCCGCTGGGCCGGCGAGTTCTACACGTACGGCAACTGCGGCCCCGGCCTGGACGGGGCGACGGTCGGGCTGGTCGGCTGCGGCGCGGTCGGCAGCCGGGTGGCGCGCGCCCTGACCGCGTTCGGCGCGCGGGTCCTGCTGTACGACCCGTACGCGGACCAGGACGCGCTGCGCGAGGCGGGCACGCCCGTCGCGGACCTGGACGACCTGCTGCGCCGCTCCGACGTGGTGTCGCTGCACGCGCGGCTGACACCGGAGACCCGGGGTCTGCTCGGCGCCCGCGAGCTCGCGCTGCTCCCCGAGGGCGCCGTCGTGGTCAACTGCGCGCGCGGCGCCCTGCTGGACGAGGAGGCGCTGTGCGACGCGCTGGAGTCGGGGCGGCTCGGCGCGGCGGGCCTCGACGTGTACGCCGTGGAGCCGCCCCCGTCCGCGTCGCGGCTGCGGACCGCTCCCCGGCTGGTCATGACGCCCCATCTGGCGGGCGCGAACACCGCCGTCGCGCACAACGCGGCGCGGATCGCGGCGGCCGAGGTGGGCCGCTTCCTGCGCGGTGAGCCGCTCGCGCACCGCGTCGTCTGACGATCCACGGCCCGCGCGGCACAGCACATCGAATCGAATCGGCAAGAGGAGACACGGTGTTCGTCGGAGTGGACATGGGTACCTCGGTCGCCAAGGCGGTCGCCTTCGCGGAGGACGGGACGCCGCTCGGCGTGGAGTCGGTCCCGATCTCGCTGGGCGGGCGGGGCGACCACGTGGAGCAGGACATCGAGGAGGTGGTACGCGCCGCCGGTACCGTCATCGCCGCGGTGACCGCGGGCCGTACCCCCGCCCTGGTCGCCCTCACCGGCCAGGGCGACGGCCTGTGGCTGGCCGACGACCGGGGCCGGGCCGTACGACCCGCGCTGTCCTGGATGGACGGCCGCGCGGGCGCCCTCGTCGCCGGGTGGATGGCCGACGGTACGGCGCGGGAGATGTACCGGCGTACGGGGAACGTCCTGTTCCCGGGCTCCCCGGGGCCGCTGCTGGCCTGGCTGGACCGGAACGAGCCGCACTCCCTGGACGCGGCCACCACCGCCGCGTGCTGCAAGGACATCCTCCATCTGCGGCTGACGGGCGAACGCTCCACCGATCTCTCCGACGCCTCCGTCCCCTTCCTCGACCCGCGCACCCGCGCCTACTCCCCCGAGGCCCTGGCCGCCCTCGGCGTCGGCCACCGCGCGGGGCTGCTGCCGCCCATCGCGCCGGCCCTGCCGTACGGGGAGGCGCGCGGGAACCTCCCGGGACTGCCCGACGGAACGCCGGTCACCTCGGGCCCGTACGACCTGCCCGCGTGCGCGATCGGCGCGGGGGTGACCGAGCCGGGGGACGGGCTGCTCATCGTCGGTACGACGCTGGCGTGCCAGGTCGTGGTCGAACGGGTCGCGTTCGAGGAGGAGCCGGTGGGTTTCCATCTCGCGCTGGCCAGACCGGACCGCCATATGCGGGCCCTGCCCGCGATGACCGGCACGGTCGCGCTCGACTGGGTGCTCGGTGTCACCGGCACCTCGCACGACCAGCTCTCCGGCCTGCTGGAGGGGACACCGCGCGGCGCCCGGGGGGTGGCCGCGCTCCCCTATCTCTCGCCCTCGGGTGAGCGCGTCCCGTTCGTGGACCACACCGCGCGCGCCGAGTTCACCGGCCTCGATCTGCGGGCCTCCCGCGCCGATCTCGTACGGGGCATGTGCGAGGCGATCGCCTTCGCGGCCCGGCACTGCCTGGAGGCGGCGGGCCTCACCGGTGAACTGGCCGTGTGCGGCGGCGGGACGCGCAGCCTGGCCTGGCTGCGGCTGTTCGCCGATGTGATCGGACGGCCGCTGCGGGTGGCGCGCGGCCCGGAGCCGGGCGCGCGCGGCGCCGTGCTGGCCGCCGTCGCGGCCCGGGGCGAGCGGCTGGGCCGGGAGCTGGACGTCGCCGCGTGGACGGCGCCGGAGGCGGTGGTGGACCCGGATCCGGAAGGCGTGGCGTTCTACGAGGAGGCGTACGTGGACTACCTGTTCCGGGTGGAGAGCGCGCGGGCCCGGTGGCGGGGCCCGGACCGCACCCTGTGAGCCGAACGGCGCCCGGTGGTGAGCCGGGCGCCGTCCCGCGAGACCCGGGCCTCAGCCCTTGAGGCCGCTCGCGAACCCCTTGATGACATAGCGCTGGAGCAGCAGGAACACGATCAGGATCGGCAGCGCGGCCAGCACCAGACCGGCGAAGACCAGGCCGTAGTCGGAGACGTACTGGCCGACGAAGGCGAACACCCCCACCGGCACGGTCTCCTTGCCGGATCCGCCCAGGTAGAGCAGCGGGGTGAAGAAGTCGTTCCAGATGAACACCGCGTTCAGGATGATCACGGTGCCGGTGATGGGCCGCAGCAGCGGGAAGACGATCCGGGTGAACGCCTGCCGGTGGTCGCAGCCGTCGATCAGCGCCGCCTGCGCGTAGTCCGCGGGCAGGGCGCGGATGAAGCCGGTGTAGAGGAAGACGGTGAACGGGAGCTGGATGCCCGTGTAGAAGAGGACCATGCCCTGGTACGTGCCGAGCAGGCCGAGGTTGTCGACCAGTTTGTAGAGCGGGATCATCCCGAGCTGGAACGGCAGCACGATCCCGAGCAGGAAGAGGACGTAGAGCCCGTAGCCGAGTCCGCGCGCCCGGCGGGCCAGGTAGTAGGCGCCGGTGGAGCCGAGGAGGATCAGCAGGAGCAGGCTGACGGTGGTGATGACCGCGCTGCTGACCAGGGCGGGGCCGAGGGACGCGGAGGACCAGGCGTCCCCGAAGTTGGCGAAGGTGGGCGGCGCGGGCGGCGACAGGGGCGACTCGGCTATCTGCCGCGGGTCCTTCATCGCCAGGGTGAGCAGCGCGTACACGGGGAAGAGGAAGACCACCGCGACGGCGATCATCACGAGTTCCAGGAGGTAGCCGCTGTAGCGGGAGAACCCTTTCGGCGGACGTCCCGCGGGGCGGACGTCCTGCGGGGCGGTGGCGGTGGTGCTCACGCGGTGACCTCCCGGGCGCGCAGATAGCGGAGCTGGACCAGGGAGACGGCGGCCACGAACAACGCGAGGACCAGCGCGACGGCGGTGCTGTAGCCGAACTTGCCGAAGACGAAGGCTTCTTTGTAGAGCACCGTCGACAGGGTCTCGCTGGAGGTGCCGGGGCCGCCGTTGGTGGCCGCGTACACCTGGTCGAAGAGTTTGAGGCCGCCGATGGTCGACAGCATCAGGTTGATGGTGAGCGCCGGGGCGAGCAGCGGCCAGGTGACGTAGCGGAAGCGCTGCCACGTACCGGCGCCGTCGATCCGCGCGGCCTCGTGGAGTTCGGCGGGTACCCCCTGGAGCCCCGCGAGGAAGATGACCATCGAGTAGCCCGCGTACTGCCACACCACCATCGCGGCGACGGACCACAGGGCGAGGGAGGGGTCGCCGAGCCAGTCCTGGCGCAGCCCGCCGAGCCCGAGGGCGCCGAGGATCCCGTTGAGTCCGGCGTCGGCCTCGGGGTTGTAGACGTACTTCCACAGGAAGGCGACCATGACGGGGCTGACCACGGCGGGCGCGAAGAAGATCACGCGCAGCAGGGAGCGCGATCTGATGTTGGCGTGCACGCCGAGCGCGAGCAGCAGTCCGACGGCGTTCTGGACGACGACCACGGCGACGGTGAGCAGCAGGGTGTTGCCGACGGACTCCAGGGCGCGCCGGTCGTCCAGCAGGGTATGGAAGTTGTCCAGCCCGACGAAGGAGAAGCCGCCGATGCCGGACCAGTCCGTGAAGGCGTAGACGACGCCCGCGAGGCTCGGATAGAGGACGACGACGGCGTACACCAGGAGCGCGGGAACGACGAAGCCCCACGGCGGGACGGTGACGTCGCGCCGCCACCTGGCGGTACGCGCCGGACCGCGGGGGTCAGGGCGCTTCCGGGTGACGGCGGCGGGCGCCGACGGCCCCTCGGACGTGGTCCGCTCGGGCAGGGTGTTCACGACTTCTTTCCGTAGGCCGTGTCCATCTGTCCCAGCGCGCCCTTGACGTCCGTCTTGCCCGCGAGGAGGTCCTGTACGGCTGCGAAGTGGGCCGGCTGCACCTCCGCGTTGGGCCATGCCTGGTCCATGAAGGGGACGGCGCGGTCGGAGTCGATGATCGGCAGGAAGCCGTCGAGCACCGGGTCGATCTTGGTCGACGCGTCGCGCTGGAAGGGGATGGCGGAGACGGCCGTGGCCCAGGCGTTGATGTTCTCCTGGCGGCCGAGGAACTCCACGAACGCCTTGGCCTGGTCCGGGTTCTTGGCGTGGGCGGCGACGCCGAGCCCGACCACGATGCCCGCGGGTATCCACAGCTTCGCCGCGTCGTCGCCGCCGGGGAAGGGGAACATGCCCAGGTCGTCGGGGGTCCTGGTGGCGTCGCGGAAGGTGGAGAGCACGGCGGAGACCTGGACGGCCATGGCCGCCTTGCCGCTCGCGACGAGGGAGGTCTGCTGCTCGAAGGTGGTGCCGTTGGGGTTGTCGTTGAAGAAGCCCTTGGTCTGGAGCTCCTTGTACTTGCCCAGCGCGTCGGCCCAGCCGGAGTCGGCGAAGGTGGCGCGCCCGGCGGCCATGTCGGTGTCGAAGCCGGGCGTTTCGGCGTACACCGCGTTGGGGACCAGCGCGTACGAGATGAGCTGGGTGACCCAGGGGGTCTGCGCGCCGAGAGC
Organism: Streptomyces sp. NPDC050509; assembly: GCF_044457965.1. Lineage (NCBI taxonomy): Bacteria > Bacillati > Actinomycetota > Actinomycetes > Kitasatosporales > Streptomycetaceae > Streptomyces > Streptomyces sp. NPDC050509. The sequence goes on along the minus strand of NZ_JBITHL010000002.1, from coordinate 166,589 downwards.
GATCGGCACGATGCCCTTCGCCTTCAACGTGGCGCAGACGTCGAGGAGTTCGCTCCAGGTGGTGGGCGGCTGAACACCCGCCTTGGCGAACGCCTTCTTGTTGTAAATGGCGCCGATGACGCTGCTGCCCGCCGAGTAGAGGTAGGTCTTGCCCTCGTAACGGTAGGCGGCGTCGAAGTTCTTGGGTATGCCCTGGGTCCACTTCTGCGCCGAGAGGTCGGTGAGCAGTCCCGCCTTGGCCAGCTCGACCATGGACATGGCGCTGCCGCTGCCGGGGAACAGGACGTGCACGTCGGGGGCGTTGCCGCCGGCGAGCTGGGTGCGTACGACGGTCTGGACCTGGTCGGTGGGGGCGAAGGAGGTGGCGAAGGTGGAGTCGGGGTGGCTCTTGCGGTAGGCGGCGAGCAGTTCCTCGACGGGTTTCTGCTGGTCGGCGACGCCGACGATACGTATCTTGCCGTTGCCGGAACCGCTCGAACCCGAGCACGCGGTGAGAGCCGGGGGCAGCGCGGCGAGCGCCGCGGCCCCGCCGCCTATCCGCAGGAAGCCTCGGCGACCGACCGTGCCGGGGAGGGGCGGGGTGCGGGAACCCGTGGTCATTTCGTGTCCTCCTCGTGGGGGCCGGCGTACGACGGCGTCGCCGGACCTGGTGTGCTGAGGTGCGCGGCGTACGGCCGCGGGCCGCTCGCCGTGGTGCCCGCCGGTACGTAGGCCGCGGTGAAGCGGTAGACACCGGAGGCCACGCGGTAGACGGCACGGCCGGGGCCGGTCCCGGCGAGCGTGAGGTGCGCGCCGTCCACGGGCACCTCGCCGGACTCGCGGACCGACGCGGGGTCGGTGGTGGGTACGTGGACCTCGGCGGTGGCGCCCGGGGGGACCCGGACGCGCAGCGCGAAGGTGTCGCCGCTCCGTTCCCAGCGGACGGCGACGGTGCCGCGGACCGATTCGTACCGGGCGCTCGCGTGGGTGAGGTCGCCGGGGGCGGGGCGTACGGTCAGCCGCCGGTAGCCGGTGGACTCCGCGCTCTGGTCGAGTCCGGCGACGCCCCGGTAGAGCCATTCGCCGATCGAGCCGAGCGCGTAGTGGTTGAAGGAGTTCATCGCCGGGGCGCGGAATCCGGCGTCAGGGGTCCAGCCGTCCCAGCGCTCCCAGATCGTGGTGGCGCCGTGGTGCAGCGGGAAGAGCCAGGAGGGCGCCTCGGTACGGCGCAGCAGGGCGTGGGCGAGGTCGGCGCGGCCGTACGCGTCCAGGACGGGCGCGGCGAGCGCGACCCCGAGGAAGCCGGTGACGAGTCCAGGGCCCGCGGCCTCGACCAGGTGGGCGAGGCGCCGGGCGGCGGCGCCGGTGTGCTCCTCGGGGAGCAGGCCGAAGGCGAGCGCGAGGAGGTAGCCGGTCTGGGTGTCGCCCTCGATCCGCAGGGTGTCCATACCCCCGTTCATGCCTCCGTCCGCGCCGGGCGTCCAGGTGACGAAGCGGTCGGTGAAGGCGGCCCGTACGGCGGCGGCCAGCCGGTGGTGGTCGCGGGCGAGGTCGTGGTGGCCGAGTACGTCGGCGGCGCGTGCGGTGAGGTGGGCGCTGTGCGCGAAGTAGGCGGTGGCGACGACGTCGCGCGGGGTGGGGGTGCCCGGGGCGAGCCAGTCGGAGAAGTGCGGTCCGACGCGGTGGCGCCAGATCAGGTCGGGGTTGTGACGGCGGATCAGCTCGACCCAGGCGCACATGCCGGGCAGCGCGCGGGCGAGGAAGCGCGGGTCGTCGTACGTACGGTAGAGGTGCCACGGCATGATGACGCCCGCGTCGGCCCAGCCGGGGGCGCCTTCGTCGGCGACGCCCACGAGGCGCGGGGCGACGTTGGTGAAGCCGCCGTCGGGGGTACGGGCGTCGTCCACGTCGCGCAGCCACTTGGTGAAGAACGCGGCGACGTCGGCGTTGAGGGCGGCCGTGGGCAGGAAGACCTGGGCGTCCGCGAGCCAGCCGAGGCGTTCGTCGCGCTGCGGGCAGTCGGTGGGCACGCTGACGAAGTTGGAGCGCTGGCCCCAGGTGACACAGGTGTGGAGCCGCCGGATGTCGGGGTCGGAGCAGTCGAACGAGCCGGCCCACGGGGTGTCGCTGTGCAGGGCCACGGCGACGATGTCCGGCGCGGCCAGCTCGGCGAGGCCGCTGACCTCGGCGTAGCGGAAGCCGTGGTAGGTGAAGCGCGGCTCGAAGACGGTGTGGGCGCGGCCGTCGCCGATCAGCAGGTCGGTGGCGGCGGCAGTGCGCAGGTTGGCCGTGTAGAGCTGTCCGTCCTCGTCCAGCACTTCGGCGTGGCGCAGCGTCACCCGGGCGCCGTGGGCGAGCCCGTCGACGCGCAGCCGTACACGCCCGGCGAGGTTCTGGCCGAAGTCGACGACATGGACGCCCTCGCGCAGGCGGGTGACCGTACGGGGCGGCAGTTCGGCGGTGGCCCGTACGGGCTCGTCGGGGGCGGCGACGAGCAGCCGGTGGTCGGCGTCGGTGACCCGCGCGGGCGACCAGTGCCGGTCGTCGTAGCCGGGCAGGTCCCAGCCGTCAGCGGAGTGGCGCAGGTCGTGGCATTCGCCCATGAGCAGGTCGGCATGGCGAATCGTTCCTGTGCGGGTGCGCCAGGTGTGGTCGGTGAGGATTCTGGTGGTACGTCCCTCGGCGTCCACCAGGTGGAGTTCGGCCAGGAGCTGGGGGGTGGTCCCGTAGTGGGCGCCGGCCCTGCGGGGTTCGAAGCCGACGAACCCGCTCCACCAGCCGTCGGCGACGGTCGCGGCGAGCACGTTCTCGCCGCTCAGGACCAGCTCCGTCACGTCGTACGTCTGGTACTGGACGCGGTGGTGGTAGTCGGTCCAGCCGGGGGCGAGTTCCGCGTCGCCGACCCGGGTTCCGTTGAGGCGGATCTCGTACAGCCCGCGCGCGCTCACGTACAGCCGGGCGCGGGTGACGGGGGTGGGGGTGCCGGGGAAGGCGCGTCGCAGGACGGGGCAGGGGGCGAGTCCGTGGTGGTCGAGGGCCGCCTCGCCCTCGGTCGGCGCGTCCATCACGCCGATCGGGTCCGGGTCGTGGGTGATCCACGCGGCGCGCCAGCCGCCGCCGTCGGGCGGGTCGGCCGACAGGGCGTCGGACGGCGCCATGGTGAGGCCGGTCTCGAACCAGGAGCCGGCCTCGGCGGGTTCCGCCGCGCCGGCCGGGTGGACGGTGACCTGCCAGTGGTAGCGCGTACGGGGCTCCAGGGCGGGCCCGGTGTAGCGGACGCCGATCGCGTGCGGGTCCGTCAGCGGCCCGCTGTCCCAGAGGGGTTCGCCGCCCGAGGCGCCCGAGCCGCCAGTGCCTCCCGTGCCGCCAATGCCTCCCGTGCCGCCCGCGGCGAGGTCCTCCGGCCGCCGTGCCACCCGTACCCGGTGGGCGACGGGGTCGTCGCCCCGCCGGTCGGAGGCGAGCCGCCAGGAGAGCAGGGGCTGCGCCTCGTCGATTCCCAGCGGGGTGACGCGGTGGTCGCAGCGCAGACCGTAGGGGCGCAAGTGCCCCGCTGCGGAGGGACCGGACACGGACACGTCCTTCCTGCGCGCCGGGCTAACGGCGCATCACCATCGTTCCTACGCCGTCGTTCACCACCCACCCGGCGTGAAGACGACACGTCTCCATGTGAAATCTAACGTGAATTCTGTGGCGTGGACACTATGAGCCGCCCGCGAGGAGTGTCAAGGGTGTTACACAGGTGCTGATTGGACACCCCATGGCGCGACCGGTCTTCGCCCCGACGCCGCCGTACAGTCGCCTGCGACAGGCGTTGTCGACCTGGCGGCGGGTGGTCTTGTGACGGGTGAATACGTGTGATATTCACCGTGTGATTACAACATGAACGGACGTTAAATCACGCGTCATTTCCGCCTCGGGTCACGCGGGGATCGCGCACGACGAACGGACCAGGATTCATGCGTATGAACAGTGGGATCAGCACAGCCTCAGGCTTCGGGAGACGGGCGATGCTCGGCGCCACCGGAACGGTCGCACTGGCGGTCGCCGCGGGCAATCTGTCGGCGGGCCGGGCGGGCGCCGCCGAACGCCGCCTCCACGAGGACCCCTTCACCCTCGGCGTCGCGTCCGGCGACCCCTGGCCGGACGGCTTCGTCCTGTGGACCCGGCTCGCGCCGCACCCGCTCGCCCCCGACGGCACCGGCGGCATGGACCCGCGCGCGGTCAAGGTCCAGTGGGAGGTCGCGGAGGACCAGCGCTTCCGGCGAGTCGTACGCCGGGGGTGGACCCGGGCGGTGGCCGAACTCGCCCACTCCGTCCATGTCGAGGTCAGCGGGCTCAAGCCGGGCCGGCAGTACTTCTACCGCTTCCTCGCCGGCGGGGTGCTCAGCCCCGTGGGCCGCTCCCGCACCGCCCCCTCGCCGACCAGCGACCCCCGCTCGCTGAACTTCGCGTTCGTCTCCTGCCAGGCGTGGTTCGAGGGGTTCTACACCGCCTACCGGCATCTCGCCGAAGAGGACGTCGATCTGATCCTGCATCTCGGCGACTACATCTACGAGAACCCCATCGACGCGATGGGCGGCGTACGCAAGACCCCCGTCGCCGCCGAGCTGCGCCCCGAGCCGATGGACCTGACGCAGTACCGCAACCGGCACGCGCTGCACCGCTTCGACAGTGACCTGATCGCCGCCCACCAGGCCCACCCGTTCGCCGTCGTCTGGGACGACCACGAGGTCGAGGACAACTGGGCCGCCGACCGCTCCAAGCACCCGGACGTGGACCCGGCGGTCTTCCGCGAACGCGCCTCGGCGGCGTTCCAGGCGTACTACGAGCACCTTCCGCTGCGGTTGCCGCAGCAGCCGAGCGGCTTCGACGCCCGGATGTACCGCAGTCTGCGCTACGGGCGGATGGCGACGTTCCATATCCTCGACACCCGGCTGTACCGCGACGACCAGCCGTGCGGCGACGGCACCAAGACCGGCTGCGAGGAGCGGCTCGAACCCGACCGCACCATCCTCGGCGCCGAGCAGGAACGTTGGCTCTACCGCGGCCTGGGACGCTCCGACGCGAAGTGGAACCTGATCCCCCAGCAGATCGCGATGAACCAGGTGGACACCGACCCCGGCCCGGGACAGTCCTTCGTGATGGACTTCTGGGACGGCTATGTCGCCTCGCGCGAACGGCTCTTCAAGGAGATCGACCGCCGGAACGTGTCCAACCCCGTCGTCCTCACCGGTGACATGCACCGGCATCTCGCGGCCGACCTCAAGCGGGACTTCGACGACCCGGACTCCCCCACCATCGGGGTCGAGTTCGTCGGCACGTCCATCTCGACCAAGATGGACGGCATGGACCTCGACCCGTCGGGGGCGAACCTGCTGGCCGCCAACGAGCACATCAAGTTCACCAACTACCAGCGCGGCTACGTCCGCTGCTCCCTCACCCCGCAGTCCTGCCGCGCCGACTTCCGGGTCCTGCCGTACGTCACCACCCCCGGCGCCCCCGTGTCGACCCGGATGTCCTTCGTCACCGAGGCGGGCCGACCGGGCGTGCAGTCCGTCTGAACCGGGCGCGCGACCCCACCGTACGGGCGCGCCGGTCCCGTACCACTGAGATACGTACGGACCGGCGCGCCCCGCGGATCGTGCCCGGCGCCCCGCGCTACGAGGAGACGGGGCGGGGCCCCGTACCCGCGATCACCTCGGGGCGCAGCAGCGCCGCGAGCCGGTCGGCCGGGAGCAGGCCGCGCTCCAGGACGAGTTCGGCGACGCCCCGGCCGGTGGCCAGCGCCTCCTTGGCGATCTCGGTCGCTGCGGTGTAGCCGATGTGCGGGTTGAGCGCGGTGACGAGCCCGATGGAGTTCTCCACGGTCGCGCGCAGCGTCTCGACGTTGGCGGTGATGCCGGAGACACAGCGCTCGGCGAGGGTGACGCAGGCGGCCCGCAGATGGGTGATGCTCTCCGAGAGGGAGTGCAGGATGATCGGCTCGAAGGCGTTGAGCTGGAGCTGTCCCGCCTCGGCGGCCATGGTGATGGTGACGTCGTTGCCGATCACCTCGAAGGCGACCTGGTTGACGACCTCGGGGATCACCGGGTTGACCTTGCCGGGCATGATGCTGGAGCCCGCCTGGACCGGCGGCAGGTTGATCTCCGCGAAGCCCGCGCGCGGGCCCGAGGAGAGCAGCCGCAGGTCGTTGCAGCTCTTGGAGAGCTTCACTGCGATGCGCTTGAGCACCCCGGAGAGATGGACGAACGCGCCGCAGTCCTGGGTCGCCTCCACGAGGTTGGCCGCGGTGACCAGCGGCAGCCCGGTGAGGTCGGCGAGATGGCGGCGGGCGGCCTCCGCGTAGCCGGCGGGGGCGTTGAGGCCGGTGCCGATGGCGGTGGCGCCGAGGTTGATCTCATGGATGAGGAGGACGGCCTCGGCCAGCCGGCTCTGGTCCTCCTCCAGCATCACCGCGTACGCGGAGAACTCCTGGCCCAGCGTCATGGGCACGGCGTCCTGGAGCTGGGTGCGCCCCATCTTGAGGATGTCGTGGAACTCCTCGGCCTTGGCGGCGAACGCCTCGCGCAGGACCGTCATCGCGTCGAGCAGTTCGTGTACGGCGATGATGGTGGCCACATTGACGGCGGTCGGGTAGACGTCGTTCGTGGACTGGCTGAGGTTGACGTCCTCGTTGGGGTGCAGATGCGCGTAGTCGCCCTTGGCATGGCCCAGGAGTTCCAGCGCCCGGTTGGCGATCACCTCGTTGGCGTTCATGTTGGTCGAGGTGCCGGCGCCGCCCTGGATGACGTCCACGACGAACTGGTCGTGCAGCCTGCCCTCCTCCCGTATCTCCCGGCAGGCGGCGGCGATGGCCGCGGCCTTCTCCCCCGCGAGCAGCCCGAGGTCCTCGTTGGCGCGGGCCGCGGCCTCCTTCACGGCGGCGAGCGCGTCGATGAGGTGCGGGTAGGCGGAGATGGCCGTACCGGTGATGGGGAAGTTCTCCGAGGCGCGCAGCGTGTGCACACCCCAGTACGCGTCGGCGGGGATGTCACGGTCGCCGAGCAGATCGTGTTCGGAGCGGTGGCCGGCATTCATGGGGCGGGCTTCCTTCGTGAGGGTGGGAGGCGGTCGGCCGGACAGGGCCTGCGCGGCCCGGGGCCGCTGAGGAGGCGGGCTCAACGGGTCGTCACGGGAGCCAGCGCGCCCGCCGCCCGCAGGCTCCCCACCTCCTGGCCGCCGCCGATCACAGGGGTACGGGCGAACGCGGCGAGGACATCGGGGTCGACCCCGCACAGGGCGAGGGCCGCGGCGGTCACCGGCATCCTGGCGCGGTCCGCGCCGTCGGCGATCTTCACGCCGACGGCCCGGCCGTCCGGGAGCGCCGCGACCTGGACGCCTTCGAAACCGTCCTTGGCGAGCAGCCCCGGCACGGCCCGCATCAGCGCGGCCACGTCCCGGCCGGTGCCGGAGACCAGCTCCGGGTGGGCGCGCATGGCGTGCGCGACCCGGCCCTCGTCGGTGTCGGGGGCCGCGGTCGCCAGCCGGGCGACGGCCCGGGTGAGCCCGTGCAGGGAGACGGAGAAGAGCGGGGCACCGCAGCCGTCGACCGTCACCCGGGCGATGCGCTGCCCCGTCAGGTCCTCCACGGTCCGGGCGATCTCCTTCTGGAGCGGGTGACCCGGGTCGAGATAGCCGGTCAGCGGCCACTGGCGGGTCAGGGCCGTCCTGAGCATGGAGGCGTGCTTTCCCGAGCAGTTCTGGGCGAGACGGCTCGGCCCGAGGCCGCGGCGCAGCCACGCGTCGCGCTGCACCGCGCCGTAAGGCAGGTCGGGGGTGTTGCCCAGGTCGTCCTCGGTGAGCCCGGCGGAGTCGAGGATGCGCCGGGCGACGGCGAGGTGGACCTCCTCGCCGGAGTGGCTGGCCGCGGTGAGGGCCAGCGCCTCGTCGTCGGGGAGGGGCAGCCCGGCGCGCAGCAGGGCGACCGCCTGGAGCGGCTTGAGCGCGGAGCGCGGGTAGAACGCGGCCTCGATGTCCCCGGCCAGGAACTCCACGCTGCCGTCGGCCGCCAGGACGACGACCGAGCCGTGGTGGACACCCTCGACGACACCTCCCCGTACGACATGGGCGAGGGGGACATGGCCCGGTGCGCGGACGGCGGGGGGCTCGCCCGGGGTGCGGCGCGGCGTGGTGGGGTCGCTCATGGGTCAGCTCTCGGTGTTCTGGTCGCGGTCGGTGGTGCCGGAGGTCCCGGTGGTGCCGGACGTCTCGTTGGTGCCGGAGGTCCCGGGGGCGGCGGCGCGCTGGTGGGCCGCCGCGTCCCGGATGGTCCCGACCCGGCCCCGTACCAGGAACCAGCCGCCGACCAGGGCCGCGCCGATCAGCGGCAGGGACAGCACGGTCGTACGGCCCGCACCGCCGTCCGCGTACATCAGGACCAGCACGGAGGCGAGGAAGAGCAGGGTGATGATCTCGGTCCACGGGGAGCCGGGGAGCTGGTAGCTCGGGCGGGAGAGCAGCCCGGCCTGGGTCTTCCGCCAGAAGAGCAGGTGGCAGACCATGATCATGGACCAGGTGGAGAGGATGCCGAGCGCCGCGAAGTTCAGGACGATCTCGAAGGCCTTGCTGGGCACGACGTAGTTGAGGCCGACACCGAGCACGCAGATGCCGGAGGTGAGCAGGATGCCGCCGTACGGCACCTGGCTGCGGCTCATCACCCCGGTGAACTTCGGCGCGGATCCCGACATCGACATGGAGCGCAGGATGCGTCCGGTGGAGTAGAGGCCGGAGTTGAGGCTGGACATCGCGGCGGTGAGGACGACGAGGTTCATCACGTCGCCCGCCGCGGGGATGCCGATGTTGGAGAGCACGGTGACGAAGGGGCTCTCACCGGCGGAGTACGCGTTCCAGGGCAGCAGCATCGTCAGCAGCACGACCGAGCCGACGTAGAAGAGGGCCACGCGCCACATGATGGAGTTGATCGCCTTGGGCATGATCTTCTCCGGCTCCTTGGTCTCGCCCGCCGTGACACCGACCAGCTCGACCGAGGCGTACGCGAAGACGACGCCCTGGATGACCAGCAGCATCGGGAGCATCCCGGCCGGGAAGAGGCCGCCGTTGCCGGTGATCAGCGAGGGGCCGGGGGTGTGGCCGTCGACCGGATGCTGGGTGACCAGCAGGAAGATGCCGATGAGCATGAAGACGATGAGCGCGCCGACCTTGATGATCGCGAACCAGAACTCCAGTTCGCCGAAGATCTTCACGGATATGAGGTTCACGGTCAGCACGACCGCGAGGGCGATCAGGGCGAGCACCCACTGCGGTATGTCGGAGAACATGCCCCAGTAGTGGGTGTACGTCGCCACCGCCGTGATGTCGGCGATCCCGGTGGTCGCCCAGTTCAGGAAGTACATCCAGCCCGCGACGAAGGCGCCCTTCTCGCCCATGAACTCACGGGCGTAGCTGACGAACGCCCCGGAGGACGGCCGGTGCAGGACCAGCTCGCCGAGGGCGCGCACCACGAGGAAGGCGAAGAGGCCGCAGACCGCGTAGGCGACGGCGAGGGAGGGGCCCGCGTCGGCGAGCCGGCCTCCGGCGCCGAGGAAGAGCCCGGTACCGATGGCCCCGCCGATGGCGATCATGTTGATGTGCCGGGACTTCAGGGCCTTGCTGTATCCGGCGTCACCGGCGTCGACATGGGCGCTCGGGTCGCTCGGAGGGACCGGCGGTTTCTCCGGCTGACACGCCTGCTGCTCTGTCTGAAGGGACTGCTCGCTCACGCCTGCTCTTCGCCTTCTTCGGGGGGGATCGCTCGGTGGGGGGACCGCACAATGGTGGTCAGGGTCGACTCGACCCGTGCGAGGTGGTGGGTCATGGCGTCGATGGCGTCGCTCTCGGACTGTTCGACGACGGCCTCGACGATGGCCCGGTGCTCCAGGTTGGACTGCTCGCGCCGTCCGCCGAGTTCGTTGAGGAACGCGGACTGGCGGGCCAGCGCGTCGCGGATCTCCTCTATGACCCGGCGGAAGACCGGGTTCTGGGCCGCCTGGGCGACGGAGAGGTGGAAGAGGGTGTCCATCGCCACCCACGCGGTGGTGTCGGTCTCGTGTTCCATCCGCTCCAGCAGATGGGTGAGGTGGTCGAGGTCCTCGGCGGTACGGCGGGTGGCCGCGTACCCGGCGACCGGGATCTCCACATGGCGGCGTACCTCCAGGAGGTCGCTCGCCGAGTAGTCGCCGAAGGTGGGATCCTCCACCGGACCGTTGGACACGACAAAGGTGCCTCTTCCGGTACGTGAGACGGTCAGTCCCATCGTCTGGAGTGCCCGCAGGGCCTCGCGGAGCACGGGTCGGCTCACTTCGAGACGGCGGCAGAGCTCAGCCTCGGAGGGCAGCTTCTCCCCTACCGCGTACTCGCTCCGCTCGATGGCGCTCCGGAGATGGTTCAGCACGGCTTCCATCGCGCTGATCCTTCTGGGCACGCGCCCGGCTGTCTGGCTGTCTGACAGGTTCACCCGGGCATCCTGATGCGCGTGAACCGGAACTGTCAAGAGTCTGAACAGGGATCTCGCGCGGTCCTGGGTGTCCTGGATGTCCTGGGTGTCCTGGGTGATCCGCCAAGCCTTCGGGCCCGGCCGGCGCGGCGGACGGGCCCGAGGATCCGCTCAGGTCGCGGCGGCCGGTCAGAAGGGCCGGTCCCCCGCGATGGCGACGCGTTCGGCGACCCGGCGGTGCGGGGCGTAGTCGCTGACCGCGTAGTGCTGGGTGGCGCGGTTGTCCCAGAAGGCGATGTCGCCCGCCTCCCAGCGGAACCGCACCTGGAACTCGGGCACATGGGCCTGCTGGAACAGCAGCCGCAGCAGCCGGTCGCTCTCCGCCCGCTCCAGCCCCACGACGCGGGTGGTGAAGGACGCGTTGACGAAGAGCATCCGCCGGCCGGTGTCGGGGTGGCGGCGCACCACCGGGTGCTCGACCGGCGGGAACTCGTCCTGGAAGGGGGCCAGCCGCTCGGCGGAGTAGAAGCGGGAGAAGCCCGGTATGTAGTCGTGGACGGCGCGGGCGCCGTCGATCCGGTCCTTCACGTCCTGCGGGAGGTTGTCGTACGCGGCGGCCATGTCGGCCCACATCGTGTCACCGCCGGACGGCGGCACCTCGCGCAGTTGCAGGACGGCGCCGAGCGCGGGCCGCTCCCGGAAGGTCACATCGGTGTGCCACACGTTCTCGAAGGTCGGGACGGCGGAGCGGTCGAACCGGACGACGTCCGGCGCGCCGGCCGTGGCGAGCAGCGGGTTGGTCTCCAACTCGCCCCAGTTCAGGGCGAAGTCACGCTGCGCCTCGGAGGTGAGGTGCTGGCCGCGGAAGAAGAGCACCTTCCACTCCAGCAGGGCGCGGTCGAGTTCGGCGCGTACGCCGGCCGACAGCGGGCGGGAGAGGTCGAGGCCGCGGATCTCGGCGCCGATGGTGCGTGCCTGCGGCACGAGGCCGAAGAGTTCGTACGGCCGCTCAGGCCACCCCTCCGGGAGGCGGCGCAGTTCCCGGTGGCCTTCGTAGAGGCCGTCGGCGGGGATGCGGTGGTCGCGCAGCAGGGGCTGTACGGCGGTGGTGGGTTCGGCTGCCGCGGGTTCGGCGGTGGTGGTCACGGGGCTCCTCAGATCGGCACGGCGGAGTGGTGCGAGGGGGCACGCGCGGGGTGGGGCCTGGCGAGGCCGGCCGGGCCGTAACGGCTCAGCGGCTGTGGAGATACGGGGCTACCGGCCCCCGGCGCGGATCAGCGGCAGGGACAGCGGAACGCCGGGGGAGAACCCACCCGGCCGCGGCGGCGCAGAAAGCTGAGACCGCGGGGCGCACACTCGCCGTGGACGTCGCCGAGGCGCGACTCCACCGCACGGAGTTGAGAATGCGTACCCATGGCACGCACCGTACCTCAGCCGGGCCCGCCACCGCGCCCCCTCCCGAACAGCGAGACGGGGCACGCGGGGGCTCCCGAGGGCCCGTGGACCGGGCCTAGGGTCTTTCGTTTGGGTCTGGCTGGGTCAGGGAGCGCCCGCCGCGTCAGCGGCTGATGTCGCCGTTGCCGTGGATCGCAAGGCGGAGGAGGGAGGCGACGCGGGAGCGGATGGGGTCTCCCCTGGTCGAGCGAAGCCGAGACCTTGGGGATGACCGACGACAACGCCGCGAGGCGCGGTGCCAGGGCACGCGAGCCCAGCAAGATCCAAACGAGAGGCCCTAGGAGTCGGCGGGGAGGGGGAAGCCCAGCTCCCGGGCGGCGAGGGCGGGGGTGGGCTGGGACCAGCGTTCGGTGAGGTGGTGGGTGGCGGAGAGGGAGCGGGTCTCGGCCAGGTCGATGTAGAGCGTTCCGTCGAGATGGTCCGTCTCGTGCTGGACGATCCGGGCCGGCCACCCCGAGAACTCCTCGTCGATCTCCTGTCCCCGTTCGTCCTGGCCGCGGAGCCTGACCGCCCGGTGCCTGGCCACGACGGCCTGCCAGCCGGGGACGCTGAGGCACCCCTCGAAGAAGGCGGCGCGCTGCTCGCCGACGGGTTCGTACGACGGGTTGACCAGCACCCGGAAGGGCTGCGGGACCCGGCCACGGGCCGCGAGGACCTCGTCCGGCGCCTGGGCCGGGTCCTCGACGACCGCGAGTCTGAGCGGGATCCCGATCTGGGGCGCCGCGAGCCCGACACCGGGGGCGGCGTGCATCGTCGCGCGCATCAGCCGGACCAGGCGCGCGAGCCGCTCGTCCCCCAACTGCCCGTCGTACGGGGCCGCCGGGCGCCGCAGGACCGGGTCACCGGCCGCGACGACGGGCGGCATGCCGGCGGATTCGAGCAGGGCGTCCACATGGTCGATCAGCGTCATCACGCCATGATCCCACCCCCCGGGACCCACCGGGAACGGGGCCGGGAACGGAGCGCGACCCGCCCGCTCGGGACGGGCCGGCCGCGCTCCGCGTGGTTCACACCTTCCGGGCGGCTCTCATCGCCGTACCGGCACACGCCAGTCCGAACAGGAACGTGAGCGCGCCGATGACGACGTTGGTCCAGATCACGCCCGCGTCAGGACTGCTGCCGACGATCCATGGAGCGATGACCAGCCAGATACCCATGGCGCACAGGGCCCAGCTCAGCCCCGCCATCCGCACCGGGGCGAGGGTGAGGCCGAGCGCCATCACGACGATCGCGATCCCCATGATCAGGTTGTGTGTCGCGAGAGCCGGCTGGCTCCCGGTGAAGTGGATGATCCAGGGCGACAGGGCGCAGAACAGGCCGACGAGGAACACCGGCCCGTCCAGGAGCGCCGCACCGCGTCCGCCGAGCATGCGGGCGTACCTCGCGCGCATCTCGGGAACATCGGGGTGACTGGACAGGTCGCCCCTCGAATGTGAGACGTCGGCCATACGACTCGCCTCCTTCTTTTCGTGCAAGTCTGACCGCGATGTACGGCATCGAGCCGTAACAACCCCAGTTTGCTCGCTTTCCACGCTTTTGTGTAGCAGTCGCCGCACCCAGAAAATTCGTTTACATATAAAACACCTGTTAATCTTTTCGTATGGGTAAGCACCTCACCAGCGCCGTACGGCTACGGCGTCCCGTCGACACCTGGCACAAGCCCGCGCTCAGCGCGGCGGTGGCGCTCGCCGTGCCCGATCTGACCCTGCTGGCGCTGGGGCGGCTGGATCTCATCCTGTACACGTCGGCGGGGGCGATGTGCGCCCTGTACGCGCACGGGCTGCCGTACGCGGCCCGCGCCCGCACCCTGCTGTGGGTGGTGCTGGGCATGGTCGCGAGCCTGGGGGTCGCACTGACGGCCGCCTCGCTGACCGCCTCCCCCGCCCTGCTGGTGGTGGGCGCCTCGCTGGTCGCCGCCGCGCACAAGACGGTCTGCGACGCGACACGCATCGGGCCGCCGGGCAATCTGATCCTCACCTTCATCTCCTCGTCGGCGTTCTTCGTGCCCCAGCGGCTCGGGGAGGTGCCCTTCCATCTCGCCCTGGCCCTCGCCGCCGGGGCCGTGGCCTGGCTCGTCTGCATGGCACCCGCTCCGGTACGGCCACACGGCCCCGAACGGGTGGCCGTGGCACGGGCGTTGGAGTCGGCGGCGGCGTTGTGGCGGGTCCGGCGGGACGGGACGGAGCCACGGGGGCGCCAGGACACGGCCGGCCAGGACGCTGAGCTGACGGCACGTCAGGCCACGGCCGGGGCGGTCAACTCCGCCTGGCACACGCTCTTCCTGATCCCGGGCGCCGGCGCCGCCCGCCACCGGCTCGAACGCCTGCTGGCGCACGCGGAGTCGGCGCTCGCCGCACCCTCCTCCGAGGGGCGTACGCACGAGGGGTGTACGCACGAGGGGCGTACCCACACCCCGGTCCACGAGGCCGAGCGGTGCGCCGCGCTGGCCCGGGCGGTACGGCGCGGAGGCGCCCTGCCGGAGGTCGGCCCGACGCCCGACGAGGCCCGCCGACTGGCCGGGGTCGCCGTGGAAGCGGAGACGGCAGCGGAGACAACGGCGGAGACGACGGCCGCCATGGAAAGGGAACACACTGTTCCGCAGGCGCCGCGCCGTCCCGCACCGGACCGCGCCACGGGGGTACGCGCAGTTCTCACGCGGCTGCGGCCCGGCTCCCCGCTGCTGCCGATCGGCGTCCGGGTGGCCGTCGGCTGCACCCTGGCCGGATGGGTCTCGCTGGCCGCCGGGGTCGGGCATCCGTACTGGGCGGTGGTCTCCGCGGCCTCCGTCTACCAGGCCAACACCACGCTCTCCGGGCAGCGGGGCCTCCAGCGGGTGCTCGGGAATGCGCTCGGGCTGGTCCTCTTCTTCGCGCTGCTGCCGCTGATCCGGGTCGGGCCGCTCGCCATGGTGCTGCTCGCGCTGGCACTCCAGGTCGGCGCCGAGGCCCTCATCACCCGCAACTACTGGCTGGGTTCGGTGTGCGTGACCCCGATGGCGCTGCTGCTCACGGAGTTCGGCGGCCATCTTCCGGCCAGGACACTGATCGCCGACCGGCTGATCGACACGGTCGTCGGCGTGACGGCGGCACTGGCCTGCTGCGCGCTGGTCACCAACCGCCGGGCCACCGACCGGATCGACGAGGCGCTGGCACACGTCACGGAGGCGCGCAGCGCGGCGCTGCGCCATCTCGGCGACGGTGAAGGCCCGGACCGCGGGAACGGTCCGGGCGGCCCGGACCGTGACCACGAGGCCGGCTGGGCCCGGGACCGGCTCGCGCTCTCCCTCATCGAGCTGCGCGAGGCGTTCGAGGTCGCCTCGGGCGAGTGGTGGCAGCGCGCCCTGCCCGCCGAGCGGGTCGCCGCGGCCGAACGCGAGGGCCACCGTACGCTGGCCCGGCTGGTCCGCCACGCCGCGCCACGGGTCCCGGTGTCCTGAGCGCCCGGACCCTGAGGGCAGAATCGGCCCGACCGGAACGAAGGAGTGTGCGCGTGGCCGAGAACACCGAGGACGCCGTCGCGGGGGTGATGCGGCAGTGGGAGCAGGTGATGCCCGGTCTGGACACCGCGCCGATGGCGGTGATCGGACGCCTCAACCGCTGTGCCGCACTGCTCCAGCAGGCCGCCGACGCCCCACTGCGACGGGAGGGGCTGACCCGCCCGGAGTTCGACATCCTGGGGGCGCTGCGCAGAACGGACCGGGAGCTGACCCCCGGCCGGATCGCCCGCGAGACCTTCGCGTCGGGCGCGGCCGTCACCAAGCGGCTGCGGCAGTTGGAGGGCCGGGAACTGATCGCCCGGCGCCTCGACGACCGGGACCGCCGGGTCACCCATCTCTCCCTGACGGACGAGGGACGCCGCCTGCTCGACCGGCTGCTGCCCGAGCAGGTGGCGTACGACGCGTCCCTGCTGGACGGCCTCGACGCCGGGAGCCACAGCCAACTCGCCGATTCGCTCGGCGAGTTGCTGGTGCTGCTGGAAGGCAGACTGGGCAGCCTGCTGGACTGACCCGGCCGGCCCACGGCGAGGGGTGTCAGCCGGTGTGGACGTCCTCGGCGTAGCGGCCCTGGGCGGTGAGTTCCTGGAGCCACTGCTGGGCCGCGTTCTCGTCGGCGCCGGGGGTGTGCCGTACGTACAGCTCACGCAGGGTGTTCCGGACGCCGGGCGCCATCCGGGATCCGTCGCCGCAGACCCGGACACGGGCGCCGGCGGTCAGCAGGGCCCACACCTCGTCCGCCTCGTCCGCGATGCGGTGCTGGACGAAGCGCCGGCCGCCGACCGGGGTGTGGCTGAAGGCGGGGCGCATGCTGACCGCTCCGGCCCGTTCCGCCGCACGCAGTTCGCCGGCGTGCAGATAGTCGGCGTCCTGGCTGTCGCAGCCGAAGTAGCAGAGCGCGGGGGCGAGTCGGGCGCCGCCTTCCGCGAGAGCGCGCCGCTCGGCGATGGCGCCGCGGAAGGGCGCGAGACCGGTACCGGCGGCGATCATGATGACCGGGGTCGTCCCGTCGTGCGGGAGACGGAACGCCTCCCGGCACGGCTGGACCCGGGCGAGCACGGTCTCCCCCGGCCGCAGCGAGGCGAGATACCCGGAGCCGACGCCGCGGTGGCCGCCGCGTCCCGAACGGGCGGGGGCGTCCAGGAGCGAGACCATCAGGTCGGCGTGGTGCGGGCTCGTCGACGGCGAGGAGGAGAGGGAGTAGGTGCGGGGCCGCAGCGGTGGCAGCAGTTCCAGCAGCACCGGCCAGGTGAGGGTCTCGCGCAGGGCGGGGTGGTCCTCGATCAGGTCGAGCAGGGTGCGGTGGTCGGCGGCCCGCGCGTCCTCGTCGTCCGCGAGCGCGCGCAGCGCCGCCCGCTCGGGCGGGCACGGGTTGAGCGCGGCCAGGGTGGCCAGGTGTGCGGCGGTGGGGCGGTCCTGGAGTTCGACGTGGCGGGTGAGGAGTTCCCGTACGGTCAGCGGCCGGTCGACGGTGATCCCGCCCCGCACGGGGCGGTTGGCGACGATGTTCAGGACGGTGCCGGGGTCGGCGCCGAGCAGCGCGGCGGCGCGGGCGACCGGGCCGGGGGCGTTGGCGGGGAGGACGGTGAGATGGTCCCCAGTGCGGTAGGTGACACCGTCGGGCAGGGCCAGCCGGACGAACCGCTTGACCCGGGGATGGGCGGGATCCGTGAGGGACGCGGTCTCCGTGACCGTCATCGGGACCAGTCCGTGGCGGGTGGTCAGGGAGTCGAGGGGGCCGCCGGTGACCTCGGTGACGGTGTAGGCGGGGGCGTCGTCGGCGGCGGTCCGCGCGGCGCTCCCGGTGGCCTCGGGGTCGCCGTGGTGCTCCAGGAGTACGGTGCGCAGCGCCTCGCCGAAGGCGTCGACGGCCCCGGTCAGATCGCCGGAGGCGTCGGCCTCGGCGCGCGCCGTGAGCCGGGTCGCGCCGAGCGCGGCGAGCCGGTCGTCGATGAGCGTGGGCACGCGCTGGTAGGTGGCGGCCCAGTTGCGGTCGCCGACACCGAGGACGGCGTAGCGGACCCCTTCGGCGGCGCCGGGTTCCGCCTGCTCCAGCCAGCGGAGGAAGGCCGCCGCGTCGTCGGTGGGCTGTCCGTTGTAGGAGGCGGCGACGATGACGACGGACCGGTCGGTGGGGAGGGCGGCGGTGTGCGCGTCGAGCGGTGCGACGTCGGTGGCGCAGCCGAGGCCGTCGGCGACGGTGGCGAGCTGTCCGGCGAAGTCCCGGCAGGTGCCGTAGTTGGTGCCGTGCAGCAGGAGCACGCCGGTGCCCTGCCGGACCCGTACGGGAAGTCCGGCCTCCCGCGCCGGGCCCTGGCCGTCGCCCGTGGCGCCGCTCGTGCCGGCCCTGCCCGCGGAACCGGCGGGCAGGGCCGCACGGCCCGCCGCCCGGTCGGCGGGGGTGCGCCGTACGGGGGTGAGGGTGAAGCCGTCGGGCTTGATGGTCAGTGACTGCTTCAGGGTGAGCCGGTAGTCGTCCTGGTCGATCAGCCGGTAGCGGTGCACGAGCATCCCGAGCAGCATCGTGGCCTCGTGCAGGGCGAACTGCCGCCCGATGCAGGCCCGTTCACCGATGCCGAAGGGCTTGTACGCGTGCGGGGAACGGGCCGCCTCGGCCTCCGGGGAGAAACGGGCGGGGTCGAACAGCTCCGGGTTGTCGCCCCACACCGCGGGGTCGCGGTGCAGCATCGGTACGACGACGAGGACGCCCTCCCCCGCACGCAGCGGCAGCCGTCCGGCGAGGACGGTGTCCTCGCGCGCCTGCCGCTGGAAGCCGGGAGCCGTGGGCCACAGCCGCAGCGCCTCGTTGAGGACCTGGCGGGTGTAGCGGAGCCGGCCGACGTCCTCGTACGTGGGCTCGGGGTCGGGGGCGTCCCCCCACAGCTCGTCCACCTCGCGCTGGACCAGGCGGAGCGCGGTCGGGTCCTTGAGCAGGTGGTAGAGGGCGAAGGAGAGCGCGCCCGAGGTGGTCTCGTGACCGGCGATCAGGAAGGTGATGATCTGGTTGCGGATGTTCTCCAGGGAGAGGGTGGTGCCGTCGGAGGGGTGGGACGCGGTGAGCATCAGCCCCAGCAGATCCTGGGCCTCCTGTGCCCCTTGTGCCTCTTGGGCCTCCTGGTCTCCTTGTGCCTCCTGGTCTCCTTGTGCCTCCTGCCCGTCGGCTCCCCCGGCGGCGGTGCGCGCCGCGATGACCTCGTCGACCACCGAGGCGAGATGGGCGGCGTCGGCGCGGAACGCCGCGTCCGCCGCGCTGTGGTCGGCGTCGGGCGCGCGCAGCAGCCGGTTCATGGACCAGTCCAGGCAGCGCACCATGGCGTCCACGAAGGGGTGCGTGCCGTCCCGCTCGAACGAGCCGAAGTCGAAGCCGAATCCGCTCAGTCCTATGGTGTCGAGGGTCATCCGGGTCATGTCGTCGGCGACGTCGACCGGGGTTCCCGCGGCGGCGTGCCGGTCCCAGGCGCCGGTCACCCGGTGGGCGACCTTCAGCATCACCGGGTGGTAGGTGCGCATCGAGCCGAGGGAGAAGGCGGGCATCAGGATGTCGTGCGCCTTGGCCCAGTTGGGCTCGTCGTTGTACGCCGTGAACAGTCCGTCGGCGGCGAACTCCCTGACGTTCTCCAGCGCGGCCCCCACGTACTTGGCGAACCGCCGCTCGTCGGCCAGCTCCGTGACGACGTCGACGCCGCCCGCCATGACGAGGTCCCGCCCGTACCTGCGCTGCACGACGAGCGGGCCGTGGCGGCGCAGCAGTTCCATCTGTACATGGACGGGGAGGGTGCCCGCGAAGCTCTCCGAGACATCGTCGACGGGAACGGGGTCGAGGGCGGGATCGAGAGTCCCGGGGGCCGCGGCGGTCGCGGGGGTTTCCGGTGTTCCGGGGGTCCCGGAACGGTCGGCGGCCCCGGAGCCGCCGGAGGTCGCGGGGCTGTCGGGGGCTGCGGTCCTGGTCGGGAGCACGGTCTCGGTCATGTGCGGGATCACCTTCCGCTGACGTGGGGCGAGCTCCCGGCCGGTGCCGGAGAGCCTTCGGCGGCTCCCTCAACCCTGGCCCGGCCCGGCCGCGTTGGACCGCCCCGCCCCTACATGTTTATGTAGTGTCGGATCACGGGCCGGGGTTGCTCCGGCCGTCGGGCTGTGAGAAAGGGCGGCGCGGTGTCGCACGGACAGGCGCCCATGGAGTGGGAGGGTGACGCGGTCGCCTGGCGCAACCGGACCTTTCTGCTCTTCGACCGCCTTCCGGTGCCGATCGCGCTGTGTTCCCCGAACGGGGACGTGCTGATGGCCAATCCGGCGATGGCCGCGGAGTGGGGCGAGCTGCCCGGCCGGCTGCGGGGGCTCAGCGCGCTGGCCCTCTTCCGTACGCCGGGCACGGACCAGTTCCACGCCGTCGCGGAGGCGGTACGGCACGGCCGCAGGTCGCGCTATCCCGTCGAGGTGTCCTGGTCCGCCGCCGGGGGCGCGGAGCGGTACGGAGAGCTGACGATCGACCTGCTCGCCGACAGCCCGGCCGCCGAGCCCGTCCTGCTGCTGGTGCTGCGGGCGCACGGGGAACGCGCCGCCGCCGGCCCGGACCCCGTCCCGCCGGACGCACGGGGCGGCGGGGCCAGTGCGGCCGAGGCGCGGATCCTCGCGCTCGTGGCGGGCGGTTGTACGACGGCACAGGTCGCGAGGGCGGTCGGGCTGACCGTCGACGGCGTCACGTACCACCTGGGCCGGCTCTCCCGGCGCTGGGGCGTCGGCAACCGGGCGGCGCTGGTCGCGCGCGCCTATGTGGCGGGCGTCCTCGCCCCCGGGGTCTGGCCCCCCGCCACGGCCCCGGACGGACAGCCGGGCACGGACCAGCGGCCGTCCTGAACCACGTCGCTCTTGACAGCGCCCCCCGTCGCCGCATGCAATATATTGCATGCCGATTCCCGATACCTCGCTCACCTCCCGGGTCCTGCTGCGGGACCGCGCCTTCACCGCCCTGCGGGACGCCATCGTCGACGGCACGCTCCGGCCCGACGAGCAGCTCAGGGAGAGCGAGCTGGAGCGGTGGATCGGGGTGAGCCGTACGCCGATCCGCGAGGCCCTGATGCGGCTGGAGCGCAGCGGTCTGGTGGTCAGCAGGCCCGGCCGGTCGACCCGGGTGAGCGCGCTCGACGCCACGGCCGTCCAGGACGCCCAGCCGGTCGTGGCGGCCCTGCACGAGCTGGCCGTACGGCTCGCCGTCCCCGTACTCGCCCCGGCGGACATCGAGGCGATGCGGGCCGAGAACGAGGCGTTCGCGGCGGCGCTGGAGCGGGGCGACGTGACGGGCGCGCTGGCGGCCGACGACGCCCTGCACCGGATCTGTGTGACGGCCGCGTCCAACACCGTCGTCACGGACGTGCTCGACCAGTACACGCCGCTGCTGCGCCGCATCGAACGGGTGCGCTTCTCCTCCGAGGCCGGCCTCGGCTCCGTAGCCCTGCACGACCGGATGATCGACGCCTGCGCGGCGGGGGACGCGGCCACCGCGGCGGCCGTCGCGCACACGACCTGGATGACCCTCGCCGACGAGGACCCCGCCTCCCCGTTCGTGTCCGGCGGTCACGGCCTGGTCCTCGCCCGCTGAGCGACCCCCGTACGACGGCACCCGCACCCCGCACGTCCCGCACACCCACCCCACGCCCCACCCCGGTCCGAGCGAGAGGAACACCCCCGTGGCCATCGAGGATTTCGCACGCTATCCGCTGCTCTTCGGCCCGAGCCCGATCCACAGGCTGGAGCGACTGAGCGGCCATCTGGGCGGCGCGGCCGTCTGGGCCAAACGCGAGGACTGCAACTCCGGGCTCGCGTACGGCGGCAACAAGACCCGCAAGCTGGAGTACATCGTCCCCGACATCCTGGAGCAGGGCGCGGACACCCTGGTCTCGATCGGCGGATACCAGTCCAACCACACCCGCCAGGTGGCGGCCGTCGCCGCCCATCTCGGCCTGAAGGCCCGGCTCGTCCAGGAGAAGTGGGTCGACTGGCCCGACCCCGTGAACGACAAGGTGGGCAACATCCTGCTCTCCCGCATCATGGGAGCCGATGTCCGGCTCGACTCGGCGGGCTTCGGGATCGGCATCAAGGACTCCTGGCAGCAGGCGCTGGACGAGGTCCGCGCCGAGGGCGGTACGCCGTACGCGATCCCGGCCGGCGCCTCGGAGCACCGGCTCGGCGGTCTCGGGTTCGCCAACTGGGCGTACGAGGTGGAGCGCCAGGAGGCGGAGCACGGCGTCTTCTTCGACACGATCGTCGTGTGCAGCGTCACGGGCTCCACGCACGCCGGGATGATCGCCGGGTTCGCCGGGCAGGACCGGCCCCGGCGGGTCATCGGGATCGACGCGTCCGCCAGGATCGAGGAGACCCGGGACCAGGTCGAGCGGATCGCCCGCCACACGGCGGAGCTGATCGGTCTCGGGCGCGAGCTGCGCGACGAGGAGATCAGCGTGCTGGAAGGCTGGGCGGGCGACCACTACGGCGTCCCCGTCGAGTCCACGATGGACGCCATCCGGCTCACCGGAAGCCTGGAGGGGATGATCATCGACCCGGTGTACGAGGGCAAGTCCATGGCCGGGCTGATGGATCTGATCCGTACGGGCGAGATCGGCAAGGACTCGACGGTGCTCTACGCCCATCTGGGCGGCCAGCCCGCCCTGAACGCGTACAGCGGCGCCTTCGCCTGACCCGACCGAGGCCGTACGGAAGGGATGGTCCGGGGTCGCTTTTCGGCTCCGGACCGGCCCGGGATAAGTGGTTGAACCAAACACCACTCGATGTAGTGATCTATAGCGGCAAATCGACCCATAAGATGCCAATGACCGTTGATCACGTCATGGAACCCAGAGAGTTGTGGGAGCGTCACTCCGTGCTGGCGGCGGCATTCTGCGGCAGTGACGACCAGGTCCGGGAAGCCCAGGGCATTCTCGACGAGGCGCAGGCCGGGCGGACCCGGATGCTCGCGGCGTTCGCCGTGACCGTCGGGAGCGACTGCGCCGTCGCGAACCTCCTCGGACTCAACGAGCGCGAGGTACGGATCGCCCGGCGCACCGTCGGCAAGGACGACGCCCGCACCGTCGCCAAGCACCTCCTCACCGTGTCGCCCGACGACCACCAGACGGCGGGTCCCGCGCCCGCCGAGCCCCCGGCCGGGTCCTCGGCCACCGGGTTCGGCTCGCACCCGACGGAGTACCCGGGCGCCGACCAGACGGTCCCGCCGCAGCCCGCCCAGACCCCGCTCTCCGCGCACACCCCGACCGCCACCGTGCCGGTCACGGACTCCGCCTGGTCGGCCGCGCTGGACGCGGTCCTGGTGGGCGGCTGGCACACCGGGCTCGATCTGACCGCACTGGCCTCGGAGTTCGGCCTCGAACTGGCCCATCTCGTCACCCGGGCCCAGCGGCTCTCCGCCGAGGGCCGGCTCAACCAGCCCACGCCGCACGAGGACCGGGCCGGCCGGCACCGGCGTCTCGACGCCGTCACCCAGACGGAGCTGGGCGGCCACACCCCCGGCGCGGCCCCGGGGCACGCGGTGCCCTATCCGCGGAGCAACGACGACATCACCTGGCAGCAGATCTCGACCCACACCCCCTCGTGGGACAGCTCCATGGCGACCCAGACCGACTGGAACGGCATCGTCAGCCACTGGCACCACACCGCCCCCCTGACCCAGCCCTGGGAGCCAGCCAACCAGTACACCTGACCGCTGCCCGACCGCTGGTACGGACCGTCCGGCACCCCCGATACCGTCCCGCTCCGTGGTCACTCCTGACCACATGGCGAGACGGTGTTGCGCGGGGCGGCGCCGAGGCGTTGCATCGCGCCGTGCGATCCGAACAAGACTCCCCCACCGAGACCACCCCCGTGACCCCGGCCGCCCCGGCCACGCCGGTCACCCCCGCCGACGCCACCGACCGGGCGGCGCGGCGCGCGGTCACCGTCTTCCCCGTCCTCGTGCTCGCCGCGGGCGCCCTGGGGCTGCTGACCCCGGGCACCTTCGCGGGCTGGTCGGTATCGGTGCCGTACCTGCTGGGCGTCGTCATGTTCGCCATGGGGCTGACCATGACGCCGAAGGACTTCGAAGGGGTGGCCAGGCGGCCGTGGGCGGTCGGGCTCGGCCTGGTCGCGCACTACGTGATCATGCCGGGGCTCGGCTGGCTGATCGCCAACGCCCTCGATCTGCCGCCCCAGTTGGCGGCGGGCGTGATCCTGGTCGGCTGTGCGCCGAGCGGTACCGCGTCCAACGTGGTGACGTATCTCGCGCGGGGCGACGTGGCACTCTCGGTCTCGGTCGCCACCGTCTCGACGGTGCTGGCGCCGCTGGTGACCCCGCCGCTGACGCTGCTGCTGGCGGGCGAGTTCCTGCCGGTCGACGCGGGCTCGATGGTCACCGACATCCTGAAGACCGTGCTGCTGCCGGTCCTCGCGGGGCTGGCGGTCCGGCTGCTGGCGGGGCGGTACGTCGACCGGGTGCTGGGGGCGCTGCCCTGGCTGTCGGCGGCGACGATCGCCGTGATCGTCGCGGTCGTGGTGGCGGGCAGCTCCGCCGCGATCAAGTCCGCGGCCCTGCTGGTGTTCGTCGCCGTCGTCCTGCACAACGGCCTCGGGCTGGCGCTCGGATACGGCGCGGGCAAGCTGGCCAGGCTCGGCCCGCCCGCGAGCCGGGCCATGGCCTTCGAGGTCGGCATGCAGAACTCCGGCCTCGCCGCCTCGCTGGCGACCGCGCACTTCAGCCCGCTGGCCGCGCTGCCCGCCGCCGTGTTCTCGGTGTGGCACAACGTGTCGGGCGCGCTGGTCGCCGCGTGGATGGCGTACCGGGCGCGGAAGTCCGAGCCGGTGGCCGAGGCCGCGGCGGAACCCGCGCTCTGAGCCCCCGGCCCGACCGCCACCACGGCCGCGGTGTCAGGCCCCCCGCTCCAGCTCCACCTCGACCAGCCGGTAGAGATGGCGGCGCGCGTCCGGTGTGGTGAGCGGCGGGGACTGGCGCAGCCGCTGGAGCGCGAGTCCGTCGGCGAGCGCGGCGAAGCGCACGGCGAAGTCGGCCGGGTCCTCGCAGGTGAAGTCCCCCTCGTCCCGGCCGCGTTCGACCAGCGCGCGGATCTCGCCGTGCCAGCTCTCGTACCGCGCCGCCTGGCCGCGCGCGAACGCCTGGTCCCGTTCGCCCGCGTTCCAGTAGTCGAACCACATGCGCCAGTGCCGGTCGGTGTGGTCGGTGAAGAGCGCGTCGATCAGCAGCC
Organism: Streptomyces sp. NPDC050509; assembly: GCF_044457965.1. Taxonomy (NCBI): domain Bacteria; kingdom Bacillati; phylum Actinomycetota; class Actinomycetes; order Kitasatosporales; family Streptomycetaceae; genus Streptomyces; species Streptomyces sp. NPDC050509. The sequence goes on along the minus strand of NZ_JBITHL010000002.1, from coordinate 141,946 downwards.
GCAGCCCCTGCGCCGCCCGGGTGGCCTGGTCCGCGGAGGCGCTGAGCGCGGCGTAGTAGCGCTCGATGTGCAGCACCATCGCCGCGGAGAGCACTTCCTGCACGCTCTCGAAGTGGTACGTCACCGTGCCGACCGACACCCCGGCCGCCGCCGCTACGTCCCGTACCCCGACGGCCGCCGAACCGCGCTCCGCGATGAGCGGCACCGCCGCCTCCGCGATGAGGCGGCGGCGTACCTCGGTCGGCTGACGGGTCCGGCTGGCGGCGGCGACGGCCCGCCGTGGCGTTCTGCCCGTCATCCGGATGTCCTGGGGGTGGTCCTGTGCCATGACCGCTCGGCCACTGTCTCTCCGTTCGCCCGCGCTACGAGGGTGCTGTCCATGATGAACTCCGTTGCCGTGGCGCGTAGTTCCGTACTGGTCGTGAGGTAAGCGTCCCAGCCGTCCGGGCGCCGCAGCCGGATCGTCCACCGGGAGGCCGCCACGGCCGACAGGGGATCGTCCGCGCGGATACGGTAGACCTCGCGGGCGCTCTCCTCGTACCGCAGACCGTCCGGGTAGGTCCTGGACCCGCCGTAGTTCGGGTCGACCTCCAGGGTCCACTCGCCGGTGGCGACATCGTGCCGTACGACCCGCTCCGGGCGCGGCGGGGCGGCCGGGTCCGGAGCGTCCACGGTCACCGCGAGCGGCACGGCCTGCTCCGGCTCCTCGAAGCGGACCGGGGCGCGGCCCGCGTCGTACGCCGGATCCCGTACGGGCAGCAGGACGGAGCTCTCGCCGGGGAGCACGGTCAGCGCCCCGCGCTCGCCGTGCGGCCAGACCCACGGCCAGTACGTGTCGGAGACGGCGACGCGGACGCGGTGGCCCGGCGGGAAGGCGTAGCCGGTGGCGTTCAGTTCGAACTCCACGTCCTCGAAGGTGCCGGGCACCCACGCGTCCGCCCGGTCCCGGCCGTGGCGGGAGAGCAGGTTGAGCACGCCCCGGGTGACGAGGGTGGACGAGCCGTCGGGGGCGACATCGCAGACCCGGGCGATGACATGGGCGCGCGGGGTGGCGGAGTCGAGCCGCAGCCGGACCCGGGGCCGGCCGAGGATCTCGGTCCGCGCGGTCAGCGGCGGGGAGTCGAAGCAGACGGAGCGGCCGTCCTCCTCCCGCTGGTCGGGCGGCAGGTCGGTGGGGTTGCCGAAGGGGAAGAAGCGGCCCGCGTCGAGCCCGGTGTGGTGCGGCGAGCGCACGGTCACGGGGCCCGCCCCGGCGTCGCCGAGGGGGCGTTCCTCCCAGGTGACGGCGGGTGACGGCCAGGAGTCGTCGCCGACCCAGCGGCCCGGCATCGTCGCGTACGAGGTGGCGGGCGGGACGGGGTCGTTGATCCAGGCGCGCAGGGCGGGCTCGGCCATGACCCCGGTGTCGGCGCCCTTGAGGTGCTGGTCCCACCAGCGCAGCGTCTCCTGGAGGAAGCCGATCGCCGGTCCCGGCGGCAGGCCCCGGTCGGGGTACTGGTGCGACCAGGGGCCGATGAGCCCGCGTACGGGCGCGTCCAGCCGCTCGACGAGCCGCAGCACGGTGTCCCGGTACGGATCGGCCCAGCCGCCGACCGCGAGGACGGCGGCGTCGATGGCGGAGTAGTCCTCGCAGACGCTGCCGTGACGCCAGTAGTCGTCCCGCTCCTGGTGGTCCAGCCAGGTGTGGAGGTACGGGGTGATCGCGTCGAGCCGTTCGCGCCACAGGGGCAGCCAGCGGTCCGCGCCGACGTGCGCGGGGTCCGGCGGCCGGGCGGTGAACGCGAGCATCGTGCCGGCCCAGGCGAGCATGTCGATCCCGAGGACGGCGCCGCCCATGTAGTGGACGTCGTTGTCGTAGCGGTCGTCGGTGGAGCAGACGGTGACGATCGCCTTGAGCGGTTCGGGGCGCAGGGCGGCGATCTGGAGGGAGTTGAAACCGCCCCAGGAGATCCCGAACATGCCGACCTTGCCGGTGCACCAGTCCTGCGCGGCCAGCCAGTTGACGACATCGACGCCGTCGGCCAGCTCGGTCTCGGTGTACTCGTCGAGCATGACGCCCTCGGAGTCCCCGCTGCCGCGCAGATCGACGCGTACGGACGCGTAGCCGTGCCCGGCGTACCAGGGGTGGCGCTGGGCGTCCCGGGGCGCGGTCCAGTCGCTCTTGCGGTACGGCAGGTACTCCAGCAGGGCGGGTACGGGATCGGCCGCCGCGTCCACGGGCCGCCAGATCCGGGCGTGCAGCCGGGTGCCGTCCCGGGTGGGGATCCAGACGTCCTCGGAGTGGATCCGCCGGTCGTACGTCTCGCGGTACCGCATGGGTGTTTTTACCTCTTGTCTCTCTGGCTGTGAGGACCGGGCCCCGGGGCCTGACCCCGGGGTCAGGCGCCCGCCGGGCGCCAGCGGCGGATGCGGTGGCGGCTGGTGATCTCCGTCCAGACGTCGTCCCCGGACGCCGCGTCCTGCCACTCCTCCTGCGGCACCTCCACCCGCTCCGCCTCCGGATCGGGCTCCAGCGCGGCGGCCATGAGCCGGCGCGTGTACGGGTGGGCCGGCGCCGTGAACACCGCGTCCGTGGGGCCCTCCTCCACCACCACGCCGTGCCGCAGCACCAGGACCCGGTCCGCGATGCCGCGGACCACCGCCAGGTCGTGGCTGATGAAGAGACAGGCCAGCCGGCGCTCCCTGCGCAGGTCGTCCAGGAGCCGCAGGACCTCGGCCTGGACGGAGACGTCGAGCGCGGTGGTGATCTCGTCCGCGATGAGCACGTCGGGCTCGCCCGCCAGCGCCCGTGCGATGCCGATCCGCTGCCGCTGGCCGCCGGAGAGCTGCGCGGGCAGCCGGTCGGCGAACTCCGGGGGGAGGTGTACGTCGGCGATGAGGCGGCGGGCCCGTACCGCCGCGTCGGCGCGGGAGGTCGCCGTACCGAAGACGCGCAGCGGGCGGCGTACCGCGTCGCCCACCGAGCGGCGGGGGTTGAGCGAGGTGTCGGCGTTCTGGAAGACGAGCTGGATCGTGCGGCGCAGGTCGCGGGGGCGCTTGCGGGACGGCGCGGTGAGATCCCCGTCGCCGTGGCGTCCGTCGCCGTGGCCTCCGTCACCGGGCCCGCCCTCACCCTGGCCGCCGGCCGCCGTCATCGTGCCGCCGGACGGGGCGCGCAGCCCGGCCAGCGACCACGCGAGCGTGGACTTGCCGCTGCCGGACTCCCCGACGAGCGCCACGATCTCGCCGCGCCGTACCCGGAACGAGACGCCGTGGACGGCGCGGGCGGCCCCGTAGTCGATGGTGACGTCCCGTACGGCGACGGCCTCGGGGGCGTCGTCGGGCAGCACGGCCCGGGGGCGGATCTCGCGGGTGCCGTCCTCGCCGACCAGCGCGAGGCCGTCGTCCGCGAGGCGCGGGACGGCGGCGAGCAGCCTACGCGTGTACGGCTCGGCGGGCTCGCCGAAGAGCCGGCGCGTGGGCGCGCTCTCCACGACGCGGCCCGCGCGCAACACGGTGACCTGGTCGGCCATGTGCGCGACCACGCCGAGGTCGTGGCTGACCAGGACGGCGGCGAGGCCGAGTTCGTCGCGCAGGGCGCCGATCAGGTCGAGGACACCGCGCTGGGTGACGACGTCCAGGCCGGTCGTCGGTTCGTCCAGGACCAGGACCCGGGGCCGGGCGGCGATGGCCATGGCGATGGCGACGCGCTGCTGCTGTCCGCCGGAGAGTTCGTGCGGATAGCGGCGGGCGATCTCGGCGGGGCGCGGCAGCCGGACCTGTTCGAGGAGGTCCGCCACCGAGTGGCGGGCGGCGTCCTCGTCGCGCAGCGCCTCGGCGATCTGCCGGCCGACGCGCATGGAGGGGGTGAGCGCGTGGCCCGCGTTCTGGGCGACCATCGCGACCGTACCGCCGCGCAGCCGGCGCAGTTCCCGGGGCGGCAGCGCGAAGACGTCCTGTCCGTCGACGCGTACGGTGCCCGCGGTGATCCGGGACCCGTGGCGCAGGTGGCCCAGGAGCGTGGCGGCGACGGTGGACTTGCCGCTGCCGGACTCGCCGACCAGGGCGAGGGTCCGGCCGGGCAGGACGTCGAGGGTGACATCGCGGACGACAGGCACGTCGGCTCCGCCGGAGCGGTAGGCGACATGGAGGCCGGTCACCGAGACCAGCGCGGCGCCCCGGTCGGTCGTACGGGCGGCGGCGCCGCCGGTCGCGTGCGTGGTCATCAGGAACCCTCCCGGATCCGGTCGACGCCCCACGCCTTGGACAGGCCGTCGGCGGCGAGGTTGAGCCCGACCACGAGGGTGGCCAGGGCGATGATCGGGGCGAGGCTGGCCATCGGTACGACGGTGATGGCGGTGCGGTTCTCCGCGACCATCAGCCCCCAGTCGGGGGTGGGCGGGTTGGCGCCGAAGCCGAGGAAGGACAGGGAGCTGATCAGCAGCACGACCCAGGAGGCGCGCATGGCGAACTCGACGCACACCACGTCGGTGATGTTGGGCAGCACCTCGCGGCGCAGGATCGACCAGGTCGACTCGCCTCGGGCGCGCGCGGCGGTGACGTAGTCCGCGGGGACGACGGCGAGGGCCGCGCCGCGCACGACCCGTACCACCTGCGGTACGTGGACGACGGCGACGGCCAGCACGATGACGCCCGGGCCCGAGCCGAGCGCGGTGACGATGACGAGCAGGGCGAGGATCGACGGGACGGAGAGCACGGCGTCCAGCACCCGCATCAGCGCGTCGTCGAGCCGGCCGCCGCGCAGGGCCGTGGCGCAGCCGAGGACGGTGCCGAGGGCGACGGTCAGCAGGGTCGCGGCGACGGAGACGCCGAGCGCGTACCGCCCGCCGTACAGCACGCGGGTGAGGACGTCGCGCCCGTACTGGTCGGTGCCGGCCCAGTGGTCCGCGCCCGGTCCGAGCAGGGCGCGCGAGGAGTCGCCCACGGTGGGCGCGTACGGGGTGAGGAGCGGGGCGAGCAGGGCGACGGCCACATGGACGGCGACGACGGCGAGGCCGAGGGAGGCGGCGCGGGAGGAGCGTACGGTCCGCCAGGCGCGGGCCGCGAAGCCCGGGCGTACGGGCGGCGCGCCCGCCGTCACGGGTGGCCGCGCGGAACTCGGGGAACTCACGGAACTCATCGGGTCCTCACTCATCGAGCTCATCGAGTCCGCCCGCCGCGGGTACGGAGCTTGGGGTTCAGGGCCATCGCGCCGAGGTCGGCGGCGAGGTTGCACAGGACGTACCCGACCGCGCTGATGAGGGCGATGGCCTGGAGGACGGGCAGGTCGCGGTTCTGCACGGAGGAGAGCATCAGCTTGCCGATGCCCGGGTAGTTGAAGACGTTCTCGACGACGGCGACACCGCCGATCAGCCAGGCCACGTTGAGGGCGATCACATGGAGCGTGGGCAGCAGGGCGCCGGGAAGGGCGTGCCGGGTGACCACGCGCCAGGAGGAGAGGCCCTTGAGGCGGGCGGTGGTGACGTACTCGCTCGCCATCACGTCGATCACGGAGGTGCGGGCCATACGCACGATGTACGCGGCCATCACCACGGCGAGCGAGACGGCGGGCAGCCAGACCGCGGGCAGCAGTTGTCCGGTGGTGGCGCCGGGCCCGTAGAGCACGACCGCGGGGAAGAGCGGGAGGGCGACGGAGAAGGCGAGGACGAGGACGGTCGCCACGACGAACTCGGGGACGCTCATCCCGACCAGGCTGACCGTGGAGATGAGGTGGTCGGGCCAGCGGTCGCGGTAGTACCCGGCGACGACGCCGAGGACGAGGGAGCCGGTGACGGCGAACAGGACGGTGACGGCGGCGATCAGCAGGGAGTTGCCGAGGTACTGCGCGACCTCGCCGCCCACGGCCTTGCCGGAGACGAGCGAGGTGCCGAAGTCGCCCTGTACGGCGCCCTTGACCCACGCGAAGTAGCGCTCCCAGGCGGGCTGGTCGAGATGGAGCTTGTCGCGCAGCGCGGCGACGGCGGAGGGGGTGGCGTCCTTGCCGAGAACCTGGGTGGCGACATCGCCGGGCAGCGCCTGGACGGCGAGGAAGACGAGGACGGAGGAGAGCAGGAGGGTGCCGATCGCGGTGACGACGCGGCGGGCCACGAAGGTGAACACGGTGGTCTCAGGCTCCCTTCAGGCCGATGCCGAGGTAGTCGAACTCGAAGCCGTGCTCGGCGTAGCCGCGCACGGCGCGGGAGATGCCGACGAGCCGGTCCGCGAACATCGGGGTCATCGCCCCGCCCTTGTCGATGACGAAGGTCTGGGCCTCGCCGTACAGCTCACGCCTGCGCGCGTCGTCGGTCTCGCGCCTGGCCCGGTCGAGCAGCGCGTCGAACCCCTTGTCCGACCAGGCGGTCTCGTTGTAGCCGGAGCCGCTGCGGAAGACCTGGTTGAGGAGTTGGTCGACGGGGCGGCCGGTGAACCAGTAGGTGGCCATGAGCGGCTTCTTCATCCAGATCTGGGTGTAGTACGAGTCCGCCGACGCGGTCTTGACCCTGATCCGGATGCCGGCCCGCTGGGCCGACTCCTGGTAGGCGAGGGCCATGGGCGTGAAGATCGGGTCGTAGGACGAGGTGTAGAGGTCGACCGCCAGCCGTTCCTGGCCCGCCTTCTTGAGGAGATGCCGGGCCTTCTCCGGGTCGTGGACGGGGTGGTCGGCGAGATGGTTGGGGTCGCTGGGCGGTACGGGGTTGTCCCAGCCGAGGGTGCCGGCGCCCTGGAGGGCGACCTTGAGGACGTGCTCGGGGTCGTAGGCGAGCTTCATCGCCTGGCGGACGCGGACGTCGGTGAAGGGCTTCTCGGTGGTGAGCATCGGCAGGACGTACCACTGTGCGTCCTTGACGCGGGCGATGGTGGCCCGGTCGGAGGCGGCGACGACCCGGGCGGTGGCGAAGTCCAGATTGGTCTGGGAGAGCAGGTCGACCTGCCCGGCGAGCAGGGCGTTCGAGCGGGCCTGCATGTCGGCGACGGAGTAGAACTCGATGGCGTCGAGGACGGGCCGGCCGGCCCAGTGCTCGGTGTGGGCGGTGACGCGGCCGGGTCCGGCGGCGGTGAAGGACGTCAGCTTGAAGGGGCCGGTGCCGATGCCGGTACGGCCGATGGAGCGGGCGCTGCCGTCGGGGATGACATAGCAGTTGTAGTGCGTCAGCAGGCTGGGGAACTCGGCGTTCGGGGTCTTCAGCGGGACGACGAGGGTGTGTGCGTCGGGGGTGCGGAGCGTCTTCGGGTCGATGAGCGGGGCGAGGACGGCAGCCTGCGGTGAGGCGGTCGCCGCGTCGAGGATGTGGCGCAGGGTGTAGGCGGCGTCGGCGGAGGTGAAGGCGCGGCCGTCGTGGAAGGTGAGGCCGCGGCGGAGCCGGAAGGTCCAGGTACGGGCCTGGTCGTCCGGTTCCCAGGACTCGGCGAGGTCGGGGGCGAGCAGGCCGTCGGGGCCGACCCGGACGAGCCGGTTGTAGAGGGCGCCGAGGTATTCGTACGCGGAGAGCGCGCTCGCCGGGTCCAGGGTCTCGGCCTCGGAGGCGGGCGGCCTGGCGATGCGCAGGGTGCCGCCGCGGTCGGGCCGTCCTGCGGGCGCGGCGTCGGGCACGGCGCCCGTCGGCGCCCCGGATCCGGCGCCGCCGGAGCAGCCGGTGAGCAGCCAGGAGGCGCCGAGGGCCGCGCCGCCGGCCGCCGCGGCGGCGAGCAGTGAGCGCCGGGGCGGTCCGGCTGCCCCGGCGTTCCCGGCCCGGCCTGCCGCCCCGGGGGCCGTTCGTCGGTAAGTGTCGGACATGTACCGGACACCCTTCGCATTGATTCGTTCCGCTGAACGATTGGGTGAAGTGCGTGAACGATAGCCAGGCATCACTCCCCCGCCAACCCCTTGTGCGCGGAAATTAACCCGGGAAATCGACTCGTTACCTGGTGCGGTCCGCCGTCACCTGGCACGGGGCGCGGTCGGCGGCCCGTAGAGCGCGGCCAGTTCGGCGGCGAGGCGCGCCAGGTGTTCCCGGGCCTCCCGGGGCGCGAGGATCTCGATCCTGGAGCCCAGCCCGGCCAGTTGCGCGGCCAGGGCCTGTGGCGACGGGCCGTCGACCTCGAACGCCATCCAGCCGTGGGCCAGCGGTCCGCCGAGCCGCAGCCGCCCGGCGAACAGCGCGCGCAGGGCGGCCTCGGCACCGCGCTCGGCCCGGGCCCGTACGGTCGCCGCACGCATCCGCTCCTCCACGGTCGAGGCGAGGGAGCGCCAGACCGCGGCGAGGTCGACCCCCTCCGGGCGGACGACGGGGGCGCCGGTCGGCTCGACGGAGGTAACCCGGCCGAGCCGGAAGATCCGCAGGCCGCCCGCGCCCCGGTCGGCGCCGGTGCCCGCGACGAGGTAGCGGACCCCGGCCTTGGTCGCGAGGCCCAGCGGATGGACGATCCGCTCCTCGGGCGGCCCCTCGGGCCGCTCGTACCCGAGGCGGACCTGTGTCCCGTCCACGACGGCGCGTTCGAGCGCTCTGAGGTGCGGTGTGCCGCCCTCGTGCGGGGAGGGCGGCACACCGGGCCCGTCCGTGATCAGGAACAGCTCACGGAGCTCGCCGACGGTCAGCCCGCCCTGATCCGTCCGCGCCCCGCCGACCAGCGCCCAGCCGCCGCCCCGCCCGCGCTGCGGGTAGACGGGGATTCCGGCGGTCGCCAGCGCCTCCAGGTCGCGGCGCGCCGTACGTTCGGACACGGCCAGTTCCGCCGCCACCTCGGTCGCGGTCACCCGCCCACGCGACTGGAGGAGCAGCAGCGTCGCCACCAGGCGATCGGCCCTCATGGAGCCATTCTCCTCCTCCGCACGGATCGGAGGAGGGTGCCGCGCCCCGCCCTGGCGCCCGGCCGGTCCGGCGCGGCCCCGGCCCATCGTGTTGACTTCCGCCCAGTACCCGGCACGCCGTACCCGTGGTCCCGTACGAGCCGGGACCGGCCCGAGTTTCCGTGTGAAGGAGCCATCCATGCGTATCGCCGTCCTCGACGACTACCAGCGGGCCGCCCGTCGCTTCGCCGATTGGGACGCGCTCGGCGGCGAGGTGGTCTTCTTCCACGAGCCGCTGTCCGGCGTGGCCGCGGTGAGCACGGCGCTGGCCGGTTTCGACGTGGTGGTCATCATGCGTGAACGCACGCCGTTCACCACCGAGTTGTTCGACCGGCTGCCCGCGCTGCGGCTGCTGGTGACCACGGGCATGGCGAACGCGTCGGTGGATCTGGCGGCGGCCCGGCGGCACGGGGTGACGGTCTGCGGCACGGAGGCGGTGCCGCACGCCACCGCGGAGCTGACCTGGGGGCTGATTCTCTCGCTGGCCCGGAACATCCCCGCGGAGTCGGCCGGGATACGCGAGGGCGGCTGGCAGACGACGATCGGCCGCGATCTGCACGGCCGTACGCTCGGTGTCGTCGGGCTGGGGCGGCTCGGTTCCCGGGTCGCCGCGATCGGCGCCGCGTTCGGGATGCGGGTCCTCGCCTGGAGCAGCAATCTGGACGCGGAGCGGGCCGTGGCGGCGGGCGTGGAGCCGGTCGACAAGCGGACCTTGTTCTCGCGGGCCGATGTCGTCACCGTCCACTACAAGCTCGGTGCGCGCAGTACGGGGCTGATCGGCGCCCCGGAGCTGTCCTGGATGAAGCCGACGGCCCTGCTCGTCAACACCTCACGGGGCCCGCTGATCGACACCGCCGCGCTGGTCGAGGCGGTGCGCGACGGCCGGATCGCCGGGGCGGGCCTCGACGTGTACGACATGGAGCCGCTGCCCGCCGACGATGTCCTGCGCACGCTCCCCCGTACGGTCCTGACCCCGCACCTCGGCTATGTCACCGAGGCCACCTACGAGGTGTTCTACGGTCAGGCGGCCGAGGACATCGCGGCGTTCCACGCGGGCGCTCCGCTGCGCGTCCTCACCGGCTGAGGAACCTTCCGGGGGCGGCGCCGCCGCCGGAAACGGCCGCCCACCCGTGCGGGCGGGCGGCCGTCGGGCGCCGCGGGTGACCGTCGGACTCCCCGGTCAGGACTCCTCGAAGTAGGCGTCCAGGACCTTGTCCAGCTCCGCCTCCCACTCCGTGAGGAGCTTCTTGGCCGGCGCCTCCACCTCGGCGTCGAACCAGCGGCGGGAGGAGATGTGGACCGTGACCGTGAACCGGCGCCCGAACCGGGGGGTCTTGACCTCGACCGCGCCGATCTCGTCCCAGTCGAACTCGGCCTCCTGGTCGTCCAGCCGGAACCGGACGCCCTCCCGGTCCGCGGTGATCGAGCCGCGGCGGTCGCTGACCTCGAAGACGGGCCCGTCCTCCGGGGCGGTGTCGCCCCCCGGGTCGGCCCCGGCCTTCTCGGCCTTACCGTCCTTCGCTCCCTGCTCGTCCTGCTCGTCCGGTTCCTGTTCCTTCTCCTCCGGCTGCTCCTCTCCCTTCTCCGCCGTCACCGGAGCGGTCGCGTCGTCGTCGGCGGCCGTCTCCTCGCTCTCGTCCTCGGCCCGCCCGGGGTCCGTCTCCGCCTGCCTCGGCGGGGAGGGGGCCACGAGACCGGGGATGTACGCCGGGTCTGTCCCCGCGGCGAACTCGGTCTGGATTTTCGGATCTATGCGCTGCTCCACGGCAGGAAGTATGGACGACGAACCTGTATGAGCCCAGTGAGCCCACCGCCACCCCGCTCAGCCTGCCCCGACCAGCCGCAGCACCCGTACCCCGTACGGCTCCAGGGTGACCTCGTCCGCGGCCGAGCCGTCCAGTTCCGTCAGCCGCAGCCCGGCCTCGACGGCGGGCTTGACCAGCAGTTCCTCCCGGCCCTGGCTCACCAGCCAGACGTAGCGGCGACCGTCCTCGTGGTCCAGCAGGTCGACCGCCACCCTCAGGTCGTCCACGGTCACCGGGCGGCGCACCCCCGCGTACGCGGCGAGCGCGTCGTACAGCCGTACCGTCTGTTCCGGGTTGACACGCGGGGTGACGGAGGCCATGTGCTCCAGCGGGTAGGTGCACAGCACCATGGCGCCCGCGCCGGTCTCGCGCAGCAGCAGCGCGGGGCGGCCCCGCCCGTCGGTGGCCAGCACTTCGGCGCCGTACGGCTCCACGGGCAGGAAGACCCGGCTGCTGGGCGTGCCGGCCGTACGGAAGGAGAGGGTGTCGCCCTCGGCGAGGGTGCCGAAGGGCCGGGTCAGGGTGAGTTCGACGGTGTCGTCCTCGATCGGGTCGACCAGCCCGTACTCCAGGGTGTGCCGGACCCCGAAGAGCCGGTCGAGATGCGCGTACCAGGGGCCGCGCTGCTCCTCGTGGGCGCCGGGCGAGTAGGAGACGTAGACGGTCGCGCCGCCGCGGGCCAGCTCCTCCAGCCGGTACCAGCTCGGCGAGAGCAACTGCTTGGTGGAGGGCAGCAGATAGAGCCGGTGGCCGTCCACGATGCCGTCGCTCTCCCGTACGACGGTCGCGGGGGCGTCGGCCAGCCGGGAGCTGATCCAGGCCTGCCGCCCGGTCCTCTCCACGTACGAGCGGTCCTCCTCCCGGGTGAAGGGGTAGAGCGTGTCCAGGTACGAGGAGATCACCAGCGCGGTGTCGGTGCCGGGCCGGACGCAGTGGCCGAAGTCGACGCGCTCCAGCAGTTCGGCGAAGGCGCGGACCTCTTTGAGCTGGGGTTTGGGGGTGCCCGCGCTGTCGGTGAGACCGAAGTGCATCTCGAAGGCGTGGTGCGAGTAGGGCGGTTGCTCGCGCAGGGTGTCGTAGTCGGTGTTGTTCCAGGCGATCCAGCCGGTGGCGCCGGCCAGCAGGCTGTTGTGCAGCGCCTGGCGGTAGTAGCGGGCGGCGTGCGGCCCTGACGCGAAGTCGGAGGTGAGCCCGAACTCCTCCAGGACGACGGGGAGTCCGAAACCACCGGTCAGTTCGCACACCCAGGCCGCCGCGTAGTGCTGGCGGACGGGGTCGTCCTCCATCCGGTAGACGTGCGGGCCCAGCCAGTCGGTGAGGGCGGCGCAGTCCCGCAGCCGGAAGCCGTTGTCGTGGCCGGAGTTCTCCAGGCCCCAGGCGCCGTCGCCGAGCGAGACCGGCTGCCGGGCGCCCGACGCCCGTACGCCGTCCACGACGAGCTGGGCCCAGGCGTACACCTCCTCCCGCGCGGCGCCCGCCCGTCCGTAGATCGGCATCTCGTTGGAGACCAGCCACCCCGCCACGGCCGGATGGTCCTTGAAGCGGGCCGCCATCTCGCGGGCGAACCACGCCTGCCGGGACACCAGCCAGACATCGGTGTAGAGGTCACGGCCGCCCCGCCAGGCGGGGTCCCAGTTCTCGCCGGACATGTGGCCCACGAGGAAGGTGGGGACGGTGGTCATGCCGAGGTCGTGGTGGCGGTCCAGGAAGTCCGCGTAGTGGGCGCAGAGCCGCTCGTCGATCCGGTCGGGCTCCGGCATGAAGTCCGGCCAGTAGAAGAACGACCGGGTCATGTTGAGCCCGTGGTCGCGCAGCACCCGCAGCTCCTCGTCGACCACCTCGCCGCGGTACGAGCGCCACATCAGCGGCCCTCCGGTACGCGACCAGAAATTGGCGCCGATCCAGGTGACGGGGTGGTCTCCGGCGAAAATCCGGGCAGCGGGACGCGGCATCTTCGTACTCTCCCTAGAACGGGGATTGATGAAATACCTGCGTGCGTGAGGTGCGCGTGGGAAGCGTCGCGGACTATCGGTCGTGGCTCCGGTGCGGACGGACGGCGCCACATCTTTTCCAGTGAATCGCTGTACCGGTTTAGGGTCAACCCCGCCCGCGCGCCGTAAACCGGTTTAGCCGTCCGTGGCGGGCGGCGGCCCGACGCTGCCGCGCACGGTGAGGCGGGGCGCCGGGTCCTGGAGGTCCCGTACCGCGAGCCCGCCCGCCACCTCGCGCAGCATCCGGGCCGCGCGCGCCCCGTGGGCCACGATGTCCCTGCTCAGCGCGGTCAGCGGCGGGTCCACCAGCTCGCACAGGGCCGAGTCGTCCCAGGCGACGACGGAGAGATCCGCGGGGACCCGGACGCCCAGGGAGTGCGCGGCGGTCAGGCCCGACACGGCCATCACATCGTTGTCGTAGAGGATCGCGGTGGGCGGGCGGTCCGCACCGAGGAGGGCGCGGGTGGCCGCCGCGCCGCCCTCGCCGCTGTAGTCGGCCTCCACGGTCCTGCCGGTCAGCCCCAGGTCCAGGACGGCCGCGTCGAAGGCGGCCGTACGGATCGCCGTGTGGCGCAGCGGCGCCGGGCCGCCGACCCGGGCGAGGCGGCGGTGGCCCAGGCCGGCGAGGTGGCGCACGACGGTGGTGACGGCCGCGGCGTCGTCGCTCCACACGGCGGGCAGCCTGCGGGTGCCGACGGGCGCCCCGATCACCACGGTGGGCAGCCCCAGCTCCTCCAGTACGGGGACGCGGGCGTCGTCGACCTTCAGGTCCACCAGGAAGACGCCGTCCACCCGGCGCCGGGCCGACCAGGAACGGTAGAGGGCGATCTCGGTGGTCCGGTCCTCGGCCATGGTGAAGACGAGCGGGGTGGCGTCGGCGATCAGTTCGGCCTGGATCCCGGAGATGAGCTGCATGAAGAAGGGTTCGAGGCCGAGGGTGTGCGCCGGGCGGTCGATGACCAGACCGAACGCCCCCGCCGTACCCCCGGAGAGCGCCCGCGCCGCACTGTTGGGCTGCCAGCCCAGCTCCTGGGCGATGGCCCGGATGCGCCGCCGGGTGGGTTCGGAGACGCCGGGGCGGTCGTTGAGGGCGAACGAGACGGCGGCCTTGGTGACGCCGGCCCGATCGGCGATATCGGCCATGGTGGGGCGCTTCACGGTGGGGTGCCTCGCTTTTCTCCGCAGGTACGGACGGCTTCCCCGGACGGGGCCTGGTGGTGAATATGGCTGAATCGGTCCGGAAGGAAAACCCGGACCTCGCACATCGTTTACCAGGGAAGTCGAGAAAAGCAATGCACCGGCATTGACACTCGCTTTGCGGTGCCCTTAATTTCACGGCGCCGGAAGGTGTGCGGACCACCCCCGGCCTCACAGCCGTCGTACGACCGAGCCAAGGGGCCGACATGACCGTACCGACCGTGACCACCGTGCGCGCGCGCCGCGGAAAGCCGTCCTCCGTGAGCCTGATCGCCCTCGCCTGCGCGCTGCTGGTGGCCGGCTGCACCGGCGGCGGGGCCGCCTCCCGGGGCGAGGAGGCGAGAGCCGCCGACGACCCGTCGAAGGTCTCGGGGACCATCACCGTCCTGACCCACCGCACGGACCGGGTCCAGGACGGCACGATGAAGAAGTACGCCGACGCCTTCCGGAAGATCTACCCCAAGGTGACCGTCAGATTCGACGGGATCACCGACTACGAGGGCGAGGTCAAGATCCGGATGAACACCGAGAACTACGGCGACGTCCTCATGATCCCGGGCGCGATCAAGCGGAACGACTACCCGAAGTTCTTCGCCTCCCTGGGCAGCCGGACCGAGCGGGAGAAGAAGTACCGGTTCACCGCCTTCACCACCGTGGACGACAAGGTCTACGGGCAGAGCCCGATCGGTGTGACCCCCGGCTTCCTCTACAACAGGAAGGTGTGGGAACAGGCCGGGATCACCGAGTGGCCCACCACCCCCGCCGCCTTCCTCGACGATCTGAAGGCGATCAAGTCGAGGACGAGCGCGGTGCCGTACTACACCAACTTCAAGGACATGTGGCCCCTCACCTCGTGGACCAACGCGCTGGGCTCGGTGAGTTGTGACGTCCGGGCGAACAACCTGCTGGCGACGGGCGACCCGTGGGGCAAGGGGTCCGAACTGCGCACCATCGACACGCTGTTGTACGACATGGTGCACGAGAAGCTGGTCGAGAAGGACCCGTCGACCACCAACTGGGAGGGATCCAAGCCCCAGTTGGCCAAGGGTGAGATCGCCACGATGTGGCTGGGCTCCTGGGCCGTCACCCAGTTCCGGGACGCCGCGGAGCGGGCCGGCACGGACCCCGACGACATCGGCTTCATGCCCTTCCCCGCCCAGGTGGACGGCGCGTACTGCGCGGTCGCCTCGCCGGACTACGCGCAGGCGGTGAACGTCCACTCGAAGCGGAAGGAGGCGGCGCGCGCCTGGATCGACTGGTTCACCGAGAAGTCCGGTTACGCGACCGACAACCTGGCCCTCTCGCCGCTGCGGGGCGCCCCGCTGCCGGACGTCCTGAAGCCGTACACGGACCGGGGCGTGAAGTTCATCGAGCTGGACCAGAAGGACGCGGCACGGGTCAACGAGATCGACAACGCGGCCGAGGTCGGCCTGCAGAAGCCGGACTACCGGCAGGACCTGGTCGATGTGGCACGCGGCGCCGCCCAGGGCGATCTGGACGGTTTCCTCGCCGGACTCTCCCGGCGCTGGACCGAGGCGGAGAAGAGCGCGGGCTCGCGATGACGGGCGCGACGCACAAGGCGGTACGGGGCGGGCGGGGCGCGTCCGCGCCGGAACCGGCGCGTACGGGCCCCGGGGCGGCTCCCCCGGCCGCGCGGCGGCCCCGGCGGCAGCGGCTGTGGCGGGAGCTGACGCCCTGGCTCTTCCTGCTCGTACCGCTGGCGCTGCTGGTGGTCTTCACGTACGCCCCGGTCGTCAACATGATCGCGTACAGCTTCACGGACTGGGACGGGGTCAGCCCGGAGCTCACGTTCACCGGGCTCGGCAACTACGTGGAGATCTTCACCCGGCCCGAGCTGTTCCAGGTCTTCTTCGTCAGCGGCTACTACCTGGCGGCGTCGGTGGTGCAGATCGCCGCCGCGCTCTACTTCGCGACCGTGCTGAGCTTCCACACCCGCTTCCGCGCCTTCTTCAAGGGTGTGCTGTTCTTCCCGTACCTGATCAACGGGGTCGCGATCGGTTTCGTCTTCCTCTACTTCTTCCAGGACGGCGGCACGCTCGACTCGGTGCTGCGGCTCTTCGGGGCCTCCGGCGAGCACGCCTGGCTCTCCTCCTCCACCTCGGCCAACATCTCCCTGGCCGGGGTCTCGGTGTGGCGCTTCATGGGGCTGAACTTCGTGCTGTTCCTCGGCGCGATCCAGTCGATCCCCGGTGAGCTGTACGAGGCGTCCGAGCTGGACGGGGCGGGCCGATGGCAGCAGTTCCGGCACATCATCGCGCCGGGCATCCGGCCGATCCTGAGCCTCAGTGTGATTCTCGCGGTCTCCGGTTCGCTCTCGGTCTTCGAGATCCCGTACATCATGACCGGCGGGGCCACCGGCACCGAGACCTTTGTGATCCAGACCGTGAAGCTGGCGTTCCAGTTCAACAAGACGGGACTGGCCTCGGCGGCGGCCGTCGTCCTGCTGCTGATCATCCTGGCGGTGACCTGGGTGCAGCGCCGTCTCGTCCCGGACGACAAGGTGGATCTCGTATGAGCGCCCGTGCGCGGCTGGCCGGCTCGCTGAAGTACCTCTCCCTGGTGGTGGCCGCGGTGGTGGTCCTGCTGCCGCTCGGGGTGGTGTTCCTGACCTCGCTCAAGACCGAGAAGGAGATGGCCGACGGCAGCGGCGCGCTGACGCTGCCGGGCGACCTGCTCAACTTCGCGAACTACGCCACGGCGTTCTCGGACGGCAAGATGCTCGGCGCCTTCGGGAACACCGCGTTCATCCTGCTCTTCGCGATCACCGGGACGGTGGTCATCGGCTCCATGACGGCGTACGCCATCGACCGCTTCGTCTTCCGGTTCCGGGGGCTGGTGGTGGCGCTCTTCCTGGTCGCCACGCTGGTGCCCGGGGTGACGACACAGGTGGCGACCTTCCAGATCGTCAACAGCTTCGGGCTCTTCGACTCGATCTGGGCGCCGATCGTGCTCTACATGGGCACCGACATCGTCTCGATCTACATCTTTCTCCAGTTCATCCGCGGGATCCCGGTCTCGCTCGACGAGTCGGCGCGGCTGGACGGCGCCAACTCCTTCACGATCTTCCGCAAGATCATCTTCCCGCTGCTCAAACCGGCCGTCGCCACCGTGGTGATCATCAAGGGCATCACCGTCTACAACGACTTCTACATCCCGTTCCTCTACCTGCCGTCCGAGGAGCTGGGGACGATCTCCACGTCGTTGTTCCGCTTCAAGGGGCCCTTCGGGGCGCACTGGGAGAACATCTCGGCGGGCGCGGTGCTGGTCATCCTCCCGACGCTGGTCGCGTTCCTCTTCCTCCAGCGCTACATCTACAACGGCTTCACCCGGGGGGCGACCCGCTGAGACCCGCCCGCGCGGGCGCCGGTACGGGCCCGCGCGGGTCCGGGGCGGAAGCGTGACGTCAGTCGAGACCGGCGGGCGCGAACCAGGTGGGCTCGTCGTTCAGCGCCTGCTTGATCCGGAGGAGCGCGAACTCCTCCAGCTCGGGCAGCCCGTCCACGGGGAACCACGCGACCTCCAGCGACTCGTCGTCGTTGACGCGCGCCTCACCGCCGACGGCCCGGCAGCGGAAGGCGATGTCCATGTACTGGCAGTTGTCGCCGTTGGGATAGACGACCGGCTTCAACACCTGGACGAGCACGACCCGCTCCGCCACGCACCGTACGGCGGTCTCCTCCTCCACCTCGCGCACCGCCGCGACAGCGGGCTCCTCCCCCGGTTCGGGGATCCCCCCGATGATCGACCACCCGCCCGTGTCGGCGCGCCGTCCGAGCAGGACGCGCCCCTCGTCGTCGAGGACGACGGCGCTGACGCCCGGGAGGAAGAGCAGTTGGTGGCCGGCGTCGGCCCGGATCTCACGGATGAAGTCAGGGGTTCCCATGCCACCGACCCTAACCGGCCACCGCCGGGGCTCAAGTCGCCGTACGGGCGCGCCGCCGGGCGCGTACGGAACCGACCGCCACCCAGCCGAGGCCGGCCACCGCGACGGCCGCCAGCAGCGCCTCGGGCAGCGTGCCGAGCCGGGTCGCGGGCGTCAGCGAGGAACGCAGCGGGACCTTCGCCACGAGCGCGTCCGGGGTGAACATCCCGGTCCGCTGGGTGATCCTGCCGTCCGGCTGGATGATGGCGCTGACTCCGCTGGTGACCGGGACGACGACGGTCCTGCTGTGCTCGACGGCCCGCACCCGGCTCATCGCGAGCTGCTGGTACGTCATCTCGCTGCGGTCGAACGTCGCGTTGTTGCTGGGTACGGAGATGAGCTGGGCGCCGTGTGTGACCACGTCCCGTACGGTCCAGTCGAACGCCGCCTCGTAGCAGGTGGCGAGGCCGACCTTGGTGCCCGCGAGGTCGAAGACACCGGTCCCGGTGCCGCGCCCGAAGTCCCTGCGGACCATCTCCGCGTAGCCGGGGCTGATCCAGCGCACCACGGAGCGCAGCGGAAGGTACTCGCCGAACGGCTGGATCTGCCGCTTGTCGTACGTGGCGGTCGGGCCGCGCTCGGGGTCCCAGAGGATCTGCCGGTTGTACAGCGGACCGGTGTCGGGCGTGACGACGGCGCCGACGGAGATCGGTACACCGATCGCCTTGGCCGCCCGGTCGATCACGTCGTACGCGTCGGCGTTGCGGTACGGGTCGATGTCGGAGGAGTTCTCCGGCCACAGCACGAAGTCGGGCTTCGGCTCCTTGCCCGCCTTCACATCGGCGGCCAGCTCCAGGGTTCTGCGCACATGGTTGTCGAGGACGGCCCGGCGCTGGGCGTTGAATTCGAGACCGGCGCGCGGCACGTTGCCCTGGATCGCGGCGACGGTCGCCGTGCCGTCCTCGGCCGTGTCGCCGACGAGCGGCAGCGCGGCGAGCGCCGCGACGACCGGCACGAGGACGGTGGCCGCAGCGGCGGCGACCGCCCCGCGCGGGACCGTGCGGGTCGTGCGGTACGCGAGGGCCTGGCGGACGGCCTCGTACAGCCCGAAGCCGCAGAGCACGACGCCGAAGCCGAGCACGGGGGTGCCGCCGACCGCGGCGAGCGGCAGGAAGACGCCGTCCGCCTGGCCGAAGGCGATCTTGCCCCAGGGGAAGCCGCCGAACGGCACCCGGGCACGGACCGCCTCGCCGAGGATCCACACCGCCGCGGCCCAGACCGGCCACAGCGGCAGTCGGCTCACGGCGGCGATCCCGAGCCCGGTGAACGCGATGAAGACGGCCTCGATCACCGCGAGACCGAGCCAGGGGCCAGGGCCCACCTCGGCGCCGGTCCAGTACAGCAGCGGCAGCAGGAAGCCGAGCCCCGCGAGAGCGCCCAGGCCGAGGCCCGCGCGCGCCCGGCGCCCGTACAGGCTCCAGGCCAGCAGGGCGAAGG
The DNA here is from genome assembly GCF_044457965.1 of Streptomyces sp. NPDC050509. Classification (NCBI taxonomy): domain Bacteria; kingdom Bacillati; phylum Actinomycetota; class Actinomycetes; order Kitasatosporales; family Streptomycetaceae; genus Streptomyces; species Streptomyces sp. NPDC050509. The sequence goes on along the minus strand of NZ_JBITHL010000002.1, from coordinate 122,767 downwards.
CGGGCAGGGCCAGCCACCACAGGGTGCGGGGCGGGAAGCTCGCGTAGAGCAGCAGACCGGACGCCGCCGCTCCGGCCGGTCGGGCGAACCGTCGGGCCAGGGACCGCCCGGGACCGGTCGGGGCGGCGGGCTGCGGGGGTTCGACCGTGGTCATGGTGGCGCTCACCCGGCGGAGTCTACGGTGGCGTCCCGGGTGCCGGGGGCGAGACCTGCGCACTTCCGCCATCGCGGGCGTCCCGGGCGGCAACAGGGCTCTCACTCACCGTGTCCGGCCGGACACGGTCCGTACCGGGATGCTCGGCCTGCTCCACTCCGGTGATGGCGGCGGCGCTGGCGTACCGGGCGCGGGTGCTCCGTGCTCAGGCGCCGGCCGTGCCGGTCCCGGTCGCCGGCAGCAGGCCCAGCCGGTGGCGGATGATCCGTACCGCCGACTCGGCGTCGTCCACCGTGACCGTGAACGTCCTGCCGTCGCCCAGCTTGAGGACCAGGGCCTCGCCCCGTCGTACCACCACCGCCGTGCCCATCTCGGGGCGCCAGCGGTAGCCCCAGCCGCCCCACTGGCGCGGGGTGACCCGGGGCGCGAAGTCGGCGTCCACCACCTGGGCGAACTCGATACGGCGGCGCGGCAGGCCTATATGGCCGCAGCGCACCTCCAGGCACTCCTCGTCGACGCTGACCGCCACGTGGACGAAGGCCAGCGTGCCGAAGAGGATCAGGAGGCCGGCCGCCACACAGCCGACGACGGACATCAGCAGGGCCACCGGCCCGCTGTGCCAGTCCGACTCGACGGCCAGCTCGACGCCGAGCGCGATACAAGCCGCGCCCGCGGCTGCCAGCAGCCACTGCACACGATTGGTGGCGCGCCCGCTCCAGGTCTCCGGAGGGGGAGGGGCCACCTGGCCCTCGGGCCCGGGATGGTCCTTCATGCCAAGCAGCGTACTCAGATTCCGCGCGTCGGGGAGTCCCTGTAGACAGCGGCCGGCGGATACGCCGAACGGGTTACTCGGCCCGTACGAGGCCCGCGAGGGCCCGCCCCTCCGCGTACGCCAGCGCGGACGGCGGCAGCGCGGACTCGCGCCCGCCCAGCAGGACGGTGAGCCGTCCCCCGGCGCCCGAGGGCGCCGTTTCGGAGCGCCCGGCTCCGGCGGGGGCCCCGCCGATCCGGCGCAGCGCCTGCGCGGCGACCGCGTCGGCCGAGCCGTACAGCGCGGGCTCCGGCAGACCGGCCCCGCGGACCGCGGCGAGGATGCGCCCGGCGACCAGTTCGTAGTGGGTGCAGCCGAGGACGAGGGCCCGTATGTCCCGGGGGGTCAGCGCGGCGGCTGCGGCCACCGCGCGGTCGATCGCCGCCTCGTCGGCGTGCTGCACGGCGTCCGCGAGCCCCGGGCACGGCACTTCGGTGACGTCTGCGGTGGAGGCGAAGTCGCGGATCAGGGCGCGCTGGTACGGGCTGCCGGTGGTGGCCGGGGTGGCCCAGATCGCGACGGGGCCGCCGTCGGCCGCCGCGGGCTTGATCGCCGGGACGGTGCCGATGACGGGCAGTCCCGGTTCCAGCTCGGCGCGGAGCGTGTGCAGCGCGTGGACCGAGGCCGTGTTGCAGGCGATGATCAGGGCGTCGGGGCGGTGTTCGGCCGCGGCACGCGCGACGGCGAGGGCCCGCTCGGTGACGTCCTCGGGGGTACGGGGCCCCCAGGGCATCGAGTCGGGGTCCGAGGAGAGGACGAGATCTGCGTCGGGGCACAGCCTCCGTACCGCGTCCGCCGCCGCGAGAAGGCCAATGCCGGAGTCCATGAGCGCGATCTTCACCCGGTCACCATAGTCGACGGCCCTTGCGGTCCTCCTCATGTGGTGCAGACTGCGGCGAATGAGCGCCGTTGTCTGGATCGCCGTGGGTTCGCTGGCCGCGTGGGGCTGGCTGTTGCTGGGTCAGGGGTTCTTCTGGCGTACGGATCAACGGCTGCCCGAGCACGAGGAGTACAGGGAGAATCCCAAGGGCCGGGAGAGGGACGACGGCCGGTGCTGGCCGTCGGTCGCCCTGGTCGTACCGGCCAGGGACGAGGCCGCCGTACTGCCCGAGTCCCTGCCGTCCCTGCTGGCCCAGGTGTACCCCGGCAAGGCGGAGATCTTCCTGATCGACGACGGCAGCCAGGACGGGACCGGCGCCCTGGCACGCGACCTCTCCGCGCGCCACGGCGGGCTGCCCCTGACGGTGTCGTCGCCCGGGGAGCCCGAGCCCGGCTGGACCGGCAAGCTGTGGGCGCTGCGGCACGGCATCGCGCTGGCCCGCGCCCGGGACCCCGAGTATCTGCTGCTGACGGACGCGGACATCGCCCATGAGCCGGACAGTCTGCGGGAGCTGGTGGCCTCCGCGCGGTCGCAGGACTTCGACCTCGTCTCGCAGATGGCGCGGCTGCGGGTCGCCAGCGGCTGGGAGAAGCTCGTCGTCCCCGCGTTCGTCTACTTCTTCGCGCAGCTCTACCCGTTCCGCCGGATCAACCGTCCCGGCGCGCGGACCTCGGCGGCGGCGGGCGGCTGTGTCCTGCTGCGTACGGAGACCGCCGTACGCGCCCGGGTGCCGGAGTCGATCCGCCAGGCCGTGATCGACGACGTGTCCCTGGCCCGCGCGGTGCGGCGGGGCGGCGGCCGGATCTGGCTGGGGCTGGCGGAGCGGGTGGACAGCGTGCGGCCGTACCCGCGGCTGGCCGATCTGTGGCGGATGGTCTCGCGCAGCGCGTACGCCCAGCTCCGGCACAATCCGCTGCTGCTCCTGGGCACGGTGGTGGGAATGATCGTGGTCTATCTGGCGCCGCCCGTGGCGCTGTTCGTGGGGGCGTTCGGCGGGAACGGGGCCGCGGGGTGGCTGGGGTTCGCGGCGTGGGCGGTGATGACGGGGACGTACGTACCGATACTGCGCTACTACCGGCTGTCCCTGTGGCTGGCCCCGCTGCTGCCGTTCACCGCGCTGCTCTACCTGCTGATGACGGTCGACTCCGCGGTGCAGCACTACCGGGGACGCGGGGCTGCCTGGAAGGGGCGGACGTACAGCCGCCCCCGGACCGCCCCCGACCCCTGACGGACGGCGGCGGTCGACGCTCGGCGTAGGTCACTTCCTGCCGGGTGTCCAGTTCATGCCCCAGCCATAGGCGTAATCGATGGTGCGCTGCGGGCTGACGCCGCGTTCCGGTACGAGAAAACGCGCCTCGCGCTGGACGACGAGGTCGGAACCGGTATTGGTGATCAGCGCGAGGGAGCAGACCGTCGAGGGCACCGTGCATTCGCCGAGCGAGAAGTCGATCGCGGCGCCGTGCTGCGGCTGGAGGGTGACCGTCGCGTCGAGATCGGCGAAACTGCGGGCGCCCTCGTAGATGGTGACGAAGATGACGACGCGGCGCAGCCGGTCCTTGTGGTCGAGGTTGATGGTGAGGTTCTCGCCGCTGGAGACGGCGCCGGTGCGGTCGTCGCCGTCGAGATGGATGTACGGCGGCTGGTTGAGCGCCCCGAAGGCATTCCCGAGCGCCTGGACCACGCCTTTGCGGCCGTCGGTCAGTTCGTAGAGGGCGCACAGGTCGAGATCGAGATCCGCGTGCATGGCGACGGCCCGGCCGAGTTTGGCGCCCCAGCCCTTGAACTGTTTACGCACCTGCCAGTTGAGGTTCACCCGCATCGCACCCGAGGTTCCGCCCTGTTTGGCGAGGGAGACGGAGGGCGCCTCCTTCGTCAGCGTCACCTTGCTGAGGCGTACGGGCGGGGCGGGCGCCGGGGGCGCCGCCTGCGGGGCGGGCGCCGGGGGTGACGGCGTGACGGGAACGGGAGGGACGGAGGGGGACGGCATGGTCGGGGCCGGGGCAGGTGACGGGCGGGTGGGCCGCGTGGGGGCCGCGGGAGGCGCGGCTCGCACCGGGCGCGCGGGCGGGGCGGCGGGCGCGGCCCGGGGCGGCGCAGAGGCCGGAGCGGGGGTCGCGAGGCCCGGGTCGTCGACCGAGATGCCGAAGTCCGTTGCCAGACCGGCGAGTCCGCTGTCGTAGCCCTGTCCGACGGCCCGGAACTTCCACTGCCCCTGGCGCCGGTACAGCTCGCCGAGGACGAACGCCGTCTCGACGGTCGCGTCCGTGGAGTCGTACCGCGCGATCTCGGCGCCGGTGGCCGCGTCCAGCACTCGCACCCGCAGTCCCGGCACCCGGCCGAAGGTGCCGCCGTCGGCGGAGGCCGCGAGGACGATCCGCTCGACGGCGGGTTCGACCCGGGCGAGATCGACCGCGAGGGTGTCGGTGACCTCCGCGCCGCCGGGCTTCTTGCCTTCGTGCCGTACGGTCCCCGACGCGTGCCGCGGCTGGTTGTAGAAGACGAAGTCCGCGTCCGAGCGGACCTTTCCGGACACGAGCAGGAGCGCCGACGCGTCGACGTCCGGCACCCCCGGTCCTGAACGCCATCCCAATTCGACGCGGACGGCGGACGCCGTCACCGGAAGATTGGCTCCTTTAAGCATGGACATGCTCGCCCCCATCGCGCGTCGCTGAGTCCGAGGATTCGGTCCCGTCAAACCTAATCGAACCGTCGGCGCGGTGAACCCCGCTAACAGCGCGGACACCGCAGACAGCGCAGACACCGCGGGACCCACTGGTAACCCCCCGCGAACTTGCCGGCCGGTCTGCTGTGCGGTCTGACGGCCGCGCAGATCTGCCGCGTCCGCGGCACCGGGTACGAGCCGCACTGCCCGCTGCACGGCCGTACGGCGCAGCCGCACCGCTGCCGCCGCGCAGCGTAACCCCGCCCTTGCGAGACAGGAAGAACACACGATGCCAGGACAGAGCGGAGGGCGACGCCGCGGCCAGTGAGTGGCCGCGCGAGCACTTCAGTGACGATCCAGTACCAGAGATCGGCATCACGTGGGATGCCCAGGCTCAGCCCGAACGAGGTTCATACGAACGGCTGCTGGAAATCCTGTTTACGCCCCGAAGTAGCAATAAAGCAGCATAATCCGCCACAGGAGTGACCCCGACGGCGGTCCTACGCGCCTCGGGGTCCGGCCAGTCACGAAGGGACTGACATGGGGAAGGCTCTCACGAAGCCGATCGATACGGTCGCTCGGGCGCTTCGCGCGGTGGACTATCTCCGGGTATCCACCGAGGCGCAGATCCAAGGGTTCGGCATCGCCTACACCGGCGAGGAGACCGCCGCGCACATCCAGCGCAAGGGCTGGGCGCGCGTCGACACGTTCAAGGATGAGGGCGAGTCCGGGACACTGCCCTGGCAAGAGCGTCCAGGTGCAACAAAGATCATGGATCTTGCCAAGCTGGACCCACGGCCGTTCGATGTCGTTGTGGTCTACGAAACCCGCGCCATCGGTCGCGAGGACCGCGTCTTCTGGGAATGGGTCTGGGAGTTGGAAGACCTCGGTATCTTCGTTGCCCTCGTGGACGAGGACATCGACAACACCACCGAGGACGGCAAGGCCCGGATGCGGGAGAAGGCGAACGAAGCCTTCAAGGAGTTGGCTCGCATTCGCAAGCGCACCCAGAACGGCATTCAGAAGAAGGCGCAGGCCGGGGGACATTTTGGCGGCACGGCGCCCTTCGGCTGGCGTATCAAGCGCAAGGGCCGCAAGGGCGAGAGCTACCTTGCGGCCTGCAAGAAGGCGTTCAGGACGCTCCGTGAGGCGTGGCGCTTGATCGTCAAGGAGCGGCGAAACCGGCGTCAGGCCTCAGCGCTTCTCAATGCCCAGAAGATGTTCGGTCCCGGCGGGAAGCCCTGGACCGGCGACATTCTTACGCAGGTACTGAAGGGCTCCCCCGTCCAGCGTGGGGAGCGAATCTTCCGCAACCCTGAGAACAAGCACCGCAACCGTGGCACCAAGCTGGGCGCCGACGGCCGACCGGTGCATGGGAAAACCGTCATCGTCAGCCTCCCCCGCGTCTTCACCAAAAAGGAGGTCAGGCAGTTGAACGCGGCGTTGGAGCGGACCGCTCGCGCGGCCCGGGAGGACGCCTTGGTGTATCCGCTGAGTACGAAGATCATCGGCCTGTGCGGGAAGCACTACACCGGCTCGAAGCGCGCGAGTGAGCGCACCGTATACCTCTGCTCCGGCAAAGGTGCGCGCCTCCCGGGAGCCCCGATCTGCGACTGTTCACAGATCGGGGCGGCAGAGCTGGAGGCGCGCGTCTGGTCCGAGGTGTGTGCGCTGCTGAGCGACCCGAACAGGCTGTCCGCGATGGCTGACGACTGGGCAGGAATGGCCAGAGGCAGCAAGATCAATTACAAGCAGCGCATCACGGAGTTGAAGGACGAGATCGCCCGGCAGGACAAGGCGATCAGCGCAGCCGTCCTGGTGGCCGCGCAAGAGAAGGATGCGGCGGCGGCCATCGGTAAGGCCGTGGTGCGACTCAAGAAGGATCGTACCCAGGTCGAAGCCCTCCTGGTAGAAACGCAGAGCTGGCAGGAGGAAGCCGCGAGTGCCGCGCAGCGGGCAACCGACCTTCAGTCCCTGGCCGTACTGGCGCACGAGCATCTGCACGAGATGGAGCCTGCCCAGCAGGCGGAGGTTCTGGACCTGCTGGACGTCGTCGTGACGATCCTCGGGCCGATTCCGTCCCGGGTGCGCCGTGACGATCAGGTTGCGGGCTGGTTCAGTTCCCGTGAACGGGTCGTTCCGACCCTTACTGACGACGCCTGGGCCCTGGCGGAGCCGGCCCTCCTGGTGACGCGCAAGGGGCGCCAGCAGCGCCCCCCGCGCCTCATGCTGGAGGCGCTCCTCCACAAAGCGCGTACGGGCTGCTCGTGGCGCAACCTGCCGGAGGAGTACGGCCGTTGGGAAACCGTGGTCGGCACATGGCGGCGCTGGACCGCTTCCGGCGAATGGGACCGGGCGCTGGAATTGCTCTCCGACGTACCCGGGACACCCTCCGCCGGAGAGCAACCGCTTCTCCCTCCGATTCGCGTGGAAGGCAAGCTTGATCCACGTCTTCTGATCGATACACAAGGAGCACGCGAATCGAGGCTCGCCAACCGACGTGTCCTGGGCTTAACTTATGTTCCATGACCTCCCCCCGCGCCACCTACGGCGGCGGTTACTACACCGCCCCGGCGTTCCCGGACACCCCTATCTACGACTCCCTGGTCGCGGAGCGGGGCACGCCTCAGATCGCGCCGATCCGAGTGCCCGCCGCCTACGACTCCGCCAACAGCTATCTGCCGGCCCTGCCCACCGCGCTGCCCGCCCTCCCGGCGGGCCCCTCGCAGTCCGCCCCGTCCTACGGAGGCGGCTACCCGCATCAGCAGCCCATGCAGCAGATGCCGCAGCCCATGCCGCTCCAGCAGGCGCCGGCTCCGTACATTCCGCAGCAGACCGCGGCGCCCCGCGGCTACCAGGCGGCTCCGCCCCAGCAGTACGGGCAGCCGCAGCCGCAGCGCCCGATGCCCGGTACGGGGTACGAGGCGATGCGTCCGGCGGCGGCGCGCCCGGCGCCCGCGGCTCCGCAGCAGTACGAGGACCCGTACAACCGGCCCTACCAGAGCCGGGGTTACTGAGACAGCCCTCTTGCGGGGCGGAGGCATCGGCAGGAGGAACGAGGAACAGCGGGAAGGACCGGTGGTGTCCGGCCGTCGGGCGGGACGGGGGCAGGATCCGTCGTCGGGCGGCGGCTGACAGGATGGCTTCATGCCGAAGCCGCTCCACGCCGCCCTGCACGCCCTGGGTGTCCATCCGGTCAAGTCGATGGCCGGCTGCACGCCCGGCAGCGCCGTGGTGGAGCCCTGGGGGCTCGCCGCGGACCGTCGCTGGGCCCTGGTCGACCGTACGGGGAAGGTGGTCACGCAGCGCCAGCGTCCGGGGCTGGCGCTCGTCCGCGCGGAGCCGCTGCCGGGAGGCGGGATCCGGCTGAGCGGGCCCGGTCCCGGCCCGGTGGACATCGAGGTCCCTGAGCCGGGAGGCGCGGACCTCGTCGTGGCGGACATCTTCGGGACGAAGGTCGAGTCGGTGCCGGCCGGTCCGGCCTCGTGGGAGGTGGACCGCCGGCTGAGCGCGTACCTCGGGGAGGAGGTCCGGCTCATCCATCTCGACGACCCGGCCAGGCGCCGCCCGATCGACCCGCTCTTCGCCCGCCCCGGCGAGACGGTCTCCTTCGCCGACGGCTTCCCGCTGCTCGTCACCGCCACGGCGTCGCTCGACGCCCTCAACACCCTGATCGCGCACGGCGACCACCCGGACGAGGGGCCGCTGCCGATGGACCGGTTCCGGCCGAATCTCGTCGTGTCGGGCACGGAGGCCTGGGCGGAGGACGGCTGGCGGCGCCTCGCCGTCGGCGAGGTCACCTTCCGCGTCGCCAAGCCCTGCGGTCGCTGTGTCATCACCACCACGGACCAGCGCACGGCGGAGCGCGGCCGGGAGCCGCTGCGGACACTCGGGCGCCACCGCCGCATCGACGGGAAGCTCGTCTTCGGGCAGAACCTGGTCCCCGAGTCGACCGGCACGGTACGGGTGGGCGATCCGGTGACGGTGCTGGAGTGACCCGTGGGCGCTTCGGTACGGCCGAAAAGTCCCCTCCGCGCCGGGACGTCCCGCGCTCGCGGGAACACGGCGTACGGGCCCGTCCGTTGAGCGGGCGGGCGCATGTCGGTGCATAGGGCACCGAAGTGAGCTTGCTCTCTCTTCCCGCCGACGGCGCGTGGAACCCGCCGCCCCGGCCAAGACGGACAGAGACGGACGGGGAAGGACACGGAAAGGGGGTGCGCACTTGTGCGCACCATGGTGGGACTCTGGCGCTGGCGGCGCAACCCCCTGCGCCGGGGCACCGATCTGGCGGAGGCCTGGGTCGCGCTGACGGCGGTGCTGCTCTTCGCGCTGGCCGCGCCGGCCATCGGCTGGCTCGGCGGCGACCGGGTCGACACGGCGCTGCGGGAGACCGTACGGGTCCAGCACGAACAGCGGCACAGAACCTCCGCCGTGGTCGTCTCCCGGGCGCCGGAGCGGCCGTTCCTGGCGTACGACGCGGAGGCGGTCACGGAGCAGAACACGGGCACCCGTGTGGTCGCGAACTGGCGCGCGCCCGACGGCACGGCGCGCACGGGCACGGTCTCCACCTCGCTGCGCACCCCGCACGCGGGCGACACGTTCGCCATCTGGGCCGACGAGCGGGGCGGGCACGTACGGGCTCCGATGAACGCCGAGGCGGGGCGCGCCCACGCCGTCCTGGCCGGCTTCGGCTTCGCCGTCCTGGCCGCCGGGCTGGTCGAGGGTGTCAGGCGGCTGATCGTATGGCGGCTCGTGCAGCGGCGGTACCAGCGGCTCGACCGCGCGTGGGCCGAGGCCGGTCCCGACTGGGGCCGTACCGGGGCGGGGAGTTAGGACCTCCCGTTCCCCCTGTCACGGCCCGGGCACAGGACCGACCGCCGGTGGCGCGACCGGGGAGTTGTCCGCCATGTCCGGGGCGCGGCGGAAAGCGGCCTTCCGGACCTGCTGTTCGCGTCAACCCGGCGGCGCCACGCGCGCTACGGTGGTGCCGCCCGGTACGCCGCACTGACCGGGGGCCGGGGCCGGCACCCGGGACGGCACGACACGGGCACACGCACGAGGTGGGGACAGAACAACGCCATGGCACAGGGCACGGTCCAGGTGACCAACACCGGAACATCGCGTTGGCGGCGGCGCACGGGCGAGTACGCCTCCCTCGCCGCCGCACTGGAGGCGGCCGGTGACGGCGACATCCTCACCATCGCCCCAGGGACCTACCGGGAGAATCTGGTCGTCACACGGGCGGTCACGCTGCGCGGTGCCGAGGGCTCGCTCGGCTCCGTTCGGATCGCTCCGGTCGACGGCGTCCCGCTGATCGTGCGCGCCTCGGCCACCGTCCAGGACCTCCATGTGGAGGGCCAGGACGCCACGGCCCCCGCGCTGCTCGTCGAGGACGGCACCCCGGATCTGACGGATCTGCGGATCGTGACCCGCTCGGCGGCCGGTCTGGAGGTGCGCGGCGCGGCCCGCCCGACCGTGCGGCGGTGCACGGTCGACAATCCGGCCGGGGTCGGCATAGCCGTGCTCGACGGGGCCGGCGGGGTGTTCGAGGAGTGCGAGATCGTCGCGGCCGGCCAGGCGGGCGTCTCGGTGCACGGCGGCGCCCACCCCCGGCTGGAGCGGTGCCGGATCCACCACGCCTCCGGTTCCGGTCTGGCCGTCACCGGCGAGGGCAGCGGTCTGGAGGCGATCGGCTGCGAGGTGTACGAGATCAAGGGCACCGGTGTGCAGATCGCGTCCCGCGCGGCGGTCCACCTCACCGACTCCTCGGTGCACCGCACCTCGGCGGACGGGATAACCCTGGACACCGACGCCGTCCTCACGCTCTCCGACTGCGACATCCACGACATCCCGGAGAACGCGGTCGATCTGCGCTCCCGTTCGGTGCTGACGCTGACCCGCTCCACCGTGCGCCGCTTCGGCCGCAACGGCCTCTCCGTGTGGGACCCGGGCACCCGGGTCGACGCCAACCAGTGCGAGATCCACGACAGCACGGGCGACTACCCGGCGGTCTGGGTCAGCGACGGCGCGACCGTCGTGCTCGACTCCTGCCGGCTCCACGACGTGCCCGACGCGCTCTTCGTCCTCGACCGGGGCTCGCGCGCCGACGTCGTCGACAGCGACATCTCCCAGGTGCGCAACACGGCCGTGTCGGTGAGCGACGGGGCGACCGCCCAGCTCGACGACTGCCGGATCAGGGAGGCCTCCACGGGCGCCTGGTTCCGCGACCACGGCAGCGGCGGCACCCTCAGCTCCTGCACCATCGACGCCGTGCAGACCGGGGTCATCGTCACCAAGGGCGCCGACCCGACCATCGAGCGCTGCACGGTCACCTCGCCGGCCGAGGCGGGCTTCTACGTGTCCGCCGAGGGCCGCGGCACCTTCCACAACTGCCGGGTGACGGGCAGCGGCGGTTACGGCTTCCACGTCATGGACGGCTGCCGTACGACGCTCACCCGCTGCCGTACGGAGCGCTGCGCGCGCGGCGGCTACGACTTCGCGGAGGACGGGCCGACCGCCGAGGACTGCACCAGCGACGAGAGCGGTGTGCTGGCCCCGCCGTCGCCGTCCGCGGAGGCCACGGCGAAGCTGACGGCCACCCAGTCCCCCGGGCTGCTCGGGCCGGTCCTCGCGCCGCCCGCGCCCGCCACGCCGCCCGGTGTCACCGCCACCACCGAGCCCGTGCGCGGCTCGGAGGAGGTCCTCGGGGAGCTGGACTCGCTGGTCGGCCTGGACAGCGTCAAGCGCGAGGTACGGGCGCTCACCGACATGATCGAGGTCGGCCGGCGCCGCAAGGAGGCGGGCCTCAAGGCGGCCTCGGTCCGCCGTCATCTCGTCTTCACCGGCTCCCCCGGCACCGGCAAGACGACCGTGGCACGGCTGTACGGCGAGATCCTGCACTCCCTCGGGGTGCTGGAGCGCGGCCATCTCGTCGAGGTCTCCCGGGTGGACCTGGTCGGCGAGCACATCGGGTCGACGGCGATCCGTACGCAGGAGGCGTTCGACCGGGCGCGCGGCGGTGTGCTGTTCATCGACGAGGCGTACGCGCTCTCCCCCGAGGACTCCGGGCGTGACTTCGGCAAGGAGGCCATCGACACCCTCGTGAAGCTGATGGAGGACCACCGGGAGGCGGTCGTGGTGATCGTCGCCGGGTACACCGCGGAGATGGAGCGGTTCCTCACCGTCAACCCCGGTGTGGCGTCCCGTTTCTCACGGACCATCACCTTCAGCGACTACGTCCCCGAGGAGCTGCTGCGGATCGTCCAGCAGCAGTCCGAGGACCAGGAGTACCGGCTGGGCGAGGGGGCGGCCGAGGCCCTGCTCACGTACTTCACGGAGCTGCCGAAGGGGCCCGCCTTCGGCAACGGCCGCACCGCGCGCCAGACGTTCGAGTCGATGGTGGAGCGGCACGCGGGCCGGGTCGCCCAGCTCCCCGAGACCAGCACGGACGACCTGACCCTGCTCTACGCGGACGACCTGCCCGAGCTGCCCTGAGCCCCGCCGCCGGTCGGCGGCGGCACGAGCCGGGCCCGGGTCCCGTCGGTGCGCTGCGGCGGGAGCAGCGGCGGCAGCCGGTCGAGGAGTTCGGCGCGTTCCTCGGCGAAGACGGGGTCGGCCTGGTAGTCGGAGTGGCCGAGGATCGGCTCGGGCAGCGGGTGGAGCACCGTACGGCCGTAGGCGAGCGGGTCCTTCAGCGGGCCCCGGTCGACCTGGGACCCGTCGCCGTCGGCGGGCACCAGCACCGGGCCGCCGATCGGGTCGGTGGCGCGCCACAGATTGCGCCAGCAGTGCAACTCCTTGCTCAGGTCGCTGAGTTGCTGGGCGCCGAAGTACGCGGGGAACCAGCGGCCGTAGAGCCGCTCCAGCGGGGAGCCGTACGTCAGCAGCGCGACCCGGTGGCGGGTGGCGGGCGCGAGCTGCCAGATGGCGGCGGCGGCGAGCACACTGCCCTGCGAGTGGCCGGAGAGGACCAGCCGGCCGCCCGTGCGCTCGGTCCAGGAGGCGATGCGCCAGGTGAGGTCGGGGACGGCGCGCTCGGCGTAGCAGGGCGGTGCGAACGGGTGGGCGGCGCGCGGCCAGAACGTACCGACGTCCCAGAGGATGCCGATGGTGCGGCGGGCCGAGGGGTCGCGGTAGGCCCGTCGGCCCCAGGTGACCAGCAGTATGAAGCCGAGGCCCACGAACCAGGAGCCCAGCGCCTGTGCGGTCTGCGCCACGGACTCCAGGAACGACGAGGTGCCCAGCATCGCCTTGCCCGGCACCTGGCCGCTGATCCAGGATCCGGCGACCGCGCCGGCGCCGAGGACCAGGGCGGCGCCGGAGACCAGCCCGACGAGCCGGGGCGCGAAGTCGGTGAGTTCGGCCCTCGCGCGGGCGCCCGCGATATGACGGGTGCGCGGGGAGTCGGGGGCGCCGGGGGCGTCCTCTCCGTACTCCTTCTCCACGGCGGGTGTCAGGGACCGGGTCGTGCGTACGGTACGGACGCACAGGACGGCGACGGGGATCACCAGCAGCACCAGCAGGACCGGGATGACCGACGCCTGCCAGCTCAGCAGCGCCGGAGGGCCGACGATCGCGCCGCCGCCCATGCCGGGCGTGGCGTCGCCGTCCAGCCAGTCGGCGACGCGCTGGGCGACGCCACCGGTCATCACGCCGGCCAGGGCGCAGGCGAGCATCGCGACGGCGGGCCCGGCGAGTCCGCGCAGCGCGGTACGCGGCTGGGCGGCGCGGCGGTACAGGACATGGGCGGTGACGGCGAGGGCGACGATCAGGGCGACCTGGGCGAGCGAGAGCACCCGGAAGGAGAGATTGCCGGGCAGCGCGCCGGAGGAGACCCAGCCGGGTCTGGACCAGCCCGCGTACACCACGGCCAGGGCGAGCACGACGAGGGAGCCGGTGGGCAGCCTGCTGATCACCATCCGGTCGAGGGAGCCGTCGCGGCGGCGCTCGCTGCGGCCCCGGCTGCACACGACGTACAACACCGCGCCGAGGCCGGCGACGAGCGCCACCTGGAGCAGCGGACCGAGGGGCTGGAGCGGCTGGACGCCGGTGCGCCGGTCGTGGTCGGCGCCCGCCGCGACGAGGGCGGCGGCGACGGTGAGGAACCCGGCGGCGGTGTGCGCGGCGCGCAGCCGGGCGACGAGGCGGCGGCCGTACCAGAAGCCGGGCCTGCCGAGCGCGGGGCGCACCTTCGTCCGTCCGTCGTCGGTGACGGACCCGGCGGCGCGGGCGGTGTCGGCGGCTGCCGCGTCCCGGGCGGACGGTTCGGGGGCGGCGCTGCCGTTGACGGGCGGGCGCTGTGCCTCGTAGGCGCTCCACGTCCGGTTGGAGAGGTACCACAACAGGGTGACCAGGGCCGTGGGTACGACGGCGGCGAGGGCTAGGCGCCGGCCCGGCTGCGACCACCAGCCGTGGGCCTCGGGCGAGAGGAAGCCGAGCCAGGAGCGCTGTTCGACACACGACGCCGAGCCGGCACACTGCCACGCCGTCAGATCGAGGGCGACCTCGCAGGCGGCTGCGGTGAGCAGCACGGTGAGGGTGAGGGCGACCAGGCGCACCAGCAGGCCGTACAGCCGCTGGGACCTGCCGAGCCCTTTGGTGGCCGGGCGCATCCAGTGGGCGAGGTTGACCACCATGAAGGGCAGGAGAAGCAGCCACAGGGCGCGGGAGCCGTTGCCCGAGGTGAGGTTGGACCAGCAGTACGCCTCGGGGATCGGCCGGTCCCGGTAGTCCGCCGGGTGCCGTTCCGCTTCGGCGTCGTCGGCCCGCCGGTACACCGCGGCCGTCTTGTCGCCGGTGACCCTGACCGTGCGCGGGTCGTCGAGCATCTCCTGCGGGGTGGCCCCGCCGACGCCGTGGACCAGCAGTTCGAGTGCGGCTCCGCCACCGTGCGGCTCCGCTGTTGGTGAGGACACTTCGATGCTCGCTCTCGCGTGGGCGGACGGGGAACGGTGCGGGGAAACCGTGCGGGATCCAGAGTCCCGGATTGTGGCAGTTCGACGCCGTCCCGTCACCGAATCTCCCCGGCTCCCTCGTCCTGCGGCCACCGGGGCGGCTGTCCGACCCCCGTGGCAGGATGGGTTCCACAACGGACAGGACGGGGGCGCGCGATGCCGGTGCACGGCGGTGGTCCACGACGAGACGGAAGGCCGGCGCGGCGGTGAGCGACAACCTGAACCTTCTGGCGGAGCAGCGTCGTGCGCTGATCCTGGACGAGGTGCGCCGGCGGGGTGGTGTGCGGGTCAACGAGTTGACCCGCAGGCTCAATGTGTCCGACATGACGGTGCGCCGGGATCTCGACGCGCTGTCCCGGCAGGGCGTCGTGGAGAAGGTGCACGGCGGCGCGGTGCCGGTGGCCGAGGCGAGTACGCACGAGCCGGGCTTCGAGGCGAAGTCGGCGCTGGAGCTGACCGCCAAGCAGGACATCGCGCGGGCGGCGGCGGCGATGGTCGTGCCCGGCAGCGCCATCGCGCTCTCCGGCGGTACGACGACCTACGCGCTGGCGCATCTGCTGCTGGACGTGCCGGACCTGACGGTGGTGACGAACTCGATGCGGGTCGCCGATGTGTTCCACACGGCGCGGCAGACGGAGCCGGGCGGTGCCGGCCGCCCCGGGGCGGCCATGGTGGTGCTCACGGGCGGTGTGCGAACGCCGTCGGACTCGCTGGTCGGCCCCGTCGCCGACCAGGCGATTCGCTCGCTCCACTTCGATGTGCTCTTCCTCGGGGTGCACGGCATCTCGGTGGAGGCCGGGCTCTCCACCCCCAACCTCGGCGAGGCGGAGACGAACCGGCGGCTGGTGGGGTCGGCGCGCCGGGTGGTGGTCGTGGCCGACCACACCAAGTGGGGCACGGTGGGCCTGAGTTCCTTCGCGACGCTGGACCAGGTCGACACACTGGTGACGGACGCGGGGCTGTCTGCGCGGGACCGCGCGGAGATCGCCGAGGTGCTGCCGGGGCTGGTGGTGGCGGGCGACCGGGACGAGCCCGCCGAGGCCGATGTGTCCACGGAGAATGACAGGGCCGCGGAGGATGACGGGGCCGCGGAAGGTGACGGGGCCGCGGAAGGTGACAGGTCCGCGGAGGGCGACGGATCCGCGAAGGGGCCGGACGGCAACTGACGCGGCGTCACACCTGCCCCCGCCCCTCCCGGCCTACGATCACCGGATGAGCGCCTTCCGTATCGACCGGACCACCCCGCTCTCCGCCGAGGAGGCCTGGCGGCGGCTCACGGACTGGCCCGCGCACGCCGCCCAGGTGCCGCTGACCCGGATCACCGTCCTGACGCCGGGCCCGACCCGTACCGGAACGGTCTTCGTCGCGCGGACCGGGCTCGGCCGCGCCGCGTTCGACGACCCGATGGAGGTCGTCCGCTGGCAGCCGCCCGCGCCGGGCCGCCCCGGCCACTGCCGTCTGGAGAAGCGCGGGAGGACGGTCACGGGCTGGGCCGAGATCCAGGTGCGGCAGGACGCCGAAGGAAACGCGTACGGCGTCCCCGCCCGGGTGCGTTGGGAGGAGGAGCTGCGCGTCGGGCCGCTCCCCCGCCGCCTCGACCCGCTCACCGCGCGCGCCGGACGCCTGGTGTTCGGCCGGGCCGTCGACCGACTCCTGCGCGGTTAGGGCGTGCGGCGGCGGTGCGTGCGGCGGCGCGGGGAGTCAGTCCGGCCAGACCCCCGTCTCCAGGAAGCGGTCGAGGGTCCGGGTGTACGGGGCGATGTCCAGGCCCTGTTCGGTGAGCCAGGCGTCCGCGTAGTACTTGTCGAGGTAGCGGTCGCCCGGGTCGCAGAGCAGGGTGACCACGCTGCCGGTGCTCCCCCGCGCGACCATCTCCGCCACGATCTTCAGGGCGCTCCACAGACCGGTGCCGGTGGAGCCGCCCGCCTTCCGTCCGATGGCCCGCTCCAGCGCCCGTACGGCGGCGACGCTCGCGGCGTCCGGGACCTTCATCATCCGGTCGATGGCGCCGGGCACGAAGCTCGGCTCCATCCGGGGCCGGCCGATCCCCTCGATCCGGGAGCCGCGGTCGCTGCGCGCCTGATCGTCGTGGTGCGTCCAGCCGTCGAAGAAACAGGAGTTCTCGGGGTCGGGCACGCAGATCCGGGTGTCGTGCTGCATGTAGTGGACGTAGCGCGCGATGGTCGCGGAGGTGCCGCCCGTGCCCGCCGTGGCGACGATCCACGCGGGCTCCGGGTAGCGCTCCAGCCGGAGCTGCTGGTAGATCGATTCGGCGATGTTGTTGTTGCCGCGCCAGTCGGTGGCGCGCTCCGCGTAGGTGAACTGGTCCATGTAGTGGCCGCCGGTCCGCTCGGCCAGCCCCGCGGACTCCTCGTAGATCATGCCCGCGTCGTCCACGAAGTGACATCGGCCGCCGTGGAATTCGATCAGCCGGCACTTCTCCGCGCTGGTGGTGCGTGGCATGACCGCGATGAACGGTACGCCGATCAGCTTGGCGAAGTACGCCTCGGAGACGGCCGTCGAGCCGCTGGACGCCTCGATGACCGGCTTGCCGCGCCTGATCCAGCCGTTGCACAGGCCGTACAGGAACAGCGAGCGGGCGAGCCGGTGTTTGAGGCTGCCGGTCGGGTGCGTCGACTCGTCCTTGAGGTAGAGGTCGATGCCCCACTCCTCGGGCAGCGGGAAGCGCAGCAGATGGGTGTCGGCGGAACGGTTGGCGTCGGCCTGGACCTTGCGTACGGCTTCCTTGAGCCAGGCGCGGTAGCCGGGGTCGCTGCGGTCCACGTCGAGGGTCGGCGTGGCCGGTGCGCCGGTGGTCCCGGGAGGGGGCCCGACCGCCGGTCCTGTCGGCTCTTCCGGCCGTCCGCTCGTCTCTCGCCCGTTCATGCGCGCCGCTCCTCGCTGTCTCCGCACCGGCCCCCAGCCGCACCGTACCCCCACCACCTGCGTAAACGCTTGCTTTGGGTATCCATAGGAATTGCTTCTGGCGAGTGCGCTCCATGCGCTCTGGCGCCGGGCGCCATACTTGTGCAAACTGCCTTGAGGGGACGTAAGGGGAATGGGTACGGAGGGGGCTGAAACGCCATGGGTGAACCGGAGTTCGACGTGCGCGGCGTGCGGATCGAGCGGTGGCCCCGCTCGCTCACCAGGGCCGGTCAGGTTCTGGTGAAGGACGGCAGGCTGGCGCTGCTGACCAGTTACGGCCGGGTGATCGACAGCGCGCCGCTGCGCGCCGTCCGGGCGGCCCGGCCGTGGTTCGCGGGGAGCGGCAGCATGGTCGCGACCGTCAACGGGACCCGCTACCGGCTGACCTTGGGGCAGCGGGGGCGCCGTCCGGACGCGACGGCGCTGACCGGGCGGATCATGGAGGCGGTCAGCAGGGCGAGCCACTCGAAGCCGTAGGCGCGCGGGCGCCGGGAGAAGCACGGGCGCCGAAGAGGAGCGCCGGCACCGTACGCGGCGCCGAGGTCATGAACGGCTGCGAACCCCCTGCCACGTAGGCGGTCCGCCGCGAGTTGCGGAGCGGGGTCCCCGGGTTCACTCTGGTCACACATCACTCAGTGTTTCCCGGCGGTGACACTGTGACCCAGCCCCGCCGGGCGGGAAACGGCGGCGAGCCGGTCGCTGGTTCCGCACCCTCGTCTTCTTCCGGACCTCATTCGGGGAGTCGCAGCCGTGATCAGCCAGCCCAGCAGGCATTGCACGGTGGAGCTCCAGGCCCTGCCGTCACGGATCGGTCAGATCCGCAGAATCATCTCCGCGCAACTGCGCTACTGGCACCTCGATCTTCTCATCGACCCAGCGGCTCTCGGGGTGACCGAGCTGCTGACCAACGTCCACCGGCACGCACAGCCGGACAAGAGATGCACCGTCGACATCGAGCTGCTGCTCGAACGGCTCACGGTCTCGGTCAGTGACCACGATCCGCGCCTGCCGACGGTGCACCACGCCGAGTTGTCCGACACAGGCGGCCGCGGCCTCGCGCTGATCGCGGCCGTGAGCGAGAGCTGGGGCATCCATCCCCGGGGCGATACGGGGAAGAGCATCTGGTTCACGCTCCCCGCCCCGCCGGTGGCCCTGAGGCTGCCCCTGCGTCCGGTGTACGGCGCGACCACCGACGGCCCTTTCCCGGCAGGGGAGTTCGGCATGGTGGCCGGGACGTACGACCCCGGCACGGTCCGGTCGGCCGCGGTCGGCTGACCGGATCCGCGGCTCGGCCGTACGAACCGGCGTACACCCGGTTCGTACGGCCGAGCCGTGCCCCTGGCACAGAGTCACCCGAACGGTCCAGCGGCCGGGACTTCCGGCCGGATTCGGCCGGATCGGGGAGCGCCCGCCTTCCCGTCGGCGTCGCCCTCCCGTCAGCGGCCGAGCGCTGTCAACGGCCGAGCGCGCCGAGCGGGTCGTCGAGCACCGGCTGCCACGCCAACTCGGCTGCCCCCACGAGGCTGTTGTGGTCGAGCGTGCAGGGCAGGATGGGCACACCGCCGCTGCGGCCCCACAGACTGCGGTCGGCGACGACGGCGCGCAGCCGGTCCGGGTCGGCGTCGAGCAGTTCGCGGTGGAGTCCGCCGAGGATGATCCGGTCGGGGTTGAGGATGTTGACCAGGCCCGCGAGGCCCAGGCCCAGCCGGTCGATCAGCTCCGCGGCGGCGCCCCGTACGGCCGGGTCGGCGTACTCCGTGCGGAGCAGGTCGCGCGACTGCTGGAGCAGCGAGCTCTCGGGGCCCGGGGCGCGGCCCGCCGCGGTGAGGAAGGCGAGCGGGTCGGCCTCGACGTCCAGGCAGCCCTTGCTGCCGCAGTAGCAGGAGCGCCCCTCGGGGTTGACCGTGAGATGGCCGACCTCCAGGGCGAGGCCCGAACTGCCGGTGTGCAGACGGCCGTCGAGGACGAGCGCGCCACCGACGCCGCGGTGGCCAGTGGCGACGCAGAGGAGGTGCTGGGCGCCGCGTCCCGCGCCGTGCCGGTGCTCGGCGAGCGCGGCCAGATTGACGTCGTTGCCGGTGAAGGCGGGGCCCTCGATGCCCGCGGCGCGGACCCGCTCGGCGAAGATCTCCCGCACCCGGGAGCCGACGGGCCAGGCGATGTGCAGCGGGTTGAGCGCGGTGCCCTCCGGTTCGGCGACCGCGGAGGGCACGGCGAGGCCCGCGCCCACGCACCGCCGTCCGGCGGCGCTCAGCAGCCCGGCGCCCGTCTCGACGACCTCGCCGAGGACCTGCGCCGGGTCGGCCGAGGCCGTACCGCGTCCGGGGGCGGTCGCGACGATCCGGCCGCCGAGCCCGACGAGCGCGGCCCGGAAGCCGTCGGCGTGGACCTGGGCGGCGAGGACGACGGGGCCTGCCTCGTCGACGGAGAGCCGGTGCGAGGGGCGACCCTGGGAGCCGGCGGCGGCGCCGGGCCTGGAGTCCACCCGGATCAGGCCGAGGGCCTCCAGTTCCGCGGCGACCGCGCCGGCCGTGGCCCGGGTGACGCCCAGTTCCGCCGTGAGGACGGCGCGGGTGGGCGCGCGGCCCGTGTGGACCAGTTCCAGTGCCGGGCCGAGCGCGCCGCGGCCTCTCTCCAGCCGTGTCCTGGCCGTGGTCCCCTTGCCGTTCATGGGGGCGAGTCTCCCATGATCCGGAGGAACGGCGGACTCCGCGGGACGCCCCACGGCGCCTTGTACGGACGGTCCCGGGCCCCTATCCTCACTTTGTGCCGCTTCTAAACAAAGTGCGGACGGCCCTCTCCCGCAGCGCCGTGGGACCACCCCGCGCCCGCTCCCCGCTCACCCGCCTCCGGACCGTCCTGACCGTGTTCTTCGCCCTCGACGGCTTCCTGTTCGCCGGGTGGGTGGTCCGCATCCCGGCGATCAAGCAGCAGACCGGGGCATCGGCGAGCGAGCTCGGCCTCGCCCTGCTCGGTGTCTGTCCTTCGGGGCTGAGGATCTCTCCGACCTGAGTGGTCTGGATGCCGGTGCGGTCGCAGCGGAAGCAGTCGCCCAGCGCGAAGTCGAGCCCCGTCAGTTGCCCGGCGGTCACGCGCTCTCCGGTACCGCGTCCGTCCCGCACGCGCACGGGCACGGCGTCGGAGCGGTCGGCGAATCCGGAGCCGTGGGCGCGGACGATGGTGAACTTCTCGCACCTGTGCGCGGAGCGCAGCCCGAACAGGACGGCGACCAGGCAGGGGGCGCACGGGACCAGGGCGCCCGGCTCGCGAGGCTCGGCGGGCAGGTCCTCGCCTGTGACGGGCGGCCCCTGCCACACCATCGTCACCTGCGCGGGCACTATCGCTCCTCAGCGTGCCAGCCCGACATTCAGTAGCAGGTCAACCAGCCTGGCCGCCGCGTCGGGGAGCCCCTGCGCGGCTGCTCGTTCGGCCATGTGCTCACGGCGCTGCTGGGAGGTGATGAGCGGTTCCAGTGCCCGGCGCAGCTCCTCGGGGGTCGCCCGTTCCCTCGTCAGTGCGGTGGCCGCCCCGGCCTCCTGGAGGTGTAGGGCGTTGTGCTCCTGCTCGTTGCCGGCCGACGATGCCAGCGGGATCAGGACGGCCGGTTTACCCAGTGCGGTCAGTTCGGCGATGGTGCCGGCGCCGCTTCGGGAGATGACGACGTCGGCCAGGGCCAGGACGTCGGGCAGTTCCGGCCCGACGAAGTCGCTCACCCAGTACCGGCCGCGCAGTCCGGCCGGGAGCGTTTCGGCGAACTGGCGCGACTGCTCCAGGGTCGTCGCTCCGCACTGGTGGATCACGTTGGCGGCCGTCAGCAGCCACGGCAGGATGCTGCGGAGAAGGCCGTTGATCTGCGCGCTGCCCTGTGCTCCGCCTGTCACGTACACGCAGGGCAAGGCGCTGTCGAAGCCGGACAGTCCGAGCGAGGCCACGGCCTTCTTGGGCTCTCCTGTGAAGACCGCCGGGCGTACGGGGTTGCCGGTCACCACTGTTGAGGCGGCCACGCTTTCCGGCAGCAGTTTCATTGAGGACTCGGAGGAGACCGCGACGGCCGTTGCGAAGCGCGACAGAATGCGGTTCGCCAGCCCGAGGCGCACGGTCTGCTCGTGCACCACGAGCGGAGTCCTCGTCATGCGGGCCGCGAGCCCTACCGGTACGGCGACGTAGCCGCCCGTCGACAGGATGACGTCGGCCTTGTAGTCGGCGGCGATCAAGCGGGCCTCGGCGACGCCTTTCGGTACGCGGCCCATGTCCCGCATGTTCTCCCGGTTGATCATGGCCAGCGGGTTGGAGGAGCGGCGCAGCTTGCCCGTGGGCACCGTCTTGAAGGGGATGCCCTCTGCCGGCGCGACGCGTGCTTCGAGCCCTTCGGCCGTGCCCACCCACAGGACATCGAGGGACGATCCGTGAGAGGCCAGCCGGGTCTGCAACTCGCGAACCGCGGTGAGCGCGGGATAGGTGTGGCCGCCGGTTCCCCCACCCGTCACGATGAGCCGGAACGGTCGGTGCAAGGAAGCCAGACGGCTGGAGAGGTCGTCGCTGTTCACTGGAGGAAGGCATCCGATCGTGGGGTCTTGGCGTACGCCAGGGGCCGACGGGCTACGAACCTTGCGGACGATATCAGGCGATTCTCACCTCAGTGAGCGGCCGTCAGAGGGCGACCGCTCACTGTCCATCTGGTGTTCCTGCGAGGGCTGTTGGTGACTATCGGCCCGTCCTACCGAATGCCGGCTGACCGAACCTCCGGGCCCGCGCCCCCTCCGGGGGTGTGGGCCCGGTCACCGGGATGCCTCCGGCCATGTCCCCCGGACGGTGTTCAGGGCCCGTTCCAGGGCCGACACCACCGAGTGCACGTCTCCGGAGTCCATGGCGGGGTGGAACGGCAGGCTCATGATCTCCTCGCCGACCATTTCAGTTACCGGCAGGGGGCGGTGCCATGGGGCGAACGCGGGCTGCGTGTGATTCGGCGGGTAGTGCACTCCGACCCCGAGGCCCCGGGCGTGAAGGATCTCGTGGATCCTGTCTCGCTCCGGCACCCTCACGACGCAGTTGAAAGGCACGGAGCGATCCACGTCCACGTCGACCAGGACCGCGTTCCTCAAGCCGTGCAGCTCGGCCTCGTACGCTCGCCACAAGGCTTTGCGCTTGGCCGCGGCGATGGGGAACTGCTCCAGCTGAACGCTGCCCACCGCCGCGTGAACGGATGACAGGGTGGCTCCCCCAAGTCGCTCTCCAGTGGCATTCCCAGGCAGCCGCCATGTCCGCACGCTCCTTCACCAGGTCCGTGGGACTTCGCTACGCCGTGGTCGGCACGGTCCATCTCCAGAAGCGGGACCTGGACCAGGGCCTTCACCTGGGCCAGGAGGCCGTCGCGATCCTCGCCAACGTCGAATCCAGCCGGGCGCGCGACTACGTACCCGACTTCACCACCGCGCTCGCTCCGTGGCAGGCCGAGAACCGCGCCAACGACTTCATCAAGCACGCGCGTCGGAAACTCTCCATGAGTGCGTGACCAGCTCCAGCAGCGGCCGGAACGCGAAAGCGCGTCCCTCTGTCCAGCCGTAAAGGGTTGGACAGAGGGACGCGGTGTATCAGCGGTAGAGCGCGACAAGGCCGGACGCCGTACCCGCGACACCCGCGAGAACACCGATGGTGGGCAGCGGCCAGCGAGCGCTCGCCCTGACCACGGTGGCGCTGCTCGCGGACGCCGCGGCCCTCGTCGCCCACGTCGCCCACGTCGCCCACGTCGCCCGCGACGCCTCGGCGCAGGCCCCACGGTCCACACCCGAGAAGGATGAGTAGGAGTACTCAGGCACAGCCGTTCGAACTCCCGCACCCTGGAAGGAGACGCACGAGCACTCCGCTTCAAGGGAAAGAGCCATGAACTCCAGGGAGAACATGATGAATTCAGCACGGCTGACCGGACTCGCCCGACTCGCCTTCAAGAACCGTGCCTCCCAGGTCTATCTCGCCCTCGTCGCCGCCGCGACGGTGTTCGTCACGGTCGACACCCTCTTCGTGCACCACGAGGACGCCTCGTTCGCCGGGGTGTGGCTGTTCTCCCTCGCGGCACCGACCGTCTTCGTCTTCCTCATAGGCGGCAGGGCCGTCGGGGAGGGCTTCGCCTCCTCCGCCGGATTCCTCTACCCGGCGCTGATCGTCTCCGTCCTCGTCCAGGCGGTCGCCATAGGCGCCTTCGTACGACTGCTGCGCCACCGCCCGACCACCGCGATCGGGCACCCCCGCGAGGCATGACGTCCGCCGTCCGACGCCACCAGCGGCGTCCCGGGACGCTCCTTGCACCACGGCGGCGCCCCGGTCAGACTCGGGCCATGGGGACACGGAGCGGGGCCGAACGGGACGCTGTCACTGTCGAGATCGCCTTCGCGGTCGTGACGGGGGCCTTCGCGGCGGCGCTGGTGTTCGGGCTCGTCGCCGGTACGGGGTGGTATCTGGACATGTCGGCGGCCGGTCTGCGGATCGGCGGTGTCGCCGGGTGTCTCGCCTTCGTGGCGCGTGTCGTCCAGGTCCTGTGGCGCTTCACCCCGGGGGCCCCGGACGGGACCGCGCCCCGGCCGGGCCGGGCCGGTCGTCCCCACCCCGACGCGTAGGCGGGCACGACGGGTCGGACCCGGTCGCGGCGTCGGCGTAGCGGCGGGCCAGATACGCGAAGGCGTCCCTGAGCTCGGCCGGCCCGACGACCTCGACAGCGGCGTCGAACATGCCGATGGTGGCGGCCAGTCCGGGCCAGGACCACGAGCCCATGACGAGCCGGCAGCGGTCCGGGCCGAGTTCCTCGACGAGCCCGTCGTAGGTGTGGCGGGACACATGGGCGGCGGGCAGGTCGAGGATCACCTCGCCGCGGCAGGGCCACTCCCCCGAGCCGTCGGAGCTCTGGAACCGGCCGGCGACGAAGGCCGCCACGTCGCCCCCGGGCACCTCGCGCGGGGTGAAGCGGGGTCCCGTGGGGGTACGCGGGGTGATCCGGTCCGCGCGGAAGGTGCGCCAGTCCTCGCGGTCGAGGTCCCAGGCGACGAGGTACCAGCGCCCGCTCCAGGTGACGAGGTGGTGGGGCTGCACCCGGCGCGGAGGGGGTTCAGGGCCGTCGTCGGGGCCCTCCCGCGGGGTTACGGGGATGTAGTCGAAGCGCAGCACCTCGCGCGCGTGCACGGCGGCGCTGAGCGCCATGAGCACGCCGCTGTCGGCCTGGGGGGCCGGCCGGCTCGCGGGCGGCTCGACGGCGGTGACCTGAAGGATGTCGATGCGGCGGCGCAGCCGGGCGGGCATGACCTGGCGGACGGTGTTCAGCGCGCGGGCCGCGGCCTCCCCGATGCCGGCGCCGGTGGTGGCGGCGACCTGGAGCGCGACGGCGAGGGCGACAGCCTGCTCGTCGTCGAAGAGCAGCGGGGGCAGTTCCGAGCCGGCGTCGAGCCGGTACCCACCGTCGGGCCCCTTGAAGGCCACGATGGGGTAGCCGAGTTCACGCAGACGGTCGATGTCGCGGCGCACGGTGCGCGGACTGGTGTCCAGCCGCTCGGCCAGGAGCGCCCCCGGCCAGTCCCGGCGTGCCTGGAGGAGCGAGAGCAAGGACAGCAGTCGCGCTGAGGTCTTCTGCATGGCTCCATCCTGCCCGGAGAAGCGGCCACACCCTGGCCGCTTCTCCTGCGACGGTCATCTCGTGCAGGACAACGAGAACGACGCGAAAGGCCCGAACGCCATGACCTCCACCACCGCACCCCCCTCGATCCTCGACGCCGAGCGGGCCGACCTGCTCGCCGCGCTCGCGACCGCGCGGAGCTCACTGATCCACACGACGCGCGGACTCGACGACGAGCGCGCGGGCGCGCGCCCGACGGTCAGCGCGCTGTGCCTGGGCGGGCTGGTCAAGCATGCCGCGGCCATCGAGGACGGATGGACACGCTTCGTCGTCGAGGGCCCGTCGGCGCTCTGCTACGACCTGCCCGACGGTGTCACCTGGGCCGACATCGAGGCCGGTACCGCACGCGAGTTCCCGCAGTGGATGATCGACCACGGGAACAGCTTCCGGATGCTGCCCGGCGACACGCTCGCCGGGATCGTCGCGCGTTACGAGCGGGTCGCCGCCCACACCGAGGAGATCATCGCCTCCGTGCCCGACCTGTCCGCGACGCACCCGCTGCCGGAGGCCCCCTGGGACGAACCGGGAGGGGTGTACAGCGTGCGCCGGGTGCTGACGCACCTCATCGCCGAGACCGCCCAGCACGCCGGGCACGCGGACATCCTGCGCGAGACACTCGACGGCCGGAAGTCGACCTGACGGGGCTCTGGGGGGGCATGCGGATCCGCATGCCCCCTCCCCAGAGGGTGCGAGCTCACTCCCCCACGCCGTCACTGCCCTACGGAAGTGACCTCGTACGCCCGTCAACTCCCCTGCACGCCCGTCACTCCCGCGCGCCGGTCTCCGGGACGCCCGTCGGGTCGCTCTCCGCCGGAACGTCCGCCTCGCGCGCGGCCGGCTCCTGCTGACCGGCCGTCTGCCGGCGGTCCAGCACGTCCAGGGCGCGCCGGGCCAGCGGACGCGTCCGTACAAGACCCGCCAGGGTCGTCGAACCGCGGGTGATGTCCGCGAAGGCGTTCCACGCCGGGCGCAGGCCTGTGATCGCCGCGTGCAGCACCCCCGGCCTGCGTTCGAAGATCGCGAGCATCCGCCGCCCGACCCCCATCTCCACGCCGAGGCCCGCCTTGATCGCGAAGGCGTAGTTCAGCGCCTGACGGCGCGCGTCCACGGCGTCGTGCGCCTCGGCGATCCGTACCGCCCACTCCCCGGCGAGCCGACCGGACCGCAGCGCGAAGGAGATGCCCTCCCTCGTCCACGGCTCCAGCAGCCCCGCCGCGTCGCCGCAGACCAGCACCCGGCCCCGGGACAGCGGCGAGTCCTCGCTGCGGCAGCGGGTGAGATGGCCGGAGGAGACCGACGGCTCGAACCCGGCGAGCCCGAGCCGGGCGATGAAGTCCTCCAGATAGCGCTTGGTGGCGGACCCCTCGCCGCGCGCCGAGATCACCCCGACGGTGAGGGTGTCGCCCTTGGGGAAGACCCAGCCGTAACTCCCGGGCAGCGGGCCCCAGTCGATGAGCACCCGTCCCGCCCAGTCCTCCGCGACCGTGGGCGGCACCGGGATCTCCGCCTCCAGGCCCAGGTCCACCTGGTCCATCTTCACGCCGACATGGGCGCCTATGCGGCTGGCGCTGCCGTCGGCGCCGACCACGGACCGCGCCAGCACCGTCTCCCCGTCCGACAGGACGACCGCGACCGTACGGCGGTCGGGCACGGCCGGGCCGTGCTGTTCGACACGGGAGACGGTCACGCCGGTACGCAGGACCGCCCCGGCCTTCTCGGCGTGCTCCACCAGACTCGCGTCGAACTCCGGGCGGTTGATGAGCCCGAAGAGCATGCGCTTGGAGCGGCGGGTGCGGGTCAGCTTCCCGTTCAGGGAGAACGTCACCGCGTGCACGCGCTCCTTGAACGGCAGGTCGAAGCCGGGCGGCAGCGAGTCCCGCGAGGGACCGATGATCCCGCCCCCGCAGGTCTTGTAGCGCGGCAACTCGGCCTTCTCCAGCAGCAGCACCCGACGGCCCGCGACCGCCGCCGCGTACGCCGCGGAGGCTCCCGCCGGTCCTGCGCCCACCACGACGACATCCCACACCGGCTCGTCGTGCACGCTTCCGGCGTCTGCGTTCTCGCTGCTCACGATGTGCTTCTGCTCCTGATCCGACCGGTGGCCCCTGCTGTCGAACGGCATCCTACGGCGCTGGCGCGCCCGGCCCGTTGTGGGAGGATCGACAAGACCCCTCGACACCGCCGACATAGCCCGACATACATCCGACTGAGACAACGATGTACCCACCAGGAGCGTGCCCATGACCGCGAATCCGATTGCCGGGACCGTGGCGTCCCTCATGCCCCGTGCCCGTACGGAGCTCGCGGAACTGGTGGCCTTCCGCTCGGTGGCGGACCCGGCGGTCTCGCCGCGCGGCGAGTGCGAGGCCGCCGCGGACTGGGTGGCCGAGGCGCTGCGCACCGAGGGCTTCCAGGATGTCGCGGTCCTCGAAACCCCTGACGGGACCCAGTCCGTGTACGGTCTGCTCCCCGGCCCCGAGGGCGCGCCGACGGTGCTGCTGTACGCCCACTACGACGTGCAGCCGGTGGGCGACGAGGACGCCTGGCTGACCCCGCCGTTCGAGCTGACGGAGCGCGCGGGTCGCTGGTACGGGCGCGGCGCCGCCGACTGCAAGGGCGGCGTGCTGATGCATCTGCTCGCCCTGCGCGCGCTCAAGGCGAACGGCGGCGTGCCGGTGAACGTCAAGGTGATCGTGGAGGGTTCGGAGGAGCAGGGCACCGGCGGTCTGGAGCGGTACGCCGAGGAGCACCCCGAACTGCTGGCCGCCGACGCCGTCGTCATCGGCGACGCCGGGAACTTCCGGGTCGGCCTGCCCACGGTGACGGCCACGCTGCGCGGTATGACGCTGCTGCGCGTGGCGGTCGACACCCTCGAAGGCAACCTGCACTCGGGGCAGTTCGGCGGCGCGGCGCCGGACGCGCTCGCCGCTCTCATCCGGGTCCTGGACTCGCTGCGCGCCGAGGACGGGTCCACCACGGTGGACGGGCTGGCCGCCGACGCGGTCTGGGAGGGGCTGGAGTACGCGGAGGCCGACTTCCGCAAGGACGCCAAGGTGCTCGACGGGGTCGGGCTGATCGGCGCCGGATCGGTCGCCGACCGGATCTGGGCGCGCCCCGCCGTGACCGTCCTCGGCATCGACTGCCCGCCGGTCGTGGGCGCCACGCCGTCCGTCCAGGCGCACGCGCGGGCCACGGTCAGCCTGCGCGTACCGCCAGGGCAGGACGCCGCGGCGGCCACCGAGCTGCTGAGGGCGCACCTGGAGGCCCGTACCCCGTGGGGCGCGCGGGTCGCGGTGGAACAGATCGGCCAGGGGCAGGCGTTCCGCGCGGACACCTCCAGCCCGGCGTACGCGGCGATGGCCGACGCCATGCGGGTCGCGTACCCGGGACAGGACATGCAGATCGCGGGCCAGGGCGGGTCCATCCCGCTCTGCAACACCCTGGCCGCGCTCTACCCGAAGGCGGAGATCCTGCTGATCGGGCTGAGCGAGCCGGAGGCGCAGATCCACGCGGTGAACGAGAGCGTCTCCCCGGAGGAACTGGAGCGCCTGTCCGTGGCCGAGGCGCACTTCCTGGTCAACTACGCCGCTTCCCGGCGCGCCTGAGCCGCACCGGGACACCAGGGAGCCGGGACCCCGGCCGGCCGGGATCTCCCCCGGCCGGCCGCGTGGAGCACGGTGGCGCACGGAGCGCCGCGGCTGTCCGCGGGGCAGGCTGTCCGGTCCGGCTGTCCGCGGGGCAGGCTGTCCGGTCCGGCTGTCCGCGGGGCAACGAGGGTCAGCCGACCGGGACTCCGTCCTCCAGGTTGAGCACCGTCCCGCGCTCCCTCGCGCGCAGCGCCCAGCGCAGCCGCGCGCAGCGGACGGGCGGGAGCAGCCGCGCCGCCTCCTCCTCGTCGACGAAGCGCCAGCCCCGTAGCTCCGGTCCCGGCAGCAGCAGCCTTCCTGCCTCCTCGGCGGACAGCCTGCCGCCGTCGAAGAGCAGCCGCAGCCCTCCGTACCCCGGGGGGCGCGGCGGCTCCCAGTCGACCACCAGCAGCTTGGGCACCTCGGTGAGTTCGATGCCTATCTCCTCGGCGACCTCCCGTATCCCGGCGCGGGCGGGCGCCTCGCCCCGCTCGACCACGCCGCCGGGGAACTCCCAGCCCGGCTTGTACGTGGGGTCGACGAGCAGCACCCGGTCCTGCTCGTCGAAGAGGAGCACCCCGGCCGCGACGGTCTCGGCGGCCGGTTCGGGTGTCTGGACGATCTCGCAGACCCCCGCCGCACCGTCCCGTACCGCCTCGGCCAGCGACTCGGCCGTCTGCCGCGCCGTCAGCGCGGTGTTGTCGATGACGTGGGCGTCCCCGGTCAGCCAGCCCAGCGCCGTCCGGTAGGGCTCGATGTGCTCGTAGGCCCAGCGGCGGTTGCGCTCGTTCGTCTCGGGATCGTCGGCGGCGTCCTCGCGTGCCGCGATACGCCCGCGCAGGATCGTTTCATCCGTGGACAGCAGCACGTGCCGTACGGGAACGCGGCGCGCGGCGAGCCCGCCGAAGATCTCGTCCCGGTACTCCTGGCGCAGCAGGGTCATGGGGACGACGAGCGCCCCGCCCACCTCGGCCAGGAGGGCCGCCGCCGTGTCGACCACCAGCCGCCGCCAGATCGGCAGGTCCTGGAAGTCACTCACCTCCGCGAGCTTCTTCTGCGGCAGCAGCCGTTCCATTTCCCCGCCGATCAGCCCGGGGTCGTAGAGCGTGCAGTGCGGGATCAGGTCGATCAGTTCGCGTGCGGTACTGGTCTTGCCCGCTCCGAACGCACCGTTGATCCAGACGATCACGGTTCCCCCTCTTCCGTAGGGCCTGGGCGTGTCGCGAAAGCCCCCAGTGGACTGCCCGCAACACCCTGCCACGGAAACCCCGTCCGGGATCAGAGCGCCGCTCCGGTCGACCGGCCGTGACCGAGCCGTGTCCCGATCGACACCGGGGCGCGCGGATACCCCGGCGGACACGTCGCGCCGTACCGGTGCCGCGCGATGTGTCCGCCGGGCCGTAACACAACCCCCGACGCGTCGTTGGAACCCTCGATGTCACAAGGGTCTTTCGTTTGGGTCCGGCTGGGTCAGGGAGCGCCCGCCGCGGCAGCGGCTGATGTCACTGCGGGCACGCGAGCCCAGCAAGACCCGAACGAAGCACCCTAGGGGGTACGGGATGCGCCGCACGGTGCTGGAGAAGTTTCCCGCGGGCGGGCCGCGCGGGAGTTGGCCGGCGGAGGAGTTCGCGCGGGCGCGGCGGGACGAGGGGACTCCGGCCGAGGTCGTGATGGATCTCGACTCCGACGTCTTCCTGGTCGTCGTACCGCAGCAGCAGGCGCCCGACCCCGCCTCCTGAGACCCGCCGGCGCCCCGGCACCGCGAACCGTACGACGTGGAGAGCCCGAGATGCCCAGAACACCGGCCGTACTGGCCGACGCCCTGTTCCTCGCCCTGTCCCTGGCCCTGGCGGGGATCGCCGTCCCGCTGACCGCCACCCCCGCCGCGGCGGACAGCAGCGCCTGCACCCATCACTTCTCGGGGCCGCAGATCTGCATCCGGCTGGAGGGGCGCGGCGCGCGGAACTCCGTCACCGGGATCTGGACCAACCCGCCGGACGATCTCGCCTCGCACACGGTGTCGTTGCTGCGGGACGGGCGGCTCGTGGACACGGCGACGGCCACGCGGTCGGGCAAGGCGCTGACACACACCTGGCCGGCCGGGGACACCGGGAGCGGTACCGAGCTGTGCGTACAGTTCCGCGGCAGCCAACGTCTGGCCTGCCAGACCACCCACTGACCGGCGCCCCCGGTCGCCAGGGGCAGGGACCGCGACGGGGGATCGGGGATCGGGCCGCGTGGTGCGCCGTCAGCACCCCCGCCCGGTTCTGTCAGCCGCCCACCGGCGCCGCCGTGCCGTCCCGCTGCCCGAGCAGGGCCGCCGCCGCCGCGCCCACCAGGCCGGCGTCCGTCCCGGTCAGCGCCGGGGCCACCGTCAGCCGCCGGACGAACGAGAGCGTCGCGTACTCCCGCAGTGAGCGGCGCAGCGGCGCGAACAGGACCTCGCCCGCGCCCGCGACACCACCGCCGATGACCGCGATCCGGATCTCGGTGAGCGCGGCGGTCGCGGCGATGCCGGCGGCCAGCGCCCGGGCGGCCCGTTCGAAGGAGGCGATGGCGACCGGGTGGCCGGCCCGTGCGGCGGCGGCCACGGCCGCGGCCGAGCTGTCGCCGTCGGGGCCCGGCAGCCAGCCGCCCTCCAGCGCCCGGCGGGCGATGTTGGGGCCGCTGGCGATCCGCTCCACGCAGCCGCGCGCACCGCACGGGCAGAGGTCGCCGTCCAGATCCACACTGATGTGGCCGATGTGGCCCGCGTTGCCGGTGGGGCCGGGGTGAAGCTTCCCGCCCAGCACCAGCCCGCCGCCGACCCCGGTGGAGACCACCATGCACAGTGCGTCGTCGTAGCCGCGGGCGGCGCCCTGCCAGTGTTCCGCCGCGGTCATCGCGACGCCGTCCCCGACCAGCTTCACCGGCAGCCCGCCGGTGGCCGCCCGCACCCGCTCCACCAGCGGGAATCCGCGCCAGCCCGCGACATTGACCGGGCTGACCGTCCCGGCGGAGGCGTCCACGGGGCCGGCGCTGCCGATGCCCACCGCCGTGGCCGTCGCCCAGAGCGGCGAGGCGGCCACCTCGGCCAGGACCTCCTCGACGGCGCGCATCACCGTCTCGCCGTCCTCGCGCGCCGGGGTCGGGCGCTGTGCCCGTACGAGGATTCTGCCGCTGCCGTCCACCAACGCCCCGGCGATCTTGGTACCGCCGATGTCGAGTGCGGCGACGGAGTCGGTATGCATCGGTGTGGAATCTCCTGGAGATGAGGCGTCCCGTGGGGACGGCGCGGAGCGGATACGGGTTCGCGGCTTCGACCAACAGTCTCCATTCCCCTGACAACGTTGTCCAGGGCCTATGCTCGTCCGCACGGCCCGGTCGGCGCACGTCGGCGCTCCCCGGGGCGGCCCGCCGACCGTACGACGACAGGACAGCGCACTGTGGCCGATTCCGCCCGCCGCACAGAACCCCGCTACGGGAACCGGCCCACGATGAAGGACGTGGCCGCACGGGCCGGGGTGGGGCTCAAGACGGTCTCCCGGGTGGTCAACAGCGAACCCGGGGTCACGGCGGACACCGAGCGGCGGGTGCAGGAGGCCATCGACGCGCTGGGGTTCCGCCGCAACGATTCGGCGCGGGTGCTGCGCAAGGGCCGTACGGCGAGTATCGGACTGGTCCTGGAGGATCTGGCGGACCCGTTCTACGGTCCGCTGAACCGGGCCGTCGAAGAGGTGGCCCGCGCCCACGGCGCGCTGCTGATCAACGGCTCCAGCGCCGAGGACCCGGACCGCGAGCAGGAGTTGGTGCTGGCGCTCTGCGCGCGCCGGGTGGACGGGCTGATCGTGATCCCCGCCGGGGACGACCACCGCTATCTGGAGCCGGAGATAAAGGCCGGGGTGGCGACGGTCTTCGTGGACCGGCCCGCGGGCCGGATCGACGCGGACGCGGTGCTCTCCGACAGCTTCGGCGGTGCCCGTTCGGGCACCGCCCACCTCATCGCGCACGGCCATCGCCGGATCGGCTTCATCGGCGACCAGCCCGGGATCCACACGGCGGGCGAGCGGCTGCGCGGCTACCGCACCGCGATGGCGGACGCCGGTCTCGCGATCGACGACGGCTGGGTCTCGCTCGGCACGACGGCGCCGCGCCGGGTCCAGGAGGCGGTCGTCGCGATGCTCGGCGCCCCCGAGCCGGTCACGGCGATCTTCACCGGCAACAACCGTGTCACGGTGACGGTGGTACGGGTCCTGGCGGCCCATCACCGACCGGTCGCGCTGGTCGGCTTCGACGACATCGAACTGGCCGATCTGCTGGCCCCGGGGCTCACGGTCGTCGCGCAGGACGCGGCGACCCTGGGCCGTACGGCGGCGGAGCGGCTCTTCCACCGGCTGGACGGCGCGGCCGACGCGCCGTCCCAGGTGGTCCTGGCGACGCGGCTGATCGCCCGGGGCTCCGGGGAGATCCCACCGCCGGCGGACGGCTGACCCGGCAGCTCCTCGGACCGGGCCTAGGACCGGTCCCTCGGCAGCGTGAAGCCCTCCAGGTCGGCGCGGGTCAGGCCGGTGAGCCGGGTGACCTCGTCGTGGTCGAGGGCGCCGCAGTCGAGCCCGCGCAGCAGATGGCCGCTGAGCGCCTTGGCGGTGGCGGGCTCGTCCATGACGGCGCCGCCCGCCTTGGCGACATAGGCGGCCAGCCGGGCGGCGGCGGGTTCCAGGCCCTCGCGGTAGAAGGCGTACACGGCGGCGTAGCGGGTCGGGAGATGGCCGGGGTGCATGTCCCAGCCCTGGTAGTAGGCGCGGGCGAGGGCGCGCCGTGTGAGGCCGTAGTGCAGCCTCCACGCCTCGTGCACCTGGGGGGTCGGGCCGACCGGGAGGACGTTGGTGGAGCCGTCGCTGATCCGGACGCCGGTGCCGGCGGCGGCGACCTGCATGACAGCCTTGGCGTGGTCGGCGGCCGGGTGGTCGCTCGCCTGGTGGGCGGCGCTGACGCCGACGCAGGCGCTGTAGTCGAAGGTGCCGTAGTGCAGTCCGGTGGCCCGGCCCCCCGCCGCGTCGATCATCCGGGCCACGGTGGCGGTGCCGTCGGCGGCCAGGATGGCCTGGCTGGTCTCGATCTGGATCTCGAAGCCGATCCGGCCGGGCGCCAGACCGTGCGCCGTCTCGAACTCACCGGCCAGCCGGGCCATCGCGGCGACCTGCTCCACGTACGTCACCTTGGGCAGCGTCAGCACCAGCCCGTCCGGGAGGCCGCCCGCCGCCATGAGTCCGCTGAGGAAGATGTCGAGGGTCCGGATGGAACGCTCGCGTACGGCCGCCTCCAGGCACTTCACGCGGATGCCCGTGTACGGGGCCGCCGTGCCGGTGGCGTACGCCTCGTGGACGAGCCGGGCGGCGCGGGCCGCGGCCTCGTCCTCCTCGGCGTCCGGGCGGGGGCCGTAGCCGTCCTCGAAGTCGATCCGCAGGTCCTCGACGGGCTCGCGGACCAGCTTGTCCCGTACGCGCTCGTGCACAGGACCGGCCAGCTCTTCGGAGAGGCCGAGGACGCGGGCCAGCGAGGCGGCGTCGGGCGCGTGTTCGTCGAGTGCGGCGAGCGCCTGGTCGCCCCAGGAGCGGACGGTGCCCGCGGTGTAGGCGTCGGCGGGCACGTAGACGGTGTGGACGGGCTGGCGGGTGCCGGGGTCGCCCGGGTAGCGGCGGGCCAGTTCGGCGTCGACGCCCGCGAGGGAGGCGCCGACGGCCTCGGTGACCGCCGCCGGGAGGCTCGTGGCGATCTTTTCGTGCTGGCCCATTCCCGCACCCTTCTTCTTTTCCGCCCTGCGGAATCAACAATCCGTTGCCGGAAGTTAAGCCGCAGGTCCCGGCCGCGTCAATGGCGACCCGGAACCACGGTCGGGGAATGGCGCGGGGCCGCGCGGTGGAGTCCACCGCGCGGCCCCGGGGCGTACCGGAAGGGTCGGTTCAGCCCTTGCGGGCCTTGACCTCTTCGGTGAGCTGCGGGACGACCTCGAAGAGGTCGCCGACCACGCCGTAGTCCACCAGGTCGAAGATCGGTGCCTCGGCGTCCTTGTTGACGGCCACGATGGTCTTGGACGTCTGCATGCCGGCGCGGTGCTGGATCGCGCCGGAGATCCCGGAGGCGATGTAGAGCTGCGGCGAGACCGACTTGCCGGTCTGGCCGACCTGGTTGGAGTGCGGGTACCAGCCCGCGTCCACGGCGGCGCGCGAGGCGCCGACGGCCGCGCCGAGCGAGTCGGCGAGCGCTTCGATGACCGCGAAGTTCTCGGCGCCGTTGACGCCCCGGCCGCCGGAGACCACGATCGCGGCCTCGGTCAGCTCCGGGCGGCCCGTGGACTCGCGCGGGGTACGGGAGACGACCTTCGTACCGGTGGCGGCGTCGCCGAAGCTCACGGAGAGCGGTTCGACGGTGCCCGCGGCCGGGGCGGCCTCGACCGGGGCCGAGTTGGGCTTCACGGTGATGACCGGGGTGCCCTTGGAGACCCGGGACCTGGTGGAGTACGCGGCGGCGAACACCGACTGCGTGGCGACCGGGCCCTTGCTGTCGGCCTCCAGGTCGACGGCGTCGGTGATGATGCCGGAGCCGATACGGACCGCGAGGCGCGCCGCGATCTCCTTGGCCTCGGCGGAGGACGGGAAGAGCACGGCGGCGGGCGAGACGGCGTCGTACGCGGCCTGCAGCGCGTCGACCTTCGGTACGACGAGGTAGTCGGTGAACTCGGCGGCGTCGGCGGTGAGGACCTTCACCGCGCCGTGCTCGGCGAGCGTGGGCGCGGTGGCCTCGGCGCCGGCGCCGAGCGCGACGGCGACGGGCTCGCCGATACGGCGGGCGAGCGTCAGCAGCTCCAGGGTGGGCTTGCGGACGGCGCCGTCCACGTGGTCGACATAGACGAGAACTTCAGCCATGGGATTGCACTCCTGCGGATGCGAGGGGTCGTGAGGATCTGGTGGCCGCGGGGCCCGAAGGCGGGGTGAGCGGGACACCGAAGGCGGTGGTGACCGGGGCTCAGATGAACTTCTGCTCCGCGAGGAAGGCCGCGAGCTGCTTGCCGCCCTCACCCTCGTCCTTGACGATCGTGCCCGCCGTACGGGCCGGGCGCTCGTCCGCCGAGTCGACCAGGGTCCAGGCGCCTTCGAGGCCGACCTCGTCGGCGTCGATCTCCAGATCCTCCAGGTCCCAGGACTCGACCGGCTTCTTCTTGGCGGCCATGATGCCCTTGAACGAGGGGTAACGCGCCTCGCCCGACTGGTCCGTCACCGAGACGACGGCCGGCAGGGATGCCTCCAGCAGCTCGCTCGCGGTGTCGCCGTCGCGGCGGCCCTTGACCGTGCCGTCCTCGACCGAGACCTCGGAGAGCAGGGTGACCTGCGGGACGCCGAGCCGCTCGGAGAGGAGCGCGGGCAGGACGCCCATCGTGCCGTCGGTGGAGGCCATGCCGCAGACGACCAGGTCGTAGCCGGCCTTCTCGACGGCCTTGGCGAGCACCAGGGACGTGCCGAGCGCGTCGGTGCCGTGCA
This sequence comes from Streptomyces sp. NPDC050509, assembly GCF_044457965.1. Lineage (NCBI taxonomy): Bacteria > Bacillati > Actinomycetota > Actinomycetes > Kitasatosporales > Streptomycetaceae > Streptomyces > Streptomyces sp. NPDC050509. The sequence goes on along the minus strand of NZ_JBITHL010000002.1, from coordinate 86,582 downwards.
GGTCGTCGTCCTCGACGTGGACGGCCTTGTCGGCCCCCATGGAGAGCGCCTTGCGCAACGCGTCCTTGGCGTCCTCGGGGCCGACGGTCAGTACGGTGATCTCCGCGTCGCCGTCCCCGTCGTACTCCCCGGCGATCTGGAGGGCCTGCTCGACCGCGTACTCGTCCAGCTCCGACAGCAGGCCGTCCACATCGTCCCGGTCCACGGTCAGGTCATCGGCGAAGTGCCGGTCGCCGGTGGCGTCGGGCACGTACTTCACACAGACAACGATCCTCAGGCTCACGCCGGCTCTCCTACCGCATCGTCATTTCTGGCTGCCTTGTTGCACGCAGCATAGGCGCCCTGCCGGGCTGTTTCCGGTCGGGATGACCGGAGCCACGGAGTTGATATTACTCGCCAGTACACCCAGAGCGTGCCCGCTGAGCAAGCGCTTGGAACTGTGACATGACCAACGTACGACAGGGGCCGGGCCAGGGAACTCTCAGTCGCGCAGCGCGTTGAAGCGGCCCTGGTGGTAGAGGAGCGGCCGGCCCGCCCCCGAGGGGTCGCCGACGACGGCCTCGGCGACGATCAGCCGGTGGTCGGCGGCGGGGACGCGGGCGACGACCCGGCAGACCAGCCAGGCCAGTACACCGTCGAGCAGGGGCACGCCCTCGGGGCCGGTCCGCCAGGCGGTGGGCGGCGCGAAGCGGTCGGCGCCGCTGCGCGCGAACGTCGCGGCCAGCCCGGCCTGGTGCTCCCCGAGTATGTGGACGCCGACGTGCTCCGCCTCGGCGACGACCGGCCAGCTCGACGAGGAGACACCGACACCGAAGGAGACCAACGGCGGCTCGGCGGCGACGGAGTTGAGCGAGGTGGCGGTGAAGCCGACGGGGCGTTCGCCCCGCGCGGTGATGACCGCGACGCCCGCGGCGTGCTGCCGGAAGACCGAGCGGAGCAGGTCGGGGGAGGCAAGCCGGTGCGTGCCGAGGTCAGGGGTCGCCGTCATGGCAAGATCCTTCTGCGAGGTGTGACGAACGGGTCCGTGGCTGCTCAGAGAGCCGGACAGCGCGCGCTCGCGTTGCGGGCCAGGTCGACATCGGCCCGCCCGTGGAGAAGGAGTTCCTGGGGCACTTCGTCAGGGTGACCACGGGTGGTACACACCGTCAAGTGCGTGGGTCACAGCGCCGCGTACCGTGCCGGGTCACACGGCCGCGCCCAGCGCGGCGATCACGTCCACCTTGCGGGGCTGCCCGGCGGCCCTGCGGACGATCCGGCCACCGGCGTCCAGGACGAGCACGGTCGGGGTCGTGACGATGCCCAGCTCCCGTACGAGCGCCAGCCGTTCCTCGGCGTCCACCTCCACATGGGCGACCCCCTCGACCATCTCCGCCACCTCGGCGAGCGTGCGCCGGGTCGCCCGGCAGGGCTGGCAGAACGCGCTGGAGAACTGGACGAGCGTGGCCCGCTCCCCCAGCCCGGCGCCCAGATCGGCCGCGCCGAGCCGCCGGGCACCCCCGCCGTCGGCCTCGTCCGGCGGCGCCGCACCGCCCCTGTCGTCCGTCCGCACCTGCTGCCTCCCGTCGCCTCGGCGGCGCGCCCTCCCGACCGCCGTCACCGCCGGGAGCAGCGTCCGCGTGGCCGCGAAATATTCCGCGGGCCAGGTCCGCCCCCTGAGGGCGCTCGCGCGTTCTCCCTGGCCGGCCCGGACACCCGGCGTCCACGGTGGTGTTCACGGCGACGTGACGAGAATCTCGCCCCGCGCTTACACCAGGACTGGCCACCAGGCGTCTGATACGGCAACATCGGCGCAATGCCGAAAACCTACGGCTGCGTAACTTCCGCCGGGAGAACCCTCCCCGGAACAGAAGGGTCCTCCCCAGATGGCAGAGCTCGTCTATCGGCCGGTCATCGGCGCCGCTCGCACGATGTTCAAGGCGCTGGACCTGAAGATCGACACGCAGGGCTCCGAGCACATCCCGCGCACCGGTGGCGCCGTGCTCGTGAGCAACCACATCAGCTATCTGGACTTCATCTTCACGGGTCTCGCGGCGCTCCCGCAGAAGCGGCTGGTGCGCTTCATGGCCAAGGACGCGGTGTTCAAGCACAAGGTCTCGGGCCCGCTGATGCGCGGCATGAAGCACATCCCGGTGGACCGCAAGCAGGGTGAGCAGGCATACGCCCACGCCCTCGACTCACTGCGCGCCGGCGAGATCATCGGGATCTTCCCCGAGGCGACGATCTCCCAGTCCTTCACGCTCAAGAGCTTCAAGTCGGGTGCGGCGCGGCTGGCGCAGGAGGCGGGCGTCCCGCTGATCCCGGTGGCGCTGTGGGGCACCCAGCGGGTGTGGACCAAGGGCAAGCCGCGCAACTTCAAGCGCAGCCACATCCCGGTGACGATCCGGGTCGGCGAGCAGATCGAGGCGGCGGCGGACCAGTACGCGGGCGCGATCACGCGGCGGCTGCGCGACCGGGTGCAGGAGCTGCTGGAGGCGGCGCAGCGGGCCTATCCCGTACGTCCCAAGGACGCGAGCGACACCTGGTGGGTGCCGGCGCATCTGGGCGGTACGGCGCCGACCCCGGCCGAGGCGCGCGCGGCCGAGCTGAGCTGAGCGGCGCCGAGCGAGGAAACGTCTCTGCTGACGTCTCGGGGGCTCGGCGCCGTATGCCGTCCCGGGTCAGTGGGCGGCGCGTACCGTGATCCGGGCCCCGGGGCTGAGCTCAGCCAGGTTCTCGGCGAGTTCCGTGCCCGCCGCGTCGAGCTCAGGGGCGGTCATGGGGGCAAGGCCCTCCAGCAGGAAGACGGCGTTCACCGACTCCTCGGTCAGCCGGGTGCGCACCCCCTGGCGCCAGTTCCAGCGCCGGCAGGTGACGCCCTCGTCGTCGCGCCAGACGACCTCGCCGGGCTCGGGGTGCTCGACGGCACTCGCCCCGTCCGCGGCGGTCGGGAACGGCTCCTCGCCCGTGGCCCGCACGAGCCGCATGGCGCCCGCGATCCGGTCGGTGTCCTCGCCGCCGACGGGCACGAGATACGCGACGCTCACGGCGTTGTAGAGGTCGACGAGGAGATTGATCCGCGGCAGCCCGGCGTCGGTCAGCGCGCGCCGGGCCAGCGCCTCCGCGGAGTTGCGGGTACGGGACGGTTTGGCCCCGAAGGCGGTGTACGCGGCGCGCCAGGCAGCGAGGTGCGGGTCCTCGTGCGGGGCGCGTCCGCCGAGGCGGGCGGCGAGCCGGCGGGACGCGTCGTCCAGCAGGGCGGAGCTCGCCTCGTTGCTGGGGCCGTTCACCAGGCCCCGGGCCTCCACGACGAGCGGGGTGAAGCCGGGGGCGAGGGCGCGCACCTCGTCGGACACGGTCAGCGTCAGGTCGGTCATGGTCTTCGTCTGCCTTGCCTTGGAGTCTTCCGTGGTCCTGGCGGGCAGGACCGGATGCTGTCAGAGAGCCGTGGGGAGCGTCCGCCCCAGATGGTTCCGGTCCGAGGCGGCTTTCAGCGCTCCCAGCACGGCGGGATGCGGTGCATCATAGAGTACCGGATAGTCCACCTCACTGAACTCCGGTCGCACGGTCCAGGCCAGCCGCTCCTCCCCCAGGGAGAACCGGGCGTCGACGCCGGGCTTGTTGCCGCGCGGGTCCTGACGCGCCCAGGACGGCCGCCCGGGCAGCCGGAGGGCGACGAGTCCGTGGACGACCGGGGCACCCCCGTCGTCGTCCGCCAGCCGCTGGTAGCAGAGGGCGGCGGGGACGGACCCGGCCCGCAGCAGCGCCGCCAGCGCGTGGCTCTTCGCGTAACAGATGCCGGTGCGCAGCGCGAGGACGTCGGAGGCCCGCCAGGTGACCCGTTGGTCGTCGGTGTCGAAGGAGTGCGGAATGGTGTCGCGGACGTATTCGTAGGCCGCCTCGGCGTATGAATATGCATCGTCGTGGCCGATACGGAGCCGGGCCGCCGTCTCCCGTACGAGCGGATGCCCGTGATCGATGGCCTCATCGGCTGCGAGATAGGCCACTATATCCGGGTTGTGTTGGACCATTTCCATGGCGGCGACCTTAGACAACCGACCAGTCGAGACGCAATAATTTCCCACTCTGCCGCAATTCCATGCAGTATCCGAGGAGCGTCCCTTAGGGTGCGGTCGTATGACCGACCGCGTTCTGGAAGTCCTGCGCGCCCGCCCCGAGCTGGCGGACCTGGCGGCGTTTCCCTTCAACTTCGATGTGAACAGGGCGTACCACGTCGAGGTGGTGCGTCTGGCGTCCGGTGCGTCGCTGGAGCCGATCGCCGGGGACGACACCGGCGGCACGTACTTCCTGTGCGGGGGAACGGCCGTGCTCCACGCCTCCTCCGAGGGGAGCGCCGTGCTGCTCGCGGACAGTGTCGGCGAAGCGCTCGAAGTCCTCGTCCGGCTGCCCTGGTGGTGCGAGGAACTCTCCGCCGACCTGGGCGAGGAGGACCTGCTCGCCGCGGTCCGCGCGGCGGACGACGCGGCGCGGGAGGAGTTCGCCCCCGAACTGGACGCGTGGCGGGCGGCGTTGATCCGCGGTCTGGGCCTGCCGGACCGGCCGTTGACCGAACTCCTCGCCCGGTCGGAGTCGGCCGCCCTGCGCACCGATCCGGACCATGTCCTGCTCAACTCCCGCGAGCTGCGCGCGTACCGGCTGGACGAGTCCTGCCGACGGCCCCTGCGCGAGATCGTCCTCGGCCCCGGGGCACCGGAAGAGGCGGGCGCGGAGAACGAGTTCACCTGGATCGAGCCGGCCGTTCGGCAGGGGCTCGGCGAGCACGCCCGGATCGCCCTCATCCGTCTGCTGGACGACACGGGCCCGGACGCGGACCGGCTCAGGGAGCTGAGCCGGGCGCTGGAGCGTGTCGGCGACCACGCCCAGGCGGCCCGCGCCCAGGCGGCCCTGCTGGCGCTGCGGGACACGGCGTGGGACCGCGCCTCGGCGGCGTACGCGCTGGCGCGCCTGGAGCGCCGCACGGGCGATCTCGCGGCGGCGGGGCGGGCGCTGGAGCAGGCCAGGGCCGCGGTCGGCGCCGGGGGCGGTACGCCGGACGCGACGGTCGTCGAGTGGCACCGCCGGGGGCTCGGCCGGCTGATCACGGAGCAGCATCTGGAGCTGGTGCTCGCCGCCGTCGAGGCGGGTGACACGGAACTCGCGCGGGCGACGATGGCACACGCCAGGCTCCTGCTGGGCACGATCGGCAAGGAGTCGGCGAAGGCGCTCAGCCGGCTGTCCACGCGGGCGAAATGGGCGGTGGCGGGGGACCGCCCGTCCGGCGCCTGACCCCCGCGAACCGGCCGCGAACCGGCCGCGCCCGCCCCGCCCCGGCTCCGCGGCGCCTACGCGGCCATCTCCTCCTTGAGCGCCTGGACGAACGCGTCGACGTCGTCCTCGGTCGTGTCGAAGGAGCACATCCAGCGGACGTCCCCGGCGTTCTCGTCCCAGAAGTAGAAGCGGAACCGCTTCTGGAGGCGCAGGCTCACGGCGTGCGGCAGCCGGGCGAAGACGGCGTTGGCCTGGACCGGGTGAAGGATCTCCACCCCGTCGACCGCGCGGACGCCCGCCGCGAGCCGCCGGGCCATGGCGTTGCCGTGCCGGGCGTTGCGCAGCCACAGGTCACCGGCGAGGAGCGCCTCCAACTGCACGGAGACGAACCGCATCTTGGACGGGAGCTGCATCGAGAACTTCCGCAGGTGCTTCATGGCCCGTACGGCGTCCGGGTTGATCACGACGACGGCCTCGCCGAAGAGCATGCCGTTCTTCGTGCCTCCGTAGGAGAGGACGTCCACACCGGCGGTGTTGGTGAAGGTCCGCATCGGGACGTCCAGCGACGCGGCGGCGTTGGCTATCCGGGCGCCGTCGAGGTGGACCTTCATGCCGAGCCCGTGGGCGTGCGCGCACAGGGCGCGGATCTCGTCGGGCGTGTAGACGGTGCCCAGTTCGGTGTTCTGGGTGATCGACACGGCCTGCGGCATGGCACGGTGCTCGTCGTCCCAGCCGTACGCCTCCCGGTCGATCAGCTCGGGGGTGAGCTTGCCGTCGGGCGTCGGTACGGTGAGCAGCTTGAGCCCGGCGACGCGCTCGGGTGCGCCGCCCTCGTCCACGTTGATGTGCGCGGACTCGGCGCAGATCACGGCGCCCCAGCGGTCGGTGAGCGCCTGGAGCGCGACGACGTTGGCGCCGGTGCCGTTGAAGACGGGGAACGCCTGCGCCGTCGGGCCGAAGTGGCTGTGCATGATCCGCTGGAGATGGCCGGTGTACTCGTCCTCGCCGTACGCGACCTGGTGGCCGCCGTTGGCCACGGCGAGCGCCGCGAGGATCTCGGGGTGGGCGCCCGCGTAGTTGTCGCTGGCGAAGCCGCGTACCTCGGGGTCGTGGTGGCGGCGCGCGTCCGTCGTACGGGACCTCACGGTCCTGGGGTCAGCCACAGGCGGTTTCCATTCACTTCCCGGGCGGGCCTGTCCCAGACCCCGGCGATGGCCTCGGCCAGTTCCGTGACGTCGGTGAAGCCCGCGAACTTCGCGTTCGGCCGCTCGGCGCGCATCGCGTCGTGCACCAGTGCCTTGATCACCAGGATGGCAGCCGCGGCCCGGGGCCCCTCCTCGCCCCCCGCCTTGCGGAAGGCGTCGCCGAGGGCGAGCGTCCAGGCCTCCGCGGCGGCCTTGGCGGCGGCGTACGCTGCGTTGCCCGCGGTGGGTTTCGAGGCGCCCGCGGCGCTGATCAGCAGATATCGGCCCCGGTCGCTGCGCAGGAGCCCGTCGTGGAAGGCCAGGGAGGTGTGCTGGACGGTACGGATGAGCAGCTTCTCCAGCAGTTCCCAGTCGGCCGGGTCGGTCTCGGCGAAGGTGGCGCTGCCGCGCCAGCCGCCGACGAGATGCACCAGCCCGTCGATCCGCCCGAACTCCTTCTCGGTCCTGGCCGCCCACGCCCGGGTGGCGGCGAGGTCGAAGAGATCGACGGTGTCGCCGGTGACCGTGGCCCCGCCGTGCGCGTAGCGGGCGGCGTCCACCGACGCGGCGAGCCGCTCCGGGTCCGCGTCCGCGGCTATGACGGTGGCACCGGCCTCGGCGAGCCGCAGCAGCGTGGCCCGCCCGGCGGGACCGCCGGCGCCCGCCACGGCGACGACGGCGCCGTCCAGGGCGCCGCGCCCGTCCGTGTGCGTGCCGGTGGCCGGCTCGGTGTTCGCTTCCCGCCTCGCCGCCATGGGCGCCGTCTCCTGCCTCGGCGCGCTCATGCCGCCGTCCGGTCGGTCGCCGCTGTCGCCGTGGTGGTTCCGGCGGTTCCGGCGGTGTCGGTGGGTTCAGGGGTTTCCGCGGTGATACCCCGGGTCGAGGCGATCACGTGCTTGAGCTTCTTGGCGAGCGCCTCGTAGAACATGCTCAGCGGAAACTCGTCGGGAAGCACGTCGTCCACGAGTTTCCTGGGCGGCTGCGAGAGGTCCAGGGCGTCGGGGCCCTTGGCCCAGCGGGATCCGGGGTGCGGGGCGAGATACGTCGAGACCAGCTCGTACGCCGCGAACCAGTGCACCAGCTTCGGCCGGTCGATCCCCGCCCGGTAGAGCTCCTCGATCTCGGCGCAGAGCTGGTTGGTGACCTGGGGCGCCCGCTCCCAGTCGATGCGCAGGGTGTTGTCCGTCCAGCGCACCACGTCGTGCCGGTGGAGGTAGGCGAAGAGGAGCTGGCCGCCGAGACCGTCGTAGTTGCGCTCGCGCGCGCCGGTGACGGGGAAGCGGAACAGCCGGTCGAAGAGGACGGCGTACTGGACGTCGCGGCCCTGAGGGAAGCCGTCCGCCTCCAGCCGTACGGCCTCGCGGAAGGCGGTGAGGTCGCAGCGCAGCTCTTCCAGGCCGTACATCCAGAACGGCTGGCGCTGCTTGATCATGAAGGGGTCGAAGGGCAGGTCGCCGTGGCTGTGGGTGCGGTCGTGGACCATGTCCCAGAGCACGAACGCCTGCTGACAGCGGTCCTGGTCGGCGACGAGCGCGCGGATGTCGTCGGGCAGGTCGACTCCGAGGGTGTCGACGGCCGCGTCGATGACCCGGCGGAAGCGGGCGGCCTCGCGGTCGCAGAAGATCCCGCCCCAGGTGAACCGCTCGGGGGCCTCGCGCACGGCGATGGTCTCGGGGAAGAACACCGCTGAGTTGGTGTCGTACCCGGCGGTGAAGTCCTCGAAGGTGATGCCGCAGAAGAGCGGGTTGTCGTAGCGCGTGTGCTCCAGTTCGGCGAGCCACTCGGGCCAGACCATGCGGAGCACGACCGCTTCGAGGTTACGGTCCGGGTTGCCATTCTGCGTGTACATGGGGAAGACGGCGAGGTGCTGGCGGCCGTCCGTGCGGTCGGCGGCCGGCCGGAAGGCGAGCAGCGAGTCCAGGAAGTCCGGGACCGCGAAGCCGTCGTCGGCCCATTGACGCAGGTCGGAAACGAGGGCCGCGTGGTAGGCGGCGTCGTGCGGGAGCAGCGGGGAGAGCTGCTCAACCGCGGCGATCACCCGATCGAGTGTCCCCTCGACGAGCGCGCGCGCCGGGGCGCCCTCGGCGTCGAGGTCGATCGAGCCGTCCGGGGACTGCCAGGGGCGGATCTCCTCGACGGCACTCTTGAGTTGAGGCCACGCCGGGTGCGCGATCACGCGGTCGGCGTCATTTATGCCGGGCCCAGGGGTGTCCTGCACAAGGATTTCCGTCATGTCACTTCCTCCGCAGAATATCTTGGCGTCAAGACAGTCAAGGAACTGTATAGGTGTCCTGATCTCCACCACAAGCGAAGATCAAACAAATCGTCCTGCCGATACCCCTTGGTCACCGCTGATTTTCCTGTGGTTTCAGGGTTTGACGCCTTGATTCAGCGTAGCTCCGGAAACCTCACCCGGCATGGGGACGGCGGGGGGAGCCAGGACCGCCCATCACCTCTAGGCTGCGCGCGGGAGCCGCTGTCGACGAAAGTGAGACTGTCTTGACTTTCCAGATCATCGGTCATCGTGGAGTGATGGGTGTCGAACCGGAGAACACCCTGCGCTCCTTCGCACACGCGGAGCGTGCCGGTATGGACGCCATCGAGCTCGATCTGCATCTGAGCAAGGACGGCGCCCTCGTCGTCATGCACGACACGGAAGTGGACCGTACGACCGACGGAACGGGCGCGATCGCCGAGCGGACGCTCGCCGAGCTGCGGGAGCTGGACGCGGGCGACGGCGAGCGCGTCCCGGTCTTCGAGGAGGTCCTGGACGCCGTACGGTCGCCGCTCCAGGCCGAGATCAAGGACGTGGCGGCGGCCCGCGCGCTGGCCCGGGTGATGCGGGAGCGCGGCCTCGTGGAGCGCGTCGAGGTGTCGTCGTTCCACGACGAGGCGGTCGCCGAGATCGCCGCGCTGGTGCCGGGCGTACGGACGGTGCTGATCGCCAGCCGCTGGGGCGAGGACGTGGTGGAGCGGGCGACGGCGGTGGGCGCCGCCTCGCTCGCCCTGAACCTGCGCAGGCTGACCCTGGAGGTCGTGGAGCGCGCGCACGGGCGGGGTCTCGGCGTCATCGGCTGGGTGGTGAACACGCAGGAGCAGCTCCGGCTCGCGCGCGCGTTCGAGCTGAACGCCGTGACCACCGACCACCCGGAGATCCGGCGCACCGGCCGCTTCACCGCCTGAGCACGGCGCGGGTCCCGCGGGGAGCCATTACGGCTCGGTCAGTGGCTTGACCAGCAGCTCGAACTCCAGGTCGGCCCGGAGCGGGATGCCGAAGCGCTCGTCGCCGTACGGGAAGGGGAACCGCTTTCCCGTACGGCGGTAGCCGCGCCGCTCGTACCAGGCGACCAGGTCCTCGCGCAGCGAGATCACCGTCATGTGCATCTCCCGCACGCCCCAGGTCGCGCGGGTCGTGCGCTCCGCCTCCGTGATGACCAGCCGGCCGAGCCCGCCGCCCTGCGCCCCCGGCGACACGGCGAACATGCCGAAGTAGGCCGCCTCCCCGCGGTGTTCGAGCTGGCAGCAGGCGATCAGCCCGCCGTCCCGCTCGACGGCCAGCAGCCGGCTGCCGGGCGCCTCGATCACCGCGAGCACCCCTTCCCGGTCGGTCCGCTGCCCTTCCAGGAGGTCCGCCTCCGTCGTCCACCCCGTGCGGCTGCTGTCGCCTCGGTAGGCCGACTCGATGAGCGCCACCAGCGCCTCGGCGTCGGCCGCCGTGGCGTCGCGGTAGGTGAGCGCTCCGACGGGGCTCGGGACGGTGTCCATGGTGCGCGGTCTCCTCGCGGACGGCCGGTGGGCCGGTGGGCCGGTGGGGGGCAGGAGCAGCCTAACGCGGGTACGGATGGGCACAACGGGGTCCGAGGGGGCGGCGGTACGGGCCGGTTCGGACGTATCGCCCCGCCCCGTACCACCGACGGGCCCGCGACACCGATGGGAGTGTGCAACGACTGTGACACCCGAGACATCCGACGCACGACGGGCTCTGGTCGTCCGGGGCGGCTGGGAGGGACACCGCCCCGTGGAGATCACGGAGCTGTTCCTGCCCTTCCTGCGCGCCCACGGCTACGACGTACGGATCTCCGGCACCCTGGACGTCTACGCCGACGCCGAACTGCTCGCCGCCACCGATCTGATCGTCCAGTGCTGGACGATGGGCGAGCTCACCGGGGAGCAGAGCGCGGGACTCGCCGCCGCCGTGCGCGCCGGGACCGGGCTGGCCGGCTGGCACGGCGGGATCGTCGACTCCTTCCGCGGGGACCTCGGCTACCAGCTTCTGACCGGCGGCCAGTTCCTGATGCACCCGGCCGGCTTCTCCGACCACGAGATCACCCCGGTCGGGGAGCGCGCCGACCACCCGGTCATGGCGGGCCTCGGCGCCTTCCGGGTCCACACGGAGAAGTACTGGCTGGCCACCGATCCCCTGATCGACGTGCTCGCCACGGTCGGGTTCGCCGCGGACGAGGAGCGCTCGCGGCCGGTCACCATGCCCGCCGTGTGGACCAGGAACTGGGGCGCGGGACGGGTCTTCGTCTCGGCCGTCGGCCACAAGCCGGACGATTTCGACGTACCCGAGGTACGGACACTCACCGAGAGGGGACTGCTGTGGGCGAGCCGCTGAGGATCGGCATGGTGGGCGCGGGCACGATCAGCGGCGCCTATCTGGACACCCTGGAGCGGCTGGAGAACGTGACGCTCACCGCCGTCACCGATCTCGATCCCGCCCGTGCCGCCGCCGTCGCGGCCCGGGTGCCGGGGGCGGCCGTCGCCCGCTCCGCCGCCGAACTGGCCGCCAGGGACGATGTCGACGCCGTACTCAACCTGACGATCCCGGCGGCCCACGCGGACGTCGCCCTGACGGCGCTCGCCGCGGGCAAGCACGTCTACGGGGAGAAACCGTTCGCCACCACCCGGGAGGAGGCCGACGCGCTGCTCGCCGCCGCCGCGGACGCGGGCGGGTCGCGTCTGGGCTGCGCGCCCGACACCGTTCTGGGTACGGGGGTCCAGACGGCGCGCAAGGCGGTCGACGACGGGCTGATCGGCGCCCCGGTCGCCGCGACGGCCTTCATGACCACGGCGGGACACGAACGCTGGCACCCGGCGCCCGAGTTCTACTACCGGCCCGGCGGCGGGCCGCTGCTCGACATGGGCCCGTACTACCTCTCCGCGCTCGTCCATCTCCTGGGCCCGGTCGTGAAGGTGACCGGCGCGGCCTCCCGGCCCCGCGCCGAACGGGAGATCGGCAGCGGGCCACGGGCCGGCGAGCGGTTCGGCGTCGAGGTGGACACCCATGTCAGCGGGGTGCTCCAGCACGCGAACGGCGCGCTCACCACGCTGGTGATGAGCTTCGACATCCACGCCGCGCGACTCCCCCGCATCGAGGTGTACGGCACGGGCGGCTCTCTCTCCCTACCGGACCCGAACGGCTTCGACGGACCCGTCGAACTCCACCGGCCGGGCGGGGAGTGGGAGACCCTGCCGGTCTCGGCGGGGTACGCCGGGGCCGGGCGCGGCACGGGGCTCGCGGATCTGGCGTGGGCGCTCGCCGAGGGCCGCCCGCACCGGGCGTCCGCCGAGATGGCGCGGCACGTCCTGGACATCATGCTGACGCTCCTCGACGCGGCGCGGGAGGACAGGGCGCTGCGGGTGGCGAGCAGGTGCGCCCGCCCCGATCCGGTGGAGCGGTAGCCGTACGGCGGCCACCGTACGGCTGGTACGAGGGGGGCGCGGCGCGGTACGCGTCCCCCTCCGCCGCCGGCTCCCCCTCCGTCATCCCCGCCATCTCCCCACCGGGTCCGCGCGCCCCCCCGTGTCCCTCTGCGCGTGTCTGCGCACCCGCCGCGCCGGGCATCACTTCGCCGACACCACGGAACGGGGGAGGTGCGCGGTGCACGGATCAGCGACGGCCGGATGGCTGCTCGTCGCGCTCTGCGCGACGGCCGGGGGGTACTGCCTGCTCCGGCTGCGGGCCGGCGGCACGGCCCGGCACGGTCCGGTGGGCGGTGAGGCGCTGATGGGGCTCGGGATGGCGGCGATGGCCGTGCCCGCCACGGTGGTGACACCGCCGCGCTGGGTCTGGCTGGGGTACGCGGCGGTCTTCGGCGGGGCGGCGCTGCGCGCGCTCGTCGTGGACCGCGGCTCGGCGCACCAGGTGCACCATCTGCTGGGCATGCTCGCGATGGTCTACATGGCGGGCTCCATGGCCACCGTGACGGGCGGGCCGGGCGCCGCGCACACAGCGGCGGGGACGCCGCTGGTCACCGCCGCGCTGCTGATCTACTACGCCGGTTACGTGCTGTGGGCGGGCGCCCGGCTGCTGCCGCTGCCCGCCCTGTCCGGGCCCGCGTCCGGGCCTGTCCGGGGTGCCGTTCCCGGTTCCGTGACGGGTTCCGTGACGGGTTCCGTGACCGGTGCGGTCGCCGGTCCGGGGCCCGGCGGTTCGGGGGCCGTCGGCTGGGCAGACCGGACGGAGTTGGTGCCGGCCTGCCGGCTGTCCATGGGGATCGCGATGCTGACGATGCTGCTCACGCTCTGATTTCGGCCGGTTCTCTCCGATTCCCTGTGATCGCCCGGACCGGCCGCGAAACGTGTCGTAGGTCACTTGCCGGTCAAGGTCATACCCCTGGGTGGCACGACCCTCATACTCTGGGCGCCATGATGGTCTCCTTGGCGCTGCTGCTGATCGGTGGACTGGCCGCAGTTGTCGCGCCGCGGATTCTGTCCCGCGCCGAATGGCCGGAGCGTGAGCCCGTGGTGGCGCTGTGGGTCTGGCAGTGCGTCGTGGCGGCCGTCCTGCTGAGTTTCGCGCTCTCCATGGTCTTCAGCGCCGCAGCCGCCTGGCTGGCCGTGCGGGGCCATGTCTTCGCGCCCGCGCCGAGCGGCGTGGTGGAGGCGTACGCCTTCGGTCCGAACCGGCCCTGGTCCGCCGTGCTCGCCGTCCTGCTGGCGGGCGGTGGTCTGTGGACGGTGGCGATGCTCACCCGCGAGATCCACCGGGCCCGCAGCAGGCGCCGGCAGCGCCGCAGGGAACTCCTCGTACGCGCCCCGGTGCTGCCCGGCGAGGAGCCCGGCGGTGAACCGCTCGTGGTGCTGGAGGGCGAGCGTCCCGGGGCCTGGTGGCTGCCCGGTACGGCGCCCCAACTGGTCATCACCACGGCCGCGTTGCGCCGCCTGAAGGGCCGCCAGCTCGATGCCGTGCTCGCCCATGAGCAGGGCCACGCGCGGGCGCGGCACGACTGGCTGCTGCACTGCTCGGGGGCGCTCGCGAACGGCTTCCCGCAGATCCCGGTCTTCGCCGCGTTCCGCGACGAGATGCACCGGCTGGTCGAGTTGGCCGCGGACGATGTCGCCTCACGGCGCTTCGGCCGACTGACGATCGCCCTCGCCCTGGTAGAACTCAACGAGGACCGGGGAGTGTTCGGCCCCGGCACCACTGCGGACGCACAGGTGCCGCAGCGGGTGAACCGGCTGCTGACACCCGTTCCCCGGCTGACCGCGGCGCGCCGGCTGCGGCTGACGGCGGCCGCTTCGCTGGTGCCGGTCGTCCCGCTGCTGATCGCCTTCGTACCGGCGCTGCGCGCGCTCGGATGACCTCCGGAGTCCCCGCCGGGTGGCCCGGCGGGGACTCCGTCAGCGAGGATCACCGTATGCACCCCCCGCCGACCTCCGCAGCCCAGACCCCCTCCCCTTCCCCGTCCGCTCCCCCGCCCTCGCCGCGCCCACGCAGGACACGGCGGCTGGGACCCGGCCGTACGGCCGCGCTGCTCACCGTCGCCGCCGGGCTGCTGACGGCGCTCGTCGCCGCGCGGTGGGGGCCCCTGATCGCGTTCGACCGGACGGTCGCGGAGGGACTGCACCGCCCGGCGGTGGCCGAACCGGGGCTCACCCGGGCCAACCGGCTGCTCACCGACTGGATCTGGGACCCCTGGGCGATGCGGCTGCTGACGGCGGTGGCCGTGGTGGCGGTGTGGCTGCGCGGCGAGCGGCTGCTCGCGCTGTGGGTGGCGGCGGCGAGCGCGCTGGGGGCGGCCGTCTCCCAGGGGCTGAAGTGGGCCGTGGGGCGGGAGCGCCCGCAGTGGCCCGACCCGGTCGACTCCGCGCATTTCGCCGCGTACCCCTCGGGACACGCCATGACGGCCACGGTGACGTGCGGGCTGCTGCTGTGGCTGATGTGGCGCCACGGCGTGGGCCGGTGGCCCTGGCGCGCGGCCGTGGCGGTCGCGGCGGTGTCGGTCGCCGGCGTGGGAATCACCCGATTGTGGCTGGGCGTGCACTGGAGTTCGGACGTTCTGGGCGGCTGGCTGCTCGGTGGCGCCCTCGTCACGCTCTCGATCGCGCTGTTCAGGCGCGTGACCTTGTCCAGGGAGCCGTGACGCGGGAAGGATCGGGTACATGACCTTCAAGGCTGTGCTCTTCGACTTTTCCGGGACCCTCTTCCGTATCGAATCCGCGAGTTCATGGCTGCGCGCCGTGCTCGACGAGGCGGGTGTCGCCGTATCCCCCATCGAGGTACGGCGATACGCGATGCGGCTGGCCGTGGTGGGCGCGCTGCCCGGACTGCCCTCCCCGCAGGAAGTGCCGCCGGATCTGGCCGAGCTGTGGGCGACCCGCGACGAGAGCGCCGAACGCCACCGCGCCGCGTACACCGGAGTCGCCCGGCAGGTGGAACTGCCCAGCCCCGACCTGTACGACGCGCTCTACGACCGCCACATGACGCCGGACGCCTGGCGCCCCTACGCGGACGCGGCCGAGGTACTGGGCACGCTGCGGCGTGCCGGCATCGGCGTCGCGGTGGTGAGCAACATCGGCTGGGACCTGCGCCCCGTCTTCCGCGCCCACGGCCTCGACGCCCTCGTGGACGCGTACGTGCTCAGTTACGAACACGGCATCCAGAAGCCCGACGTCCGCCTCTTCAGGACCGCCTGCGAGGAGTTGGGCCAGGATCCGCACGACGTCCTGATGGTCGGCGACGACCGGGACGCGGACGGCGGCGCGGCCGAACTCGGCTGCGCGGTCCACTTCGTGGACCACCTCCCGGTGGAGGAACGCCCCGCGGGCCTGCGCCAGGTCATCACCCTCGCGGGCGCGGACCCGCTTCCGTAACCCACCTCGCCCCACCTCGCCCGACGGCATGGGCACGCCCTGTACGACGTGCCCATGCGCCCGGCGCGGTCGAGGAGTCCGCCCGCCCGCCCTCTCCCACAGTCGTTGGCCCACAGTCGTTGGCCCACAACCCCTGACCCACGGCCGTTGCCCCACGGCCGTTGACAAAGCGGAACGTTGATCCGTATCGTAATCGGAACAGCGTTCCGCTTTCGGTGTGACCGAAACCGTCAACCGAGGCCAGTCAAGGGAAGTGCGCATCATGAGTGAATCGACTTACGCGGCCGACATCTTCGGCCCGCCCACGCCCGTCCTCTCCGTCGCCCCGGTGGTGCTGCCGACCCCCGACCGAGCCGTGGACCTGGAGGTCCGGGTCTCCGCGCCCGTGACCGGGACGGGCCTGCCGGTCATCCTGCTCTCGCACGGACAGGGCCCCTCGAACAACCTCTCCTCACTGAACGGCTACGCCCCCCTCGTCAACTTCTGGGCCGCGCACGGCTTCGTCGTGATCCAGCCCACCCATCTGAGCTCCACGACGCTGAACCTGGATCCCGGTACCCCCGGGGCGCCGCTGTACTGGCGGTCACGGGCCGAGGACATGAAGCGCGTCCTCGACCGGCTCGACGCGATCGAGGCGGCCGTACCCCAGCTCCTCGGGCGCTTGGACCACAGCAGGGTCGCCGTGGCCGGGCACTCGATGGGCGGGCACACCGCGAGCCTGCTGCTGGGCGCCCGGCTCACCGATCCGGACGACGGGACGGAGGTGAACCTGAGCGAGCCCCGCATCAAGGCGGGGGTACTGCTCGCCGCGCCCGGCAGAGGAGGCGACGCCCTCAGCGAGTCCGCGGCGGCGTATCTCTCCTTCCTGACCACGGACTTCTCCGGGATGACGACACCCACGCTCGTGGTCGCCGGTGACAAGGACGCCTCCACCCACCTGACCGTTCGCGGCCCGGACTGGCACGCCGACCCCTACTCCCTCTCCCCGGGCCCCAAGTCCCTGCTCACCCTGTTCGACGCGGAGCACGGGCTCGGCGGGGTCTCCGGATACGACGTCGCCGAGACCACGGACGAGAACCCGGAGCGCGTGGCCGCGGTCCAGCGGCTCACCTGGGCCTACCTCCGCACGGAGCTCCACCCCGGGGACGGTGCCTGGCAGGCGGCGCGTGACGCGCTGACTCGCGATCCGGCCCCGCTCGGACGGGTCGAGTCCAAGTAGGACCGACCGGCCATGGGGGGGGTGGACCTCGGCCACGAAGACCTCGTCGGACCACAGGACCAGCATGGACGTGCGCCTGGGCGCACTGCGTGGACCGTGGCGCGCTTCGCGCGCGGACCGCGTACCACCCGCACGCGCCGTGACCGTTCACGCACATAACGTCATGGGCATGCCTGTGGATTCCCCGCCACATCGACCATCCCCCCAGGAGAAGTGACTGTGACCAAAACACACAAGCCCCATGGCTTCGGCAAGTTCCTGAAGGACACCGCCCCGACATCCGAGGAAGTGCCGGGGCGGCCGGTTCGCTCGCGGAAATCCGAGGCTCAGCGCACGCGTGGCACGTAGTAGGGGCGGTTGTGGGCGGCTACGGGGGCCGACTGGTACGTCCACGCCCCGGCGGCGGGGGCCGTGCCGATGTGGGCGGTCAGGTCGGCGCCGACGGGAGAGGTACGGTCGTGAACGGTGAGCTCCGCACGCTCTGCCGCGCCGGCCAGGGCAACGTACTGGTAGGGCTGGTAGACGTTCATGGGACCGGCCAGTGGCCGACCGGCGGGGTCGGTGCCGTACCCGGTGATGGGCGTGTTGTTGACGGGGGTACGGGACAGCCCGGTCAGGTCGGCCCGGAAGGAGAGGAGAGGCCGGTCCTGGCGGTCCACGGCCGGGGCCGAGGGAGCGTGTGTGGCCTGCTTGCAGGCGACGGTCCAGATGTCGCCTGCCGGGCCGTTGAGCGAGGGCAGGGTCGTCTCGAACCAGGCGGGGTACTTCGGCTCTCCGAAGAGTTTCGTACCGGCCTCGATGGCCAGCGGGTTGTCGCACAGCACATGCAGCCGGGCGATGCCGAGCAGTTTGGTCTGGTCGTGGCCGTGGGCGTACTGCTCGTACGTCAGGCGGGCGAGGCGGTCGGCGCCGGCGGTGGGGTACGCGACGATGCTGTACTCGATCTCCTGGGTGATGCCGCCGCCATTCGGGTACTGGGCGAAGTAGAGCTGGTAGTTGAGGGTGACGCAGGCCCGGCCGTCGAAGTCGGCGGCGCTCAGGTCCGGATGATGTTCGGCCAGCGCCTTGCGCACCGGGGCGGGATCGACGAGGTAGTCGAGGCCGATGTTGTGCAGGGCCCCGTAGTGGAAGGGCAGTTGGTACGGGGCGGCGACGGGCGGCAGGGAGAGGTCGTCGGTCATGGGGCGTCTGTCTCCTCTGGAGTGGCGTGGCCGGGGGCGTTCCCGGGGGCCGGCGAGCGGATCGTGATGCGCTCCGCGGACAGATCGCGATGGATCCGCTCGGCACTGCGCAGGGTGATCGCGGCCATGGTGAGAGTCGGGTTGGACGTACCGAGGGAGGGCATGCTGCCGCAGCCCACCACATAGAGGTTGGGGTGGTCCCAGGCGCGCTGCCAGGAGTCGACGACGGAGTCGGCGGGGCGCTCGCCCATGATGTGCGTACCGGCGCCGTGGCCCGCGCCGCGGTAGGCGTAGGACCGGCCGCCGTACTCGAACCACCCGGGCTGGGACGGCCCCGACTCGTACCGGCTGTGATCTTCCGCCCCGAGAAGCGCGAAGATCTCGTCGGACACGGCCTTGGCCGCGACGATGCCCCGCTTCACGTGGTCGGACAGGTCATAGGTCAGAACAGGGCGCGGATTGCCCAGCAGGTCACGCTGGTGGGGGTCGAGCGTCACGCGGTTGGCGGGATCGGCGCTCTGCTCCATCTCGAACTGCAGGGCGAACTGCCGTCCGACCCGGTCTCCGACGGCCTGCCGCAGCTCCGCGCCGAACAGCCCCCGGCCCTGCTCCCGCGTCCCCGTGGCCGCCGGATTCCCACGGCGCAGGAGGGCGGCGACTTCGTGGCCGGGCGGGCCCACGGCCCAGGTCCAGCCCCAGTTGCCGATCTCGACACGGAAAGGGGCGCGAGCGGTGCGGGCGGGACCGAACCGGAATCCCTCCAGACCGGAGGTCGAGCCGGGCCCGCGGTAAGGGCCCGTCCGCTCCCGCATGAGGCCCCAGGTGAGCAGGACGGGGTGGTCCATCAGATTCCGGCCCACCTGATCACTGGAGTTGGCCAGGCCGGAGGAGAGCAGGAGCCGGGCGTTCTCGATCGCGTGCGCGGCCAGCACGACCGTGGTCCCCCGCGCCACGTGCCCGGTGGCCGAGGAAGACCGGGCGGGGTCGTCGTAGCGCTGGTACTCGACTCCGGTGATCCGGCCCGCCGGGTCCGCCAGCAGGCGGCCGGCCACCGCGCGGGTGAGGAGGGTGACGCCCGGTCCCCAGCGTCGCTGTGTCCGCAGCGGGGTGTACTTCGCCCCCGTGGGGCAGATGGGGATACAACTGGCGCTGCCCTCGCAGACAGCGCCATGCTCCTCGGTGGCCTCGCTGTTGCGTGCCTGGGGCGTCCCGACGACCCGCAGTTCGACCCGGTGCGGATACGAGGGATCGGTGACCTTCCGCCCGTCGAGCCGCTCGGCCATGAGCCGGTCCAGGTGGCTCGCGGGTAAGGGGCGGTGCGCGAAGGCGTAGCTGTCCGCGAGCGGCAGACCGACCAGGTCGCGCTGTTCCACCGGATCGCCCGCGACACCCAACTCGTGCTCCGCGGCACGGTAGTACGGTTCCAGCTCCTCGTAACCGATCGGCCAGTCACGGCCGTACCCGAAGTCCGAGGTGCGGAAGTCCTCCGGATGCATCCGCGGGGCCAGCCCCGTCCACGCGGTGCCCGTACCGCCGTTCACCCGGAGATAGCCGCTCGCGTACGGCAGTCGGCCGTTCTGGACGAAGTATCCGTCGGCCCGGTACCCACCACCGGCCCGGCCACCGAAGTCCAGTACGTCGGGTGACGGCACCAGGGGATTGTCCGCGATCGCCGCGCCGGGGACCTTCGCCGGCGCGGACCGGAACCGTTCCGCGTCCGCCTCGGGCGCCCCGCCCAGACCCGCCTCCAGGACCAGGACGCGCCAGCCGCGATCCCCCAACTGCCGCGCCACCAGCGATCCCGCGACACCCGCGCCGACCACGATCACGTCGAAGTCCTCACCGCCGGTCAACGGCCCCCGCCCCCTGTCACTCCGGCCGGAGAACCGGCCCACGTGCCGTAGCCGGGACGTCCCGTGCCGGGCGCTTCGCCTCCGAAGCTGCGCCAGACCAGCCCACGGGCGTAGGCCCGCCCCGACACCAGGCAGGGCACCGCCCCGCCGTCATCGTTCACCAGCCCCGGCCACTCCCCCAGGTACCAGAGGTGGCACACGGCCCGCGCGAGCTCACCCAGCTCCACATCGCGGCCCAGCGCCGTGTGCGCATCGGCCGTGGCACCGGCCAGCCGGTCCACCAGCCGTGCGTAGAGGGGTGGTTCCACCCGCCGGGCCACGAACTCCCGGTAGGTCTCGGCCATGCCGGTCGCGGCGAGTTCGGCGGCGTCGAACCCCGTCAGCACAGCCGAGGCCGTCACGAACCGCTCGGCCTCCTGGCCCGGAACCGTCGTGGCCCCGTACGGATCCGGCGCGCTCACCCGGCGTCCCGCCCCCGGCCGGCCCACTCGCTGCTGATGATCAACGCCATCGTCCCAACCCCTCCTTCGGGTCGCCCCCACCGGACCCTGCTCATCAGCCGAGATCCCTACCTCCGCACGGGCCGGTTCATGCGCCGAGACCTCGCCGATCGCGTATGCCCGGTGCCGCGGAGGTGCATGATGCAGCTCATGAACGAACCGTCACGAAGCTCCGACAGCACTCGTATCACCGTATTACATGATGAACTCGCGCAAGCGGGTGTACGGACCGTCATCGGGACGGCCGTCAACTCGGCGGGCCTCACCCTGGCCAAGAGCGTCCCGGTCGCACGCCTGGGCGCCTTCCACCGGAACGGTATGGGTGCGGCGGGAGTCTGGCACGTGTTCTGTGCCGACGGGGACATCGCGTGCACCGATGCGATCGGCGCGGTCGGGGACATGCGGCTGCGACTGGACCTCGACGGGCTGCGCGATCTGGGCGGTGGCCTGGCCTGGGGGCCGGCGGACTTCTTCGCGCAGTCGGGCGAACGAGACCCGCGCTGCGCTCGCGGACTGCTGCGCGCCGTCGAGCTCCGGCTCGCGAACGCCGGTCTTGAGGCGCGCGTCGGACACGAGCTGGAATTCGTCCTGGTCGCGCCGGACGGCTCGGCACTGGAGGACACCTCCTGGGTGCCGTACGGCGTCACCGGCCTGCTGGACCGCGAGGGCTTCCTCGCCGATCTGCTCGACGCGACGGCTGCCGCCGGCATCGGTACGGAACAGGTGCACTGCGAGTACGGCCGCAACCAGTTCGAGTTCTCCCTCCCCCCGGTCGCACCGGTCGCGGCGGCCGACGCCGCGGTGCTGGCCAAGACGCTGGTCGGCCGGGCCGCCCGGCGCCACGGCCTGCGGGCGTCGTTCTCCCCCGTCCCCTTTCCTGGCGGCCTCGGCAACGGCGCTCACCAGCACTTCTCGCTCACCCGTGACGGGAGGAGCCTGTTCGGCGGCGGCGACGGGCCGCACGGCATGACGGCCGAAGGCGGCGCGGCCGTCGGCGGTGTCGTACGCGGGCTGCCCGACGTCCAGGGGCTCCTGACCGGCTCGGTCCTCTCCGGCGAGCGTCTGGCGCCCGGCCTGTGGTCAGGGGCCCACGCCTGCTGGGGCCTGGAGAACCGTGAAGCCGCCGTGCGGTTCCTGCGGGACGGTCCCGGCAACCCGCACGGGGCGAACGTCGAGGTGAAGATCATCGACCCGTCCGCCAACGTCTACACCGCCTCGGCCGCCGTACTCGCACTCGCCCTGGAGGGCATCACGACGCGGGCACCGCTGCCGGCGGAGGTCGCCGACGACCCGGGAGCGCTGACCGAACAGCAGCGCGCGGCTTCGCCGGTCACCGTGCTGCCGCACGACATCGGCGCCGTGATCGACGTGCTCGACAAGTCCTCGCTGGCCCGCCGACTGGTCGGTGACGCGATCGTCGACACGACAGTGGTGACCCGGCGTCACGAACAGACCCACTACGCGGAGAAGTCCCCCGAGGAGCGCGCCGAGCTGTTCCGCCTCGCCTGGAGCGTCTAGGGCCTCTCGTTTGGATCTTGCTGGGCAGCTTGAACGGGTGAGGGCCTTCCGGGTTCGGTGCGCATGGCGTTGTCCGCACCGGCCCGAAAGGCCTCCTCCGTGCTACGCCGGGTCGATGCGGGAGACGCTGCCGCCGATGTCGAGCAGGTACAACTCGCCGTCGCCTCCCTGCACGAACGAGATGACCTGGCCGGCGTTGACTCCGAGGTCGCTCTCGCCGGTCACCTTGCCGTTCTCCATCCGCAGAGCGCGGACGGTGCCGTCGCAGTAGTCGCTGAACACGTACTGCGCCGTGAGGTCCGGGATCGCGTCGCCGCGGTAGACGAATCCGCCGGTCACCGAGCAGCCCAGCCCGTTACGGTCGTACTCGTGGATCGGCGGCACGTGGTTCGCGGGCTCCGTGCCGCCCCGGAAGGAGTGGTTGCCCTCCATCTCGGACCAGCCGTAGTTCTCGCCGCCCCTGCTGTCCGCCGGGGCCCAGTCGATCTCCTCCCACGCGCTCTGGCCCACGTCGCCGATCAGCAGGTCACCCGTGCCCGCGTCGAAGGAGAAACGCCACGGGTTGCGCAGCCCGTACGCCCAGATCTCACCCTTCGCGTTCGGGACGCCCACGAAGGGGTTGTCCGGCGGAATCGCGTACGGCTCGCCGCCGCTCGGGTCGATGCGCAGCATCTTGCCGAGCAGCGTGTCGAGGTTCTGCCCGTTGTCGTGCGGGTCGCCGCCCGAGCCGCCGTCGCCGAACGCGATGTAGAGGTAGCCGTCGGGGCCGAACTGGATGTCGCCGCCGTTGTGGTTGGCGTACGGCTGTGTCTGGGTGAGGACGGTGCGCCGGGTCTCCGGCTGGAGTTCGCCGTCCCGCACGGCGAACTCGTCCACGGTGCTGGTGCCTTCGCGGTTCGTGAACGAGATGTAGAAGTGCGCGAACTCCTTGTCGAACGCGACGCCCAGCAGGCCGCGTTCACCGTCGGTGGTGGTCTCGTCGGATATGTCGAGGACGGGCTCGCCGAGCCCCTGATCGTCCAGAACCCTTACCGTGCCCGCGCGTTCGGCTATCCAGACCGTGTCACCGGGCCCGGCGGCACCGGCGATGGGATTCTGGGCGGTGGCCACTTCCTTCAGCACGACCTCCGCCGCCCCGCGTGGGGCTGCCCGCTCGTCGGCGGAGGCCGTGGTCAAGGCGAGGGAGGCAATGAGGCAGATGGTGCCGATGATCGCCGAGCTTCTGGTGCGAACTTTCACCGTGACCCTCCTGGAGGCGGCGAATGGGGGTAACCCGGCTGCGTGGGGCAGAGTGGTGTGGGTGTCGCCCGCGCCAGCGCGCAACCTGGGTGGGGGGATTGTGTGCTACTGGCTACGGGTGAGAGTACAGGGGCAGGCGCGCCTGGAGTAGAACAGCGCGCCCCATCCGGCTGAATCCCACCTGGGGCAGCGGGAATTGACCATTACTCGATGGAAACAGCCCCGGCGGCACTACGCTGCTGTGCCGTGCAGGAGACGCGCCTCGACACCGCTCGGATCCGGGCGGCCCGCCAGGTCATCGACCCGGTTTTTCTCGACACTCCGCTGTACCACTGCGAGGCGCTGGAGCCCGAGCTCGGGTGCGCGGTGAGCATCAAGCTCGAAACGGCGAACCCGGTCCGCAGCTTCAAGGCCCGCGGCACCGAGGTGGTCGCGAGTCTGCTCGCCCACCGTGGCGCGCGGGCCGTGGTGTGCGCCAGCGCGGGCAACCTTGGCCAGGCCCTCGCGTGGTCCGGTCGCGCCCGGGGGCTCGACGTCACCGTCGTGGCCGCCCGCTCCGCGACTCGGGCCAAGCTTGATCGCATCCGCGCGTTGGGCGCCGGGTTGGAGCTGGTGGACGGCGACCACGAGACGGCTCGCGAGCGGGCGGCGGCCATCGCGCGGCACGACGGCATCCGGCTGGTCGAGGACAGCCTGGACATCGAGACCTGCGAGGGCGCGGCGACCATCGGCCTGGAACTGGTGGACACGGCCCCGTCGTTCGACGCCGTCCTGATCGCTCTCGGTGGCGGGGCGCTGGCCACCGGCGTGGGTCATGTGGTGAAGGCACTGGCACCCGGAGTCGAGGTGATCTGCGTCCAGCCGCTGGGCGCACCGGCGATGACACACTCGTGGCGCGGGCGGTGTGTCGTCACCACCGACTCGACCGACACCATCGCCGACGGCGTCGCCGGCCGGTGTCCCGTCCCGGCCGTCCTGGACGACCTCCTCCTGGTCGCCGACGACGCCGTCCTGGTCCAGGAGGCGTCGATCACCGCCGGTATGAGGATGCTCCTCGACCACGCCGGCCTCGTCGTCGAACCGTCGGCCGCGCTCGGCATCGCGGCGATCATCGAAGACCGTGACCGTTTCGCCGGCCGGCACGTCGCCGTCATCGTGTGCGGCAGCAATGTCGACATGGACG
Organism: Streptomyces sp. NPDC050509; assembly: GCF_044457965.1. NCBI lineage: Bacteria > Bacillati > Actinomycetota > Actinomycetes > Kitasatosporales > Streptomycetaceae > Streptomyces > Streptomyces sp. NPDC050509. The sequence continues at coordinate 62,362 of NZ_JBITHL010000002.1, read as the reverse complement.
CTTATCACCACTGGGTCGGTGCGGCACCCCTCCACAGGTCATCAGGCACACGATCGCTGCCCTCGAATTCTCCGCCCGGGCCGGTACGTTCGCTGTGATTGACTGCCGTGATGCTGCACGAGTCGGTATTCCGCACCATGGATCTGCCTCCGGAGGACCGCTTCGAGGCGTGGACACAGCGCATGGGCCGGACACACGCTCCCCTGGATCTGTCCAGTGACCGTGCGGCGGACTACCACGCACACCAGCGCCTGATCGAGCTCGGCGATGTGGTGGTGTGGCCTGCGACCTTCGACTCCCTGGTCTTCCGCCGGACACCGAAGCTCGTTCGCCAGTCCGATCCCGAGGTCTACCACCTCTCCCTGCTCCTGCAAGGTGAGGCCGGCGCGACCTGGGACAAGCAGGAGGCCACCTACCGGAACAGCGACATCCACATCAACAGCTCGTCACGGTCGTACGAGATATTCACCGGGTCCGACCCGGTCACCATTGTCGGAGTCGAGGTCCCCCGGGCGTTGGTGGCTCTGCCCGGCCGCAGGGCCGACCAGGCGGTCGGGCGGCCCGTATCGGGCCGAGGGGGAGTCGGCGCGCTGTTGTCGCAGTTCCTCGCCCAGTTCGTCTCGGACACCGGCACGTATCAGCCACAGGAAGCGTCACTGCTGGGTACCATCGTCGCCGATCTGGTGACCGCGGTCTTCGCGCATATCCTGGACGCCGATCTCCTGATGCCTCCGGAGACCCACAGCCGGACCCTGGTCCTGCGTATCAAGGCATTCATCCGCCGGTATCTGGGAGACCCGGAGCTGACACCCGACCGGATCGCCGCAGCACACCACATCTCGCGCAGCCATCTGTACCGCCTCTTCCAGGCCGATGGCCTCAGTGTGGGCGCGTACATCCGGGAGCAGCGGCTCAAGAACGCCCGGCGTGACCTGGCCGACCCCGCTCTGCGCACCATGCCGATCCATGCCGTCGCCGCTCGCTGGGGTTTCCCCCGCCCGGCCGACTTCACGCGCGCGTTCCGCACCCTCTACGGCATTCCGCCGAGCGAGCTCCGCCGAACAGGAGCCGTCGGCGACGCGGTCAGGGCTGGGACGCTGCGCTAAGGAGGCGTGGACTGTCCGCCAACGACAAGCCGAGGGGCTCCCGGCACTCTTGTGAGCGCCGCAGCGATGTAGCGATGTAAGGGATCCACCACAGGGGTGGGATCCAGACATCGGGACAGACATGCGGCCGACTCAGCCAATCCATTTGACCTAGCCGGGGGTATCACTCGATGGGAAGCACTCTGCGCGACCGCGGGAAAAGCGGCTTGACGAGAAACACGTCTGTACGAGTCGCCCTTACGGGGTCCGCGATACTCGGCCTCATGTTCACGGCGTCCGCCACGGCGTCGGCGGCCGCTACGGGACGGCCGACGGGATGTACCTACCAGGTCGCCGACACCAAGATGACCGTGGCGAAGTGCAGCAGTGCGAACGGTGGCCACTACCGCGCCGTCGCGAACTGCACGGACCCGGACACCGGAGACATCGTGACCTTCGTCGGCGACTGGCGGAACAACGGATCGTGGTCCAAGTCCTACTGCCAGGGCGCGAGCAGGACCATGTCCGCCGGAATCGAAACCAAGGTGACCTGACCTGCGGGGCGCCCGCTTCCGCACACGGCATTCCGCTCGACGACCGCACAGCGAAAGGATCCACTCCAGTGAAGAAATGGCCGGTTCTCGTCATGGGCGGCGCGCTCGCCGCGTTCTCCCTCAGCTTCGGGGGCACCGCCTCCGCGGCACCCGCCGGGGCGACCGCCTGGCCGACGGGCTGCACCTACCAGAGCAACTTCAACAACGGTGCGATGGCCCGCTGCGACCACAGCAACGGCGGCCACTACAAGGCCGGCGTCAACTGCCTGCGCCAGGACGGGGGCGGCATGGTCGTCCTCGACGCCGTCGCCTGGCGCACCAGCGGCTGGTCGAACGTGTACTGTCCGGCGCTGACCGTGTTCCACTCGGCGAGCATCATCACCAAGTCCACGTGACAACCGCTCTGTAGGGAACGTGGGTCGCGCCTTCCCAGAACCGCCTCCGCATCAGCGGAGGCGGTTCTTCGGCGTACGTGTCAGACGCTTCGGTCAGGAGTGGTGGCACCGAGAAGGGCCAGGCAGTTGCCCCACAGGGCGTCGAGGCTCTGCGTGTTGTTGTACAGCTTGGCGAAGAGCACCTGGCCCTCAAGCTGGGCAACCACGGATCGCGCCGCCTCGTGGGTGTCGGCGACGGTGGCCTCTCCGCGGTCGCGGGCTTCGCCGACAACCGCGTCGACCATGTCGACCTGGGCGTCGAAGATCTGTTGCAGGCGTTCGCGGATGGCCTCGGTCTGGTTGCTCATCTCCAGGGTCAGGTTCCCGAACAGGCAGCCCGAGACGGTGCCGCAGCTCTGCTGCCCGGCACGCCGGTCGGCTTCGGTGGCCTCGAACAGCTTCCGCAGCCGCTGAAGGGGCGGGGCGTCGCTGCGCAGATTACGGTTCCAGCCGCTGCGCAGAGCGGACCAGTGCTCATCGAGTACGGCCAGAGCGAGCTCTTCCTTGGAGCTGAAGAAGTAGTAGAAGCTGCCCTTCGGTACGCCTGCCGTCCGGCAGATCTCGGCCATGCCCAGTGCGGAACAGCCGTGCAGCTCGATGAGCGTCTGCGCGGCGCCGAGAATCCTCTCTCACGAAGGAAGACGTCACGACCGGCCCGATGCGCGACATCCTCGATCGCTGGAAGGCCGCTTTCGACGGTCACCAACTTCGCGGGCTGTTCGGACATCCGGAGACCGTGCACCGGGCCGTGACGGCACTGCGCTCCCGCACCCTCGTGTGAGCGGGTGTCGGGGCCGCCGCACGGCCGGCCCCGACACCGCTCCGCCGAAGCCGCCGAAGCCGCCGAAGCCGCCCGCCAACGCCGTACGCAAAGATTCGGTCACGGTCATGGACCTGCGGGGGAAGGTCCGCGTACGTTCTAGACATGCCTGGACAGGTACAGAAGCATCATCGAATCGCCCGCGTTCTCGCCGACGAGATCCGCTCCGGCGTGCACTCGGACGGCGTCAGACTGCCCGGGGAGCACGCCCTGACCCAGCGGTTCGGCGTCAGCCGCACCACGCTGCGGCAGGCCTTGCAGGTCCTCGGCGAGCAGGGGCTGATCTCCACCCACGCCGGAATCGGCTCATTCGTCACCTTCGACGGTACGCCCCTGGACAACCGCCTCGGCTGGGCCCAGGCGCTCGCCGAGCAGGGCATCGAGCTGCCCGTCGAGATCCTGCGCTTCGAGGAGGTGACCGACCGGGAACTGGCCGGGGAACTGGCCCTGGAGTCGAGTGCGTTCATCGCGCTCGACCGGGTCAGACGCCTTCCCGACGGCCGGGGCGTCTCGTACGAACGCAGCAGGGTCCCCGCGGTCGGGGAGCTGGCCGGTCTCCCGCGGCGCGGTCTCGGCGGCGGCTCGCTGAGCACGGCGCTCGTCGCCGCGGGCCGGATCACCGACTCCGGCGAGGGCCTGGTCTCGGTCCGGGGGCTCGACGCGGCGGAGGCAGCCCTGCTGAACCGCTCCCCCGGCGAATCGTTCCTCCACCTGGCCCAGGTGTACCGGGCCGCCGACGGCTCGGTCGTCGAGCAGGTCACCAGCCTGCTCGACCCGGTCCGGTTCCAACTGCACGTCCGCTCGGGCCGAGGAGGCCAATCGTGAACGATCAGCTCGACCGCGCCCTGGGCGCCTACTACGGACTCGCCCTCGGCGACGCGCTGGGCATGCCCACCCAGGTCATGTCCCGGGAGGATGTCGTACGGGTCTACGGAACCGTCACCGGCTTCGAACCCGCCCTGCCCGACAACCCGGTCAGCGCGGGCATGCCCGCCGGATCGGTCACCGACGACACCGACCAGGCGGTCATCGTCGGAAGGCTCCTCGACGAGGGGCGCGGCAGGATCGATCCGCTCCGCCTCGCCCACGAGCTCCTCGCCTGGGAGAAGGAGATGAAGGCCAAGGGTTCCTTCGATCTCCTCGGCCCGTCCACCAAGGCCGCCCTGGACGCCGTCGCCCGGGGCGTACCGGCCGCGGAGGCCGGCAGGTACGGCTCCACCAACGGCGCCGCGATGCGCGTCACCCCGGTCGGCATCGCCTTCGCGGCCGAGCCGTCGGCCGACTTCCTCGACCGGGTCGTGGAGTCCTGCCAGGTCACCCATGACACGACGGTGGGCATCGCGGGAGCCGCGGCCGTCGCCGCCGCCGTGAGCACCGGGGTCGGCGGGGGCACCCTGGACCAGGCCGTCGCCGCGGCCGTCACCGCGGCGCGGGCCGGCGCCCGGCGCGGGCACTGGATCGCCGGGGCGGACATCGCGGCCCGGATCGAGTGGGCGTGGCATCTGGTGGAGGGCCTGCCGCAGGCCGAGGCCCTGGACCGGATCTGCGCGCTGGTCGGCACCAGTGTCGCCAGCCAGGAATCGGTACCCGCGGCGTTCGCCGTGCTCGCGGTGGCCGACGGGGACCCGTGGCGCAGTGCGCTGCTGGCCGCCAGTCTGGGCGGCGACAGCGACACCATCGGCGCCATCGCCGGAGCGGTCGCGGGCTCGGTCGCCGGGCTCTCGGCGCTGCCCGCCGAGGCCGTCCGGACCCTCCGTACCGTCAACGCACTCGAACTGGAGCCGCTGACGGTACGCCTCCTCGGCCTCCGCGAATCCGGCCCCGCGCCCGCGCCGGCCGCCTGAGCCGTACGCCCGGTCAGCGCCCGCCCGTTCCCGCGGGTCGGCCTCCGGGTGTCCGCCCCACGCACCCGCCCCACACGTCTCTTCGCACCACGCAAGGAAGTCCGTGATGACCGTTTCGAGAACCCACGACGTTGTCGGTTCCGTGGAAACCCGAGGGATCGAACCGGTCCCGGATGCCGAACGACACGGCCACGCCGGTCAGATGTTCTGGACCTGGTTCGCCGCCAACATCAGCATCCTCGGGCTTCCGCTCGGTGCCACACTCGTCGCCTTCCGCGGGCTGAACATCTGGCAGGCGGCGCTGGTCGCCCTGGTCGGCTCGTTCGGCTCCTTCGCGCTGGTCGGCGCGCTGAGCCTGGCGGGCAAGAAGGGCGGGGCGCCCGCGCTCACCCTCTCCCGCGCGGTCTTCGGGCAGCGGGGTAACGCCGGCCCGACGTTGATCAGTTGGCTGAGCAGGATCGGCTGGGAGACGATCACGACGACCACCGCGGCCTACGCCCTGCTGGCGCTGCTGGCGATCGCGTTCGGCGTCGGCCGGAACACCGTGCTCACCTTGGTCTGTCTGCTGGTATTCATCGTCTGCACACTGCTGATCAGCGGTCTCGGACACGCCACCATCATGTGGATCAACAAGTGGGCGACCGTCGTCTTCGGGATCCTCAATCTGATCGTGATGGGCTTCCTGGTCGCGACGGTCGACTGGACGAAGGTGCTCGACGCGCCGGCGGGACCGGCCAGCGGAGTGGTGGCGGGCATCGGCTTCATCGCCGCGGGCACCGGTATCGGCTGGGCGAACGCGGGCGCCGACTACGCGCGCTATCTGCCGCGCGAGATCCCGGGGCGGCGCCTCGTCGTGGCCTCCGCGTTCGGCGCGGGCGTCCCGCTCGTGCTGCTGATCTCGCTCGGATCGCTGCTCTCGGCCGGTGACCCGGCGCTCGCCACCGCGTCCGACCCGGTCGCGGCCATCAACGCCATGCTGCCTTCCTGGATGGCCGTCCCGTATCTCGTCGCGGCCTTCGGTGGCCTGCTGATGTCGAACCATCTCTCCACCTACTCCGCCGGCCTGACCATGATCACGCTGGGCCTGCGGGTGCCGCGTCCGGTGGCCGTGGCCATCGATGTCGTGCTGATGTTCGCCGGCGGCCTGTACTTCATGCTGATCGCGAAGGACTTCTACGGCCCGTTCACCACCTTCCTGACGCTTCTGGCCGTGCCCGTCTCCGCGTGGATCGGGGTGGTCGCGGTGGACTCCCTGCGTGGCCGCGACTACGACGCCGCGGCGCTGATGGACACCACACGGGGCAGCCGGTACTGGTACACCGGCGGCTTCCATCTGCCGGCCGTCACCGGCTGGGCCGTGGCCATCGTGGCCGGTCTGCTCTTCACCGAGGCGGGGACGAGCGAGAAGGACCTGTGGTTCTCCGGTCCCCTCGCCGGCACCTGGCTCGGTGTGAACGGTCTGGGCTGGGCGATCTCGATGGCCGTCGGCGCCGGTGTGTACGCGCTCCTCGGCCGCCTGGACAGCAGCCCGCGCAACGCCCCGGCCGTGTCCGCGCTGAACGAGGCCGGCCGATGAGCCGCCGTGTGGTCCTCGCGGGCAACGTCATCGCGGACCTGGTCATCGAGGTCCCCGCGCTGCCGGAACGGGGCGCGGACGTCATCGGCTCACGAACCCGGCTGACCGCCGGCGGCGGCTTCAACACCCTCGCCGCCGCCCGGCGCCTCGGTACGGAGGCGGTCTTCGCCGGACTCCACGGCACCGGCCCGTACGGCGACCTCGTCCGCGAGGCACTCACCTCCGAAGGAGTCAGCGCCTTTCTGCCGGCCCGCTCCGACGGCGACACCGGCTTCACCGTCGCCCTGATCGACGCGGGCGGCGAACGTACCTTCATCACGAGTTTCGGTGTCGAGGCGCACCTCACGGAGGCGGACACCGCGGCCGTCACCGACCGTCTGCGGCCGGGAGACCTGGTGCAGCTCTCCGGATACGGTCTGGCGATTCCGGACAGCGGCCCCCTGCTGTCCCGTTTCACGGCCGCCCTGGGCCCGGACGTCACGGTCTGTCTCGACCCGGCGCCGCTGGTCGCCGACATTCCCGACGCGGTCCTGGCACCGGTACTGGCCCGTACGGACTGGCTCAGCGCCAATGCCCGCGAGGCCCGGCTGATGTCCGGCCACGGTGACCCGGCGGCGGCCACGACGGCACTGCGGGACCGGCTGGCGCCGGGCGCGGGGGTGATCGTACGGGCCGACAAGGACGGCTGCTGGCTGGCCGCCCCCGGGAAGCCCACCCGGCACGTCCCCGGCTTCCCGGTCCTGGCGGTCGACAGCAACGGAGCGGGCGACGCCCATGTGGGGGCGTTCCTGGCACTGCTCGCCCAGGGCAAGGACCCGCTGACAGCCGCGCGGGGCGCCAACGCCGCGGCGGCCTACGCGGTGGGCCGCCGCGGCCCCGCCACCGCACCGGACCGTGCCCAACTGGCCGCGTTCCTGGGCGAAGACCCGCTGGCCGGGCTGCTGTTCGGCACCGCCTGACTCGATGGGGAGGGAGGGGAACCCGAGTCGGAGGTTCCCCGTCGTTCAGGCGGTGCGACAGAGGGCGCGGTCGACGAGATCGCGCAGCGCGTCCTCCTGACGGGCCGCGCTCCGCGGGTCCCCGGCGCGGCTGTGCGCGGAGACGGTGACGCTGCGCCGTCCGTCCGTGGTGGTCGCGGCCCGGACCACGTATCCGAAACCGCTTCCGCCGTGCCCGAGGTAACCGCCGCCGCAGGACAGCGGGGTGAAGAAGAGGCCCAGGCCGTCCCGGGTGCCCGCCGGGTGGCCGCTGTCCGGCGGCAATGGGACGGTGTTCCGCATGGCGGCGAGTTCGGCGGGTTTCAGCAGCCGTCCGTCGACCAGGGCGGTGAAGAAGCGGTTGAGGTCGCGGGCCGTGCCGGTCATCGAGCCGTCCGCCCCGCTGTCGAAGGGACGGTAGGGGATCGTGGTGTCCACCATCGGGCCGTCCGCGGTGAACTGCTGGTAGTTGGACGCGTGCGGACGCGGCAGGAAGGGCCGGGTGCCGGGGGTGTCGGTGTGCCGCAGGCCGAGTGGGCGCAGGATACGGGCGTGGACCTGCTGTTCCCAGGTGTGGCCGGTGATCTTCTCGATGATCATTCCGGCGAGTACGTAGTTCGTGTTGGAGTACGCCCAGCGCGTGCCCGCCGGGAAGTCGGGTGCGTGGCGCATGGCCAGGGCGACCAGTTCCGCGGGCTGGTAGGCGCGCCATCGGTCGGCGAAGTAGGTCTGGGCACCGGGGTCGGGGAAGACGTCGTAGATGTAGTCGTACAAGCCACTCGTGTGCCGCAGCAGGTCGCGGACGGTGATGGTCCGGCCGTCGTTTCCGGCTCCGGACACGACCCCGGGCAGCAGTTGCCCGACCGTCTGGTCGAGGGAGATCCGCTTCTCGCCCACCAGTTGCAGCAGGACGGTGGCGACATACGTCTTGGTGGTACTGCCCAGACGCAGGTAGCCGTCCTTCGGGACCGGGCGGCGTGTGACCAGGTCGCCCACCCCTGAGCGGGCCGTGACGGTCCCGCGCGGGGTCTCCAGGCGGACGGCCACGCCGGTGACCCCGGTTTCGCGCAGCGCGTCGGCGTCACGCTGCACGGACCAACTCGTGGTGGAGGGGCGCGGCGTGGCCGAGGCCGCGGCGGACGGCAGTGTCGACACGGCCAGCGCGAGCGCGACCGCTGATATCCACGGAGTTCGAAGGATCATGCCCCGAGGCTAGGGACGGCGAAGGGCGTCAGCCATCCGGGATACGCCCGGCTCGGACGGGGGCCAGCCGGATGGACAACCGCCCCTTGCCGGCCACCCGTTCGTCCGGGGTGAGCGTCCTGCTCGCCCCTGGCGGCGCGTCAGCGCGTTCCGCTCCGTTGACCTGCACCGCCGGGTCTTGGACGATCCCCCGCGTCGCCCAAGACCGGCGGCAGCCCCGTACAGCAGGCCCGCAGGGGCCCTCAACGGGACGTCCCGAGTATACTGGCTTAGAGCCAGTCAACGCAGGAGTCGAGCATGTCCCCGCGGAGCGCGTCGGTCAATGAAGAGCTGCGCCGCCGTTCACGGGAGCGGCTGCTCCAGGCGACGGTGGAGCTGGTCGCCGAGCGCGGTTACGAGGCCACGAAGCTCGCGGACATCGCCGAGCGGGCCGATTCGGCGCGCGGGCTCGTCTCGTACTACTTTCCGGGGAAGCGCCAGCTCCTCCAGTCCGCCGTACACCGGCTGATGCACCGCACACTCGCCGCCGCCCTGGAGCGCGAACCGGTACCGGGGGACGGCCGGGAGCGGCTGGCGCGGGCGATCGACGCGATCCTCGGACTCACGGTGGAGAGCCCCGTCCTGATGCGGACCCATATGGCGGGCATCCTCCAGGCGGAGGGGTTCGTGCAGTGCCCGGAGCAGCAGCGGCTGGCGGGGCTGCTGCGCGAGACGGTGGAGCGGTACGGGTCGGCGGCCCCGGACAGTGACTATCCGATGCTGCGTGCCCTGCTGATGGGCGCGGTCTTCGCGGCGCTGATGCCGGGCGCGCCGATGCCGCTGCCCCGGCTGCGGGCGGAGCTGTTCGACCGCTACCGCCTCGACTGGGAGTTGGGCGTTCCGCCGGGCGTGAGGCCGCCCGGCGGAACGTCTCAGGGCATCGTCCTTCAGTGGCCGAAGCCGCCGAAGTAGTCGGGCTGCGTCTGGACGTTCAGCTCGTCCATCCGCACCCGCTTCGCGGGATCGGTGAGACGGTCGTCGAGCTTCAGCACGTCGAAGCCCTTGACCATGTCGTTCGAGTAGATGTAGCCGTTGTAGTAGTACGCGGACCAGGTGCCGCCGCCCACCAGCGTCTCGGCCGAGATCGGACCGCGCTCGAAGTACGCGATCTCCTTCGGCTTCGAGGAGTTGGTGAAGTCCCAGACGGAGACGCCACCCTGGTACCAGGACTGGACCATGATGTCGCGGCCCTTGACCGGGATCAGCGAGCCGTTGTGGGCGACGCAGTTCTCGGTGTCGGCCTGGTGCCGGGGGATCTTGTAGTAGCTGCGGAAGACCAGCTTGCGCTGGTCGCCCTTGCCGACGATGTCGTAGATACCGTCGGCGCCCCGGTTCGGACCGATCGCCTCGTTGCAGGTGGCGGCGCCACCGCCGCCCAGCTCATCGGTGAAGATGACCTTGTTGGCCTTCTGGTTGAACGTGGCCGAGTGCCAGAACGCGAAGTTCACGTTGTCCTGGACCCGGTCGATCACCTTGGGGCGTTCCGGGTTCTTGATGTCCATCAGGATGCCGTCGCCCATGCAGGCACCGGCCGCCAGGTCCTTGGAGGGCAGCACGGTGATGTCGTGGCAGCCGGTGGTCGCGGAGACACCCGGGTTGGCGGGCGCTCCCGGGTTGCCGCCCTCGGGGAACAGCACCTCGAACTTGAGGAGTTCGGCCTTCTGCGGGGCCTTGCGCGGCACCTTGATGATGGAGATGCCGTCGTGCGGCGGCTGGCAGTCAGGGAAGGACGTGCTGGGCGAGTACGACGAGACGTAGACGTAGACGTCCTTCTTCTTCGGTACCAGCGTGTGGGTGTGCGAGCCGCACGCCGTCTCGACGGCGGCCACGTACTTGGGGTTCCGCTTGTCGCTGATGTCGAAGATCTTCATGCCCTCCCAGGACTCCTTGACCGCCGCGGACTGCGCGACGCTGTTGCAGGAGTTGTCACTGCGGGAGGAGTCGGTGGAGAGGAAGAGCAGGTTGCCGGAGACCGAGATGTCGTTCTGCGATCCGGGACAGAGAACCTGCGCGACGGTCTTGGGGGACTTCGGGTTGCTGATGTCGAAGATCCGGAAGCCGTCGTAGTTCCCCGAGAAGGCGTACTTGCCCTGGAAGGCCAGATCCGAGTTGGTCCCCGTGATCAGGTCCTTCGGGACGTTGGTCACGTGGGTGATGTTGGAGCTGTGGACGACTTCGTCCACGCCGGGTATGTCACCCTGCGCGATGGCCTCCTTCACCTCGGTGGCCTGGCTCTTGGAGATCTTCTCCTTGGCCGGGGCGTCGCCGGGGTCGGGGGTGGCGACCGCCGGCCCGGCGGTCAGCAGCGTCGCGAAGAGCCCGGCCGCGGCTGCCGCCACGCCCAGACGTCTGCGCCGCACGCGGGTGGTGTGCAACGAGGTCACTACGTCCTCCCTTGTATCCGTCCAGAGTTGAACGGGTCTCGGACCTCGGCAGTATCGTCCCTCCCATGTACATATCAACAGATGGCAACAGAGACGTAATGAAAGTTTTTGATCACTCTCACGCGGAAGCGTGTTAGGAACGTGTTCAGTCCTGCCCATGTGTTGTAGGAGGTCGCTGTGTTGATCCGCCACCGGAATCCGCGGGCCCGCCGGTCCGCCGTCGCGGCGGCGGTGGCCGTCGCCGTACTCGCCCTGGGAGCCTGCGACTCGGGGGACGACAAGGCCGCGGAGACCAAGGCGGAGCAGGGCCCTGGCGTGGTGGCGCCCGGAAAACCGGGCGAACCGGCCAAGACGCTCTCCCCGGAGGAGGCGAAGAAGGCCGCACCCGACGACACCCCCAACTCGGCCGATTTCACCTACGCGCAGATGATGATCGTCCACCACGCACAGGCGCTGGACATGACCGAACTCGTCCCGGAGAGGGCCGACTCGACGCAGGTGAAGCGGCTCGCGGCGCGGATCTCCGCCGCGCAGAAGCCCGAGATCGAGGTCATGGAAGCGTGGCTGAAAAACAATGGCGGGGCAAAGAAGGAACACAGCCATGGCCATGCGACGATGCCCGGCATGGCGACCGAGGCCCAGCTCACGCAGTTGCGCGCGGCGAAGGGCGCGGCGTTCGACGAGCTGTTCCTGAAGCTGATGATCACTCACCATCAGGGCGCGGTCACGATGGCGACCGAGGCGGTCTCCGAGGGCAACAACGTCCTGGTCGGGGAGATGGCCAACGAGGTCATCGCCCAGCAGACCGTCGAGATGAACCGGATGCGCTCGATGTGATTCCGGGCGGCGCCCGGTGACATCGCGTCAGGTCAGCGGCGGTGGTGACGGGGGCTGAGATGACCGTCGTCGCGGGCCCCGGCGATCAGCCTGAGCGCCTTGCGGCGGCTGAACCCGGTGGCGGACATGACGGCGAGTACGGGGTCCTGGCCGGCGCTCTGGGCGGCGCGGTAGATCTCGGCGACCCCGCGCCGGGCGGCCCCGCCGCGCGGGACGGAGGTACGGGCACGGTGGCGGCCGGATTCCGAGGGCGCCGGCTCCTCGCCGCAGGAGGGCCCCTCGGGAGCTGACCCGGGGGCCGCCGCCGTCGCGGGCGCGGGTTCCGTCACGGCCTCCGGCCCGGGCCGGGTCTCGCAGCCGGGCCGAGGGTCGAGGGTGGGGGCCGGAGCGGGGGCGGAGGCAGGTCCGGAGCCGGGGTCGAGGTCGGAGCCGGGGGCAGGGCCGGGACCTGGGGCGAGGTCCGCACCCGCGCCGGGACCGGAGCCGGAGCCGGGCGCGACGCGGGGCTCCTCGGGCGGCGTCCCCACCTCCACCGCCTCCACCGCGTCGGGCAAGGTCTCGCACGGGACCGCGGCGGCCGGCTGGGGTACGGGCGGTCTGTGCGGCCCGGCGACCACCTGGCAGGCGCTCTGGAGCGGCGCCTCGATCGCGTCGGCCAGCGCCGCGAAGCCGTCGAGCGCCAGGGGCGGATCGGCCTGCGCGTCCTCGATGGCGATCCGGCCGTCCCGTACCACCGCGAGGACATCGATCCGGGCACCGTCCTGGAACGTCAGACGGACATCGACCCACGGCGGCAGGATCTCGCGCCGCTCGTCGCCGTCCCGGGGGTCTCCGACGGCGGTCACCGTGCCGTGCCCCTGCACTTCCCACACGGGCCACTCGCGGGCGTCACGGTCATGGGGTTCCTGGGCGGACATCAGTCTGTGTTCCGACACATTCACAACTTAATCAGGCAATCCGCCCCTATGGTTATGGCGCGCACACGCCGGTCCGTACGGCACCCTGTCGGCTCATAGCACCGGCACGCCGCCCGCGTACCGCACCGGATCGTGCGGCTTCATCACAGGGCCGGAGCACCGAGCCGTACCTCCTGCGCGGCGGCGGCACCCAGGACGCCGCCGAGCAGCCCGGGGAAGAGCGCGTCCAGGTCGTCCCGGCGCAGCCCGTTCATCTTGGCCGTCCCCCGGTAGACCTGCCGGATCACCCCGCTCTCGCGCAGCACCCGGAAGTGGTGGGTGGTGGTCGACTTCGTGACGGGCAGGTCGAAGTGCGAGCAGGACAGCTCACCGTCGGCGGCGGCCAGGTCGCGGACGACCCGCAGCCGCAGGGGGTCGGCGAGCGCGTGGAGCACACCCTCCAGGCGGATCTCCGTACAGGGCGGGTGGGCGAGTTCACGGGTGCTGGTCGCGGCGGTCACGGCGGCTCCACTCGTTTCGGGATGTCCCTCCATGGTACGAGACTCTTCGTAGTTTGACATTTACCGTACTACGGTGGGTACCGTACGAAGCGTGGGTCGGCCCCCTCCGTACCGGCCCCTCCCCGACGTGGTGAATGGAGCCTGCCGTGAGCGCACTGTTCGAGCCGTACACCCTGCGGTCGCTGACCGTCCCGAACCGGATCTGGATGGCGCCCATGTGCCAGTACAGCGCCGAGGAGACGGGCCCCGACGCCGGTGTGCCGGGCGACTGGCACTTCACCCATCTCGCGGCGCGCGCCGTCGGCGGTACGGGGCTGATCCTCACCGAGGCCACGGCCGTCAGCCCGGAGGGCCGCATCAGCCCGGCCGACCTCGGGATCTGGAACGACACCCAGGTGGCGGGCTTCCGCCGGATCACCCGCTTCCTCGCCGAACAGGGCACCGTCAGCGGTATCCAGCTCGCCCACGCAGGGCGCAAGGCATCCACCGACCGGCCGTGGAAGGGCGGCGGCCCGGTCGGCCCCGACGCCAACGGCTGGGAGCCGCTGGCGCCGAGCGCGGTGCCCTTCGCCGACGGCCACCTCCTCCCCGCCGAGCTGACGGTGGAGCAGATCGAGGAGATCGTCGGCCAGTTCGCGGCGGCGGCCCGGCGCGCCCGGGAGGCGGGGTTCGAGGTCGTCGAGGTCCACGGAGCGCACGGCTACCTGATCGGCGAGTTCCTCTCGCCGCACAGCAACCGGCGTACGGACGCCTACGGCGGCTCCTTCGAGAACCGCGCGCGCTTCGCCCTCCAGGTCGTGGACGCCGTCCGCGCGGAGTGGCCCGACGAACTGCCCGTCTTCTTCCGTATCTCCGCCACCGACTGGCTCGACGAGGGCGGCTGGACGGTGGACGACACGGTGCGCCTCGCGGACGAGCTGCTGGCGCACGGCGTGGACCTGCTCGACGTGTCCAGCGGCGGCAACGCCGCCGGCGTACGCATCCCCGTCACCCCCGGCTACCAGGTGCCGTTCGCGGCCCGGGTCAGGGCCGAGACCCGGCTGCCCGTCGCGGCGGTCGGTCTGATCACCGACGCCGAGCAGGCCGAGAAGATCCTCGCCAACGGCGAGGCCGACGCCGTGCTGCTCGGCCGGGAGCTGCTGCGCGACCCGTCCTGGGCCCGCCGCGCCGCCGGTGAGCTGGGCGGTACGGTGCACACCCCGCCGCAGTACCACCGCGCCGTCTGAGACACGGGCCGGCCGGGCGGCCCGGCCGGGCCGTCCGCGAGCAAGGAGAACGAGCCATGGGAGCACCGGCTCCGCAGACCGTCGTCCGGCCGGCCACGCCCGCGGATCTTCCCGCCGTGGCGGGTATCTGTGCCCACTACGTCCTCCACAGCGTGATCACGTTCGAGGAGGTGCCGCCGACCGCCGACGACTGGCTGCGGCGCCTCCAGGACTTCGCCTCCCGGAACGATCCGTTCCTGATCGCCGAGGTGGCCGGCGAGGTGGCCGGATACGCGTACGCGAGCCCCTGGCGCCCCAGGCCCGCCTACCGGAACACCGTCGAGGACACGATCTACCTCTCCCCCGGCCACACCGGCAAGGGCCTGGGCGGCGCACTGCTGGGGGCTCTCGTGGAACGGTGCGCGCGGGCGGGCCGGCGCCGGATGGTCGCCGTCATCGCGGACACCGGCCAGGACACGTCGGCCGCCCTGCACCGGCGGTTCGGCTTCACGCACGCAGGGCGGCTGACGGAGGTCGGGTACAAGCACGGGCGGTGGATCGACACCGTACTGATGGAACGGAACCTGACGGCGGACGGAACGGAACCTCACGCGGGAGACCCGGCCCCGGGAACCTGACGGGTAGAGTGACGCCCCGTGGCAGCACGACCGTTGAACGAAATCGTAGAGCCCGGCTGGGCCGACGCACTGGCCCCGGCGGCCGGGCGCATCGCCGAGATGGGTGACTTCCTGCGGGCGGAGATCGGTGCCGGGCGCACCTATCTGCCCGCCGGGCCCCATGTCCTCCGCGCCTTTCAGCAGCCCTTCGACGAGGTGAGGGTGCTGATCGTCGGACAGGACCCCTATCCGACGCCGGGGCACGCGGTGGGCCTGAGCTTCTCGGTGGCGCCCGAGGTGCGCCCCGTACCGGGCAGCCTGGACAACATCTTCCGCGAGATGCACACGGACCTGGGGCATCCGCGCCCGTCCAACGGCGATCTCACGCCCTGGACACGGCAGGGGGTCCTGCTGCTCAACAGGGCGCTCACCACGGCGCCCCGCAAGCCCGCCGCGCACCGCGGCAAGGGCTGGGAAGAGGTGACCGAGCAGGCGATCCGCGCGCTGGTCGCCCGCGGCAAGCCGCTCGTGTCCATCCTGTGGGGGCGCGACGCCCGTAACCTCCGTCCGCTGCTCGGCGACCACCCGGCGATCGAGTCGGCCCACCCCTCCCCCATGTCGGCGGACCGCGGCTTCTTCGGCTCACGGCCGTTCAGCCGGGCCAACGACCTGCTGATCGGCCAGGGAGCGCAGCCGGTCGACTGGCAACTGCCGTGAGCCGGCCGGCGACCGCCGCGCGCCGGCGCGGGCGATGAGCCGGGAGCCCGGGTGAGCTGGGTCCTGGGCGTCGACTCGGGCGGCTCGGGCGTACGGTTCGCGCTCGGCGCCGCGGAGCCGGGCGGGGCGGTCACGGCCGTCTCGTCCGCCCACTCCACCGAGCCGGTGCGTACGGGACCCGCGGGCATCGACCCGGAGCGGTTCCTCGCCCTGCTGCTGCCCGCCGCGCGGACACTGCTGGCCGAGGCGGGCGCGGCGGCCGGTACGCAGGGCCTGTCGGCGGTCGCGGTCGGCGCCGCCGGGATGGCGACGCTCGGCGACGGGCTCCGCACCGCACTGCCCGCCGCGCTGGAGCGCTCCCTCGGGGTACGGCGCCTCGCGCTCGCCGCCGACGCGGTCACCGCGTACGCGGGCGCGCTCGGCCAGCGCCCGGGCGCCGTCGTCGCCGCGGGTACGGGCATGATCGCGCTCGGCATGACACCGGCGGGCTGGCACCGCGCGGACGGCTGGGGCCATCTCCTCGGCGACTGCGGCTCGGGCGCCTGGATCGGCCGCGCGGGACTGGAGGCCGCTCTGCGGGCGCACGACGGGCGGCGCGGTGGATCGGCCGCACTCCTGGCCGGCATGGAAACATTTTTCGGTCCGGCGGGCGACCTTCCCGGACTGCTCTATCCCCGCTCCGACCGGCCGGCGGTGCTCGCCTCGTTCGCTCCGGAAGTGGCCCGTCACGCGGCCGACGATCCGGTCGCACGGTCGATCCTCGCGCAGGCGGCGGAGCACATCGCGGACGCCGCCGTGGCCGTCTGCCCACCATCGGGTGAATGTGAAGTCGCCCTCACGGGTGGTCTGTTCAAGCTCGGCGAACCGCTCCTCGGCCCGTTGCGCGCCGAGCTGTCCGCCCGTCTCCCGCATGCCACGGCGGTCTCCGCGGCCACGGATCCGCTGGGTGGGGCGCTGCTCATCGCCGCGGCGCTCGCCACCGGCTCGCTCCGGCTGCCGTACGAACCGCGCCTGCTGAACGTCTCGACAGAACAGCACAGATGAGCTGAAAAATACCTAACGGATATATAAGGACAGATGGCTCGCAGCCGCCCCCTCCCCGAACAGCCGCGCCCACAAAACCAGTAGCATTCGACGCCATGAGCACCCCCACTGGGCCCGCATCCGGCCTGCCTGTACGAATGCCGCGACCCCGCCAGTCGGGGCGCCACCGCCGTCCCGAACCGGTCGCGGCCCCCGAAGGTGCGCCCGCGCTGGTTCTCGCCGTTCCCGGACCCCCGTCCAGCGCCGTCCGCGGGCTGGCCGAAGAGGTCGTCAGCATCGCCCGTTCCGAGCTTCCCGGCCTCGACGCCTACATCGGCTACCTGGACGGCGACGACACCGAGTACCCGACGCTCCAGGCCGTACTGGCCGGAACCGCCGCGCTCCGCACGGAGCGCTACGAGATGGCCAAGGCCGTCGGCCGTGAGGTCGCGGAGCCCAAGGGCCCCACCGCCGTGGTCGTACCGCTGCTGGCGGGCCCGGAGGGCGCGCTGATCGAGCGGATGGGCGAGGCCGTGGCGGACAGCGGCGCCGACGCGGAGCTGACCGATGTCCTCGGCCCGCACCCGCTGCTCGCCGAGGGCCTGCACGTACGCCTCTCCGAGGCCGGTCTGGCCCGCGCCGACCGCGCCAGGCTCTTCACGGTCGCCACGGCGGCCGACGGGATCATCCTGGCCACGGTGGGCGGCGAGGAGGCGGTCCAGACCGCGGGGATCACCGGAATGCTGCTGGCCGCGCGGCTCGCCGTACCGGTGATGGCCGCCGCGCTCGACACGGAGGGCTCCGTCGCCGCGATCGCCGAGCAGCTCCGTGAGTCGGGTTCGACGCAGCTCGCGCTCGCGCCGTACCTGGTCGGTCCCGAGCTGCCCGCGGGTCTGCTCGACGCGGCCGTCAAGGAGGCCGACTGCGCCACGGCCGAGCCGCTCGGCGCGTACCCGGCCATCGGCAAGCTGGTGCTGTCGAAGTACGCCACCACGCTGGGCATCACCCCGCAGCCGCAGGGGACGCACGCGCACTGACACGCGCCCGCGTACGGACCCAGGCTCCGTTCTCGCGCCCGTACGTGTGGAAAGGGCCCGCACCGGATCGCTCCGGGGCGGGCCCTTCCGTGCGTGCGGCGAGCGGGGGAAACGGCTCGGGGCCGTGCAGAGCCGTCCAGAGCCGCTCAGGGCCTCAGCCGAAGATCACGCAGGAGGCGGCGGGCGCCTCCAGGGCGCCGGCCAGGGCCGGGACGCCGGTGGCCGGGTCGATGTCGAACCAGGTCACGTCGCCGGAGCGCTCGTTCGCGGCGTACAGCCTGCGGCTCGTCGGGTCCAGCACGAGATCGCGCGGCCAGTGCCCGCCGCACGGCACGGTGGTGACGAGTTCCGGCTTCTCGTACGTCGGGTCGACGGCGAGGACCGCGATGCTGTCGTGGCCCCGGTTGGCGACCCAGAGGAACCGTCCGTCCGGTGCCACGACCACCTCGGAGGGATAGTTCCCGCCGCCCACGCCGTCGGGCAGGACGGCCGCTTCACCGACCGGTTCGAGCACGCCGTTCGCCGGGTCCCAGCGGCAGACCGTGAGCACCGGCTCCAGCTCGCCCAGTACGTAGACATGGCCGCCCGCCGGATGGAAGGCGAGGTGGCGGGGGCCGGTGCCGGGGCGCAGCGCGGTCTCGCCGTACGGGACCAGCTCGCCTGCGTCGGTGTCGAGGGTGCAGATCCGTACGGTGTCGGTGCCCAGGTCGGTGCTGAGGATCCAGCGTCCGCCGGGGGCCGCCACGACCTGGTGGGCGTGCGGTCCGCGCTGCCGGTCCGGGTGCGGCCCGGCGCCCCTGTGCCGGAGCAGCCCGGTGACGGGACCCGGGCGTCCGTCGGCGGCGACGGGCAGGACGGAGACGCTGCCACAGCCGTAGTTGGCCGTGAGGAGATGCCCGGCGACGAGGGTGAGATGGGTGGGGGCGGAGCCGCCGACCGGCACGGGGTCCGCGAGGAGGCGCGGCGCCGCGTGCTCCGCGGCGTCGGTGTCCGGGGTGCGGAAGGCGGCCACGGCGCCCTCCTCGGTCTCGGAGACGGCGTAGAGCACGGTGCCGTCCGGTGAGAGCGCGAGGCAGGAGGGATCCGCCACGGCGTCCGTCGCGCCGCGCGCCGTCAGCGCCCCGGTCCGCGCGTCCACGGCGGCGGCGATGACGCCGAGGCCCCCTGCCGAGGTGAACGACCCGATGAAGGCCCGTCCGCGGTCGCGTCCGCCGCTGTCGCCACCCACCGTGTGTGCCCTCTCGTCCCGCCCCGCGGCCCGGCCTTCCGGTCGTCCGGCCGAACCGGACCGCCCGGACGCCCCGCCGATCGTCCGGCCGAACCGTAGCAGGCCGTCCTGGCCGGATCCCGGCGCCGGTCCGCCCTTCCGGGTGGATCAGGCGGGTACGAGCGGGGCGCGCGGTGAGGTGCGCAGGGGCGCGGAGAGCCCCGTGAGCGCCCGCTCCAGGCCGTGCAGATGGGCCAGCGCGCGTTCGGCGCCGGGGTGGTGGGACAGGTGCGGGAAGGCGAGCGGGGCCGCCCCAGGAAGGGCGAACTCCGTTCCGGGGGCCACCAGTTCGTGTACGGCGGCCTCGATCCGGTCACAGGCGGCGGCCAGCCGGGCGTCGTGCGAGGCGGCCGGATCGGCGGCCACGGCGGCGAACCCCCGTACCTCGCGCGCGCAGTCGTCGAGCAGGCCGAGCACCTGCCGGGCGCGGGCCTTGCGTGCCCGCAGCGGGCTGAGCGGATGGACGAGCGGGGCGAGGGACATCCGTACGCGGCCGAGCAGCAGCTCCAGTTCGGCGGCGTACGGCGCCGGGTCGGCCGCCGCGTCCCCGGCGAGCCGGCGGGCGGCCTCGGCCGTACAGGCGTGGACGCTGTGCAGGGCGCGCCGGATCCAGGCGTCGGTGGTGGCGTGGACGGTGACGGGCAGCACGAGGACGACGGCGAGCGCCGCGCCGAGGGCTCCCGCGCCGGTCTCGGCGAGACGCAGGGCGAGCAGGCCGGGGTCGAGGACGCCGAGCAGCCCGTACAGCAGCCCGGCCATCACGGTCACCGCCAGGACCATCCAACTGTAGGAGACCTGGGCCGTGTAGAAGATGCCGAAGACGCAGACCGCGACGAGCGCGGCCGTGGGTACGGGGGCGCCGTGCAGCGGGACGGCGACCAGCAGGCCGACGACGAGGCCGATCACCGTGCCGAGGACCCGCCGGAAGCCGCGGACCAGGGTCTCGCCGCGCGAGGCGGTGTTGACGAAGATCCACCAGACGGTGCCCACGGCCCAGTACCAGCGGTCGTCGGAGAGCGCCTGGCCGATGACGAGGGCGAACGCGCAGGCGGCGGTGGACTGGAGCGCCTGCCGGGTGGTGGGCCGCGCGAGCCCCGTACCGGCGGGCGCCGGCGGGACGGCGGCGGGCGGGGTGCGCCGCTCGATGGGCCACAGGACGAAGCGGACCGCGCCCGCCATGAGCAGGGCCAGCGCGGTGGCGGCGGCCAGTTCGGGCAGTTGGCCGGGGACGGCGTGCAGGAACTGGGCGCCGAAGAAGTTCATGAAGGCGAAGATGCCGAGCGCGTGGCCGCGCGGGCCCCAGCGCCGGACGTAGACCCCGGCGAGGACGACGGCGAGAAAGGCCACGTCGCGGGCGAGGGGCGCCCCGTGCAGGACCGTGGCCAGGGCGAGGACCGGGAGGCCGACGACGGGCAGCAGCGCGGTCGTCACGCGCTGGGCGCGGACGGTCGGGTCGAGGACGGTGAAGAGCGCGAGCAGCGCCGCCAGGCCGCCGAGGATCGACGCGGTCAGCGGGAGCCCGGCCGTCTCGGACACCGCGACGGCGAGGGCGATGCCGAGGACGGCGCGCAGCGCGTTCCTGAGCCGGAGACGCCCCGGGTCCGGGGCCACGAACATGCTTTTCACAGGAGCACAGACAAGCACCTGGTGGAGTGCTGGCTCAACACATGTCCGAGTCACTGTGCCATTGGTCCAGTCGATGCACCTTTCTGTCAGCCAGTTGGGACCAACGGACCAGGGGGACGAAGGGGCGGGGAAGAGAGCGGGGCGGGGCGGCGATCCGCTGTCGTCCACCGTCCGACCTGCCGCCCCACCAGCGGTGGAGCACCCTGTCGGCGGTCGGCCCCGACCTGCCGCCAGGGGAGGCGTACGGACGCCGGGGGCCGTCAGCCCTGGGTGTCCAGTTGGTCGGCGAAGGCGCGGAGCGCGTCGGCCAGTTCCTTCTTCGTGGGCAGCCGGTCGACCTTCTTGTCGAGTTCGTCGATGCGCCTGGAGAGGTCTTCGAGGTCCGCCGGGGCGCTGGGAGAACCACTGGGGTCGTCCGTGGGGTCGCCGGGACCGTACGTGGGGTCGCCGCCGGGGCCGCTCGTGGGTTCCGGCGAGGGGGAGCCGCCCGGCTCCTCCGGGCTGGGATCGGTGCCTCCGGAGCCGCTCACGCTGCCGCCGTCCGAGGTGTTGCCGTCCGACGTGTTGTTGCCGTCCGAGGTGTTGCCGTCCGATTCGGGGCTGACCGTCTCGTCGGCCGCCGGACCCACCGTCGTACCGACGTTCGCGGCGCGGCCCTCCCCCGACCCCGCCGCGATCGCTCCGCCGACTCCGAGCGTCACGGCCGCGGTGGCCCCCACGACCGTGATCAGCATTCTTCGTGTGCGTGTCTGTCCTAAATCTGTCATGCGCTGGACACTAGCGACGGTTTTCGGCGGAAGAGAGGCTTCCACGCGGTTTCCGTCGAAAAAATAGGAACACCCGTACGGGCTCATCCGTACCAGCGCACCTCCGGGCGGTACGGAGCACACCGCGCCACGCGGAGCCGGGGGCGCAGGTTCACCATGTCGTCCTGGGACAGACAGCCTCCCCGGGAGCCGATCCGCCCCCCGGCGTCGCGCCACCACCGCTGTCCCGGCGAACCGTCGCACGGGGACAGGGAGGGGGTCGAGGAGTTCCCGTACGGCGCGGTGAGGCAGCGCCCGCCCACCGCGGACCGGACCGCGCCGTCGTCGAACGTCCACGACTGGGCCCGTGCGCCGTCGCACGCGCGCGTCGCGACCGCGGCGGACCCCTCGGCCCCCTCCTCGCCGCCTCCCGCCGCGAGGCAGAGCTGCACCGTACGGGCGGACCTCGTCGTGGCGATCGCCGACATGATCTCGCCGGGGCGGGGCGCCCGGTGCGCTCTCCGGTGTTCCTTGCCCACCCAGTTCCGGTAGCCGGGACCGTACGGAAGGAACGCGGGGCATTCCTTCGGCACGCACCCTCGGTGCCGGTAGTAGGACTCGAACACCGCTTCTTTCAGTTTCTTCTGAGCCGGACTCAGATTGACCGGCAGGAGGGACATGCTGTACCCGAGGTACGGCGTCACAGCGGGCCGGTCCGCCGCGTCGAACGCGGCCCTTCTGAAATATCGTCCCGCCACCGCGTGGTCACTGTGGTCGCTGTGATCGGCGGTTCGCGTGCCCTGGTGCCCGAACGAGTTGTTGTCGTAGTCCAGGGTGCGGACGCGCCGCACCTTCTCCCGGTCGGCCAGCCCCGTCAGGGTGCTCACGAGCTCGCCCTCGGTGTAGGCGCGTTCCGCGTCCACGGGCCTGATCGTCCCGATCTCCCCGCGGAAGAGCCTGAGCAGGCTCTGATGCCGGTTGGTGGTGGTGCCGCTGCCCCGGGGCAGCCCGTCGGGCAGCCGGAGGAAGGTGAGCCGGACGTCCGCCCCGTCGGCCAGGGTGTACGACAGGAGTCTGCGGTCGCCCAGGACGACATCGTCCCTCGTCCAACGGTCCTCGGTGCCCGCCATCTTGGCGTACGCCGCGCGCACGCCGTCCTCCCGGCTCCTGACGTAGTAGCTCTTCCCGAAGGGGTGACCGGCGTCCCCGGCGGTCAGATAGACCGTACTGACGGAGCATCCCGCGTGAAGGGTCCGCTGAATGTCCGGATTGACGAAGAGGAGGTCGTCGTCCTGATGGGCGACCCCCACCAGGACGTTTTCGCAAGGCGCCGCCTCGTGCGCCCGGGGCGGCGCGGCCAGCGCTCCGAGGACCGCGCAGAGGGAGAGGAGGGAGAGGGCCCACAGCGGGCGCCGCGGATTTGCTCGCACACCGGATTTCCTCACGCCGCTCCTCACACGCTCCTCCGCCTCTCCCCGTACCGGCCGGCCCTGCCGCACCGGCCCTGCCGCCCATTCCGGCCATTCCGCCCCGGCGAGATCTTTCATCACGCGGGATCCGGCGGCCGGGCGCGACGCGCGGGGCGTGCTCCCTTTCGGTTCCTCGCCGTTGCGACGGGCCGGCGATACGGCGTCGGGACCGGCCCTCGGTACAGTCGTCACCGAGCGGGGCGGCGTACAGCACAGCGGGAGGCCGGAGGATCATGTCGGTGGACACCCTCGACACCCGCATTCTGCGGCTCCTCATCGAGCGGCCGCGCACCAGCGTGCGGGAGTACGCGCGGATCCTCGGGGTCGCGCGAGGCACCGTGCAGGCCCGGCTGGACCGGCTGGAGCGCGACGGTGTGATCGTGGGCACCGGCCCCCGGCTCTCCCCCGCCGCCCTCGGCCATCCGGTGCTCGCCTTCGTCCATATCGAGGTCACGCAGGGGCATCTGGACGAGGTCGGTGACGCGCTCGCCGAGGTCCCGGAGATCATCGAGGCGTTCTCGATCACGGGCGCGGGCGATCTGCTCACGCGGGTGGTGGCGCGGGACAACGGTCATCTGGAGGATGTGGTCCAGCGGCTGATCCAGTTGCCGGGTGTGGTCCGTACGCGTACGGAGATGGCGTTGCGCGAACGGGTGCCGCACCGGTTGCTGCCCCTGGTCGAGTCGGTGGGCCGCGCAGCGTCCGACGCGCCGCGCTGAGGCGCACAGCACCGGGACGGACCACGCCGGGCGTTGGCGCCGCCCCCTGCCCGGCGCGCCGGTCATGTAACGCCCGAGCGGCTGCTCTTCCGGGTGAAGGCCGCCCCTCGGCAGGTACGCCTGGACAGCCGCCTGGCCCACCACGAGCACGTTCATGCCGGGAGGGGGCCCTCTCCGGGGTTACGCCGGGGGCGCGCGCCAAGGGCGTACTGGGCTCGCGAGCCCCCGCGCGCCGGTCAGACGATATTGCTGCCCGTAGTTGATCCACCGCATGCTGTTATGTGGCCCCTGGTCGGTGACGTGCCAGGGGAAAGTGCTGCCTGCTCCTTGCCCACGTCCCCATGAGCGAAGGGTGCGACATGTCTGGTTCAACGGTGAGCGGCGCGGGCCGGCCCGAGTTCAGGGTCGCTTCGCGCACCACGGTGAAAGCGCTGCTCTCCCGTACCTGCCACCCCCTTCTGCTGCTCTCGGTCGGGGCGGTCTTCGCCGTGACCACGCGGTACGGCTGGGACACCGGCCTGGTGACGTTCGCCTTCCAACTGTCCCTGCTCTGCTACCTCGCGGCGCTGGAGCGGGTCATCCCGTACGAGCGGGCCTGGCACCCCAGCCGCCGCGAATGGCGCTGGTACGGCGTGTACTTCGTCCTCACGACGGTGGGCGGCACCCTGGCGCAGTCGATGGTGGTGGTCGCCGCGGGCGCCCTCGCGACGGCTGACCCCCTCCTGCCGCTCTGGGGCGAGATACCCCTCGCCCTGCTGCTCGGCTCGCTGGCCGGCTACACCGTGCACCGGCTCGGGCACACCAACCGGTGGCTGTGGCGGCTGCACGGCGTGCACCACGTCCCCGACAAGGTGAATGTCGCCAACAACGGTGTCAACCACATCGCCGACGTCTTCATCTCCCAGGCGTTCGTCCAAGTGGCCCTGGCGATCGTCGGGTTCTCGGAGACGGCCGTCTTCGGCGCGGGCCTGTTCGTCATCGCGCAGGGGTACTTCGTGCACGCCAACATCGCCGTCGGTCTCGGCCGGCTCAACCATGTGTTCGTGGGGCCCGAGCAGCACCGGCTGCACCACAGCACGGATCTGGCCGAGGCCGGGCACTACGGCTCCGACCTGTCCATCTGGGACCGGGCGTTCGGCAGCTTCACCTGGCGGCCGGGGCGCGAGCCGGCCGCCGTCGGCCTGGTGGACCCGCGCTCCTTCCCCGGGACCGGTGCGATCGTCGCCACCCTGGTGCACCCGGTGCGCCGGCCGGCGAAGGCAGGCCGCAGCGCCGACTGAGCCCTCCCCACACCGTCCATCCCACCTCGCACCGTCCTCTCCCCTTCTTCCCGCACGTTCCGTCCTCTCCCGCACCGCTCCCTCCCCACACCACCCGCAATCCGCTTTCGCGTTCACGCGCACCGCATCCGGTCCCCGCCGGTCCCGCCGACGGAGGCACGGAAGCCCGCGCCTGCCCTTCGCGCACGTTGCGTGTTGACGACCCAAGGAGCCGACATGGCTGAATCGCTCCGCACCACGCCTCCTGAGAAGATCGCGATCATCGGCATCGGCTGCCGCTTCCCCGGCGGCGCCAGTGACCACCGCACCTTCTGGCAGAACCTTCTCGACGGGAAGGACTGCATCAGACCCACGCCGCGCGACCGGTACGACGTGACGACGCTCGGCAGCCGGGACAAGGCCAAGCCGGGCCGTCTGGTGGGCGGCAGGGGCGGTTACATCGACGGCTTCGACGAGTTCGACCCCGCCTTCTTCGGCATCAGCCCCCGCGAGGCGGAACACATGGACCCGCAGCAGCGGAAGCTGCTGGAGGTGTCCTGGGAGGCGCTGGAGGACGGCGGCCAGAAGCCGGCCGAGCTGGCGGGGAGCGATGTCGGTGTGTTCATCGGCGCGTTCACCCTGGACTACAAGATCCTCCAGTTCGCCGACCTCCGGTTCGACACCCTGGCCGCGCACACGGCGACCGGCACGATGATGACGATGGTGTCGAACCGGATCTCGCACTGCTTCGACTTCCGCGGCCCCAGTCTCTCGATCGACACCGCGTGCAGTTCGTCCCTGGTCGCCGTGCACCTCGCCTGCGAGAGCCTGCGCCGCGGCGAGTCCACCCTCGCGCTGGCGGGCGGCACGCTGCTGCATCTCACGCCGCAGTACACCATCGCCGAGACCAAGGGCGGTTTCCTCTCCCCCGAGGGCCGCTCCCGTACGTTCGACGCCGGCGCCGACGGCTACGTACGCGCCGAGGGCGTCGGTGTCATCGCGCTGAAGCGCCTCACGGACGCGGTACGCGACGGTGACCCCGTCCACGCCGTGGTCACCGCCAGCGGGGTCAACCAGGACGGCCGCACCAACGGCATCACCGTGCCCAGCGCCGACGCCCAGGTCACCCTGATCGAGCGGGTCTGCGCCGAGGCCCAGGTCGCGCCGGGCAGCCTCCAGTACGTGGAGGCCCACGGCACCTCCACGCCGGTCGGCGACCCCATCGAGGCCGCCGCGCTCTCCCGGGCGCTGGCCGTCGGCCGGGAGCCGGGGGCCGCCTGCTACGTCGGTTCGGTCAAGACCAACATCGGGCACTCGGAGTCCGCCGCCGGGATCGCCGGGCTCATCAAGACCGCCCTCAGCATCAAGCACCGTACGATCGCACCGCACATCAACCTGGAGCGGATCAACCCCGCGATCGACCTCGCCGCCGCCCCGTTCACCATTCCGACGCAGGTCACCCGGTGGCCCGCGCACGAGGGCCCGGCGCGCGCCGGCGTCAACTCGTTCGGCTTCGGCGGCACGAACGCGCATGTCCTGCTGGAGGAGGCGCCGCACGCCTCCCCCGCCGCCGAGCCGCCCCCCGCGGACCGCCCCCGCTGCACCATCCTCCCGCTGACCGCGCGTGACGCCGCCGCGCTGCCCGTCCTGGCCGAGGAGATCCACCGGGAGCTGACGGCCACCGCCGCCCCGGGCGGTGGACCGGCCGTCTCCCTCGACGACCTCGGGCACACCCTCACGCACCGCCGCCAGCACCACGACGCCCGGCTCTCCGTCGTCTACACCTCACGCGAGGACCTGGCCGAAGCGCTCTCCGCGCAGATGCGGGGCGAGGCCCACCCCCGGGTGGTCACCGGCCACCGGCGCGATCCCCAGCAGCGGCGACTGGCCTGGGTGTTCACCGGTATGGGACCCCAGTGGTGGGGCATGGGCCGCGAGTTGTTCGTCACCCAGCCCGTCTACCGCGAGGCCGTCGAGCGCTGCGACCGCGAGATCGCCGCGCTCACCGGCTGGTCCCTCGTCGAGGAGATGAACGCGGACGAGGGCAGCTCCCGGATGGCCGAGACCTGGCTCGCCCAGCCCGCCAACTTCGCCGTACAGATCGGTCTGGCCGCCCTGTGGCGCGCCCACGGGGTGCGCCCCGACGCCATCGTCGGCCACAGCACGGGCGAGGCCGCCGCGTTCTACGAGGCCGGGGTCTACAGCCTGCGCGACGCGGTGCGGATCATCGTGCACCGCAGCCGCCTCCAGCAGCGGCTGGCGGGTACGGGGACGATGCTCGCCGTGGGGCTCGCCGAGGAGGAGGCGGAGCGGCGGATCCTGCCGTACGGGGACCTGGTGTCCGTCGGCGCCGTCAACAGCCCCACCTCCATCACCCTGGCCGGGGACGGGACGGCCCTGACCGCGCTCGCCGAGGAGCTGCGCGCGGAGCAGGTCTTCGCCCGCCTCCTCTCCGTCCGGGTGCCGTACCACAGCGCCCTCATGGAGCGGATCAAGGACGAACTGCTCGACTGCCTCGCCGGGATCGAGCCGCGCCCCGCCCGGGTCCCGCTCCATCTGACGGGGCGGGAGGGGCGGGCGTACGGCACGGAACTCGACGCGGACTACTGGTGGAGCAACGTCCGCGACCGTGTCCGCTTCCGGCCCGCGATCGAGCGCCTGGCCGACGAAGGACACCGTGTCTTCCTGGAGATCGGCCCGCATCCCGTGCTCTCCCACGCGATCAAGGAGTGCCTGGAGGGCAGGCCGGCCGAGCCCGGCGCGGAGGTGGTGACGCTGCCGTCGATCCGCCGTGAGGAGGACGAACCGGCCCGGTTCACCGCCTCGCTCGCCGCGCTGCACAACCTGGGCACCGAGATCGCCTGGGACGTGCTCCAGCCCGGGGGCAGGACCGTACCGTTGCCGCGCTACCCGTGGAAGCGCGACCGGTACTGGACCGAGCCGCACGCCGTGGCGCAGGTCAGGCTCGGGC
Source organism: Streptomyces sp. NPDC050509 (assembly GCF_044457965.1). Lineage (NCBI taxonomy): Bacteria > Bacillati > Actinomycetota > Actinomycetes > Kitasatosporales > Streptomycetaceae > Streptomyces > Streptomyces sp. NPDC050509. The sequence goes on along the minus strand of NZ_JBITHL010000002.1, from coordinate 34,536 downwards.
GGCTGGACCATCCGCTGCTGGGCCGCCGGCTGGCCACCACGGAGCCGGTGTGGGAGGTGGAGCTCGATGTGGAGCGCGCCCCCTACCTCGCCGACCACCGGATCCAGGGCCGGGCCCTGTTCCCGGCCGCCGGCTACATCGAGATGGCCGCCCAGGCGGTACGGGCGCTGACGGGCGGTACGGAGGCCGCGTTCGGCTCCGTCGAGTTCCGCAAGGCCCTCTTCCTCCCGGACGACGCGTCGCGCACCGTACAGCTCGCGTTCTCGCCGGAGAGCGCCGCCTTCACCGTCGCGACGGGGTCGGGCCCCGGTGAGGAGCGGGCCGTCCACGCGAGCGGCGTGGTCCGGTCCGGTCACCGCGCCGCGCCCCCGGCACCGCTGGACCTCGACGGGATCAGGGCGCGCGGCGAGCGCCGCCTCGACGGTCCGGCCTGCTACGCGGCGCTGAGCGAACTCGGCTACCACTACGGGCCCGCGTTCCAGGGCATCGAGGAGGTGTGGACCGGCCCCGGCGAGGCGCTGGCGCGGATCCGCCCGCCCGAGGCGATCGGTGACGACGCGGCGGGCCACCATCTCCACCCCGTGCTGCTGGACTCCTGCTTCCAGGCGCTGCTGACCGCGGGACTCGGGGACGGCGGTCCGGCCGACGACGGCGACGGAGCGGCCGACGGGTCCACGGGCATCCTGCTGCCGCTCTCCATCGACGAGGTGCGTACCGGCCCGGTCGGCGACCGGCCGCTGTGGGTGCACGCCACCGTCACGCGGCGGCCGGCCGGCGAACTCGTCGGTGACATCACGCTCCACGGAGACGACGGTCTGCCGCTCGGACGCATCGGCGGGTTCCGGGCCGCCGATGTCGAGCAGGCGTCGACCAGTGTGGCGCTCAGCACGATCGACAACTGGCTCGCGGAACCCACCTGGACCGAGAGCCCCGTCGACACCGGGCCGCTCGACTCCACGGTGCCGGGCCGCTGGCTGCTCTTCGCGGACGCGCCCGGCGGGGTCGCGGACGCGCTGGCGGAGCTCGTCACCGCGCGTGGTGGGCACTGCCATCTCGTACGCCCGGGTGAGGCGTACGCCACCGGGCTCGACACGGGCACCTCGACGGTGGTGCCCGGCCGCGCCGACGATCTGCGCCGGCTTCTCGCCGAGCTGGCCGAGGACGCGGCGGAGCGGCGGGCCGCCGGTGCGGCGCACGCCCCGGGTCTCGACACGATCGTCCACTTGTGGAATCTCGACCTGCCGGCCCTGGACGACAGCGAGCGTGCCCGTCTGGAGGAGCACAGCACGCTCGGGGCGTACTCGCTGGTCGCCCTCGCTCAGGCGCTCCAGGAGGCTCAGGCACTCCAGGAGGACCGGGGCCGACCCGCCTCCCCCGCCGCCCTGCACATCGTCACGCGCGGTACGCAGCCCGTCGAGCCCGGCGATCCCGTGGAACCACTGGGCGCACCCGCCTGGGGGATCGGCCGGGTGCTGCGCCATCAGGAGCTGACCGCGCACCGGGGCACCCTGATCGACCTGGCCCCGGGCGGCACGGGCGACACGGACGCGGACGGCGCCGACGCGGACGACCGGGCGGCCACCGCCGGGAGCCTGGCGCGGGAGGCACGGGCCGTGCTGGACGAGGTGCTGCACGCCGCCGCGCAGCAGGGCCCGTACGACGACGAGATCGCCCTGCGCGGCGAGCGCCGCCTCACCTGCCGGCTCACCCGCCCCCAGGACCTCGAGCGGCCCCTCGCGCCACGGCTGCGCCCGGACGGCGCCTATCTCGTCACCGGCGCGTTCGGCGCGCTGGGACAACTCCTGTGCCGTTATCTCGTCCGGCGCGGTGCCCGCCATCTCATCCTGGTCGGCCGCACGCCGCTGCCCGACCGCGCCACCTGGCGCGGGCTCGACCCCGCCTCCGCGGCGGGCCGGGGCGCGCGTTTCGTCAAGGAGCTGGAGGCGCTGGGCGCCCACCCGGTCCACGCCTGCCTGGACGCCACCGACGAGCGGGCCCTGACCGCGTGGCTGACCGCCTACCGCGGCCAGGACGCCCCGCCCGTACGCGGTGTGTTCCATTTGGCCGGCCATGTCAGGGACACCCTGGTCCCCGCCATGGACAGGACCGCGTTCGACTCCGTCCTCGCTCCCAAGGCCGCCGGTGCCTGGCTGCTCCACCGCCATCTGCGCCACGAGCCGCTGGAGCACTTCGTCCTCTTCGCGTCCATCGCCTCGCTGCTCACCACGGCGGGCCAGGTCAACTACGCGGCGGGCAACGCCTTCCTGGACGCGCTGGCCCACCACCGCCGCTCCCGCGGGCTGCCCGCGCTCTCCGTCGACTGGGGCCCGTGGGCGACCGGGATGATCGAGGAGCTGGGGCTCGTCCGGCACTACCGTGCCAGCCGGGGCATGAGTTCGCTCTCCCCCGACGCGGGCATGGCCGTTCTGGAGCGTGTACTGGGCCAGGACCGCGCCCAGTTGCTGGTGGCGACGGTGGTCGACTGGAAGGTCTTCCTCGCCTGGTACGGGTCGCCGCCGCCGCTCGTCGCGGAACTCGCCGCGGACGCCGCGAGCGGCGCCGACGACGGCGAACACAGCAGCTTCCTCGACCTGTTCCGTACGGCGGACGAGGAGCGCCGCGCCGAACTCGTCGCCGAGCGCTTCTCGGCGGTGGCCTCGACGGTGCTGCGGGTGCCCACCGACCGGATCGACGGGACGAGCAGCCTCGCCGCCCTCGGTCTCGACTCGCTCCTGGCGATGGAGCTGCGTGCCCGGGTGCACGCCGAGACCGGGGTGGCCCTGCCCCTGGTGGCGCTGCTCAGCGGCGCTCCCGCCGGCGAACTGAGCGAGCAGTTGCACCAGGCGGCGGCCGTCCTGGTCGCGGAGGTGGCGGACGGGGCGGGCGCGGCGGCGGAGGTGGAGATCCACGAGGACGAGTCCCGCCACCCGCTGACGCAGAACCAGAAGGCCCTGTGGTTCCTCAAACAGCTCAACCCCGAGGGCTTCGCGTACAACATCGGCGGGGCCGTCGAGATCAGGACCAGGATCGAGCCGGAGCGGATGTTCACGGCGTTCCGCACGCTGGTGGAGCGGCATCCGATGCTGCGGGCCAACTTCACCATGGAGGACGGGCAGCCCGTCCAGCGCATCTCGACGGCGAACGACCCGGACGTGGCCCTCTTCGACGTCCAGGGCCGCGCCTGGGACGACATCCACGACATGATCGTCCGCGAGTACCGGCGTCCGTACGACCTGGAGTGCGACCCGCTGGTCCGGTTCCGGCTGTTCAAGCGCGGTCCGGAGCGCTGGGTCGTGATGAAGGCCGTCCACCACATCATCTCCGACGCGATCTCCACGTTCACCTTCATCGAGGAGCTGCTCGCCCTCTACGAGGGACTGGGCGGCCGGGGCGGCGCCGTCGAGCTGCCGCCCGTACGGGCCAGGTACCTCGACTTCCTGAACTGGCAGAACCGCTTCCTGGCCTCACCCGACGCGCGGCGCATGCTGGACCACTGGCGGGCCGGTCTGCCCGCCGAGGTGCCCGCACTGGACCTGCCCACGGACCGGCCGCGGCCCGCCGTGCAGACGCACAACGGCGCGTCCGAGTTCTTCGTCCTCGACACCGATCTCAGCGCCCGCGTGCACGCCCTGGCGCGCGAGCACGACGTCACGGTGTACATGGTGCTGCTGAGCGCCTACTACGTCCTGCTGCACCGCTACTCGGGCCAGGACCACATCATCGTGGGTTCGCCGGTGACCGGCCGTACGGAGGAGGAGTTCGGCTCCGTCTACGGCTACTTCGTCAACCCGCTGCCGCTGTACGCGGATCTGTCGGGCGCCCCGTCCGTCGCGGCGCTCCTCGCGCAGGTCCGTCAGGTCGTTCTCGGCGGGCTCGACAACCAGGAGTACCCGTTCGTCCTGCTCGTCGACGAGCTGGGCCTCCAGCACGACCCGAGCCGGTCGGCGGTCTTCCAGGCGATGTTCATCCTGCTGGCCCACAAGGTGGCCGCCGAGCAGTACGGCTACCGTCTCGAATACATCGAACTGCCCGAGGAAGAGGGCCAGTTCGACCTGACACTGTCGGCGTACGAGGACGAGGCGGAGCGGCGCTTCCACTGCGTCCTGAAGTACAACACCGACATCTTCCTGGCCGAGACCGTGGAGCGGATGGCCGCCCACTACGTCCATGTCCTGGACGCCCTCACCAGCGTTCCCGCCGAGGAGCCGGTGGCCCGTCTCGATCTGCTCGGCGCCCGGGAGCGTTCCCGCATCCTGGGCGCGCCGGCCGCGCGGGGCCGGGCGCTGCCGCACGACCTGCCCGTGCACCGGCTGATCGCCGAGGCGGCGGCCCGTACGCCGGAGGCCGTGGCGGTCACCGTACCGTCCGAGTCGGGTGAGACCCGGCATCTCACCTACGGTGCGCTGGAGCACGGGGCGGGGCTGCTGGCCGGCACGCTGCGGGCGCGGGGCATCGGTCGCGGGGACGTCGTCGCGGTCTGCCTCGACAAGTCGCCCGAGCTGATCGTCGCCCTGCTCGCCGTCCTCAAGTCGGGCGCCGCCTATCTACCGCTCGATCCCGGCCATCCCACCGACCGGCTCGCCCTCATGACGCGGAACGCGGGGGCGGCGCTCTTCGTCACCGGCGCCGGGGAGCGGGAGCGGTTCGCGGCGCTGGGTGTCACGCTGCTCACCGATGTCCCCGGAGTGGCGGGCGGGTTCGCGGACGCCGCGGTGCCGGAGACGAACGAGGCGCCCGTCGACCTGGACGCGCCCGCCTACGTCATCCACACCTCGGGGTCGACGGGCCACCCCAAGGCCGTACGCGTCAGCCACCGGGCCCTCGCCGCCGTCCGCGCCGCCTGGTACGAGGAGTACGGTCTCGACACGGCGCCCGGAGTCCATCTCCAGATGGCGGGCGTGTCGTTCGACGTGTTCACCGGGGATCTCGTCCGAGCCCTGTGCTCGGGCGGCCGGCTGGTGCTGATCGGCCGTGATCTGCTGCTCAACACCGCCCGGCTGTACGGGACGATGACCGACGAGGGCGTCGACTGCGCGGAGTTCGTGCCGGCGGTGGCCCGTGCCCTCATGGAGCACTGCGCCCACGGAGACCACCGGCTCGACTTCATGCGGCTGATGATCGTCGGCTCCGACGCCTGGAAGGTCGAGGAGTACGAGCGGCTGCGCTCCCTGTGCGGCCCGGGGACCCGGGTCATCAACTCGTACGGCCTGACGGAGGCCGCGATCGACAGCGCGTACTTCGAGGGGCCCACGGACGGGCTCGCCCCCAACCAGCTCGTCCCGATCGGCAGGCCCCTGCCGAACTGCTCCCTGCACATCCTCGACGAGAACCGCGATCTCGTGCCGCCCGGTGTCACCGGCGAACTCTGGGTCGGCGGCGCGGGGCTCGCCCTCGACTACGCGGGCGACCCCGGACAGACCGCGGAGCGTTTCGTGGAGCTGACCCTGGGCCGCGGCCCGGGGGCGGCCCCCGAGCGGCTCTACCGCACGGGCGACCTCGCCCGGCGGGACGCCCGGGGCCTGATCCATCTCCTGGGCCGCGCCGACGCCCAGCTCAAGGTGCGGGGCCACCGCATCGAACCGGGCGAGATCGAATCCCTGCTGATGTCCCTGCCCGCCCTGAGCCAGGCGGTCGTCACGGTCCGCGCCGACGCCAGCGGCGAGTCCGTGCTGTGCGCGTACTACGTCCCGGAGGCCGGGGCCGAGCCGGGTGCGGGCGAGTTGCGCCGTCATCTCGCCACACGGCTGCCCACCTATCTGATCCCGGCCCACTTCACCGCGCTGGACGCGCTGCCGCTCACCGCGAACGGCAAGGTCGACGTGGCCGCGCTGCCCGAGCCGCCGGCCGAGTCCGACGAGGAGAGCCACGAGCCGCCGGTCACGCTCTACGAGCAGCGGATGGCGGCCCACTGGCAGTCCCTGCTCTCCCTGGAACAGGCCGGACTGCGCAGCGACTTCTTCGCGTCGGGCGGCAGCTCCATCAAGCTGATCGAGCTGATCCACCGGCTCCAGGCGGAGTTCAACATCACCGTCCCGGTCAGTCTGCTCTTCAAGGTCACGACGCTGCACGGCATGGCGCGGACGGTGGAGTCCATCATCACCGGCGAGATCTCCGGCGGCAGCCCGTATCTGACCTTCAACACCGGCCGGGGACCGACCCTGTTCTGCTTCCCGCCGGCGGGCGGGCACGGACTGGTCTACCGGAGGTTCGCCGAACACCTGCCCCAGCACGAACTCGTCGCGTTCAACCATGTCGACGGCGACGACAAGGTGATCCGCTACGCGGACCTCATCGAGTCGCTCCGTCCCGACGGACCCTGCCCCGTCTTCGGGTACTCCCTCGGCGGCAATCTCGCCTTCGAGGTCGCCAAGGAACTCGAAGGGCGCGGGCGCGCGGTCCCCCATGTGGTGATCATGGACTCGTACCGCATCCTGGAGGCCCACGCGCTCGCCGACGAGCACATCGAGGCGTTCGAGAACGAGCTGCGCGGCCATCTCCACCGCCACACCGGCTCCACGAGCGTCGCCGACGCGACACTCGCCCAGGCCAGGGAGTACCTGGACTTCTGCGGCCGTACCCCCAACACCGGCACGGTCTCCGGGACCGTCAGTGTGATCTCCGACGAGCGGAAGGCGGCGTTCTACGCGGCGGGACAGCGCGGCACCTGGCACGGCAGCTCGACCAGCCGTACGGAGCTGCTGCGCGGCCACGGCACGCATGCCGAGATGCTCGACGAGAAGTACCTGGCGCGGAACGCCGAACTCACCCTCGCCGTCATGACCGGAGTCACCGACCTCGCCGGAGATGAGTCCCATGTCGCGTGAGAACCGCCCCGTCTGGCAGCCGCGTGAGCGGGCCCCGGGCGACCGCCCCCGCATCATCGTCATCGGCGCCGGCATCGGCGGCCTGTCCACCGGCTGCTACGCCGAGATGAGCGGCGCCGAGACCCGGATCTTCGAGCGGCACGTCCTGCCGGGAGGGTGCTGCACGGCATGGTCCCGGCAGGGGTACGTCTTCGACTACTGCATCGAATGGCTCACCGGCACCGGCCGGAACAACGACGCCAACCGGTTGTGGCGGGAGCTGGGCGCCCTCGACGGCAAGACCATCGCGAACTTCGAGATGTTCAACACCGTCGTCGACGAGTTCGGGCGGGCGGTGACGTTCTACAACGACCCCGACCGGCTGGAGGCGCATCTCCTGGAGATCTCGCCGGCCGACGCCCGGCCCATCCGCGCCTTCTGCCGCTACCTGCGGCGCTTCATCGCCATCAACCACTATCCGTTCCTCACCCCGCCGCCGCTCCAGTCGGCCCGCGAGAAGCTCGCCACCCTGCGGATCGTCCTGCCGGACTTCCTGCTGTTCTGGCGTACGGCGGCGACCCGGATGGAGCGGTTCACGGAGCGGTTCCAGGATCCGCTGCTGCGCCGGGCGTTCCCGTTCATCTTCTTCCAGGACCATGAGGTCTTCCCGCTCCTGCCCTATCTGTTCAACATGGCCAGCGCCCACCACAGCAACGCCGGCTTCCCGCAGGGCGGCTCGCTGGGGCTGGCGCGCTCGGTCGAGGAGCGGTACACCTCGCTGGGCGGACGGATCGACTACCGGACGCGGGTGGAGCGCGTCCTGATCGAGAACGACCGGGCGATCGGGGTGGAACTGCGCGGCGGGGAGCGGCACTACGCCGACCATGTGGTCGCCGCCTGCGACGGCTACACCACGATCAACAAGCTGCTGGGCGGCGCGTACTCCAGCCCGAAGGTCGACACCCTCTTCGGCGAGATGATGGACCGCCCGGAGATGCTCTACCCGGGGGTCGTCTCCGCCTTCGTCGGTGTCAAGGGCGAGTTCGACGACCGGGATCGGCACAGCACCACCTATCTGCTGTCCGACGAGGACTGCGCGGCCCTGCCGAGCGTGAGCCAGAAGAGCCTGGTCGTCCAGCTCCGGTCGCGGTACTCGGACGGCTTCGCGCCGCCCGGCAAGTCCGTCGTCCACTGCACGTACTTCAGCGACTACGCCTACTGGAAGCAGTTACGGCGCACGGACCGCAAGGGGTACTGGGCGCGCAAGCAGGAGGTGGCCGACTTCGTCCGTGCCTTCCTGGAGCGGCACCACCCGGGCATCGGACCGGCCATCGAGGTCATCGATGTGGCGTCACCCGTGACCACCGAGCGGTACACCGGTGTGCAGGGCGGCTCCATCCTCGCCTGGAAGTCGTTCACCGACGCCGACGACGTGATCACAGCACTGATCAACAAGGACCGGATGCGGCTGCCGGGGCTGCGCGGTTTCTCGCTGGCCGGGCAGTGGTTCGGAGGCGGGAGCCTGATCAAGGCCGCGTCGAGCGGACGCTTCGTCACGCAGTACATCTGCGAGGAGCTGGGCCTGGAGTTCCGGGCCTGGGAGAGCGGCGGAACGGAGCCCTGGCATCCGGGAAAGCTGGGCAAGCTGCCGCAGCTCGAACAGCGGGGGGTGCGGTGAGCGCCACCGCACCCCACCGGCGGGACCCCGCACACGAAAGCCGACGAGGACACCGAGGAGCGCACGGCATGCCGCCTGCCCGACCCCGCAGAAAATCCATGATCGTCATCGGTGGGGGGCTCGGTGGCCTGTCCACCGGCTGCTACGCGCAGATGAACGGCTACAGCAGCCAGGTCTTCGAGATGCACGAGATCCCGGGCGGCTGCTGCACCGGCTGGGGCCGCGGCGACTTCACCTTCGACTGCTGCATCAGTTGGCTGCTGGGCAACGGGCCCGGCAACGAGATGCATCAGATCTGGCTCGAACTGGGCGCCCTCCAGGGCAAGGAGATGCGCCACTTCGACGTCTTCAACATCGTGCGCGGCCAGGACGGCAGGGCGGTGTACTTCTACTCCGACCCTGACCGGCTCGAAGCCCATCTCCTCTCCCTCTCCCCGGCCGACGCCCGCCACATCCGGTCGTTCTGCGCGGGGCTGCGCAAGTTCCGTACCGCCCTGTCCTCCTACCCGTTCCTCAAGCCCGTCGGGCTGATGGGCCGGTGGGAGCGGTGGCGGATGCTGGCCGGCTTCGTCCCGTACCTCAATCTGTTCCGTACGTCGATGTCCGTCCTGATGACGGAGTACTCGGCCCGGTTCCAGGACCCGCTGCTGCGCGAGGCGTTCAACTACATCCTGCTGGAGAAGCACCCCGGGTTCCCTGTGCTGCCCTTCTACTTCCAGATGGCGTCGCAGGCGAACCAGTCGGCCGGGGTGCCGGAAGGCGGCTCGCTCGGGCTCGCCCGCTCCATCACGGACCGGTACGAGCGGCTGGGCGGCGAGATCACGTACAACGCGAAGGTCGAGCGGATCCTCGTCGAGAACGACCGCGCGGTGGGCGTGCGGTTGGTGGACGGGCGGGAGTACCGCGCGGACATCGTCGTCTCGGCCTGCGACGGCCCCACCACCCTGCTGAAACTCCTCGAAGGCCGCTACCTCGACGACGACTACCGGCGGCTGTTCACCAAGACCATCGAGGAGCCGGGCATGGTCTTCCCCGGCTATGTCAGTGTGTTCCTGGGGCTGCGGGCGGGCTTCCCCGAGGGGGAACCCACCACGACCCATCTCCTGGACGAGTCGATGGCCTCCAAGCTGACCGGTATCCGCCATCCGAGCATCAACGTCCAGTTCCGCAGCCGGTTCTATCCCGAGCTGTCGCCGGACAACACGACCGTCATCTACGCCACGTACTTCTCCGACGTCGCGCCCTGGCGTGAACTGAGCGAGGGGCCCGAGCAGTTCAGCCGGCCCCGCCGGGGCGGCGAGCTGCACACCCTGCCGGTGCGGCGGGGCCGCCCCTACTCGGCCGCCAAACGCCGGGTGCGGGACACGATCGTCGACTTCCTGGAGGAGCGCCATCCGGGGCTGCGCGACTCGATCGCGGTACGGGACACCTCCACCCCGCTCACCCAGATCCGGTACACGGGCAGTTACAACGGGACCGTCCTCGGCTGGCAGCCCTTCGTCGAGAGCGGCGAGACGATGGAGGAACTCGTCAAGAAGCACGGCCCCGCCCTGCCAGGACTGGAGAACTTCTACCTCTCCGGCGTCTGGGCCACCACGGGCGGTCTGATCAGAGCCGCCGCCGCCGGACGGCAGGTCGTGCAGTTCATCTGCCGGGACGACGGCGTCGACTTCACCGCCTCCATCGACGACACCGCGCCACCACCCACCCATGTCGTCGTGCCCGTAGGCCCGTAGGCCGTAAATCCCGTCAACACGTTGGACCGCGCCAGGAAAGGCTGACACCCCCATGTCTCCCCAGCAGCAACAGCAATCCACACAGCGCCCCGAACCGATCTCCTACCCCTTCTGGAACCTCGGCGGTCTGGATCCGCACCCCGGATACCAGCGGTTGTGGGACCAGCCCCTGGCCCGGGTGCGTCTGGCCTACGGGGAGGACTCCTGGCTGGCCACCCGCCACGAGGACGTCCGCGCCGTCCTCTCCGATCCCCGCTTCAGCATCGGTGAGGCCGTCCACCGTGACCATCCCCGCATCGAGCGGATGCCCCGGATCAGCGGCGGTCTCCTCACCAGCGCGGACCACGACCACTCCCGGATGCGCTCTCTGCTGAGCAAGGAGTTCACCGCGCGCCGGATCGAGCGCCTCCGGGACCGGATCCGGCGGACCGCCGACGGGCTGCTCGACCGTATGGAGGAGATCGGCCCGCCCGCGGACATGATCGAGGACTACGCCTTCCCGCTCCCCATGACGATCATCTGCGAACTGGTGGGCATCCCCTACGCCGACCATGTTCATGTACGGCACTGGGCGGACGTCGTGTGCTCGGGCAGCACCCCGCCCGAGACGATCCTTGAGGAAGCCGGCATCTTCAACGCCCATATGAGCCGCTGGGTGGAGGCGCACCGCCAGGAGCCGGCCGACGACCTGCTCACCATTCTGGTCCAGGGCCACGACGAGGAGGGGATCATCACCGAGGGCGAACTGATCGACATCCTCGGCGAACTCCTCATCGGCGGATTCGTCACGACCACCAACCAGATCGGCAACTTCTTCTCGCTCATGCTGCTCCACCAGGAGAGCGGCGACGACATGCTGGCCCGGCTCCGCGCCGACCTCGGTCTCGTCCCGAAGGCCGTCGAGGAGCTGCTGCGCTTCGTCCCGCTGCTCAACGGGGTGGTCCTGCCCCGCTACGCCATGGAGGACATCGAGCTGGGCGGCGTGCTGATCCGCGCGGGAGAGCCCGTCATCGTCTCCCCGACCGCCGCCAACCGGGACCCGGGGGTCTTCCCCGAGCCGGACGAGGTCGACCTCGACCGTCCGGGCAACCCCCATGTCAGCTTCGGGCACGGGGCCCACTACTGCCTGGGCGCGCACCTCGCCCGGCTGGAGCTCCAGGTGACCCTGGAGCAGGTGGTCACCCGCTGGCCGGAGCTGCGGCTCGCCGTCGGGGTGGACGAACTGCGCTGGCGGTCGAAGGAGTTCTTCAGCGGTCTGTACGAGCTGCCCATCGCCTGGTGACCTGACCGGCCGGCCCGGGACGCCCGCGACGGTGACGCGGGCCCCCGGCCGGCCCCGGGGTGCGGTCGGAGTGCGAAGCCTTCGGGGAAGGGGTCGTCGGGGTCGTAGTGGTGCTGCGCGGTACCGGTGATCCAGGCGCGGCCCTCGGCGTCGACCGGTCCGCCGTCGAAAGTGAAGCGGACGACGGCCCGCTGGTCGCTCATGCGGTGGCCTCCTCGAATCGGTCCGGGCGGAACCCCATGTAGGCCCGGAGCAGCCGCACTTCGGCGAGGAGCGGAAAGACGATGAGGGCCTGTGCGGCGAGCTTGCGCAGCACGGGCAGGGACATCGTACGGTCGAAGCCGACCCGTTCCCGGCCGGCGCCGGTCAGGACCGTTCCGGCCCGCGTGCCCTCGACCACCACCGAGGTCTCCAGGCCCGCTTCGCCGCCGGCCACGTTGGCGACGTACTCGGCGGTGTACACCTTGTGCCGGACCACCCGGGTCAGCGGTTCGGTGACCAGGACGAACCCTCGGCGGGGCAGGACGGGGATCGGCGCGCCCGCCAGTTCGCCGAGCCTCCCGCTCCAGATGCCTGCGGCGTTGACGACATGGCGGGCGTGGATCACGGGAGCGGCCGACGCGGTCGTGCGGACGCCGCGGACGGCACCTCTGGTGCCCCTGGCGTCCCCGGCGCCTCCGGCGCCCCAGGCGTCGTGGAGGAATCCGGTGACCTCCGTGCCCGGCAGGACGGTCACGCCCCGGGCGCGCAGGTGCTGGAAGATCCGCGCGGTGGCCGGCATCGGCTGGACCTGGCTGTCCTGCGGGTAGTACGCGCTCGCACGTCACGGCCACGAACCGGAGGCGCGGCCTCGGACCGGGGTACGAAAACGGCGTGGCCGGCACGGGACAATGGCCCCATGACGCAAGGAAACGACGCGGCGACCGCTCACGCGTGGGCGGCGCTCGGCGGCCGGGACGGGCTCGCGGAATCGGTGACGTACGAAGGCGCGGGCGAGGTGCTGGCGGCCCGGCTACCGGTGCGGGAACTGGCGCGGGCGACCGTGGGCGTGTGCTCGCTGGCCGCCGCGGAGCTGCTCGCGCTCCGCCGCGGCGTACCCGTACCGGCGGTACGGGTACGGGAGGGGGCGGTCGCCACGGCGTTCGTCAGCGAGCGGTACCTGCGGATCGACGGGCGGGCCCCCACCGGATTCGCGCCGCTGTCCGGGTTCTGGCGCGCGGCCGACGGCTGGGTCCGCACCCACGCCAACTACCCGCACCACCGCGCCCGGTTGCTGGGCGCCCTCGACATCCGCGACGCGGGCGACGGTCCGGCGACCACTCGGCGGCTCGCGGACGAGCTGGCGACACGCCCGGCCCGGGAGATCCAGGAGACCGTTTACGCGGCGGGCGGCCTCGCCGTGGCCGTGGCGTCCACACCGGCGGAACCCACCGTTCCACTCTCCCCCGACGGCGGCGCGCCGCCGCTCGCCGAGATCAGAACGGCCGGGACCGGGCAGGCCGGGGAGGGCCCGCCACTGGCGCTGCCGTCGGCCGCGCTCCCGGCCGAGGGCGTACGGGTGCTGGACCTGACCCGGGTCATCTCGGGGCCCGTCGCCACCCGCACCCTGGCGCTGCTGGGCGCCGATGTCCTGCGGGTGGACTCGCCCCGTCTGCCGGAACGCCCCGACGCCCACGCCGACACGGGCCCGGGCAAGCGCTCGACCCTGCTGGACCTCTCCGCCTCCCCGGACCGGCAGGTCTTCGAGGAGCTGCTGGACACGGCCGATGTCGTGGTGACCGGCTACCGGCCGGGCGCGCTCGACCGGCACGGGCTGGCGCCCGACGCGCTGCGGGCCCGGCGCCCCGGTCTGATCGTGGCGCAGCTCTGCGCCTGGGGCTGGTCCGGGCCGTGGGCCGCGCGGCGCGGCTTCGACAGCCTCGTCCAGGCGGCGAGCGGTATCGCCGCGCGCGAGGCCGACCCCGACGGCCACCCGGGCGCCCTGCCGGCCCAGGCGCTCGACCACGGCACGGGGTATCTCATCGCGGCCGGGGTTCTGCGTGCTCTGACAGACCGCCAGATCACAGGTGAGGGACGGCATCTGCGGTTCTCGCTCGCGGGCACCGCGTCCTGGCTGCTGCACGGTGTCCGGCACACACCGGTGGAGGGCGGCCCGTACGATCCGGCGCCCTGGCTCACCGAGACCCCCTCGGCCTACGGGCCGCTGCACCACGCGCTCACACCGGTGCACTACGCGGGCGCGCCCGTCACCTGGTCGCGCCCGCCGACACGCTGGGGTACGGACCTGCCGCGCTGGAACTGACCTCCACCGAGCGTCCTATGCCGGCCCGGTGGCGGTGATCCGGTCGAGGACGTCCGTGTAGAGGGAGCGTTTGTCGGGGCGGGCGTGCCCCGCCGCGCGCCGCAGGGCCGGGACGGCGCGGGCGCCGAGGGTGACAAGACCCTCGGTCGCCGCCGTCCGTACGACGGGGTGGGGGTGGGCGAGCCGTTCGACCACGGCGGGGATCGCGGGCTCCCACGGGGCACCGCACAGGGCTCTGATCGCCATGCGCTGGATATCGGGCTGGGGATCATCCAACAGGACCGCGGTGTGGCGCAGATGGGCCGTGCGGTCCAGCATCGCCCGGGAGATCCGGTGGGCGCGCAGCCGGATCCCGGCCCGGGGATGCGTGAGCAACCCGGCTATCACCGCGTGCAGTTCGGGGTCCTGGTCCGGTTCGGGTCCGCTGTGCTCCTCGGCCAGCCGGGTGAGCGCGCGGCGGATCCGCTCCGGGGTGCCCGTGCGGGCCAGGTCCAGCAACTCCCGCCGGGACGGCCGGGATACGGGCCCCGCCTGCCCGGTCGCGGGGCGTTCCCGGAGCGCGGCGAGGGCGGCGGCGTCCTGCCGTACGGAGTCGGGGTTCCGCAGCGGACCGGCCACCAGGATGAGCCCGTCGGCCAGATCGTCGCGCCCTTCGGCCCGCAACCGGCGTCGGGTCCGGGTCAGCGCGGGGGTGCGGAGCAGCGTACGGCCGACGAGGAGGTCCACGAACCCCCAGGCCCCCGCGTCGAGCCGGTCCTCCAGGTGGGCCGCCAGGACATCGGCGTCGACCCGGTGCAGCAGACACGCGGCGGTGCTCCGCACGTCGGGCGCTCCGTGTTCCCAGCGTGCGAGCAGCGCGGGGAGCAGCGGCTCCAGGTCCCGGTGGGCGACGGCGCCGGCGACGAGCAGCAGCCGGTCCTCCCGTACGCCGTCCCCGCCCAACTCGGCCCTCCCGGAGGCGGTTCGGGCGAGCGCCGTCAACGCGCGGGCGAGCGGCGGGCCGACGGCCACGGTGACGCGCCCCTGAAGGCAGGCACGGAGCACGGTCCGCGCGGTCTCCGGCTCGGGCCAGGTCAGCAGCGTCCGGGCGGCGGCGTTCGCGCGGTCCTCGGCGCCGTTCTCCAACAGGCCCAGCAGGCGGGTGCGCAGGGCGTCGGAGCGTGGCTGGTCGAGATCGGCGCCGTGCACGGTCCGCGGTGCGGGCGGCGGTGCGGCGGCGTCCTCGGTGAGGGTCCAGGGCGGGGAGCCGAGCGGCTGGAGTTCGGTCATCCGGTCGAGAAGGGCGGTACGGACCTCGGCCCCGGCGTCCGGGTAGGCGTCGGCCAGTGCAGCGAGCCGGGCCCGGGAGCCGGGCGCGCCGTCGGTGTGGTGGCGGAACAGCTCCAGGGCGGCGGGGGTACGTACCGCGGCGTCGAGCGCGGTGTGCCACGCGCCTTCCTCTTCGGACGGCGGTGCGTGGAACGCTTCGTGGAGTACGGCCTGTTGGGCCGCCCGGGGGTCGGCGGTGAGCCGGGCGGCGGCGAGTGCCCGGTCGAGATCGGCACGGACCAGGACGGCGTCACAGGCGCGCAGCAGGGAGAGCGCGGAGCGCGTTCCGGGGTGCGCCGGGGGCAGCGCCCGTACCGCGTCGGCGACGTCCGACCGCTCCACGGCGGGCAGCATCGGTACGGCGGCTTCGAGTACGGCGGCGAGAGCGCGCCCGTAGCCGTCCGCGCCATCCGAGCCGTCCATGTCGCTGTGTGCGGTGGCCAGTTCGGCGAGCAGGGTCCCGGCGGAGCGGGCGAAGGTGTGCCGTTCGCGGTCCGTCCAGGGCGCGGGGCAGATCCGTAGCGTGAGCCGTACGACGCGCTCCCGGGCCTCGGGCTCCGATCCGGCCAGGCGGAGCCAGTCCGCCAGCATCGGCCTGAGGCTCCGCGCCAGGTGCTCCGACAACTCGGGCCGTGCGGCGATCCGGAGGGCGACCGGCGCGTGCCAGCCCCGGGCCAGCAGCGACCTGGCGTCGGAGTCCGCGTCTCTGTCCGTGCCCGCCACGTGCGGCGCACCGCCCGTGCGGTGGGGCCGCCCGGCGGGGAGGACGATGCCGTGGGCGGCCAGCGGCGCCGCGAGGTCGGCGGGCTTCCCGGAGGCGAGGCGGATCCGGCCGTCGGCCACCAGGGCGAGCAGCGCCGGTACCGCCGGTGACGCCTGGTCGGCCAGGGCGAGGACGGTGGGCGCGGTCAGCACCCCGTCGAGCCCCGCCGCCAACAGCCGTACCTGATCGGCTCCTTCGGGGTCGCGCTCGGCCGCCGCGAGGAGGGTCGCCAGGTACGCGTCGCCGAGGACGGCGCGCAGCGCCGCGACGAGCGCGGTACGCAGCCCCGGGTTGGTCACCCGGCCGAGATGGCGGAGGAGCCCCGGGACCGCCGCCGGGGCGCCCGCGCGGGCCAGCACCTCGGCGGCGGTCTTCCTGATGTTCATGTTCGGATGGTCGAGGCACGCGGCGATCGCGGGCGCGGCCCAGCGGGCCCGCGCGTGGCCGAGGGCGAGCAGTGCCTGGCGTACGGTCTGGATGTCCTGGGCGGCGGTCAGTGTGATGAGGGTCGCCGAGAGCGCCCGGGCGTCGTCCCCCGTGTCGTCCCTGGCGAGCAGGGCGATCACATGTTTGCGTACGTGCCGGTCGCGGGCGCGGAGCAGGCGGTGCACCCGGGGGCGGGCGTGCGCGCAGGGGACGGCGAGGAGCAGCTTGAGCAGGATCGTACGTTCGCCGTCGGTCACCCCGGGCCGGTCCAGCAGGTCCAGCGCCAGGGTCGCGACGAGTGCGTGACCGGCTTCCCGGGCGTCGGCCGCGCCGAGCAGACAGACCGGCCGGATCCCGCGCCGCGCGTGGAGCCGTCCGCCGAGCGCGCACAGGGCGTCCACGACGTCCTGTGGCACGGCGGGTTCGGCGGTGGCTCGCCCCTCGGTGAACCGACCCGTTTCCGGGAGGGGTTGACCGGTGTCGGGCTCGGATGACGCCGCGAGGTCGGCCACGACGCGCAGCAGCAGATCGGCGAGGACCGGCACCGTACCGGAGCCGCCGTGAGCGGCCAGCCTGAGCAGCGCGGCGACCGGGTCGGCCGGATCGAGATGGGAACGCAGCAGGGTGAGTTCCCGTTCGTCGGGGCCGCCGAGGCCAGCCGCGATCCGTGGGGGGAGATGGGTGGGATCGAGGCGTACGAGGATACGGCGGCGCAGTTCCGGATCGGTGTTGAGGGACCAGAGCAGTTCCAGGGCCCGGTGGCGCACGGCCCGCAGCGCGGGGGCGACGGTTTCCGCGCCCTCCCTCTCGCCTGCGTCCTCCCCCTCCCCCTCGTCCGCGTCCATACCCACGCCCAGTCCATCGGCCAGCATCCGTACGGTGCGCTCTCCGCCCAGTGCTTCCAGCGCGTCCAGTGCCGCTTCGGGCGCGGACGGCAGGCAGGCGATGACGGCCTCTTCGGCGTCCGTGTGGCGCAGTTCGCGGAGCGCGTCGAGAAAGGGCTCGGGCGCGGCGGCCGACGGGAGGACGCGGGTGAGGGCGTCGCCGATCGGCAGCTCCCCCGCCCCCTGCCGGGCCAGTTCGACGAGCAGGGCGAGCCGTCGCGGCCAACTGGGGTCGTCCGCGGGCGCGTCGGTGAGCGCGTCGCACACGTCCCGCCGACAGGTGAAGAGGACCGTCGCGAACGCGCGGGGCGGGATCGTGTGGTCCGCGAGGGCCAGTCCGACGAGCGCCGGTACGGCCGGGGGCGCCGGGAAGTGTCCACGCCGGTGGAGCCCGCGCAGACAGCGCATCGCCGCGCTGCCGAGCAGCAGGGGATCGCGGGTGGCGAGGGCGGTCAGGGCATCGATGTCCCCGCGTTCCGCGAGCGCGCCGAGAAGTTCCATGGCGCGCCGGCGTTGGCCCGGTGGCCGGTCCGGTTCCGCGACGACCCGCCACAGCAGATCGCTGTGACCGTGGCGGGCGGAGACCAGGAGCGCGGCTTCGGCGGTACCGGAGTCGCCGCCCGAGTCGGTACTGAAGTCCCCGCCGAAGTCGGTACCGAAGTCGCCTCCGGAGTCGCTGCCGGAGTCCCCGCCGAAGTCGGTAGCGACTCCGGCGCCGGTGGGGTCGCCCGTACCCGGGTCGAGGAATCCGGACAGCTCCCCCAGCGCCAGCGGCTCCAACGCCGCCCATGGTTCGGCGAGTTCGGTGAGCGCGGCGGTCGCGGTCCCGGGGGCGCCGGACCGCGCCAGGCCGATCAGGTGTGCGCGGACGAGCGCGGGCGCGAGGAGTCCGGCGTGCAGCCCCTGCCGGGCGAACCGCACCGCCTCGGCCCGCACCACGGGGTCGCCGCACTCCACCAGCTCCGCCAGGAGGCGCTGGGGCCGGTGGGCGCGTGTGACGTCCAGGTCCCGAACCGCCTGGTACAGCAGCTCACTCGGGGGTTCGGTGCGGAGCACTCCTGGCTCGTTGTGCAGTTCGGCGCGGAGCCAGGCGATCCGTACGCGCTCCGGCAGGTCCGCCGTCCGCCACGCGGGGCGGCGCCGCTCCGGAAGGTACGGCCCGAGGCGCTCGTACAACTCCGCCAGGACGAGGGCGGACTCCGGCGGCCCCGTCACCGACAGGGGCAGCAGCGCGGCGAGTTGGGCACGTTCGGACGCGTCGACGGCCCGGTCCCCGGGGGCACCGTCCGGGGCCAGCCGTTCGGCGATGAGCACGAGTCCGCGATACCGCGCACGAGGATCCCCGTTACGGACAAGTCGCCCGATGTCGGCCGACGGGTGGGCAGGGGTTGCGTGGAACGGTGTGTCCGTCGGCGTCTTCACGTTCGGATCCTAAGTGGGATATTCACGTCCCGACCACTGGAATTCGCCCCACCATGCCATCTTGACATGTACTCGCCTCAATGATGGTTTAGACCAATCGGTCACCGGCCGGTGACCGGGTCCCGCTCCCCTTGGAGTTGCCGTGCTCCGTCGGTCCCGAAGGCACCACCCCGGACAGTCTCTTCTCGGCCTCCCCCTTCTCGGCGCCCTGACACTGACCCTCACCACCCTCACCCCACTCGCCCCGCCCGGCCCACCCGCCCCCTTGACCGCCGCACCCGCGGGCGCGTCCACCCCTTCGACCGCCAGTGCGTCCCTGCCGGTCGTCACCCCCACGCCACAGCGGATGACAGCCGCGGGGCGCGCGCTGCGCGTCCCGGACCGGGTGCGGCTGGCCGTCGGTGAGGGCGCCGACACCGCCGGTCTCGATGTGATCAGAAAGGCGCTGACCTCCGCCGGGGCGCGCCGGATCGACCAGGTCCCGATCGGCGACGCCGGGGCCACCCCGGCTACCGGTGCGCGCGACCCCCGCCTCACCGTCGTGGTCGGGTCGGTCACGGACCGGGCGGTGGCCCGCGCCCTGCGCGCGGCGGGCGGTAGCGTCCCCGGCACGCTCGACGCGGAGGGGTACGCGCTCGCCACCACGGCGGGCGAAGGCCGCACCGGCGCCACGGCCGTCCTCGCGGGCAACGACGCGGACGGCATCTACTACGCGGCGCAGACCTTCCGGCAGTTGGTGGCCCCCGCGAGCAGGAGCATCGCGGCCGTGTCGATCACCGACCACCCCCTTATGTCCCTGCGCGGAAGCATCGAGGGCTTCTACGGCGCGCCCTGGTCACACGCCGACCGGCTCGACCAACTCGCCTTCTACGGCACCGTCAAGGCCAACACGTACATCTACGCCCCCAAGGACGACGTGTACCTGCGGGAGAACTGGCGCGACACCTACCCCGCGGAACGGCTCGCCGATCTGCGCGAGCTGATCGACCGCGCCACCACCCACCATGTCGACTTCACCTACGCCATCTCCCCCGGCCTGTCGGTCTGTTACAGCGACCCGAACGACGTGAACGCCCTGGAGAACAAGCTCGAAAGCCTCTACGCGCAGGGGGCGCGCAGCTTCTACGTGGCGCTGGACGACATCAGCTACACGAGCTGGAACTGCGCCTCGGACCAGGCGAAGTACGGCGCTCCGGGCCGGGCCGCCGCCGGGCTGGCGCAGGCCGATCTGCTCAACGCGGTGCAGCGCGACTTCATCGGCACGCACACCGGCGCCCGTCCGCTCCAGATGGTGCCCACCGAGTACTCCGACATGGCCGACTCCCCCTACAAGAAGGTCCTGCGCGAGCAGCTCGACCCTCAGGTGGTCGTGCAGTGGACGGGCAACGACGTCGTCCCGCCGTCGATCAGTGTGGCCGACGCCCGCGCCGCCTCGGCGGTCTGGGGACGCAAGGTGTTCCTCTGGGACAACTATCCGGTCAACGACTACGGGCAGACCACGGGCCGGCTGCTGATGGCCCCGTACGACCGGCGCGAGGCCGGGCTGCACGAGGAGTTGAGCGGCATCGTCCTCAACCCCATGAACCAGGCCGCCGCGAGCAAGGTCGCGCTCTTCGGCGGGGCGTCCTTCGCGTGGAACGACCAGGCCGACAAATACGACCCCGGGCGCACCTGGCGCGCGGCGGCCGACCATCTGTCGGGCGGCGATCGTACGGTCACACGGGCGCTGCTGGCCTTCTTCGACACCCAGCATCTCGCGCCGACGTTCGGCCCGGAGAACTGGCAGCCGCAGGCACCCGTGCTGCGCGCGGCGCTGGACGACTTCCGCGCCGTATGGTCCACCGGCTCGTTCCAGGAGCGGCGGTCCGCGCTGCGCGAGCTGTCCGCCCACGCCGGCCCGCTCGCCGACGCGCCGGACCGGATACGGGGCGGAGTGGCGGACCAGGGCTTCCTCAGGGAGACCGCGCCGTGGCTGACCGCGCTCGACCTGTGGGGCGACGCGCTCGACGCCACGCTGGACGGGCTGCGGGCACAGCTCCACGGCGGCAGCGGCGCCGGGTCCTTCGCCGAGGCGGCCGAACTGGCCCGCCGGGCCGCCGCGGTCAGGACGATCCCGGGGACGACCCGGCCGCAGGGCACGATCAAGGTGGCGGACGGGGTCCTGGACACCTTCATCGGGGAGGCACCGACGCTGCGGGACTGAACCAAGCGGGACGGATGAGCGGCGGAGGCGGGCGGCCGGGATCGGCGGGCCCGGGCGAAGGGGCCCGGGCCCGCGGGCCCGGTGCGGGGGCCGGCTTTCATCACGATCGGGTCTCGGGATACCCCCAGACCCTTGCTTTCTCCCTGTGAAATCGATTCCAATCCTCCGTGTAATCGATTCCACAGGGAGGTGGACCGACGATGGCGGCCATCAAGGACGTCGCGGCCCGGGCGGGTGTCTCCGCCGCCACGGTGTCCCGCGTACTCAACGACCATCCGTCGGTCAGCCCGGAGTCCCGCGCCCGGGTGCTCGCCGCCGTCGCCGCGCTGGGGTACCGGCCCAACGCGGTGGCCCGCTCCCTGCGCACCGACGAGACCCGCACCCTCGGCCTGGTCATCAGCGATGTGCTCAACCCGTACTTCACCTCCCTGGCGCGGGCCGTCGAGGAGGAGGCGCGGGCCCTCGGCTACAGCGTGATCATCGGGAACGCCGACGAGCGGCCCGAGTTGCAGGACCACCACGTCCGTACGCTGCTGGACCGCCGGATCGACGGACTGCTCCTGTCCCCCACCGACCGCGGGGCGAAGCTGATACGCGACGCGGTGCGCGCCGACACGCCGGTCGTCTTCGTGGACCGGTGGATCCCCGGGGTGGACGTGCCGGTCGTCCGGGCGGACGGGCGCGCGGCCGTACGGGACCTGGTCGGCCATCTGCTGGCGCTCGGCCACCGCAGGCCGGCGATCATCGCGGGCCCCGCGGCCACCACCACCGGCAGCGAGCGCATCGACGCGTTCCGCGCGGCGCTCGGTGAGCACGGGGTGGCGCTGCCGGACGCGTACATCGGCCAGGGCGACTTCCAGGCCGAGAGCGGACGCCGGGCCGCCGAGCGCTTCCTCGATCTGCCGGAGCCGCCCGACGCGGTGTTCGCCGCGGACAACCTGATGGCGCTCGGCGCGCTCGACGCGTTCCGCGCCCGCGGGCTGCGGGTCCCCGAGGACATCGCGCTCGCCGCCTTCGACGACATCCCCTGGTTCGTGCACACGGACCCGCCGATCACCGCCATCGCGCAGCCCACGGACGAGTTGGGGAGGGCGGCGGTGCGGGCCCTGGCCGAACGCATCGCCGGCCGCGAACCGCCCTCCGTGACCCTGCCCGCCCGGCTGGTCGTACGCCGCTCGTGCGGTGCGGAACTGCCGCCGGACGGTGCGACCCTGCCGCCGGACGGTGCGGAGCTGCCGTCGGACGGCGCGCCCCCGGGCCGCGCGGACGCCCCGCCGGGGCCGCCGGACCCCGTCCCTTCGGAACGGAACCCATCAGCACGATCGCAAAGGAGCGACCCGTGAGTCACCCGGACGAGTTGCTGCGTGTCGAAGGGATACGCAAGACCTTCCCCGGCGTGGTGGCGCTGGACAGCGTCGACTTCGATCTGCGCCGCGGCGAGGTGCACGTCCTCCTCGGTGAGAACGGCGCCGGCAAGAGCACACTGATCAAGATGCTCTCCGGCGCGTACCGGCCCGACACCGGACGTGTGCTCGTCGACGGGGAGGAGGTACGTATCCACGGCGCGCAGGACGCGGAACGGCTCGGCATCGCCACCATCTACCAGGAGTTCAACCTCGTCCCCGATCTGACGGTGGCCGAGAACATCTTCCTGGGGCGCCAGCCGCGCCGCTTCGGCCTCATCGACCGCAGGAAGATGGAGGCCGACGCCGCCACCCTGCTGGAGCGCGTCGGCGTCACCACGCCGCCCCACACCAAGGTGCGTGAACTGGGCATCGCCCGGCTCCAGATGGTCGAGATCGCCAAGGCTCTCAGCCTGGACGCGCGCGTGCTGGTGATGGACGAGCCGACCGCCGTGCTGACCTCCGAGGAGGTGGAGAAGCTCTTCCGGATCGTGCGCACCCTGCGCGAGGAGGGGGTGGGCATCGTCTTCATCACCCACCATCTGGAGGAGATCGCGGCGCTCGGCGACCGGGTCACCGTGCTGCGCGACGGCCGCAGCGTCGGCCAGGTGCCCGCGTCGACCCCCGAGGACGAACTCGTACGCCTCATGGTCGGCCGCAGCATCGAGCAGCAGTACCCGCGCCGCCGCGCGGAGACCGGCACCGCCCTGCTCAGTGTGAGCGGGCTGACCCGGCAGGGCGTCTTCCACGACGTGGGGTTCGAGGTACGGGCCGGCGAGGTCGTCGGCATCGCGGGACTGGTGGGCGCGGGCCGCACCGAGGTCGTACGGGCGGTCTTCGGCGCCGACCACTACGACAGCGGCACCGTACGGGTCGGGGGAACTCCCCTGCCCCGGTACGACGTCGGCGCGGCGATGGCCGCCGGGATCGGCCTCGTACCCGAGGACCGCAAGGGCCAGGGCCTGCTGCTCGACGCCTCCGTGGCGGAGAACCTCGGCCTGGTCACCCTGCGCTCCGCGACCCGTGGCGGGCTGGTGGACCGCAAGGCCCAGCACACCGCCGCCGCCCGGATGGCCGGACAACTCGGCGTGCGGATGGCGGGACTTGAGCAGCGGGTGGGCACCCTGTCGGGCGGCAACCAGCAGAAGGTCGTCATCGGCAAGTGGCTGCTGGCCGATGTCCGGGTGCTGATCCTGGACGAGCCGACGCGCGGCATCGACGTCGGCGCGAAGGTCGAGATCTACCAGCTCATCAACGAACTCACCGCCGCGGGCCACGCCGTGCTGATGATCTCCAGCGATCTGCCGGAGGTGCTCGGCATGAGCGACCGGGTGCTGGTGATGGCGCAGGGCCGGATCGCCGGCGAGCTGGACGCCGGCGAGGCCACCCAGGACGCGGTGATGGCGCTCGCCGTGAGCACGGGACCGCCCCCGGCCGACGCCACGACGCACACACCCCGCACGACCGACCCGACCAGCACGACCGACGCAACCGATACGACCGACACGACGGACACGACCGATACGACGGTCGACGAAGAAGGAGTGGAGGGCTCCCGTGGCCACTGACACGCTCAAGAGCGAGAAGAGCACAACAGGCGGCGGTGGCGCCCCGGGGCTCCGCCGTCTCCTCCTCGACAACGGCGCCCTGAGCGCCCTGGTGGTCCTGGTGGTGGCGATGTCGCTGCTGTCGGGCGACTTCCTCACCACGCAGAACCTGCTGAACGTCGGTGTGCAGGCCGCCGTGACCGCGATCCTCGCGTTCGGTGTCACCTTCGTCATCGTCACGGCGGGCATCGACCTGTCGGTCGGCTCGGTGGCGGCGCTCTCCGCGACCGTACTGGCCTGGTCGGCGACGTCCGAGGGGGTGCCGGTGTGGCTGGCCGTCATCCTCGCCGTCGCCACCGGCATCGCATGCGGCCTCGTCAACGGCGCGCTCGTCTCGTACGGCAAACTCCCGCCGTTCATCGCCACGTTGGCGATGCTCTCGGTGGGCCGCGGCCTCTCCCTGGTGATCTCGCAGGGCAGCCCGATCGCCTTCCCCTCCTCGGTCTCCCGGCTGGGGGACACGCTCGGCGGCTGGCTGCCCGTGCCCGTCCTCGTGATGATCGTGATGGGGCTGATCACCGCGGTGATCCTGGGCCGCACCTACCTCGGCCGCTCGATGTACGCGATCGGCGGCAACGAGGAGGCGGCGCGCCTCTCCGGGCTGCGCGTCAAGCGCCAGAAGGTCGCCGTCTACGCCCTGTCCGGGCTGTTCGCCGCCGTCGCGGGTGTCGTCCTCGCCTCCCGGCTCGCCTCGGCGCAGCCGCAGGCCGCGCAGGGGTACGAACTCGACGCGATCGCCGCGGTCGTCATCGGCGGCGCCAGCCTGTCGGGCGGGGTCGGCAAGGCGTCCGGCACCCTGATCGGCGCGCTGATCCTCGCGGTGCTGCGCAACGGCCTCAACCTGCTGTCGGTGTCGGCGTTCTGGCAGCAGGTCGTCATCGGTGTCGTCATCGCGCTCGCGGTGCTGCTCGACACGGTGCGCCGGCGCGCCGGATCCACCCCGGTGACGGGCGGCGCCGGTGGCGCGGCCGGTGCGGGCGGGCCCGGGGGCAAAAAGGCACAGGCCGTGAAGTACACGGTCGCCGCGGTGCTGGTGGCCGCCGTCATCGGCGGTGTCTCCTTCTGGAACAACGGCTCCTCCGGTGACGCGACCAAGGTGGGCATGTCCGTCTCCACCCTCAACAACCCGTTCTTCGTGCAGTTGAAGGCGGGCGCCCAGGCCGAGGCGAAGGCGAAGGGCGTGGACCTGACCGTGACCGACGCGCAGAACGACGCCTCCCAACAGGCCAACCAGATACAGAACTTCACCAGCGAGGGCATGTCCTCGGTGATCGTCAACCCGGTCGACTCGGACGCGGCGGGCCCCTCGGTGCGCGCCGCCAACCAGGCGGACATCCCGGTGATAGCCGCCGACCGCGGGGTCAACAAGGCGGACGTCGCGACCCTCGTCGCCTCCGACAATGTCGCGGGCGGCGAGCAGGCGGCGCGGACGCTGGCCGACAGGCTCGGCGGGAAGGGCCGCGTCGTGGTCCTCCAGGGTACGGCCGGTACCTCCGCGAGCCGGGAGCGCGGCGCGGGCTTCGCCCAGGGCATCAAGGCGTACCCGGGTATCGAGGTCGTCGCGAAGCAGCCCGCGGACTTCGACCGCACCAAGGGCCTCGACGTGATGACGAACCTGCTCCAGGCCCACGGTGACGTGAACGGTGTCTTCGCCGAGAACGACGAGATGGCGCTCGGCGCGATCAAGGCGCTGGGGTCCAAGGCGGGCACGTCGATCCCGGTGGTCGGCTTCGACGGCACGCCCGACGGGCTGAAGGCGGTCGAGGCGGGCACCCTGTACGCGTCGGTGGCGCAGCAACCCGCCGAACTGGGCAAACTGGCCGTACGCAACGCGATCGAGGCCGCCGCGGGCAAGAAGATCGACACGACGGTGAAGGTCCCGGTGAAGGTGGTCACGGCGAAGAACGTGGCCGACTTCTCCTGACGGCCACCCGGTCCCGTACCCCCTGAAGGACCCATGGCCCTGAAGGCCCCGTAGCCCCGAGGAAACGGAGAGAGACAGCGATGTACGACTACGACCTGCTGGTCGTGGGGTCGGCCAACGCCGACCTGGTGATCGGCGTCGAGCGGCGCCCGGGCCCCGGCGAGACCGTCCTCGGCTCGGACCTGACGGTCCATCCGGGCGGCAAGGGCGCCAACCAGGCGGTTGCCGCCGCCCGCCTCGGCGCCCGTACGGCGCTGCTGGCGCGGGTCGGTGACGACGCGCACGGCCGGCTGCTGCTCGACTCGCAGCACACGGCCGGAGTCGACACGGTGGGGGTACGGTCCGGCGGGGCGCCCACCGGGGTCGCGCTGATCACCGTCGACCCGTCCGGGGACAACAGCATCGTGGTGTCCCCGGGCGCCAACGCCCGGCTCTCCCCCGAGGACGTACGGGAGGCGGCGGAGCTGCTGGGGGCGTCGCGCGTAGTCTCCGCCCAGTTGGAGATCCCGTTGGAGACGGTCACCGAGGTGGTACGGAGGCTGGCTCCTGGCACCCGCTTCGTCCTCAACCCCTCGCCGCCGGTGGAGCTGCCCGCCGAGATCCTCGCGGCGTGCGATCCGCTGATCGTCAACGAGCACGAGGCACGGGTCGTGCTCGGCGCGAAGGCGGATCCGGTGGGCGACGAACCGGCTGACTGGGCACGGGCGTTGCTCGCGCTGGGGCCGCGCTCGGTGGTCATCACGCTGGGCGAGCGCGGAGCGCTGGTGGCGGACGCGCGGACGACGGCGCTCGTGCCGTCCGTACGGGTGCGGGCCGTGGACACGACGGGCGCCGGTGACGCGTTCACCGCGGCGCTGGCGTGGCGGCTCGGCGCGGGCGAGGAGCTGACGGCGGCGGCGGAATACGCCGCGCGGGTGGGCGCCGTGGCGGTCACCCGGGCGGGCGCCCAGGTGTCGTTCCCGACGGCGGCGGAGGTGGCGTCGCTGTGAAGAGGTCAGGGATCCTGAACCGTCATCTCGCGGGCGCGACAGCCGAGTTGGGCCATGGGGACGGGGTGCTGGTCTGCGACGCGGGCATGCCCGTCCCGGCTGGCCCCCGCGTGGTGGACCTGGCCTTCGTGGCAGGGGTGCCGTCCTTTGCCCAGGTGCTGGACGGGCTGCTGGCGGAGCTGGTCGTGGAGGGCGCGACGGCCGCCCACGAGGTACGGGAGGCGAACCCGGAGGCGGCGCGGCTACTGGGTCGCCTCCCGGATCTCGGCTTCGTCCCGCACGAGGAGCTGAAGAGGCTGTCAGCGGGCGCGCGGCTGATCGTACGCACCGGTGAGGCGCGGCCGTACGCGAATGTGCTGCTGCGCTGCGGGGTCTTCTTCTGACCTCGGCTCATCCCAGGCCGGTCACGACCCCGCGGAGCATCAGCCCGCAGCCCAGGGCGAGCACGACCACGGCCGACGCGAACGGGGCCGTCCGGTGGGCCAGGGCCAGGAAGCGGCCCCGGGGGCGGGCGGCCAGCCTGCGGGTGGTGGTCTCCCGCAGCCGTACCACCGCGAACCCGGCCCCCGCGAGGGTGACGGCGAGCCCGGCCCCGTACGCGATCACCAGCAGGAAGCCGAACCACGCCTGCCCGAGGGCCGCCGCGCCGACCAGGACGACGACGGCGGACGGGCTCGGGACCAGCCCGCCGGCGAAGCCGAGCAGGATGATCCCCCGGAGTCCGGGGGCGGGCGGAAGGTGGCTGCGGGCGTGCGCGAGCGCGTCCGCGTGCGCGTCTGCGTGTCCGTGGCTGTGCGCGTGCCCGTGCCCGTGGTTCTCGCGTTCCGCCGTGAGTGTGGCCACCGGGCCGTGGGACACCTCGTGCCCGTGCCCGTGCCCGTGTGCGTCTTCGTGTTCGTGTCCGTGCCGGTGTGCCGACGTGAGCACCGGCACCCGCGCCTCGTCGGACGCCTCGTCCACCGCCACCTCGTGCGATGCGTGCGCGTGCGTGTGTCCGTGTGTGGGTCCGTGTGTGTGCCCCTGAGTGTGGCTGTGCGTGTGTCCCTGCGGGCGGCGCCGGTGGCGCCATGCCCTGCGCAGCAGCAGCGCGCCCGCGATCGCGACCAGCGCACCGCTCGCGAGGGAGAGCCAGAACACCACCGTGGGCGCCGCCGCCGAACCCGCCACGATCAGCGCGCCCAGCGCGAAGACACCGAGCGTGTGCGTCATGGTCACCGAGAAACCCAGCGCCAGCACATCGCGCAGGGAGCTGCGCCCGCCCGCCGTCGCCGCGGCGGCCATCATCGTCTTGCCGTGCCCGGGGGCCAGTGCGTGCATGGCGCCGAGCAGCAGGGACACACCGAGCGCGAACGCCGCGAAGCCGACGGTCAGTTCGTGCCGGGCCACCAGACCGGTCAGCGCCTGCGCCCAGCGGTCCGCCCCGCGCGGCAGCACCCCGGCCACCGGGGAACCACCCTTCTCGTCCTGGCCCCCGGTCAGCGCGGGGCCGCCGGCCCGGACCGTGAACGCGGCCGACCGGTGGTCGGGCGGCGAGGAGAGCAGGTCGCCTGGGTACGAGGTCAGCCGCCGCGAGAGGGAGTCGCGCGGCAGGTCCCCCGCCTCCGTGAGCGTCGTCCGGTCGCCCCGCGCGGTGATCTCCCGCCAGCCCGCGCCGGTCGCGACGCCCGCCGGGTGGTACGTGATCCGCTGCGGCTCGTCGCCCGGCAGCGGCGCCGTCAGCTCGCAGGTCACGCGCAGCGTCCGCAGCCCCGCCTGTCCCGGGCGCTCCCGCGCCTGTGCGCCGCCCGCCGTGACGGGGGCGGGCTTTCCGCCGCCCTCCCCCACCGTCAGCCGGGCGCCGGAGGCGGCCGTGGCGCACCGCGCCGTGGCCCACGCGGCGAGTTCGGCGGCGTCCAGCTCCTCGTTCCCGTCGGTGTCGATACGGTTGCGCTCCTGCGCGGCGGGGATCTCCGCCAGGTCCTCCACATGGTCCACGCGCAAGGTGCCCGGCGCGACGACCAGCCCGTCGTACTGGCTGACGGTGAAGTTCCCGAGCGGGTGCGCCTGCGCGACCTGGGCGGGCAGCAGCGCGAGCGCCGTCCCCGCCACGAGGGTGGCGAGCGCGGTGGCGGCGGTACGTCGCGGTACGAGTCTCCCGGCCGTGGGTCGTCCCGTCATGAGCCGTCCCGTCGTGGGTCGTCCCGTCATGAGTCCTCCCGGGATCCGGATCCGGTGAGCGCGGACAGCGCGGACCTGGCCTCGCGCGCGCCCGTGGGCGAGAAGCCCCGGTTCAGGTCGAGCGCGGCGGTCAGCGAGCGGCGCGCGGCCTTGTCGTCGCCGAGGGCCCGCTCGATCATGCCGCGGTGGTGGAGGAACGACGCGTTGCGGTAGCCGGGGGACGCCGCGGTCGCCCTCTTCGCGTACGTCAGCGCCTCGCGGTCCTTTCCGTTCGCGTGCAGCGCCCAGGCGAGCGCGTCCGCGGTGTGGACGCTCTCGCGGCGGGACCACTCGGCGCGCGCCGCTTCGAGCGCCAGCCCGGCGTCGCCGTGGTCGGCCTCGACGAGCGCGGACTCCAGGTCGGTGGCGACCCCGTTGGCGCGGGCCAACCGGGTCCAGGTACCGATGAGTTCGTACTGCTCCTCGGCCTTCTCGCGCTGACCGGCCACCTCGTACAGCTCGCCGAGCGCGGCGAGCTGGCCCGGCAGGGGGTAGCGGCGTACGACCTCTTCGAGATCGGTCAGCGCCTGTTCGGTCCTGCCCTGCGCGGCGTAGGTGCGTCCGCGCCCCTCCAGCGCGGGAACATATCGCGGGTCGGCGCGCAGCGCGGTCGCGTAGTGGTCCAGCGCGTCGGCGTACTGCCCCTGGCTCCAGGCTAGTTGGCCGAGTGCGGTGGCGACGTACGCCGTATCGGCGGTGCTGGAGGCGGAGTTCCGGGCCCGCAGCAGCACCTCGCGCGCGCCCTTGACGTCGCCGCGCAGCTCCCGTACGTACGCGTACCGGGTGAAGACGGGGAGGCCGGGGCGGCGCCGGTCGGCGAGTTCGACGGCCTTCCACGCCTCGTCGTAGCGGCCGAGTTCGACCAGTGCGTCGACCCGGGTGGAGAGCGCGCGTTCGCTGTACGGGTTGACCCGCAGCGCCCGGTCCGCCTGGCCCAGCGCCGCCGGGAAGTCGTGGCGTGCGGCGGCCAGCGCCGAACGTCCGGCGAGGGCCGCGTCGTTCTCGTCGGCGGGGCGCAGCGCGAGCGAGCGCCCGAAGGCCTTCTCCGCCTGCGGGTAGCGCGTCGGATCGCCGCTGGTCCTGGCCTGCTCGACATAGGCCGCGCCCAGGGTCGCCCAGCCGGTGGCGTCCTTGGGCTGCGCCTTGAGGTGTTTCTGAAGGGAGTCGATGCCCTGTGCGAGGTCTCCCGAGGCCAGTCGCTCGACGGGGACGCTCGCCGCGAGCGGCTGCGCGGCCCGTACGTTCCGGTCCTCTTCGCCGCCGGCGCCGAGCACCACCGAGGTGGCGGTGAGCACCAGGGCGACGGCCATGACCGTGAGGACGCCGCGACGGCGTCGTCCCGTACCCGCGGCCTCTCGCTCGCCCTCTCCTTCACCTTGGCCCTCACCCTGGCCCTCGTGCTCACGCCGTCGCGTGAACTGCGGCTTCCGTACGAGCATCGCTCTCGCCTTCCTCGGGTCTCTCGGTGGGGTGGTGTGTGGAGGTGGGGGTGGGGGTGGTGTGCGAAGGTGCCGCGCCGATGGAGGTGGCCCGGCGGCGCCCGTGGGGGACGGATGACGCCGCCGGGCCGGTCACTGGGTGCCGGTCAGGTCCGGCTTCTCGTGCCGGAGCCGGCGTCAGCCGACCCAGGAGGGGCGCGAGCGGCGGGCGCGTATCCAGGTCGCGCCGAGGCCGATCAGCAGGGCGACGACGGCGCCAGCTCCGGCGGAGACGAGCATCAGCGTGGTGTTCGACCACGACGCGGTGAGCGAGGACATGCCGCCCGTCAGCCCGGTCGCGGCGCCCTTGGTCGCCACGTCGGAGGCGTCGACGTCGGAACCGGCCTTGGGCAGCCCGACGTACGGGAAGCTCTTGCCGAACTCCTTGTCGTTGGCGTCGACCGCGTCGCCCAGGTCGTTCTTCGATCCGACGAGTTCGCCCTCGACGACCTGGAGCGCGATGTCCAGCACGTCGTCGGTCAGCCGGCGCCCGTTCGGGAAGCCCGCGTTGTCACCGTCCAGCACGCCCAGCCGCTTCGGCTTCGCGACCGGCTTGATGGAGGTGTTGAGGCGCAGCATCTCCGACGGTGTGACCTTCGGCGGCTGGTTGAGGTCCTTCACACCGGTCAGGAAGACCGAGACGAGGTCGTCGCGCGGCTCCGCCGGGGCCTTGATGTCGTAGATCGCCTCGATGAGCTTCGGCAGCTCCGGCTCCGTGACGTTCTTCAGGAAGTCGCCGTCGTCCTCCGGCGAGGAGGCGTTGAACTTGTCCTTGTCCTTGACCGGGTTGACGACCTCGTTGACCAGCGGCATGCCGAGCCGCGACACCCGGGTCCACTCGCCCGAGGCGTTCTGGCGCTCGGTGGTCGAGTAGATGCCGACGATCGGCTGCTCCTCGGACTCCCGGAGGTAGGAGTTCGGGACCTGGAGGGCGATCGAGTTGGCGTTGTAGCCCTTGAGGGTGTCGTTGCCGACCTCCGAGAGGTCACCCCCGTACAGCAGGTCGAAGACGCGCAGATCGGCGAAGAACGGGTCGTCGGCCTGGCCGGCGAACGCCTTGATCCCGCCGGCGACCTTCGTCACCGCCTGGTCGCGGAGCTTCTGGTAGTCGGGCATCGACGCCTTGCCGACGTTCGACGGGGCGACCGGCAGGTTCTCCGCGACCTTGTGTTGCGAGACGACCTTCTTGTGCTCCAGGCGCAGCAGTTCGATGTCGTAGGTCTGGGTGAAGTTGAGCTCCGGGGAGTCCAGGCTCTCCACGACACCGGTGTTGTAGAGGAAGGTGTTCTCGTTCTTGCGGTGGTCCTTGAAGGTGAACCGGTAGAGGAGATCGTCCTGGGCGTCCCCGTCGCTGTCGATGTGGATCTCGTAGCGGGCGTCGGTGGCGAACGTGAAGAAGTTCGGTCCGCCCGCCGGCTCCTGGAACGGAAGTACGTTCGCGACGATGGTTGTTGTGTCGGGGTGGTCCGGGCTGACGAACGCGTAGAGGTCCGTGTTGTCGAACTGGGGCTGCCCCGAGATCAGGGGGGCTTCGCGGTGGCTGGAGGCGTGTGCGGTCTGTGGCACCAGCGCGGCCACGCCGGTGGCGGTGACCCCGCCGGCGGCCAACGCACCACAGGCGAGCAGCGCGACGCTCCCGCGTCCTCGCCACGTACGCCCGCTTCTGGTGATTGCGGTCATCAGGTCCGTCCTTCATCCGTCATCGGGG
This sequence comes from Streptomyces sp. NPDC050509, assembly GCF_044457965.1. Classification (NCBI taxonomy): domain Bacteria; kingdom Bacillati; phylum Actinomycetota; class Actinomycetes; order Kitasatosporales; family Streptomycetaceae; genus Streptomyces; species Streptomyces sp. NPDC050509. Next base: position 2,424 of record NZ_JBITHL010000002.1, on the reverse strand, counting down.
CCGTTCCGGCTTGCTGTACCTGCATTACGTGCGCGATCCCGGTCTTGTTCGGTCTCGTTCACGGCAAGTCGGGGCGCCGGGAGCCCGGTGGGAGCGAGAACCCGTGGCGGGGCTGGGACGTAGCCGGATCGGACCCCGAAAAAATAAATTTCGGCCGGACCAATCCATCGGGGGCCGTGCAACGAAGATGAGAAGACGGGGGTTCTTTCCGCACGTCAGAGCAGTGTGCGGCGTGGCATGGACTCATCTGCACGCGGTGGGGGCGGTGGCGGAAGTGACAGGATGGGCGCCGACCGAGCCACGTGACCACGGCACGGCATGTGGCACACGCGAAAGGTGTCCGGACACATGGCAGTCATCCACCGCACCACGATGGCCCCCACCAAGCTGGAGCTGCTCGGCTCCTGGCTCCCCACACGGCCGTGGTACCGCGGCGGGGGGAGCGTGCCGGAGCTGAGCCGGACCGGTGGGTTCCGGCTCGACGATCCGCGGGGGGAGGTCGGGATCGAGTTCATGGCGGTCACCGACGCTTCGGGCGCCCGGCCGCTCACGTACCACGTGCCGCTCAGCTATCGGGGCGCGCCGCTCGACGGAGCCGACGAGGCGCTCATCGGGACCAGTGAACACGGGGTGTTGGGGCGGCGGTGGATCTACGACGGGGCTCAGGACCCCGTGGTGGTCGCGCGGCTGCTCGCCCTGCTCGCCGGCGACGCCGAGCCTCAGGCCCAGAGTGTCAGCGACACCCCCGATCCGTCCGTCGTCAGCGGCTTCACGAGGACCGGCCGTACGGGCGTGTTCGCGTCCCTGACCGCGAGCGACGGGCCGGACGGCACCGATCTCCTCGTCCGGACGGCCCTCCCGAGCGGGACGGGCGCGGCGGGCGCGGCGGTCACGGCGACGGCCGACGCGGCCTCCGGCGAACCGGGCGGCCCGCTGGCCCTCCGCGTCCACCGGATCCTCCGGGCCGACCAGGACGCCCCTACGGACGCGGCCGAGCCCGTCGGGCATGTCACCGCGGGGTGGAACCTCCCTGACGGGACGACGGTGCGGGGCCGGTACGTGGTCGTGAGCGGCACCGCGGCCGCGTAGGCACCGGGCCGTACCCGGCGCCTACGCGAGCGGAAGAGCCGGCCGACGGGTGCGTCGGCCGGCTCCGAAGGCGGTGCTCCTCGCGGCCCTAGGCGATCGCGGGCTCCGGCTCCTGCTCCGGAGCGGCGGCCGAGGCGTCCGCCTTCTGCTCCGCCTTGGACTTCGCCCCGGTCTTCGCCGTGTTGGCGGCCGGGGTGCTCTCCGCGGTCTCCCCGGCGCCTTCGGAATCCTCCGCGCCGTCCGAGCCGCCCTCGGCGATGTCCAGGAAGTGGCGGATCGCCTCGACCGACAGTTCGAGTTCGTCGGAGGCGCCCAGCTCGCTCCCGAAGACCTCGACCGCTTCCGCCACGGCCTCGGCCAGCTCCGCCTCGGCCTTGCGCAGTTTGGCCTCGGCCTTGTCGACGGTGTCGACCACCGCTAGTGTTATGCGCCTGAAATTCCGGCATTAAGTTGCTAGGGTTTCTGGATGTCGTTTCCGAGGCGTCCTTCCGTCGAGTTCGTGTTGACTGCTGACGAGCGTGACCAGCTGGTCCGTTGGTCGCAGGGGGCGTCGAGGTTGGCTGTGCGGGCGTGCATTGTGTTGCGGTGTGCTGAGCCGGATGTTGTGTATGCGCGGGTTGCCGATGACTTGGGTGTGTCGGCGATGACGGTCGGCAAGTGGCGCAAGCGGTTCGTGGAGTCACGGCTGGAGGGTCTGGCGGATACCGGCCGGCCGGGGCGGCCGAAGAGCGGCCTGGCTCTGAGTGATCTCGAGCGGGAACAGCTGACGCGTTGGGCCCGTCGGGCGAAGTCCTCGCAGGCATTGGCGTTGCGGTCGAGGATCGTGCTGGCGTGCGCCGAGGACACGTCGAACAAGACGGTCGCCAACCGCCTGGGAACGTCCGTGTCCACGGTGGCCCGGTGGCGGCGTAGGTTTGTTGAGCTGCGGCTGGAAGGTCTGGCTGACGAACTGCGGCCGGGCCGGCCGCCGTCGATTCTCCTCGACCGGGTCGAGGAGGTTGTCGCCGCCACGCTGGAGACGTCGCCGCGTGATGCCACGCACTGGTCGCGGGCCTCGATGGCCGAGCGAACCGGCCTGTCGAAGTCGACGATCGGACGGATCTGGCGGCAGTTCGAACTGAAGCCGCACATCCAGGACTCGTTCAAACTGTCAACGGACCCGCAGTTCGTGGAGAAGGTCGTCGATGTCGTCGGCCTCTACCACCACCCGCCGGAGAAGGCGGTGGTGCTGTGTGTGGACGAGAAGTCCCAGGTTCAGGCCTTGGACCGCACGCAGCCCGTCCTGCCGATGATGCCCGGCATGCCGGAGAGGCGCACCCACGACTACCAACGGCA
>NZ_JBITHL010000001.1:1216456-1394403 GCF_044457965.1 Streptomyces sp. NPDC050509 | reverse complement strand
CGCCTGGTATCGCCATATCACCCTGTCCATGCTGGCGTTGGCGTTCCTGGCCGCGATGGCCCGAACCCCGCAAAAAGGGGCTCTTCGGACCTGGGCGGTGACCGCGGGCCGCGAACGCGGCGGCTCGCGGCCCTGACCGTCGCCGAGGTCCGGCGGCTCTTCAACCTGATCGGCTCGCCTCGCATCGCCATCCACCAGGGACTTCGCTGGTCGGTCTGGCGACGCGCGCATCAGGCGGAGGCACGACGGCACCATTTCCGAAGGCGGCTACGACTCCAGATGATCAAGATCTAGCCCTGTAGTACTAGCCGGCGGGACCGATGGACAGCGACCGGCGGCCGACGCGGGCTCAGTAGACGTCGCGGACGTACCGCTTCTCGGCGGCGAGCCGCTTGACGTACGCGGCGGCCCCGTCCTCGTCCAGACCCCCGTGGGCCATGGCGAGTTCGCGCAGCGCGCGGTCGACGTCCTTGGCCATCCGGGAGGCGTCGCCGCACACGTAGAAGTGGGCGCCGTCCTGGAGCCAGGACCAGAGCCGGCCGCCGTGCTCGCGCATCCGGTCCTGGACGTAGACCTTGGCCCGCTGGTCGCGGGAGAAGGCGGTGTCCAGCCGGGTCAGGGTGGCGTCGCGGCGCAGCTCCGCCAGTTCGTCCTGGTAGTAGAAGTCGGTGGCGCGCCGCTGCTCGCCGAAGAAGAGCCAGTTCGGGGCCTGGTGGCCGCGGGCGCGCCGTTCCTGGAGGAAGCCGAGGAAGGGGGCGACACCGGTGCCGGGGCCGACCATCACCATGGGGGTCGCGGGGTCGGCCGGCGGCCGGAAGTGCGGGGAGCGCCGCACATGGACCGGGACGGGGCTGCCGGGCGCGGCGTCCGCGAGGAAGGCCGACGCGACGCCCTTGCGCGGCCGGCCGTGGCGGTTGTCGTACCGGACCACGGAGACCGTCAGCCGGACGAGCGCGGGGTCGGTCAGTGGGCTGGACGATATGGAGTAGAGGCGCGGGCGCAGCCGTTGCAGGGTGTCCGCCCACTCCGCCGCCGTGGCCCGTACCGGGTACTCGGCCATGATGTCGACGCACTGACGGCCCCACGTCCACTGGGCCAGCTCGCCCTTGTTGTCCGGGCGCAGCAGCTTCTTGAGGGTGCGGTCGTGGGTCCGCTCCGCGACGAGACGCAGCAGCGCAGGGGTGATCGCGGCGATGTCGAGATGGCGGTGCAGCGCGTCGCCGAGCGCCACCTCGCCGAGGCCCGGCAGGTCGACGGGCGCGGCGGCGTCGAGACCGGTGACGGCGAGCCATTCGGCGACGAGATCGGGGCAGTTGCGGGGCTGCACGCCGAGCGCGTCGCCCGCCTCGTAGACGAGCGGGACGGGGCTGTCGCCGGTGTCGAACGTGAACTCGCGCACCTCCTTGGCGGCGCCGGGGAGGCCGAGCAGCCGGTTCCCGGTCAGCCGGGCGGTGACGGGCGCGGCCTTGGCGGGACGGACCTCCGGCGCGGGTACGGGCGGTGTCGGTGTCGCGGGTACGGGCGGCGTCCTCTCGGGCGCCCCGGCCGCCTCCGCCACCGCGCCCGCCCCGGCCACCGCGCCCGCGTCCGGCCCGGCGCCCGGCTCCGTGCGCAGCGCCGCGCGTACGTGGTCGAGCCACTGCCCGGCGGGCTGTTCGTACTCCGGTTCGCAGTCGGTACGGGGCACCAGGCGGACGGCGCCCAGTTCGTCGAGGCGTGTGTCGAGCCGGCGGCCGTGGCCGCAGAAGTCGTCGTACGAGGAGTCGCCGAGGGCGAGGACCGCGTACCGTACGCCGTCCAGCCGGCGCGCGTCGGACGCGCTGAGGGCCTCCCAGAACCGGGAGCCGTTGTCGGGGGCGTCGCCGTCCCCGAACGTACTGGTCACCACCAGCAGATCCGCGCCGCGCCCGACCGCGTCCGGCGCCGCGTCGTCGTCCATGTCGAGCAGCCGCGCCGCGTGTCCGTCCTCGGCCAGCTTCCGCGCCACCAGGGCGGCGGCCTCCTCGGCGTTGCCGGTCTGCGAGGCCCACAGGACGACGACCTCGCGGCCGGGCGTGGCGGCGGGGGAGGCGCCGGGCGGTGTTCCGGTGACCGAGGTCGCGGTGGTACGGGAGTACATGCCGGCGAGGACACCGTTGACCCACAGGGCGTGCGCAGGGGCGAACGGCGCACGGTCCGGCAGCACCGGCGTGGCGGCGGCGGACCCCACGCCACCATCCGCCCCCGTGGCGCCCAGCCCGGTGAGGAACCCCGCCAGGTAGCGGCGCTCCTCCTCGCTCAGCACCGGTGGTGCGAGATCGGCCCCGAACACCCCCGCCAGCACCGCCACTTGCCCGTCGGCGTCACCCGCGGCCGGTGTCTCCGCCACGGAAGGCGTGGCGGGCGCCGTGGCGAGCCGCGTCAGCGACACCGCGCACACCTTGAACTCCGGCTGGAAGGAGATCGGGTCGACCGCGTCGCTGGTGACCGCGTTGACGCAGGTGTACTCCCCGAACAGGTCGTTCCAGTGGAAGGGCGCGAAGCAGCCCCCGGGCCGCACCCGCTCGGTCACCACCGCGGGCAGCACCGCCCGGCCCCGCCGCGAGGCCACCTCCACCGGGTCGCCCTCCGCGATCCCCAGCTCCCGCGCGTCGTCCGGATGGATCTCCACGAAGGGCCCGGGGTTGAGCTTGTTGAGCTTGGCGATCTTGCCCGTCTTGGTGAGCGTGTGCCACTGGTGCGGGAGCCGGCCCGTGTTCAGGACGTACGGGAAGTCGTCGTCCGGCAGTTCGGCCGCGGGCAGGTGCGGGCGCGCGTGGAACACCGCCCGGCCGGATGCCGTGGGGAAGACGAGCCGTGGCCTGCCGCCGTCGGGGCGTTCGGCCAGGGTCTGGCTGACGCCGTCGTTGAGGTAGCGGACCGGGTTGCGGTCGGGGCCCTCGGCGGCGGCGCTGGGCCACTGCACGGGGGTGCGGCGCAGCCGTTCGTAGCTCACCCCGCGCAGGTCGTAGCCGGTCTTCGGGTTCCAGGCGCGCTTGATCTCCTCGAATATCTCCTCGGCGCTCTCGTAGCCGAAGGCGTCCTCGTACCCCATCTCGCAGGCGATCCGGGCGATGATCCGCCAGTCCGGCCACGCCTCGCCGGGGGGCTCCACGGCCTGCCGGCTCAGGGTGAGGGTGCGTTCCGAGTTGACCTGGACGCCCTCGGACTCGGCCCACAGGGCGGCGGGCAGGGCGACATCCGCGTACGCGTTGGTCTCGGTCTCGGCGAAGACGTCCTGCGTGATGACGAACTCGGCCCGTTCGAGCCCCTCGATGACCGTTCTGCGGTTGGCCACCGACGCGACGGGGTTGGTGCAGATGATCCAGCACGCCTTGACCTCCCCGTCGGCCATCCGCCGGAACAGGTCCACCGTGCCCTCGCCGAAGCCGTCGGCCCGTACCGTCCCGGGCGCGACGCCCCACAGTTCCTCGACGAAGGTCCGTTCCTCCTCCACCAGCACCGATCGCTGGCCCGGCAGCCCCGGGCCCATGTATCCCATCTCCCGCCCGCCCATGGCGTTGGGCTGGCCCGTCAGGGAGAACGGGCCGCTGCCGGGGCGGCAGATCGCCCCGGTCGCGAGATGCAGATTGACCAGCGCGTTGGTGTTCCAGGTGCCGTGCGTGGACTGGTTGAGCCCCATCGTCCAGCAGCTCATCCAGTCGCCCGCGTCACCGATCCACTCGGCGGCGCGCCGGATGTCCGCCTCGGGGATGCCGGTGATCTCCGCGACCTTCGCGGGCGGGTACTCCGCGAGGAAGGCGGGCATCTCCTCCCACCCCTCGGTGTGCTCGGCGATGAACTCCGGGTCGGTGCGGCCGTTCTCGACGAGGAGGTGCAGGAGCCCGTTGAGCAGGGCGAGATCCGTGCCCGGCCGGATCTGGAGGAAGAGATCGGCCTTGGCGGCGGTGGCCCCGCGCCGCGGGTCGACCACGATCAGCTTCGCGCCCGCCCTGACCCGTTCCATGAGCCGCAGGAAGAGAATGGGATGGCAGTCGGCCATGTTCGAGCCGGTGACGAGGAAGACGTCCGCGTGCTCGAAGTCCTCGTACGATCCGGGCGGGCCGTCGGCGCCCAGCGACAGCTTGTAGCCGCTGCCCGCGCTCGCCATGCACAGCCGGGAGTTGGACTCGATCCGGTTGGTACGGAGGAAGCCCTTCGCGAGCTTGTTGGCGAGGTACTGCGCCTCCAGGGTCATCTGCCCCGACACGTAGAAGGCGATCGCGTCCGGGCCGTGCTCGTCGAGGATCGCGCGCAGCCGCCGCGCCGTCTCCTTGACGGCCGTGTCCATGGGGGACGGTACGGGCTCGTCGCCGCGCTCCGCCCGTACCAGCGCGGTGGTCAGCCGTCCGGGGGCGGTGAGCAGGCCGGCGGAGGTCGCACCCTTCGTGCAGAGCCGGCCGCGGTTGGCCGGGTGGGACGGGTCGCCGGACGCCTTGAGGACGGTCCTGCGGCCGTCGGGACCCGCGCCGACGTCGAGGAGGATTCCGCAACCGACACCGCAGTACGAGCAGACGGTCCGCACCTGGGTGGCGGTGGCGGTGGCGCCGTCCTGGGGATGCGCTGCGGTCACGGGCGGCCTCTTTCGTGGACGCGGGGTCCGGGGTTCGGAGCGTACGGCCCCGACCGTACGGAGGGCCCGTTACCCGGAGGTCACACCGGACGCGTGCGAAGGGTTACGCCTGCCACACAGCCGCCCGCACCGCCCCGTGAGGCCGGGGGAGGCCGGGCCAGGGGCGGCCCCTCACCCGATGGGGGAGAGGAGGCCACATCCGATGGGGGAGAGGAGGCCCCTCACCCGATCAGGTGGAGTGGTCCCGCTTCCGCCCCGCCCGCTCCCCGGCGTCCGTCACGCTGTCCCCGTTGTCCGTTGTCCGTTCTCCGTTGTCCATTGCCCGTCCGCCGCCCCGCGCCACCCGCCGAGGAGCCACCATGCCCGACCTCTGGATGCCCGATGCGGAAAGACTCGACATCAGGGACCACGCCCCCACCGACGGCGGCCCGGCCAAGGCCGTCGCCCACATCACCTGGGACAGGGACGCCACGGAGGCCGAGCCCCAGGACCTCGTCCCGTACGCGAACCTCAGGACGTACTTCTCCGGCGACGGCAAGGGCGTCGCCCCGCACCTCCTCTGGGACCCCTTCACCGGCGGCTTCTGCCAGTTCGTCCCGGCCGACTCCCGGTCGAAGTCCCTCGCCGACCTGCCGGGCGGTACCCGGACCAACCGGGCCGGGGCGGTGGTGATCCAGATCGAGGCGCTCTTCTTCCCCTGGTGCGTGGTGAAGGGGAAGGTGTACGAGTCGCTCAAGGACACCCCGTGCGCGGGGTGGCGAGCGCTGCACGCCTGGATCAAGGGCTGGGGCGTCCCGGACTCCTGGCCGATGGGGCGGCCCGCCGGGTTCGTGAGCCGCCGTGACGAGAACATCTGGGCGGAGAAGGCCGGCTGGTACGCCCACGCCCAGGTCCCGGAGAACGACCACACGGACCCCGGGACCTGGCCGGCCTTCCCGAAGGCGGCGGGCTGAGGGACCCGGCCGCGAGGGCTACCGACCGAGGCTGTCGAGCACGCGCCGGGTGACGTCCTCCACCTCGCCCAGCGCGTCGATCACGGCCGTGCGTCCCGCGTAGTAGGCGAGCAGGGAGTCGGTCTGCTCGTGGTGGATCCGCAGCCGGTGCCGGATCACGCCCTCGGTGTCGTCGGCGCGTCCGCGGGCGAGCAGCCTCCGTACGACGATCTCGTCGTCGATCCGGAACTCCAGGACCCGGTCCAGCCGCTTCCCGAGACCGGCGAGGATCGTGGTCAGCGCGTCCGCCTGGACCACACTGCGGGGGAATCCGTCGAGCAGGAACCCCCGGGCCGCGTCCGCCGCGCCGAGCCGCTCCGTCACCAGGGCGGCGGTGAGTTCGGCGGGGACCAGCTCGCCGGCGCGCAGATACTCGTCCGCCTCCAGGCCCAGCGGCGTCTCCTGGGCGATGTGCCTACGGAACAGATCGCCGGTCGAGACGTGGGGCACGCCGAACTTCGCCGCGAGGAGGCCGGCCTGGGTGCCTTTGCCCGCGCCGGGCGGGCCGAGAAGCACAAGTCGCACGCTGGAATCCTTCGCGGGTCGCGTTCCGTCCTCTTCTTCCTGCGAGGACCGTCCGGTCGTTATACCCGCGCCCACCGAGCCCAGACGTGACGCCGCTCACGGTGCTGTCAGCGGGCTCGCCTATGCTGAATATGCTGCATGGGTCGTACCGGAACGGGGGTCGGGATGCGTTACGTCATCATCGGGGCGGGAGCGGTCGGCGGCAGCGTGGGCGGCCGGCTGGCGGAGGCCGGCCAGGACGTGGTCCTCGTCGCCCGGGGCGCGCACCACGCGGCGCTGCGCGAGCACGGCCTGCGGCTCACCACACCGGACGGCACCCGGGTGCACCGGCTGCCGGTCGTCGACGGACCCGAGGCGCTCGAACTGCGCCCGGACGACGTCCTGCTGCTCTGCGTGAAGACCCAGGACAGCACGGCGGCGCTGGACGCCTGGTCGGCCCGGCCCGTCGCGGGCGGTGGTACGGCGGGCGAGCTGCTGCCGCTGGTCTGCGCGCAGAACGGGGTGGAGAGCGAACGGCTCGCCCTGCGGCGCTTCCGGCACGTGTACGCGATGTGCGTCTGGCTGCCCGCGACCTATGTCGAACCGGGCGTGGTGAGCGCCGGAGGCGCCCCGTACACCGGCATGCTGCACCTCGGCCGGTACCCCTCCGGTACGGACGCGACGGCCACCGCGATCGCCGCGGGGTTGGAGAAGGGCAGACTCCTCGCGCCGGTCGTGCCGGACGCGATGCGCTGGAAGTACGCCAAGCTGCTGGCCAACCTCGCCAACGCGATCGAGGCCGTCACCGGAGTGATCGGCGAGGAGACCTGGGAGCTGGTCCGGCGCGCCACGGCGGAGGGCGCGACTGTTCTCGACGCCGCGGGCATCGCGTACGTGGGCCCGGAGGAGCAGGCCGAGAAGCGTGGCGACCACATCACCTTCGACCCGGCAAGCGGCGTCGAGCGCGGCCACGGCTCGTCCTGGCAGAGCCTCAGCCGGGGCACGGGCACGATCGAGGCGGACTACCTCAACGGTGAGATCGCCCTGCTGGGCCGGCTCCACGGGGTCGCCACCCCGGTCAACGACACGCTCCGGCGGACGGCCAACACCTTCGCGCGGGAGCGCCGCGCGGCGGGCTCGATGAGCGTCGCCGAACTGACGGCACTGATCGACGCGGCGACGACCGACCGGTGACGACCGACCGATGACGTACCCCGGCGGTCCGGTCACGGGCGGCCGGCGAGCTCCCTGATGACCGGAGCGGTCGCCGCGCCGGTGGCCGCACCGGCAGTGCCGGCCGCGTCATAGCGATGCAGGAGCAGTGAGGCCACCTCCGGCGCCGCCCCCAGCACCTCGGCCAGCACGTCCGCGCCCGCCTCCCGCGCGCCCGCCGCGATGCGGTCGGGCAGCCGGCCGGGGGCGATGACATACGGAGCCACCGCCACCCGCCGGACGCCCTCCGCGCGCAGCGCGCGGATCGCGTCCGCGGTGCGGGGCAGGGATGCGGAGGCGAACGCAGGCCGCACGGCGCACCAACCGGTGTGCCGCCACTCCCGCGCGATTTCAGCGATCACTGCGATCGCCTCCGGGTCCGATGAGCCCGCCGAGGCCAGGACGACCCCGGTCGAGCTCCTGTCGGCGGCCGTCAGGCCCGCCTCGTACAGCCGCCGCTCCAGCGCTGCGCCCAGCAGCGGCGACGGGCCGAGCACCGCGGCCTGCCGGATCCGCAGGCGCGGGCCGCGCTCCGCCGCCGCGCGCAGCACCGCCGGGATGTCGGACTTGGCGTGGAAGGCGCGGGTCAGCAGCAGGGGCTGGGCGACCACGTCCCGTACGTCCTCCCGCGCGAGCCGGTCCAGCACGCTCTCCACGGACGGGGTGTCGAAGTCCAGGAACCCGGCCTCCACCCGCAGCCCCGGCCGCAGCGCGCGCAGCCGCCGGGTCAGGGCGCGCACGGTCGCCGCGTGCCGCGGGTCGCGGCTGCCGTGCGCGACGACCAGCAGCACGGGCCGCGCGGCGCGGTACGTCAGAAGGCCGCGTCCCGGTCCTGGCATGCGCATCAGCTCTTCACCAGCAGGCCGCGCCCGCGCAGCACGCGCCGCTCCAGCGGGCTGAAGATCAGCAGGTCGATGGCGATCCCGACGATCAGGATGAGGAAGATGGCGAGGAACACCATCGGCATGCTGCCGACCGTACGGCCGTTCTCCAGCAACTGCCCGAGCCCCACACCGAGATCCGGCGACGACGCGATGATCTCCGCGGCCATCAGCGAACGCCACGAGAACGCCCAGCCCTGCTTGAGCCCGGCCAGATAGCCGGGCAGCGCGGCCGGCATCACGATGTGCCAGGTGCCCCGCAGCCCGGTCGCGCCGAGCGTGCGCCCGGCGCGCAGGAAGAGCGGCGGCACCTGGTCGACACCGGAGACCAGCCCGTTGGCGATCGAGGGGACCGCGCCGAGCAGGATCACCGCGTACATCATCGAGTCGTTCAGGCCGAGCCAGATCACGGCCGGCGGCACCCAGGCCACCGACGGCAGCGACTGGAGCCCGGAGAGGATCGGGCCGATGGCCGCGCGGACGAACTTCACCCGGGCCACCAGCAGCCCCAGCGGGGTGCCGATCAGCAGCGCCAGCAGGAAGCCCAGCAGGCCGCGCGAGACACTGGTCCAGATGTAGCCGAGCAGGGTGCCCTGCATCCACGCGTCGGAGACCTCGCCCCACACCGCGCCCGGCGACGGCAGCTTGTAGCTGTCGGTCACCTTCGCCCACACCAGTACCTGCCACACCACCAGCACCACCGCGACGGCGATCACCGGCGGCAGCACCTTCGCGACCAGGGTCTGGCGCAGCGGCGTACGCCTGGTCTGTACGGTGTCCAGCGCGTCGAGCCCGGCCCCCAGACCGGCCAGATCGGTGCCCGGCGCCACGCCACGCCCTGCCGCGCCCCGCTGCGCCGCGTCGTGCGGCGTCCCCTGTCCGGACGTCGTCTCAGTGCTGGCCATGGCGGCGGATCTCCCCACGCAGTTCTTCGGTGATCTCGACGGACAGCTCCGCGACCGCGGTGTCCTCGATACGGCGCGGCTGCGGGATGTCCACCCGCCACTCGCGGGCCACCCGGCCGGGCCGCGACGACAGCAGGACCACGCGCTGCGCGAGCCGTACCGCCTCACGGACGTTGTGCGTGACGAACAGCACCGACAGGTCGGTCTCCCGCCAGATCCGGGTCAGCTCGTCGTGCAGCACGTCCCGGGTGATGGCGTCCAGCGCCGCGAACGGCTCGTCCATCAGCAGCAGTTGGCTGTCCTGGGCGAGCGCCCTGGCCAGCGCGACACGCTGGCGCATCCCGCCGGACAGCTCGTGCACCCGCTTGCCGTACGCGCCTTCGAGCCGGACGAGCCCGAGCAGCCGCTCCGCCTCGCCGCGCCGCTCCTGCTTGGCCACGCCGCGCAGCCGCAGCGCCAGTTCGATGTTCTTGCCCGCGGTGAGCCACGGGAACAGCGCGTGCTCCTGGAACATCAGGGCGGGCCGGCCGCCGGGCGTCTCGATCGCCCCGGCGGACGGCCGGTCGAGCCCGGCGACCAGATTGAGCAGGGTGGACTTACCGCATCCCGAGGCTCCCAGGAGGGTGACGAACTCGCCGGGCGCGACGTCGAGCGTGATGTCGTCCAGCACGAGCTGCTGCCCCGCGGGCGTCGCGAAGGACTTCGAGACGTGCGCGATACGGGCGGCGTGGTCCACCGCCGGGGTGCTTTCGGCGGCCTTGGCAAGGGTTGATGCCACGGTCGTCACCTCCTGGGAACGGTGTGGATGCAGGGATTTCGGGGCACGACGGGGCTACTTGGCGCCGAGGCCCGCGTCGGTGACCTCGGGCTCGCCCTCGGCCTTCAGCACCTTGTTGAGCGGCTTCACGTCGTAGATCCCGTTCAGGTCGGGCTTCTTCAGCAGCCCGGCCTTGACCGCGTGGTCGGCCTCCGACCGGAGCGTCGAGGCCAGCGGGTCGTCGGTGATCTTGATGGACTTCCACGCCGGGTCCAGGACATCGGCGGGCAGCGCCTTGCCGGAGAGCTTCTTCAGCGCCTCGTTGGCCGCGGTCTTCGCCTGGGCGTCGTTGGCGTTGATCCACTTGTTCGTCTTCACCGTGCCGCGCAGGAACGCCTCGACGACGTCCGGGTGCTCCTTCAGGAACGTCTGCGACACGATGATGTTGGTGATCACGAACTGCTTGTCCGGCCAGAGCGTCGACTCGTCCAGGATCTCCTTGGCGCCCTCGGCGACCAGCTTGGAGGCGGTCGGTTCCGGCACCCACGCGCCGTCGATGTCCCCGGACTTGTAGGCGTCCGGGGTGATCTTGTTGTCCGTACGGACGACGGAGACGTCGCCCTTGCCGGACTGCGCGTCGACCTTCCACCCCTGCTCGGAGATCCAGTGGAGGAACGCCACGTCCTGTGTGTTGCCGAGCTGTGGGGTGGCGATCTTCTTGCCCTTGATGTCGGCCAGGGACTTGATCTTCTCGGGGTTGACGACGAGCTTCACCCCGCCCGAGGCGGAGCCGCCGATGATGCGCAGCCCCTTGCCGGCGGTCTGGGTGTAGCCGTTGATGGCGGGGGAGGGGCCGATGAAGCCGATGTCGATGGAGCGCGCGTTGAGCGCCTCGATCTCGGAGGGGCCCGCGTTGAACGTCGTGGCCGACACCTTCGTGCCGCCCAGCTCCTTCTGGAGGATGCCCTTCCCGATGCCGACCAGCGCCGTGGCGTGCGTGAGGTTGGGGAAGTAACCGACGCGCACGGTGTCGGCCGACAGCGCCTTGCCGGTGGGCGCGGGTCCCGACTCCTCGGAGGAGGAGTCGGCGGCTGAGCCGTAACCGCATGCGGAGAGCACGACGGCGAGCAGGGGCAGTGCGGCGACGGCGGCCAGTCGGCGGCGCGTGACGGTGCGGGAGGCAGGCACGGGAGGGGTTCCTCTCGTTGGCCCGGTGCTCACGCCCTGGACGGATACGGGGGCGCGGCCGGGAGGTCGGCAGATCTTCGTCGATACGCGTGGTACGGGTGCGGCTGGTGAGGCATACGGGCGCGCGAGCGGTGCGCGTACGTCATCGCGCACATCGCGCCACCCCGCCCGTCCCCGCGCCGAGGGCGCCGCTGCCCACCCGGCCGCCCTCCTTCGCGAACGTCGCGTAGACGTCGCGCGCCGCGCCCGCCATCAGAAGTCCCAGCCCTCGTCGTCGGCCGCCGCGGCGGCGGCGTTCTCGGCGGCGGCGCCGGAGGTGCCGTTGGTGAATGCCTCGCCCGCCATGCCGGCGCTCAGCGTCGTACCGTCGGCGGGGTCGATCAGCAGGAACGATCCTGTACGCCGCGAGTCCGCGTACGAGTCCAGCGCCAGCGGTTCGGCCGTACGGACCACGACCCGCCCGATGTCATTGGCGACGAGCTGCCCCGGCGCCGGGTGCTGGGAGAGGTCGTCCAGCGTCAGCCGGGACGGGATGTCCTTCACGATCGCCTTGACCGTACGGGTGGTGTGCTTCAGCAGCACCCGCTGGCCCACCCCGAGCGGCTGGTCGGCCACATGGCAGACGGTCGCCTCGATGTCCTGTGTCGTGGCGGGCGCGTCGCCGGTGGGCACGATCAGATCGCCGCGCGAGACGTCGATGTCGTCCTCCAGCAGCAGCGTGACCGACTGCGGCGTCCAGGCGATGTCCACCGCCTCGCCCAGCAGGTCGATCCCGGCGATCTTCGACGTACGGCCCGACGGCAGGACGGTCACGTCCTCGCCGGTCCGGAAGGTGCCCGCGGCGATCTGGCCCGCGTACCCCCGGTAGTCCGGGTGTTCGGCGCTCTGCGGCCGGATCACGTACTGCACGGGCAGCCGCGCGTGGCAGCCGGTCAGGTCGTGGCTGACCGGGACGGTCTCCAAGTGCTCCAGCACCGTCGGGCCGCCGTACCAGTCCATGTGCGCGGACGGCTCCACCACATTGTCCCCGGCCAGCGCCGAGATCGGGATCGCGGTGATCTCCGGGACGCCGAGGGACGCCGCGTACGCCGTGAACTCCTTGGCGATCTCGGCGAAGACGGGCTCCGCGTACTCCACCAGGTCCATCTTGTTGACGGCGAGGACGACGTGCGGGACGCGCAGCAGCGCCGCCACCGCGGCGTGCCGGCGGGTCTGCTCGACCACCCCGTTGCGGGCGTCCACCAGGACCACGGCCAGCTCGGCCGTGGAGGCGCCGGTCACCATGTTGCGGGTGTACTGCACATGGCCCGGGGTGTCGGCGAGGATGAACCGCCGCCGGGGCGTGGCGAAGTAGCGGTAGGCGACATCGATGGTGATGCCCTGCTCGCGCTCGGCGCGCAGCCCGTCGGTCAGCAGCGCCAGGTCGGGCGCCTCCTGGCCGCGGCCGAGCGAGACCCGCTCGACGGCCTCCAACTGGTCGGTCAGGACCGACTTGGAGTCGTGCAGCAGCCGGCCCACCAGGGTGGACTTGCCGTCGTCGACGGAGCCCGCGGTGGCGAAGCGCAGCAGCGTGGTCGCCGCGAGCGGCCCGCCGAGCGGATCGGTGGTGTGCGTGTGCGTGCTCGGCATGGCTAGAAGTACCCCTCGCGTTTGCGGTCTTCCATCGCGGCCTCGGACATCTTGTCGTCGGCGCGGGTCGCGCCGCGCTCGGTCAGCCGGGAGGCGGCGATCTCGGTGATCACCGCGTCGAGCGTGGTGGCGTCGGAGTCGACGGCGCCCGTGCAGGACATGTCGCCGACCGTGCGGTAGCGCACGAGGCGCGTCTCGACGGTCTCGGACTCCTTGGGGCCGCCCCAGTCACCGGCTGTCAGCCACATCCCGCTGCGGCTGAACACCTCGCGCTCGTGCGCGAAGTAGATCTCCGGCAGCTCGATCCCCTCGCGGGCGATGTACTGCCAGACGTCCAGCTCGGTCCAGTTGGAGAGCGGGAAGACACGTACGTGCTCGCCCGGGGCGTGCCGGCCGTTGTAGAGCTGCCACAGCTCGGGGCGCTGGCGGCGCGGGTCCCACTGCGAGAACTCGTCCCGCAGCGAGAACACCCGCTCCTTGGCGCGCGCCTTCTCCTCGTCGCGCCGCCCGCCGCCGAAGACCGCGTCGAACCGCTCGGCCTGGATCTTCTCCGTGAGCGGCACGGTCTGCAGCGGGTTGCGGGTGCCGTCGGGCCGCTCGCGCAGCTTCCCGGCGTCGATGTACTCCTGTACGGAGGCGACGTGCAGCCGCAGCCCGTGCCGGTCCACGGTGCGGTCGCGGTAGTCGAGGACCTCGGGGAAGTTGTGCCCGGTGTCGACGTGCAGCAGCGAGAAAGGCACCGCCGCCGGCGCGAACGCCTTCAGCGCCAGGTGCAGCATGACGATGGAGTCCTTGCCGCCGGAGAAGAGGATCACCGGCCGCTCGAACTCGCCCGCGACCTCGCGGAAGATGTGGACCGCCTCGGACTCCAGGGAGTCCAGGTGGCTCAGCGCGTACGGGGCGTCCGTGCCCTCGGTGACGGCTGCGACGGTGGTGGTCACGCGAGACCCCTCTCGGTGAGCAGCGCGTGGAGCGCGGCGGCGGACTCCTCGACGGACTGGGTGTGCGACTCGATCCGCAGGTCCGGCGCCTCGGGGGCCTCGTAGGGGTCGTCCACCCCGGTCAGCCCGGTCAGCTCGCCGGCCGCCTGCTTGGCGTACAGGCCCTTCACATCGCGTACGGAGCACACCTCGACCGGGGTGGCCACGTGCACCTCCAGATACCCGGTGCCCTCGGCCCGGTGGCGCCCCCGTACCGCCTCCCGGCTGTTCGCGTACGGCGCGATCACCGGCACCAGCGCCTTGACGCCGTTCGCCGCGAGCAGTTCGGCGACGAAGCCGATGCGCTGCACGTTGGTGTGCCGGTCCGCGCGGCTGAAGCCGAGGCCCGCGGAGAGGAACTCCCGGATCTCGTCGCCGTCGAGGACCTCGACCCGGTGGCCCTCGCCGCGCAGCCGCTCGGCCAGCGCGGTCGCGATGGTGGTCTTGCCGGCGCTCGGCAGGCCGGTGAGCCAGACCGTGGCGCCCTGCTCCGTCGCGCTCAACCGTTTCTCCACATCGTGTTCCTGGCGGACATCGTCTTCCCGAAGGACATCGTCTTTCTGGCGGACCGTCATCAGTGCAGCCCGCATTCGGTCTTGGACCGGCCCGCCCAGCGGCCGGCCCGCGCGTCCTCGCCCGCCAGGACCCGGCGGGTGCACGGGCCGCAGCCGACGGAGGCGTACCCGTCCATCAGCAGGGGGTTGGTGAGCACGCCGTGCTCCTGGACGTACGCGTCCACGTCGTCCTGCGTCCAGCGCGCGATCGGCGAGACCTTCACCTTGCGGCGCTTCTCGTCCCAGCCGACGACCGGGGTGTTCGCGCGGGTCGGGGACTCGTCGCGGCGCAGCCCGGTGGCCCACGCGTCGTATCCGGTCAGACCCTCTTCGAGCGGGGCGATCTTGCGCAGCGCGCAGCACAGGTCCGGGTCGCGGTCGTGCAGCTTCGGGCCGTACTCGGCGTCCTGCTCCGCGACGCTCTGCCGCGGGGTGAGCGTGATGACGTTCACGTCCATCACGGCGTCCACCGCGTCCCGGGTCCCGATGGTCTCGGGGAAGTGGTAGCCGGTGTCCAGGAAGACCACGTCCACGCCGGGCCGTACCCGGGCGGCGAGGTGGGCGACCACCGCGTCCTCCATCGAGGAGGTCACACAGAACCGGGCGCCGAAGGTGTCCGTCGCCCAGGTCAGGATCTCCAGGGCCGACGCGTTCTCCAGGGCGCGCCCCGCCTCTTCGGCGAAGGCCCTGGGATCGTCGGTCTCCATCAGTGCCGTCATGTCTCTTCCCCTCCGTCACTCCGCTGGAGCCCTCGCGCTAGCAGCCCGAGGAACTTCAACTGGAAGGCTCGATTGCATGCTCCGCATTCCCAGGCGCCGTGACCCTGCTCGTTGGGACGCAGGTCCTCGTCGCCGCAGTAGGGGCAGTAGAAGGGCGCCGCGCGCTCGCTCATGACAGGGCCTCCTCGTCGGCCCTGGCGGCCCAGGTGGCGAAGCGCTCGCCGTCCTCGCGCTCCTTCTCGAAGCGCCCGAGGACCCGCTCGACGTAGTCGGGCAGCTCCTGCGAGGTGACCTTCAGCCCCCGGACCTTGCGGCCGAACCCGGCCTCCAGGCCCAGCGCGCCGCCCAGGTGCACCTGGAAGCCCTCGACCTGGTTGCCGTCCTGGTCCAGCATGAGCTGGCCCTTGAGACCGATGTCCGCGGTCTGGATACGGGCGCAGGCGTTGGGGCAGCCGTTGATGTTGATGGTGATCGGCTCGTCGAAGTCCGGGATACGGCGCTCCAGCTCGTCGATGAGCGTGGCGCCGCGCTCCTTGGTCTCGACGATGGCCAGCTTGCAGAACTCGATGCCGGTGCAGGCCATCGTGCCGCGCCGGAACGGTGAGGGCTTGACCCGCAGGTCCAGCGCCTCCAGACCGGCGACCAGGGAGTCGACCCGGTCCTCGGTCACATCGAGGACGATCATCTTCTGCTCGGCGGTGGTACGGAGCCGGCCCGACCCGTGCGCCTCGGCCAGCGCGGCGATCTCCGCCAGTTTCACACCGTCCACCCGGCCGACGCGCGGCGCGAACCCGACGTAGAAACGGCCGTCACGCTGGCGGTGCACACCGACGTGGTCGCGCCACCGCTGGAGCGGCTGCTCGGGGGCGGGCCCGTCGATCAGCTTCCGCTCCAGGTACTCGTCCTCCAGGATCTGGCGGAACTTCTCCGCGCCCCAGTCGGCGAGCAGGAACTTCAGCCGGGCGCGGGTGCGCAGCCGGCGGTAGCCGTAGTCACGGAAGATCGAGATGACCCCGGTGTAGACGTCGGGGACCTCGTCGAGGGGCACCCAGGCGCCGAGCCGCTGGCCGATCTTGGGGTTGGTGGAGAGCCCGCCGCCGACCCACACGTCGAAGCCGGGTCCGTGCTCGGGGTGGTCCACGCCCACGAACGCGATGTCGTTGATCTCGTGGGCCACGTCCAGCGACGGCGATCCGGAGATCGCCGACTTGAACTTGCGCGGCAGGTTCGAGAAGTCGGGGTTGCCGATGATGCGGCGCTGGATCTCGTCGATCGCGGGCGTGCCGTCGATGATCTCGTCCTCGGCGATCCCGGCGACCGGCGAACCGAGGATCACGCGGGGCGTGTCACCGCAGGCCTCGGTGGTGGAGAGCCCGACCTCTTCGAGGCGCCGCCAGATCTCCGGGACGTCCTCGATCCGGATCCAGTGGTACTGGACGTTCTGCCGGTCCGTGATGTCCGCCGTGCCGCGCGCGAACTCCTGCGAGATCTCGCCGATGACCCGGAGCTGCTCCGTGGTGAGCCGGCCGCCGTCGATCCGTACCCGCAGCATGAAGTACTCGTCGTCCAGCTCCTCCGGCTCCAGGATCGCGGTCTTGCCGCCGTCGATCCCGGGCTTGCGCTGGGTGTACAGACCCCACCAGCGCATCCGGCCGCGCAGATCGTTGGGGTCGATCGAGTCGAACCCGGCCTTGGAGTAGATCGTCTCGATGCGTGTCCGCACATTGAGACCGTCGTCGTCCTTCTTGAACTGCTCATTGCCGTTGAGCGGAGTGAAGTGACCCCGGGCCCACTGGCCCTCGCCGCGGTGACGGCTCACCTTGCGGCGTGGCGTGGCGGGGGACGGCTGTTCCGGCGTGGCGGCCATGGCGGTTACGTCCATTCGAGACATGCGGGAGGGCTGCTCTGAGCTGCACACACACGCGGAGACGCGAGGGTGCGCAGCATCAGGGGACAAAGAAGGGTGAACGCGGCGGTGCTGGGACTCTCAGCCCGCCGGACAGATGGCGCTGGACATGCGGCAGAGATCGACGTGCCGTCGACTCACCAAGGCGATTCCAGAGCTGGACATGACGGAAGCGTGTCACGCGGATCTCCGGCCAGTCCACCGTTATCCATCATGTGGACCATAACGTACCGCTATGTGAGACGGTGTGTTGTCTGTCACGGGGTGTCGGCGTTTAAGCCCTGATCCGGGTCGTGCGGAGCGTGCGGCCGGGTCAGGCCGCCGTGTGCGCGCCGGGCCACGGGCCGGGGACCGCCACCTTGGGCTCCTCCTCCGTCTTCGTCCCGAAGAGCCGGAAGCCACGCCGCAGATAGTTGTCCATGGCGTGCTCGCCGTCCTTGGAGCAGGTGTGCACCCAGACCCGCTCCACCGGCCCGGTCCCGGGCCACCGCTCGGACAGGTCCCAGGCGCGCGCCACCCCGTACGACAGGAGCTGCCCGCCGATCCGGCGGCCACGGAAGGCGGGGATCAGCCCGAAGTACGCGATCTCGACCGCCGCGCCCTCCTGCGCCTCCAGCTCGATGTACCCGGCCGGGGTGCCGTTCTCGTACGCCACCCAGGTCTCCACACCGGGCCGCGCCAGATACTCCGACCACCGGGCGTACGACCACGGCAGCCGGTCCGTCCACCGGACGTCCCCGCCGACGGCCGTGTACAGGAACCGGCTGAACTCGGGCGACGGGACCTCGGCGCGTACGATCCGCACCCCGGCGGGGGCCTGCGCGGCGGGCCGCAGATCGGCGGGCGAGGTCTGCTCCAGGGACCAGGTGGTCACGGTGATGCTCATACGGGCCAGGAGAACACGGGGCGGGAACGGCCGGAGCGGCGCCCCCGTCCGTCCCCCGGGCACGCGGGCCGCCGCTGCCCACCGCCCGACCCCCACGGGAGGGGCGGGCCGCCTCTCACGGTCCTGGCAGGTCCCGCGCGCTCACCACCGCGGGGGCCGTCGAGTGCGGCAGCAGATCCGCCGGGCGCTCCGGGGCGATCACCTCCACCTCGACCTCCTCGCTGAAGCGGTACGGCCGGTGCGCCAGCACCCCCGAGAGATGGCGCCGTACCCGCGACATCTCGGCCCGGACCGTCACCGTACGGGTGGGGTCCCCGAAGACATCGGCGGCCAGCTCCGCCGCGCTGCGGCCCGCCCGGTGCGCGGCCAGGGCGTAGAGCAGCTCGGCGTGGCGCGGGGTCAGCTCCTGCGTCCAGCTTCCCGCCGGGCCCGACACGGTGACCCGCCGGCGCCCGGGCCGGCTCAGATCCAGCACCACCCGGCCCGGCGCCGCCTCCGCGCGGGGCTCCTCGTCCACCCGGAACAGCCAGCCGCCGGGCAGCGGCTCGACCGTGCACATGCCCAGCGACGGCTGCCAGATCCGGCCCGCCCTGAGCGACTTCGGCAGCGGCAGCCGGTCCACCGGCGCCATGCCCGTGACCGCCGCCGTCCAGCCGTGGACATCGACCGCCAGGGCCCGCCCGCCCAGCCGGCACATGATCGGCGCCGCCACCGAGCGCAGCCGGTCGACGCTCCGCCCGTGGCGTTCGCGCAGCTCGCACTCGGCGAGCCGGGCGACCGAGGTGACCAGCGCCAGCGTCGTCGGATGGAAGCCCGCGGCGGGGCCGCTCACATCGATCACGCCGAGCAGCCGCCCGTCACGCGGGTCGCGCACCGGGGCCGCCGCGCAGGTCAAGGAGTGCAGGGCGTGCGCGAAGTGCTCGGCCGAGTGGACCTGCACCGGCCGGCGCAGCGCCAGCGCCGTACCGATGGCATTGGTCCCGGTGTCCCGCTCCGACCAGTTCGCGCCCTCCTCCAGACAGATGGCGCCGGCCCGGCGCAGCGCCCCGAGGCTCCCCTCGCGCCACAGCACCCGGCCCTCGGCGTCGCCGACCACCATGACCTGGGCCGAGGCGTTCACCAGGCCGCCGAGCGCCTCGTCGAGCGACCGCAGCACGTCGCCCAGCGCCGAGGTCCGCCGCCGGTGCTCCAGCTCGTCCCGGCCGAGTAACGCGCCGCCGCCGGCCGGACGGCCGGGGTCCAGACCCGTGCCGAGCACCCGCGACCAGGACGCGCCGATCACCGGCCGGGGCGCCACCGGGGGCCGTTCCCCGGCCAGGGCGGCGTCCCGTACCCGCTGGAGCAGCCGCCCCGCGCGGTCGCCGTCCATGGCCATGAGCCGGGTCAGATCGATCGGCAGGTCCTTCAGCGGCAGGTTCTTCAGTGGTAGGTCCTTCAGTGGGGGGTCCTTCTGCGGTGTGTCCTTCAGCGGACCGTTCTTCATCGGGTTCTCCCGGCCACCCAGGGCGCTGTGTCGAGTCTCAAGGCGCCGTATCGATTCCTCTGCAACGGCCTGCAACCCTGGCGCATCGCTGACCGGTGCGTGAAAGTGACTATCAGTCAAAGGTGGTGCCGTGTCGGCGCGGCACCACCTCTGACGTACGCGCCCGGTCGGACGACGGGCCGCGCCCGGTCAGACGACGGGCCGAGCCCGCTCCACGACCGACGCCAGGTCGAGGGTGTGCGGCAGGGTGCCGAAGGCCGTGCCCCAGTCCCCGCCGAGCCGCGACGCGCAGAACGCGTCCGCCACCTCCGGCGGTGCCCACCGCACCAGCAGCGACCCCTGGAGCACCAGCGCCATCCGCTCCACCAGCCGCCGCGCCCTCGCCTCGATCCCGGCCAGGTCCGCCAGCTCGGTCAGCAGGTCCTTGATCGCGCGGTCCAGCCGGTGATCGGCGCCCCGGGCCCGCCCGACCTCCTGGAGGAACGCGTTCAGCGCCGCGGGCTCCCGCTGGAGCGCCCGCAGCACGTCCAGCGCCTGCACATTGCCCGCGCCCTCCCAGATCGAGTTGAGCGGCGACTCGCGCAGCAGCCGGGGCATCCCCGACTCCTCCACGTATCCGTTGCCGCCCAGGCATTCGAGGGCCTCCGCGGCCAGCGGCGTACCCCGCTTGGTCACCCAGTACTTCGCGGTCGGCACCGCGAGCCGCAGGAAGGCCCGCTCCTCGTCCGTGTCCGCGTCGTACGCCGCCGCGAGCCGCAGCGCGAGCGTCGTCGCCGCCTCCGACTCCAGCGCCAGATCGGCCAGTACGTTGCGCATCAGCGGCTTGTCGATCAGCTCACCGCCGAACGCGGCCCGGTACGTGGCGTGGTGCACCGCCTGCGCCACGGACTGCCGCATCAGCGCCGCCGACCCCAGCACACAGTCCAGCCGGGTCGCCGCGACCATCCCGATGATCGTGGGGACCCCGCGCCCCTCCTCGCCGACCCGGCGCGCCCACGTCCCGTCGAACTCGACCTCGCCCGACGCGTTGGACCGGTTGCCCAGCTTGTCCTTGAGGCGCTGGAGGCGGAACACGTTGCGCGTCCCGTCGGGCAGCACCCGGGGGACGAGAAAGCAGGTCAGCCCGCCCGGCGCCTGCGCGAGCACCAGGAACCCGTCGCTCATCGGCGCGGAACAGAACCACTTGTGCCCGGTCAGGACGTACTCCCCGGACGCGTCCAGGGGGAGCGCGGCCGTCGTGTTCGTCCGTACGTCGCTGCCGCCCTGCTTCTCCGTCATGCCCATGCCGAAGAGCGCGCCGGTCTTGCCCGCGGCGGGCCGCAGGCCCGGCTCGTACGCGTGCGCCGTCAGCCGCGGCTCCCACTCCGCCGCGAGCGCCGGATCCGCCCGCAGCGCGGGCACCGCCGCGTGCGTCATCGACACCGGGCACAGGTGCCCCGCCTCCGCCTGGCTCCACACCAGGAAACCGGCCGCGCGCCGCAGATGGCCGTCCGGTCGGCCCCAGGCGTCGGTCAGCCCCGAGGAGACCGCCCGCCCGAGCAGATGGTGCCAGTCCGGGTGGAAGTCGACCTCGTCGATCCGGTTCCCGTACCGGTCGTGGGTGCGCAGGACCGGGGGATGGTCGTTGGCCCCGGCCCCCCACTCCTGGACCTCGGCGGACCCGGCGGCGCGGCCGAGCGCCGTCAGCTCCGCGCGGGTCCCGTCGAGCAGACCGGGCGCGCTGTGCCGCTCGACGGCCTCTGAGAGGACCCGGTCGGCGCGGAAGACGTCGTACCCCACCAGGGGCGGAACCTGGTTGGTCACTGTATGGGTGCTGGCTGCCATGCCGATACGGTAAGGAGGTGCAGGCAGCAAAAGAAACACCTGAGCGGCCGACTGGCCGACTCCACCGGGCCCGAGTCCTCTACCGCAACGTATCCAAGCGGAAGATGGCCTGGTTGCTGCTGAAAGACACCGTCAACTCGTGCATCGAGTACCGGATCCTGGGGCTCGCGGCCGAAGCGGCGTTCTTCACGCTGCTCTCGCTGCCGCCGCTGCTCCTCGGACTGATCGGCCTGCTCGGCTACGTGGACGACTGGACCAGCACGACCACCGTCGCCTCCATCGAGCGGAACATCCTCAGCGCCGCCGGTACGGTCCTCTCACCGCGCGGTGTGGACGAGATCGCCGAACCCCTGCTGGCGGACCTCACCCAGGGCGGCAGGCCCGACGTCATCTCCATCGGTTTCGCGATCGCGCTCTGGTCGGGCTCCCGGGCGGTCAACGTCTTCGTCGACACGATCACGGTCATGTACGGACTCGACGGGCGGCGCGGCATCGTCGCCACCCGGCTGCTCGCCTTCCTGCTCTACGTCGTGGCGATCGTGATCGGCGCGGTGGTGCTGCCGCTGGCGGTGGTCGGACCCGACCGGGTGGTCGAGTTCATCCCCTGGGGCACGGAGGTCGTCGCCGTCCTGTACTGGCCCGTGGTGAGCATCCTCTCCATCGCCTTCCTCACCACGCTCTACCACGTCTCCGTACCGGTCAGGTCCCGCTGGATAGAGGACATGCCGGGCGCCCTGGTCGCACTCGGCATGTGGGTCCTGGGCAGCTTCCTGCTCCGTATCTACCTCACCAACACGGTCGAGGGCCCCACGATCTACGGCTCGCTGGCCGCGCCCATCGCCGTACTCCTGTGGATCGGCGTCTCCGCGTTCGCGGTGCTGGTGGGCGCCGCGGTCAACGCGGCGATCGACCGGGTCTGGCCCTCGGTCTCCACGGCGGCGGCCCGCGCGGCCAACGAACGGCTGCGCGTGGCGCAGGTGGCGGAGCTGGTGGCCCGCGCGGCGGCGTCCGCGGAGGGACCGCAGGACGACGACGTGACCGACCCGGACATGCCCTCGGAGTTCCCGGAGCGCTGGTCCAAGTTCCTGCCGCCGGACGACGTCAAGTCACGGATGACGGCGCGGCTGCACGGGGGGTGGCACCGTTCGAAGGGGCCGGCCGGGGGCGGCGGGCACGGAGACGGGAGCGGGAGCGGGAGCGGGAGCGGGGGTGGGGCTGGGAGCGGGAGCGGGAAGACGAACGGTACGGGGCAGGGACCGGGGCCGGGGACGGACGGTTAGCCGCGCCGGGTGCCGGGCTTAGCCTGAGTCCCATGTACCAGGAACGGGCGTCACGGCTGGACGGCGCGATCGTCTGGACCGGGACGACGGCACCGGCGACGACGGTGACAGGGCCCGACCCTTATCCCGTACTTCCCGACGGCTGCATGGACCTGCTGTGGATCGGCGGCCGACTGCTCGTCGCGGGGCCCGACACCCGCGCGTACGTGCCCGAGGGCATCGGGTCCGCGGAAGGGGAGCGCATCGCCGGGGTGCGCTTCGCGCCCGGGAGCGCGCCCGTCTTCCTCGGTGTACCGGCGCACGAACTGCGCGACCGGCGGGTCGCGTTGGCCGACCTCTGGTCACCGGCGAAGGCGCGCGCCCTCACCGGACTCGTCGCCCGCGTCACGTCCCGGGCCGATCCGGCCACCGGTCTGGAGGCGGCGGCACTCCGCTGCGCCGCCGCCTCCGGACCGCCCGACCCCCTGCCGCGGGCCGTCGTCACCGGGCTGAACGCGGGCCGTACGGTCGCCGCGACCGCCGACGCCGTCGGCCTCGGCGCCCGGCAGCTCCACCGCCGCTCCCTGGACGCCTTCGGCTACGGCCCCAAGACCCTCGCCCGGGTGCTGCGGCTCCAGCGCGCGCTGGAGCTGGTACGGCGCGGGGTGCCGTACGCCGACGCCGCGCTCGCCGCGGGCTGCGCCGACCAGGCGCATCTCGCCAGGGAGACCCGCGCGCTGGCCGGGCTCACCCTCCGCGCCTACGAGCGCGCCTACGCGGCGTCGGCGAACAGCGAGACCCCGCAGCCGCCCGGGTCGAGGACGACCGCGTAACGCTGCCCCCACACCGCGTCCCACGGTTCGAGGTGGCCGCGGTGCCCGGCCGCGGTCAGCGCGGCGTACGTGGCGTCGACCGCCGCGGGGCTGTCGCAGAGAAAGGCGAGCCCGATCCGCTCGCCGCCCGCGGGCCTGGTCCAGTCCGGATCGTACGAGCGCACGGTCTCCTCCGTGTCCCAGAGAACGCGCGGTCCGCTCGGCAGGGTCGCCTCGGCGTGCGGCGCCGTGTCCGCCCCGGCGGGCGGATCGAGGCCGAGCAGGCGGTAGAAGGCGAGGGAGGCGGCCATGTCGGAGACGACCAGGCCGATCGCGTCGAGTCGTGGGACAGGTGGTGTCGTCATGGGGCCACCGTAGGAGCGCGGCTGCCGGCCGGTCTTGAACGAATCGGACGCGATCGCCTCGGCCGGGGGAGCTGGGCACGGACGGAACGGGCACGGACGCGACAGGCACGGGCGGAACGAACACGGCGGGCCGCGCATCCTCTGCGCGGCCCGCCGGTCGTCGGTGGAGCGGGCACGGGTGTGGGGGAGCCCGTGCGGGTCATACGGTTGTGCGGTCGTGCGGTGACGCTTCCGTACGGCCGTTCACCGGGAGGTCAGTGGTTCGGCCGTGCGGAAGGGCCGGGGTGTCGGCTAGAAGACGCTGACGCCGTAGGCGTTCAGGGCCTCCACGACCGGCTGGAAGAACGTGGTGCCGCCGGAGGTGCAGTTGCCGCTGCCGCCCGAGGTCAGGCCCAGCGCCGTGGTGCCGGCGAAGAGCGAGCCGCCGCTGTCGCCGGGCTCGGCGCAGACGTTGGTCTGGATCATGCCGTAGACGACGTCGCCGCCGCCGTAGTTGACGGTCGCGTTGAGCGCGGTGACCGTACCGGAGCGCACGCCGGTGGTGGAGCCGCTGCGCCGCACGCTCTGGCCGACCGTGGGGTTGGCCGCGCTGGTGATGTCCTGGTACGAGCCGTTGTACAGGTAGACCCGGCCGTCGGCCGCCGCCGTGTTGGAGTGGCGGATGAGGCCGTAGTCGTTGGTCGGGAAGCTCGTCCCGGCGCGGGTGCCCAGCGAGGCGGTGCCGGCGGAGTTGGTGTACCAGGCGCTGCCGATGTTGGTGCAGTGTCCGGCGGTCACGGCGTAGTACGTCGAGCCGCTGCGGACGTTGAAGCCGAGGGAGCAGCGGCCGCCGCCGGCGTAGATGGCCTCGCCGCCCGCGATCAGCTTGCTGAACTTGCCCTCGGTGTGCTTGATCGTGACGCCCGCGGCGGTGTCCGCCACGGAGTTCTTGATCTCGGCGATCTGCGCGTCGGAGACCCGGCTGTCGACGGTGACGACGACCTTGCCGGACGCCTTGTCCGTGTACCAGGACGTACCGGCGATGTCCGCCTCGCCGATGGCGCTGCTGGCGGCGGCGAGCTGCGCCGCGGAAGGAGCGGGGGCCGGCGCCGGGGCGGCGACGGCACTCGGGGCCGCAAGCGCGACCGCGGTCACCAGACCCGAGGCGACGGCGAGGAGCCGGGCTCGTCTGGACACCGCGTTGAGGGGGGAAAGGCGCTTGATGGTCACAACATCCTCCATTGAGTGGGGGAGCTTCGCGGCCGTCGGGTAAGCGGACCGCTGGCGTACGACCGTCCACCGCCATTCGGTTTTGGCCGTGAACCTGTCAATCGCACGTTCTGAATCCTTGGGTCCGTCCGCGCATCGGGCAAGACCGACTTCTGGACCGGCGGCACGGACCTGCCCCGACGCCCCGGAACCCGGTCCCCTGACCCCTCGTCGGCCGCTCGGGCCGTCCCGCCCGGCCGTCCCGCCGGGCTCCCGTGAATGAACTCCTGCAAAGCCCGTGACGCGGGGCGCCGGAACTGATGACAGTCCGTCAGCACCCGTGCTGAGCGGGGCAATCTTCCGCTGATGCCATTCGGCCACGCGGTGGGCCGTCACAAACACACATGGTTCACCGTGGGTGTCGGAGGGGTGACGTAACGGTTCACCGCCGCCGCGGGGTTGCGGTCGAATGGCGTGAATCTCTGCGCGTAGAACGTCCGTTTGGCGGCGGCGTACCACGAAATGCTCTCGCGATGATCATGGCTGAATCTTTTCGATCCGTTGCGGGCGTGGGTACGGAACCGGGCCGGACCGCGCGCGGATTCGGCCGGAGGGGCGCTCTTGCTTTCGCCGGTGACGTGTGCCGCCGGCGGGACGCGATCGTCAGGAGGACGCGTCCCGCCGCCGGTGCCGGGCCACGGCGTCGTTGTTGGCGCACCGTACGGAGCAGTAGGCGCGCCTGCCGTTGCGTGACGTGTCGACGAAGGCCAGGCCGCACCGGGCGCGGGCGCAGCGGCCCAGGCGGGTGTGGCCGGCGAAGCAGATGACATGGGCGAGGGCGGCGGCCGTCACGGCGCGGATGTGGGCGACCGGGCCCAGGGCCGGGTCGGCGTAGTGGAGGTGGGGGGCGTGGCCGTCGTGGACGGTGATGTACGGCTTGCTGGCGGCCTCGGTCAGCAGGCCGTTGACGGCCTCGCGGCGTACCTCCGGATCCCGCGGCCCGAAACAGGGCGCCAGCCGGTGGCTCCACGCCTCGACCTCGGCCGCCTCCCCGGCGGTCAGGGAGCGCCGGGTGGTGCCGCGCGCGGCGAGCAGTGGCTCCAGGGTCTCGGGGGTGAACGGGGCGCCGTCGGCCGTGGCGTTGACCAGGTCCACGGCGAGCAGGGCGGCCTCGCCGCCGTAGTGGGTGAACTGCATCGCCCCAGCGTAGCGAATGTAATGGTTGAACGTATCTAGGTCATGACAGCAGTCTGGTCGTATGCGAATACGGTGCGGTGAGGGCGGATGTCCCGAGGGGAACCGGTGCGCGGATCGGGGCGCGGACCGGCAGGCCGATCGGGGCGGCGGCCCCGGCGGGGCCCCCGGCGGAGGCGCGGGTGACGGTCCGGGCGAGGACCGGTGCGCCGTCTGCGGCCGGGCGGGCGCGGCGGACGACGCGCGCTGGTCCCTGCTCTCCCGCCACGCGAGCTCGCAAGGGGTGGTGGAGTACTGCGCCTGCCGCTGCGGTGGCGTGGTGGTCCTGGTCGACGGCGGATTCGCGAAGATCCTCCCCGGCCGCGCCCCGGGCCGTACGGGTGAGCGCAACCGTTGACGCGGCGCCGGGCGGGTATCCGGACAGGCGGGGAGCCTCATACGCCCCGGAGACCTAGCCGAAGGGGAGAGCGCCGTGAGCGAACTCCAGATCCTCGTCGCCGTGGCCGTCGTACTGGTGGCCCTCACCCTGGGCGTCGCGATCGTCCTGGCCGTCCGGCTCGTCCGGGCCCGCGGCGTGCTGCGCAAGGCGGGCGTGCCGCCGACGAAGAAGTGGCTGTTCTGGGCGGCCCTCGGCTATCTGGTCCTGCCGGTCGATCTGCTGCCCGACCCCGTGTACCTCGACGACATCGGGGTGCTCCTGATGGCGCTGCGCTCGCTGCACGCGGACCACCCGGAGCGGGAGAAGCGGGCCGGTGCGGTGAAGGGATGATCGCACCGCGCCACTAGAGTTTCAGACCGGTTCCATCCCGGCACGAGAGGTACCAGTGACTCAGTACGCGATTCCGGACGGCAGCGTCGGCGACGGAAGCGGAGGTGGAAGCGGCGGCCCGAGCGGTAGCGGCGGCAGTGACAGGGGGAACAGCGGGGGCAGGGGGAACGGCGGGGGCTGGGGGAGCCGCGACTGGTGGCGGGAGTCCGTCGTCTACCAGGTGTACGTCCCGAGCTTCGCCGACGCCGACGGCGACGGCATGGGCGACCTCCGCGGGATCACCGACCGCCTCGGCCATGTCGCGGAGCTGGGCGCGGACGCCGTCTGGCTCACGCCGTTCTACCCCTCCCCGCTGGCCGACGGCGGCTACGACGTCGCCGACCACCGGGACGTCGACCCGCGCCACGGCACGCTGGACGACTTCCGCGCGCTGCTGGCACGGGCCCGGGCGCTTCAGCTCCGTACCATCGTCGACATCGTGCCCAACCACTGCTCCGACCGGCACCCCTGGTTCGTGGAGGCCCTCGCCTCCCCGCCGGGGTCCGCGGCCCGGGACCGGTTCGTCTTCCGGGACGGCAGGGGCCCGGACGGGGCGGAGCCGCCCGCGGACTGGCAGTCCAAGTTCGGCGGCGCGGCCTGGACCCGGGTCCCCGACGGCCAGTGGTACATGCATATCTTCGCCGCCGAGCAGCCCGATCTGAACTGGGAGAACTCCGACGTCATCGCCGATTTCGAGCGCACCCTGCGCTTCTGGCTGGACCTCGGCGTCGACGGTTTCCGGATCGACGTGGCGCACGGCCTGCGCAAGGACCTCACCCCGCCGCTGCGCGACACCCGCGGCGGCGACACCGCGCCCCTGAACGCGCCGCCCAGCGGCGAGGACCACCCCTTCTGGGACCGCGACGAGGTCCATGACATCTACCGCACCTGGCGCAAGATCACCGACTCGTACGCCCCGGCCCGGATCATGGTCGCGGAGGCGGGTGTCAGCGCGGCACGACTGCCCCTCTACACCCGGTCCGACGAACTCCACCAGGCCTTCAACTTCTTCCATCTGCGCTGTCCTTGGGGCGCCGAGGCCTTCCGGGACACCATCGACCTGTCCCTCACCGGCGCCGCGTCCGTCGGCTCCCTGCCGACCTGGGTGCTCTCCAACCACGACGTGGTCCGCCACCTCACCCGCTACGCCCTGCCCGAGGCGACCGACCTGCGCGCCTGGCTGATGAGCGAGGGCCCCACGCCCCCGCCCGACGAGGCGCGCGGCCGACGGCGGGCCCGCGCCGCCGCGCTGCTGACCCTCGCCCTGCCCGGCACGACCTACCTCTACCAGGGCGAGGAGCTGGGCCTTCCTGAGGTCGCCGACCTGCCCGCCGACGCGCTGCGCGACCCGATGTGGGAGCGCACCGGCCGGACGGTCAAGGGCCGGGACGGCTGCCGGG
This sequence comes from Streptomyces sp. NPDC050509, assembly GCF_044457965.1. NCBI lineage: Bacteria > Bacillati > Actinomycetota > Actinomycetes > Kitasatosporales > Streptomycetaceae > Streptomyces > Streptomyces sp. NPDC050509. The sequence continues at coordinate 1,366,366 of NZ_JBITHL010000001.1, read as the reverse complement.
TGCCGATGCCGTGGACGGCGTCCGGCTCCAGCCACGGCTTCGGCCCCGGCGGAAGCTGGCTGCCCCAGCCGGCCGGCTGGGGCGCGTACTCCGTCGAGGCGCAGACGGACCGCCCCGGCTCGTTCCTGGAGCTGTACCGTACGGCGCTGAGGCTGCGCCGGGGCTTCCGCGGCGACGAGGGTTTCGCGTGGCTGCCGTCCGCCGAGGGCGAGTTGGCCTTCAGGAAGGGCGCGGGGCTGGAGTGCCGCGTCAACTTCTCCGACGCTCCGCTGCCGCTGCCCGCGGGGGCGGTCCCGCTGCTGGGCAGCGAGGAGTTGACGAAGGACGAGGCGACGGGCGCGCCGCTGCTGGCGCCGGACACGGCGGTCTGGCTGGACGTACGGGGGTAACCGGCGCCCTGACGCGCGGGGGAGTACAGGGGTCAGATCACGCGGACGACGTGCTTGCCCCGTACCCCTCCGGCCTCCAGCGCGCGGTGGGCCGCCGCGATCTCCGCGAGCGGGTGCACCGTGTCCACGACCGGCCGCAGCGCCCCGCTCTCCACATAGCCGGTCAGGTCCGCGAAGTCCTGGTGCAGGGGGTTGCCGCTGAAGAACCGGACCCGCCGGGAGCCGTACACGACGGACGCGAGCGTGTACGTGACCGAGGCGCCGATCCTGCTGGTGTCGAAGGCGAGCCCCATCATGCGCCCGCCGGGCGCGAGGAGCCGCCGGTAGGAACCCGCCTCGCTGCCCACACTGTCGAACACGACGTCGAACGCGCCGAGGTCCCGCAGGTCGCCGGGACCGGTCTCGCGGTAGTCGAACGCCTCGTCGGCACCGAGTTCCCGCACGAGGTCGAGGTTCTTGCCGCTCGCGAGCGCGGTGACATGCGCGCCGTATGCCCGCCCGAGCTGGACGGCGACATTGCCGATCCCGCCGCTCGCACCGCGGACGAGCAGCCGCTCGCCGGGCCGGATGCGGGCCTTGTCGCGCAGGGCGGTGATCGCCGTCGTACCGGCGGGCAGCGCGGCGGCCTCCACCGGATCGAGTCCGGCGGGGGCGAGGGCCACCTGCCGGGGGCGTACGGTCACATACTCGGCGGCGCTGCCGACCCGCCCACGCGGAACCTCGCCACGGGGCAGCATGCCCCACACCCGGGCGCCCACCGCCGGGCCGGTGACGCCGGGGCCGAGGGCCGCGACCTCACCGGCGAAGTCGATGCCGGTGCGCCGGGGGAAGGTCCGGCCGCCCAGGGCTCGCAACTTACCGGCACGCATGGCGAGTTCGCCGCCGTTCACACTGGTGCCGTGCACCCGTACCAGCAGTTCGCCGGGGCCGGCGACGGGCGTGGGCGCCGTGCCCTCGTAGAGCACGTCCGGGGGGCCGTAACGGTCGTACAGCGCTGCGCGCATCTCGCTCAATGCCTTGCCCATCAGGAGAAGAAGTGGGGAGCGGACAGGGTTAAGTGGAAGAGGTCTTTCACTTAAACGTCACGCTAACACGCTAAATGAACGACCTCTTCCACTTGGGCTAAAGTGAGAGACATGCCTGCCAAGCCCTCTCGGATACTCCGCGCCGACGCGCTCAACAACCGGTTGCGTATCGTCGAGGCCGCCCGCGAGGTCTTCGCCGAACTCGGGCTCGACGTACCGATGTCCGAGATCGCCCGGCGCTCCGGCGTCGGCGCCGCCACGCTCTACCGGCGTTTCCCCACCAAGGAGTCGCTGGTCACCGAGGTCTTCACGGACCAGCTCGCGGAGTGTGTCACGGTCGTGGACGACGCCGTCGCCGACCCCGACCCGTGGCGCGGCTTCTGCGCGGTCATCGAGAAGGTGTGCGCCCTGCACGCCGTCGACCAGGGGTTCACCGCCGCGTTCCTCACCGCGTTCCCCGGCGCGCTCGCCTTCGAGCGGGAGCGCGAGCGCGCCGAGGAGGCGTTCGCCGGGCTGATCCGGCGGGCCCAGGACGCCGGACGGCTGCGCGCCGACTTCGTCCTGGAGGACCTCACCCTCGTCCTGCTGGCCAACGGCGGCGTCGCCGCCGGGGCGGGCGGTGTCGGTCCGATCGCCTCCCGCCGGCTCGTGGGCTTTCTGCTCCAGTCGTTCCGGGCCGAGGGCGCCGCGCGCCTGCCGCCCCCGGCGCCGCTCGGCCTGGACCGTATGTACTGCCCTGCACCCGACTGACGGGGCGTCAGGCGGCCCGCTGCCACTGCTGGTTGGTGGAGCCCGTGCAGGTGTACGTGATGAGCTTGGCGGAGTTCTCCGTGGACGCCGAGGTGACGTCGAGGCATTCGCCGCTCGCGCGGGCGGTCAGCGTGGTGTAGCCGCTCGCGTTCACCGTCACCCGCCACTGCTGCTCGGGTGCGCTGCCGCACGCGCGCTGCTGGACGTCGGCGGCGGTCTCGGTCAGACAGAGCGAGCTGTGCCGGGCCACCAACTGCACATAGCCGTCACCGGTGTTCCTGAACCAGAAGCGCTGATTGCCGCCGCCGTTGCAGGTGTACTGGGTGAGGGCGACATCGTCCACGATCGACTGGTTCGGTATGTCGGCGCACTTGCCGCTGTGCCGCGCGGTCAGCGTCTCGTACGGCCCGCCGGAACCGGTCACGGTGCCCGCCGCCGTGTCGACGGTCAGCTCGGGGTACCAGTCCATGGTCATCGAGGTGCTGGTCGGGAAGGCGAGCGGCAGCCACACGTACCGCGAGTCGTTGACCTTCTGGCCGAACGAGTTGCCCCACCGGTCGCCCATGTAGAGGTACGAGGTCCCCGACGTGCCCTGGACGGGCAGGACGTACGCGGTCTGGGAGTTGTACGCCGTCGGGTCGCCCACGTTCCGCATCGCGCTCCACGGCCCGGCGAGCGAGGTCGCGGTGGCGTACTGCTGCTGGTTGGGGCTCCAGCCGGTGGCGCCGGACGTCAGCATGAAGTACACACCGCCGCGCTTGAAGAGCGCCGGTGCCTCGCGGTGGCCGCCCGGCCACGGGTTGGCGACCAGGCTCGCGACGCCCGTGTAGTCGGCGGTGAGCCGGTAGATCTGGAGGTCGTAGTTCTCGCGGGCCGCCGACACCATGTAGCCGGTGCCGTCGGTGTCCGTGAAGAGGGTGATGTCGCGCGACATATGGGTGTCGAGCGGCCGGAAGCTGCCCTTCCAGGCGTAGTCGCCGTCGATCGTGGCGGACGTGGCCACGGCGGCCCGCGCCTGGCTGTAGTCCGTGGCGCTCTCCTTGTGCATCCACATCACGAACCGGCCGGTCGCCGCGTTGTAGACGACCTTCGGCCGCTCGATGTTGGCGGCGGCCAGTTCAGGGTCGCTGGCCTGGGTCAGCACATGCCTGCGGAACTCCCAGGTCTTCAGGTCGGCGGAGCGGTACGCCGAGACGTACCGGAAGGTGTTGTCCGCGTTGCGGTTCTCGCCGAACCAGTAGTACCAGGAGCCCACCTTGATGACCCCGCCCCCGTGGGCGTGCAGCAACTGGCCGCTGGTGTCGGTGAACTGGCCGCCGTTGGCGACGGACACCGGACCGGCCTCGGCGCCCTGCGCGGCGGCCTGGGGCAGGAAGAGCCCCGCCACCGCGACACAGAGCGCGAGCAGGAACGTACGCACGCGACTCATCTCAGACACGCTCCCTCAGTACGGTGAAGTGCCGTGCGAAGCCCGAGAGTCCGGGCAGTTGGCGGATCGGCGTCCAGGTGCGCAGCCCGTCCAGACTGTCGCTGTAGTAGTACTTCTGCTCCGCGTAGCCGTCGAAGTAGATCCGCCAGCCGCCGTTGTCCAGTTGGACGAGCGCCGGCCCCTCGCGCCAACTGCCCCAGCCCGCCCAGTCGCCGGTACCCGTGAACGTGTACGGCCCTTCGAGCCGGTCGGCGACGGCGTGCTCCAGATACTTCGTCGTCTCCTGCTTGGTGATCGCGTGGTACTTGCCGTCGTGCCGCACGACGAACGTGTCGATGTAGTTCGACCGGTCGAGACCGGCCAGCGGCCTCGGTGTGGTCCAGGTGCGCAGCGACGCGTCCGTCGCGGTGAGCAGATGCGGCCGGAAGGTGTAGGTGTTCGTCGTGTCGAGCGAGACGATCAGATGCGTACGGCCGTCGGCGTCCACGAACCACTCGGGCGCCCAGGTGCGCGCGAGCCCGGCCACCGGCAGGGTGTGGCGGGCGTAGAACTGCCAGTTCGTACGGTCCCTGCTGCGGGCGATCCCGATCGTGTTCCCGGTCCAGTCGGTGGTGTGCGCGATGTAGTAGTAGCCGTCGGTGTGTTTGATCAGGCTCGGGTCGCGGATCAGCCCCGAGGGCGGGGTGTACGCGGGCCCCTTCAACAGGGTGTACCCCAGCGCGTCCGCCGACTCGTACACGTACATGTTGGACTCGCTGGAGTTGGTGAACGCCGTCATCGTGTACCGCGTCACCGCCGCCGAGGTGTCCGGGACCGGCGCGTCGGCCACCGGCACCCCGAAGTCCGGTGTGCCGTCCGCCTTCCAGCCGAGACCCTGGATCCTGGTGTGCCGGTTCGGGTCGTTGAGCGGATCGCCGGTGATCTCCTTGTACTGCCGCGCGTGGTAGACGAGCACGTCCGTACGGCCGTCCTCGGCGACGGTGAACGAGTTGTGGCCCGGACCGTACTGCCCGTTCGCCTCACTGCTGACGAAGACCGGCGTGGGCGACTTCGACCAGGACGCGGGCGCGAGCAGATCGCTGTCGGTGTCGGCGGTGAGCAGCCCCATGCAGTAGTGGTGGTCGGTGGCGCTCGCCGAGTACGAGAGGAAGACGCGGCCGTTGCGCTGGATGACGGCCGGCCCCTCGTTGACCCTGTACCCGACGGTCTCCCACGCGAACTCCGGTGTGGTGAGCCTGATCTGCGGGCCCTTGAGGGTCCACGGGTTGGCCATCGCGGAGAGGAAGAGCCCGCTGTTGTTGTCGAGTCCCGGCTCCTGCTGCGCCCAGGCGAGATAGCGGGTGCCGCGGTGGGTGAAGGTGGTCGCGTCGAGCGAGAAGGTGTCCCAGGCGGTGGTGATCCGCCCCTTCTCCTTCCACGTGCCCCGGAACGGGTCCGGATGCTCGTTCTCCAGCACCCAGATCCGGATCTTCCACACGTCGTCGGCGCGTCCCGCGGCGAAGTAGATGTACCATTTCCCGTCGATGTGGTGGATCTCCGGCGCCCAGATGTGCGCGCCCATGTCTCCGCTCGTGTGTCTGCGCCAGATCACCGACTCCTCGGCGGTCGACAGCCCGCGCAGGGTGCGGGAACGGCGCAGGATGATGCGGTCGTACTCGGGCGCCGTCGCCGTGAAGTAGTAACGGCCGTCGGTGTGCCGGTGGATGTACGGATCGGCCCGCCGCTCCACCAGCGGGTTGCGGTACGCGGGTCCCGCCGCGGGCGTACGGTCCGCACCGGCGCCCGCGGCGTGGGGGGCGCCGGGCGCGGCGGCGTGGGCGAGGCCGGGTACGGCGGCGAGGGCGCCCGCGCCGAGCGCCCCTTTCAACAGCAGGCGGCGGCCGGGGACATCACTGCGGCTCATGCAGTCTCCCTTTCCGGGACGGTTCCGGAACAGTTCCGGGACAGAAGGTGCGTTCGAGGTGTCGAACGCCATCTGTGATTCCGAACGCCGAAACCGTAAGGGCGTGTTACAGGGAGGTCAACGGGCCGGACGGGACGAACCTCGCCCCGCCCGGCCCGCCCGCCGGGTGTCTCAGAGCCCGTAACGGCTCTTCATGTGACGCCAGAAGTCCCGGTACATCCACTGGTCGAACTCCGTGATGCGAGTGGCGCTGCCCGCCTTCATGATGAAGCCGCCGACACCGGTCGGGGTCCAGTCGTAGAAGTCGTCGAGACCGTAGGTGTGCCCGATCTCGTGCTCCAGGATGTGGATGTCCTCCTGGCCCCGCGCACCGACCATGTACTCGCTGCCGATCCGCTGGCCCCAGTCACCGCCCGCGCCGCCCTGGAACCCCTTGGTCAGCCAGAGCGACTGGTCGTAGTGGCGGGCCGCTCCGCCGGGACACTTGGAGTAGTCGCCGTTCTGGTGGAAGAAGCGCCCGCAGTCGGGCGCGCACTGCGGCGCGCCGCCCCCGTCCAGGACGTTGGTGTAGATGTCGACGGAGTTGTCGGTCCACTGGAGCGTCGAGCGGTTCTTGACGGCCCAGCCGACGATGTCGACCGGGACGTTCTGGTACGGGAAGCCCTCGAAGCCCGCGACGGTGTCCGTCCACTTCTTCGACTGGCGCTTGAGCGCGGTGTGGATCTCGTCGCGCAACTGCGCGCTGACCGGCTGGTCGGACTCCCAGCGGACGCAGTAGGAGATCCGGCCCTTGTTGGCCATCACCTGGTCCCAGCCGTAGTTCCGGAAGCCGTACAGGTCCGGGTACGTGGATTCGACGTGCCGCCAGACCTCGTCCAGCGGCCGGACGAGCTGGGCGGGCGGGTTCCAGGCCGCGGCGGTCGCGGCGGTCGGCGCGGTGTCGGCGGTGACGACGGGCGCGGTGACGACGGGCGCGCTGACGACGGGCGCGGCGCCGGCGGGTGTGACAAGACCGAGGACGGTCAGGGCGCCGGCCGCGAGGGAGATCACGGCGGTACGGAGCGGGTGCAAGGACATCACGACTCTTCCCGGGTGGGGGGGTGGGGGTGTGAGCACGGTCGCCCACACCCCCAGGTCTCCGCCGGGCGCCGAAAGGTTGCCGTCGCTCGGACGGCCGGGCCGTTCCCCGGGAACGCGCGCGGGTCAGCGGTCGCTACGCCGCTTCGGCCGCCGCTCCCGGCGGATCGAGGCGGGGCAGGAACAGGACGGCGTCGAAGTCGTCGAGCGTGCCGGGATCGAGCGGGAAGTAGCTGGGGTACTCGCTCGCGCGCGTGGTCAACTCACCTGCCTGCGAGACCAGTTCGGCCAGTTCGGCTGCGGTCACGAGGTGCGGCGCCGACGCGGTCGCGGCCAGCAGACCCTCCAGGGTGTCCGCCGGTGGCGCGCCGATGCCCAGGTGCGGTGCGGAGCCGACCGCCGTGGCGACGACCGCGTAGTCAGGGCCGTACGTACGGGCGAGATGGGCGCCGGCCGGGCTCCACACCACGTCCATGGCGCCGAACCGGGTCCGCGTCGCGTTGCGTCGCAGATGCAGGTTGTGGGCGAAGGCCAGGACAGGTCCGCGCCCCTGTTCGCGGGCGGTGAGCGCGTCCAGGTTGGCCGCCATCATCGCGTCGCGGATTCCTGTGCACCGCGTCAGCCGCTCCAGGGGATCGGTCCGGGCCAGGACCGCGTGGTAGGCGAGCAGCCCGGCGGCGGCGCGGGCGCCGAGTTCGGCGTCGCGCAGCGCCTCCGCAGAGCCGTCCACGGTGAGGTGAGGTGCGCCGGACGTGAGCAGCCAGGCGAGATCGTCGGTGATCACGCGCAGTTCGCGGGCCTCCGCCGTGTCACCGATGGAGTGCGAGGGGTCCATCGTGGCGCGGGGATCGGACCATCGGCTGTCGTCGCCGAGCAGCGCCTCGATGCGGCTCCACGGGTGCGGCACCGTCGCGCCGCTCGCGGTGAGGAAGGTGTGCAGCAGGCGCAGGGCCGCGCGGGGGCTGTACGCCCCGCTCTCCTCGCTGTTCTCCATCGGCGCGTCGAACCCGGCGAAACGCACCTGATCGGCCGGGAGTTGGGTGCGGTTGTGCGCGGCGATCCACTCGACCAGCGCGCGGTTGGCGGGGAGGGCCCCGAACCCGTGGCTGAAGCCGTCGGCCATCACCCGGTCGAGACGCCCGTCGCCGCCACGGACATGGTCGTCGACCAGCCGCCCCGCGAGGCAGTCCGACTCCAGCGTCACAGAGCGGCAGCTCCCCTGTGCGACGAGCCCCCGGAGGAGGCTGTTGCGCAGGCGCGGGAAGGTGTCGTCGCCGTGCAGTGCCTCGCCCAGGGCCAGCAGGCGGGGCCGCCGAGCCCGCGTACCCAGGAACCGCTCGACGGCCGTGTACATCAACTCGTCTGTCGTCATGGCTTCGACGGTATCGTTGATGTTTCGGTTGAAGGTTGGGCCGAAAAATCGCCGAAGAACACCGGAATCAACGGCGACAACCTTCAAACGGAGCGACACCTGGAGGAGAACGCATGAGGCCCGTGGACCTGGCACGCCCGCACGGACTGTCCGGCCAGGCGGTCCGCAACTACGAGGCCGCCGGCATCCTGCCCGCCGCCGAGCGCACCCCCTCCGGCTACCGGCGCTACACCGGCGAGCACGCCGCCGCGCTGCGGACCTTCCTCGCCCTGATCCCCGCCCACGGCCACGCCGCGGCCCGGTCGGTCATGACACTGCTCAACGCCGGCCGAACCGGCGAGGCGCTCACCGTCATCGACCGGAGCCACGCCGAACTGCTCACCGACCGGCAGACGTTGGACGCCATCGAACAGGCGCTCACGGAACTGGCGCACGTACCCGACGAGCGGCCGGCCCACGGCCCCACCACCGTCGGAGCCCTCGCCCACCGGCTCCGGCTCCGCCCGGCCACCCTGCGGCGGTGGGAACGGGCCGGTCTGCTGCACCCGAGCCGGGATCCCGCCACCGGCTACCGGACCTACACCCCGGCCGACGTCCGGGACGCCCACATCGTTCACCAGTTACGCCGCGGCGGGTACCTCCTCACCCAGATCGCGCCGCTCCTGGGGGAGTTGCGCGACGCCACCTCACCCGCCTCGGCGGCGTCCGCTATCGCCGCCCGCCGGGACCGCCTCCATGCCCGCGCCCTCGCCATGCTCCACGCGTCCGCCGAGACCGGTCACTACCTCCAGGAGCGCGGCAGGTACGCCGACCGGAACTGAGAGCCGGCCGTCAGTCCGGTACGAGCACGGCGGCGCCGGTCACCCGGTCGGCCGCGAGATCGGCGAGCGCCCGGTCCGCGTGGTCCAGGGGGTACGGGGTGACCGTGACGCGGATGCCGATCCGGTCGGCGACCGCCAGGAAGTCACGGCCGTCCCGCCGGGTGTTGGAGGTGACGCTGCGCAGTTCGCGCTCCTGGAAGAGATGGCGCTGATAGTTCAGCACGGGGATGTCGGAGAGATGGATCCCGGCGACGGCGAGCGTGCCCGCCCGGTCCAGCGCCGCCAGCGCCACCGGCACCAGATCGCCCACCGGGGCGAAGAGCACCGCCGAGTCCAGCGGCTCCGGGGGCGGATCGTCGGCACCGCCGGCGGAGGAAGCGCCGAGATCCAGGGCGAGCGCACGCGCCTGCGGCGACCGGGTCAGCACATGGACGGTGGCACCCTCGGCCAGCGCGACCTGCGCGGCCAGATGCGCGGAGGCGCCGAAACCGTAGATCCCCAGCCGCCCGCCCGGCGGGAGCGCGCTGCGGCGCAGCGACCGGTAGCCGATGATCCCCGCGCAGAGCAGCGGCGCCAGCGAGGCCGCGTCACGGTCCTCCGGCAGCCGGTACGCGAACGCGGCGGGGACGATCGCGACATCGGCGAAGCCGCCGTCCGCGTCCCACCCCGTGTAGCGGGACCGGGGGCAGAGGTTCTCCCGCTCGGAGCGGCACCACCGGCACTCCCCGCAGGTCGAGCGCAGCCACGCCCCACCGGCCCGGTCGCCGGTACGGAACAGGTCGACCCCGTCGCCCACGGCCACCACCCGGCCGACGATCTCGTGCCCCGGCACGGTGGCCGGGCGGTGCGGGGTCAGATCGCCCTCGGCGAGATGCAGATCCGTACGGCACACTCCGCACGCCTCGACGCGCAGCAGCAGCTCACCCGGGCCCGGCACCGGCGCCGGGCGGCGGACCCGTACCAGCGGACCGGTGCGGACCGGGCCGGGTGTCCCCACGGCCCAGCCGCCGAGGAGCGCGCCCGGCTCGTCCTTCGCCCCGTCCTTCGCGGGAACGGAACCAGCCATGTTCTCAGCGTGCGTCCGACGCTCGCCACCGGCAAACGCCGCCACCCTGGGTGTGCGGCTGATGGCCGGAAGTGACCGTACGGCCCGCTTCTTGGGAACCCCTTTACCTTGCACGGCCGTTCAGCCTGAGGCCGTACACATGGCCGCCCGCCGCAGCGGCGGGGCACCCCGTACTCCAGGAGGCAGCAGTGGCCCAGATCGACCTCGACAAGGTGTTGGACAAGGCGTGGGCGGACAAGGACCTGCCCGCCGTGCTCGACGCGCCGGTCTCCGCGCTGAAGGGGGTCTCGGACCGCCAGGGCAAGCTTCTTGACGAGGCGTTCGGCGTCAAGACGGTGGCAGATCTGGCCAACCTGAAGTACGCCCGCTGGGCGCAGGCGCTGGCGACGCTCGACTCCTCCGCCACGTAGCGTTCCGCACGGCCGAAGAGACCCGGGGCACGGCGCGGAAAATACCTCGCGCCGTGCCCGGGGGCCGGTTAGAGTGACCGCGTCAGCCGTTGAGCGCGCAGTGCGCGAGCGCACGGGAAGCGACCGGGAGGTGAGGACATTGATGACTGTCACGGCGCTGGGCGTTGCCCAGGTTCAGAAGATCATCATTCTCACCCCTGTGGTCTCCGGCTGACTCTCCTTCTCTTTCCACGCCCGTGCGGGCGTGCCGGGGCCACCCTTCGAAGGGTCTCCCTTGTCTTTCCCGCTCGCTTCCTCCAACTCCTCGAACTCCTCCAACTCCTCTGTTTCTTCCGGCTCTTCAGGGGTTCTGTCCGTCACGCACCCGCTCACCCCGTACGGCTGGGACGCGGGCTGGGCCACGGCGTTCGCCCCGTACGCCGAGCGGGGACTGCTGCCCGGCCGTGTCGTACGGGTCGACCGCGGCCAGTGCGACGTGGCCACCGCCGAGGGTGTCGTACGGGCCGATACGGCCTTCGTGACCCCGCACGATCCGCTGCGGGTCGTCTGCACCGGTGACTGGGCGGTCGTCGACCCGGACGGTGACCCCCGGTTCGTCCGGGAGTACCTGCCGCGCCGTACCGCCTTCGTACGGTCCACCTCGTCCAAGCGGTCCGAGGGGCAGGTCCTCGCCGCCAACGTCGATCACGCGATCATCGCGATCTCCCTGGCCGCCGAACTCGACCTGGGCCGGGTCGAACGGTTCCTCGCCCTCGGGTGGGAGAGCGGCGCCCTCCCGCTCATCGTGCTCACCAAGGCCGACCTCGTCGAGGACCCCGCCGTACGGGCCCATCTCGTCGAGGACGTCCAGACCACCGCCCCCGGGGTGCAGGTGCTCGCCGTCAGCTCGGAGACGGGGGAGGGGGTCGAGATCCTGTCCGCCGTGCTGTCGGGCGGTACGAGCGTGCTGCTCGGCGCGTCCGGCGCCGGGAAGTCGACGCTCGCCAACGCCCTGCTCGGGGCCGATGTGATGGAGGTTCAGGCCACGCGCGACGTGGACGGGAAGGGCCGGCACACCACCACGACCCGCAACCTCCTCGTCCTGCCCGGGGGCGGCGTCCTCATCGACACCCCCGGACTGCGCGGCGTCGGGCTGTGGGACGCGGTGACCGGGGTCGGCCAGGTGTTCTCGGAGATCGAGGGCCTGGCGCGGGAGTGCCGTTTCCAGGACTGCGCCCATACGGCGGAGCCCGGATGCGCCGTGCTCGCCGCGGTCGAGGACGGCGCGCTGTCCGTACGGCGGCTGGACAGCTACCGCAAGCTGCTGCGGGAGAACCAGCGCATCGTCGCCAAGACCGACGCCCGGCTGCGGAACGAGATCCGGCGCGACTGGAAGCGCAAGGGCGCGGAGGGCCGCGCCGCGATGGAGGCCAAGCGCGGCCGGGTCCGCTGAGCGACGGCGGGGACGGACCGGGACGGGCGGGGACGGGCCGGGACGGGCGGCGGCCGGGGCGGGCGACGAAGGGCGCGGGCGGCGGCCGGGGCGGGCAACTGCGGGGGACGGATGTGACGTCCGAAAACCGCGAGTGCGCCCGCCCCGGCCGGCGCACACTGGACTCGTGATGGACGAAGAGACCAGGTACGAGGCGGTCGCCAGCCGCGACGCCCGGTTCGACGGCGCGTTCTTCTTCGCCGTCGAGACCACCGGCATCTACTGCCGGCCGAGCTGCCCCGCCGTCACCCCCAAGCGCAAGAACGTCCGCTTCTACCCGACCGCCGCGGCCGCCCAGGGCCACGGCTTCCGCGCCTGCCGCAGGTGCAGGCCGGACGCCGTGCCCGGGTCCGCGGAGTGGAACGTACGCGCCGATGTCGTCGGCCGCGCGATGCGCATGATCGGCGACGGGATCGTGGACCGGGAGGGCGTGCCGGGGCTGGCGGGACGCCTCGGCTACAGCACCCGGCAGATCCAGCGCCAGCTCACCGCCGAACTGGGCGCGGGCCCCGTCGCCCTCGCCCGCGCCCAGCGCGCGCACACGGCCCGGGTCCTGCTCCAGACGACGGGCCTGCCGGTCACGGAGATCGCGTTCGCGGCCGGGTTCGCGAGCGTGCGCCAGTTCAACGACACGATCCGGCAGATCTACGCCCGTACGCCCAGCGCGCTCCGTACCGAATCCGGTACGGGAACGGGCGCCAGGCGCGGCGCCCACGCCGCCGCCACGACCGCCGGGGCGCCCGCCCTCGCCGGGATCCCCCTGCGGCTCGCCTACCGGGGCCCGTACGCCGCCTCCGACGTCTTCGACCTGCTCGCCCTGGAGGCCCTTCCGTCCGTCGAAGAGGTGACGGGGCAGCCCGGCGCCCGCACCTACCGTCGTACGCTGCGGCTGCCCCACGGCCCCGGCGTCGTCGCCGTCGACGAGGCACGGCCCGTGGTCGGCGACCCCGCGGGGCGGTCCGCCAACGGCTGGCTGGAGGCGCGGATCCACCTCACCGAGCTGCGCGACCTCACCACCGCCGTACAGCGGCTGCGCCGCCTCTTCGACCTCGACGCCGACCCGTACGCCGTGGACGAACGCCTCGGCGCCGACCCGTGTCTCGCCCCGCTCGTCGCGGCGCGCCCCGGGCTGCGCTCGCCCGGCGCGGCGGATCCGGCGGAGTACGCGCTGCGCGCGCTCCTCGGGGACGCCGCCGCGCGGGCCGTGCGGACGTACGGGGAGGTGGTGGAGCACCCGTGCGGCGGGCTCACCCGGCTCTTCCCCGGGCCCGAGGCGCTGCGCGAGGACCCGGTGGCGGGCCCGCTCGCGACCGCGCTCACCGACGGCACCGTACGGCTCGACGCGGGCGCCGACCGGGACGCGGCCGAACAGGCGCTCCTGGCCGTCCCCGGGCTCACCCCCGCCGTCGCCGCGCTGATCCGCACGCGGGCCCTCGGCGACCCCGACGTGGCGCCCGAGGGGGAGCGCGACGAGGAGGCGTGGCGGCCGTGGCGGTCCTACGCCGCTGGACACCTGCGCGCGGCCCGCGCCCGCGCCCGCCGGGACGGCGCCGCGCCGGCCGGTCGGGACGGCGCGGTTCCGCTCAGTCGAGACCCCAGCTATGGATCTTGTGCGGATGGATCCGGATCAGCTCCTCGCTGAAGTGCGGGCCGAGGTCATGAGGGCCCGTCAGCAGTTCCGCCTCGCCCCGGACGTCGACCCCGCGCACCGTCCACGGCGTCGTGCTGACGATGTCGTCGACGACCAGGGCGACCCGCGGATTGGCCTGGAGGTTGCGCCACTTCTTCGTCGTACCGAGGGCGAAACCACCGATCAGGATGGTCCCGTCGTCCTGCGGGAAGAAGCCGACCGGATTGGCCTGCGGCTGCCCCCTGGGATCGACGGTCGCCATCCGGCCCAGCCGCTGGGTCCGCAGATACGCGCGTTCGGCCTCGCTGAATTCGGTCATGGCCCCACCTTCACACGGGGGACGGGCCCGTCGCATCGGTTCCCGGTCCGGCAGAAGTCGTACGACCCACGGTCCCGTCCCCCGTTCCGCGTACCCCGTCCCGCCGTCAGCCCCGGGTCAGGACCACGCCCAGCCACCCGCCCACCACCAGCAGACACGCGAACAGCTCCACCAGCAGGGACGCCCCCGCCGTCCGCATGACCGTACGGGTCGACGCCCAGCCGTCCCGGTGGCTGCCCAGCCGTACCCGTTCCGCGCCGTAGATCCCCCCGACGAACCCCAGGATCCCGCCCACCACCGGCACCACGAAGAACCCCACGATGCCCGCGACGCCGCCGGTCAGCAGGGTGCGGCGCGGCACCCCCGCCCTGCTGGGCCTGCGGGCCGGCAGCAGCGGTCTGAGTGCCTGGTTGAGCAGCAGGAGTGCCGTCGCGCCGATCAGCAGGGCCCAGGCGGGGCGGGTGGTGTCGGTCAGCGCCCACCAGAGGACGGCGGCCCACACGATCGCCTGGCCCGGCACACCGGGGACGAGCACACCGAACAGACCGAGCAGCATGACCAGGGCGACCAGCACGAGCTGCCACACTTCCATCCGCCAACTGTGCAGGACGCCGCCCGTTCCCGCAGGTCGCGTCCGCGCGCTGGCGGCGTGTTCAGGCCCCGGGCCCGCGCGCCACCCAGCCCCGCTCGTAGGCGTGCCACCCGAGCTGGAGCCGGGTCGTCACCCCGCTCAGCTCCATCAGCCCCTTCACTCGGCGCTGTACGGTCCGCAGCCCCAGGTCGAGCTGTTTGGCGACGCTCGCGTCCGTCATCCCGGCGAGCAGCAGCGACAGGACCTCCAGGTCGGTGGGGTCGGGGCCGGGCGGGCCGTCCTCCCGTACCGCCCCGTCCGTACCCAGCCGCAACGGCAGTCCTTCGCGCCACACCGCCTCGAAGAGCCCCATCAGCGACTCCAGCAGCCCGCTGGCGTGCACGACCAGCGCGGCGGGGCCGACGCCGCGGCCCGTCAGCGGCACCATCGCCAGCGCGCGGTCAGCGACCACCAGCTTCGTCGGCACCCGCTCGGTGACCCGGACCCGCTCCTGCCGGCCGAGCGCCGCGGCCAGTTCGGTGATCCCGGTGGGCTGGGCGAGCACCTCGCGCTCGATCACCACCCGGTAGGCGACGCCCCGGCTCGCCGCGCCGTCCTCGGCCTCGTTCTCCCGCCCCGTCACGGCGACGGGCTGCCCGGTGACCAGGGCGCAGACCTCCTCCGTGGCGCCGAGCTGGAGCTGGAGGAAGCGATGGGCCACGGCGCTGGCGCCCGTCACCACCTCGATCAGATCGTGTACGGCGGGCTCCGCCGCCTCCGCGCGGTACTCCTCGGCGAGCAGCACCGCCGCCAGCTCCGCCTGTTCGAGCTGATGACGGTGCTGGGTCAGCAGCGCGCCCAGCGCCACGGCGGGCGGCGCGGCGACCCACCGGCCCGCCCGGGAGGAGGACTGGGCGGCCAGGCCCTGCCGCTCCAGCCTGCGCAGCGCCCGTTCGGTGTCCGGTTCGGGGAGGGCGAGCCGGTGCGCCAGATCAGCGACCTCCGCGGCCCCGATCGCCACCAGCGCCCGGTACGCGGCCTCGTGTCTCTCGTCAAGGCCTATGGCTCCCAGCACCCTGCCCACCCCTCCCCGCTCACCCCGCGCGACCTCCTCGGACGCGTCGGCACCCCGGCCCACAGTGGCGGATACCGGCCACGGCGTAAACCCGCCGTGCTCATCATCCCCTGTAAGTCCCGGCACTCTGTCATGGTGGCGCCATCACAGCAGCAACAGTCCCGGTCATATGCCTCCGCGCCTCTTCGGCCGGGGTGTGCCGGGAGAGCGATACGCGTGGCCACGCGCCCGGGTATCCGCCCGCGCTGGATCTGTGACCGTTCGCCGGGCGTCCTTCCCGTGGGGGGTGGGGTCGCCCGGCGGACTCAGACCGACCGGCACAGCGGAGCGGCGTCGCGGTCCTATTTTTCGCGATGCCCGTTTTCGCTCCCCGGGAGCGGTCGACAATAAGGGACATGAGCGAGCAGGGGGAGCGACCGACCGCCGACGACTGGTGGAACCGCCTGTACGACGCGTCGGCGCCGGACACGGGGCCCGCCGCGAAGTCCGGGGACACGCTCGACGACCGCTTCGACTCGGCGGCGGGCGCGGTGAACGGGGGCGCGACGGTTCCGGCTCCTGCTCCCGCTGCTCCCGCTCCTGTCGCGCCTTCGGCGGCTGAGGCCGCGGTAGCGGCAGCGACGTCGGCGCGGTCCGCGGTTCCGGTTCCCGACCCGCGGTCCGCGCCGCCGCAGAGCCCGCCCGCCCCCGCCCCGGATCGCACGCGGGTCACCCATCTCGGGGACCGGCCGCCCACCTACGCGCCCGAACCCACCGCACTGCCCGCCGCCCACCCCGACCGGCTGGACGAACTCGTCGCCGACACCGTCCTCGACGGCGCCTCCTACGGGACGTACACCCTGCGGGCCGTGTCCGTACGGGGCGACTCCGCCCGGTTCCGGGGCGAGCCCCGGCGCGACGCGCTGCTCACCGCCCGGTTCGGGGCGGGCCCCGGCGCACTCGTCCTCGTCGCCGTGGCCGGCGGCGCCCGCGCGGCCGAGGGCGGCCACCGGGCCGCCGGCGACCTGTGTCACTGGATCGGCGGCGCCGTCGGGCGCAGCCACAGCAGGCTCTCCGAGGACATCAGGGCCGACCGCAGGGACGCGCTCAAATCAGGTCTGCACCGGCTCACCGACCGGGGGTTCGGCAGGCTCCGGGCCCGCGCCGCCGAACGGGGCCTGGCGCCGGAGGAGTACACCGCCGGTCTGCGCTGTCTGCTGCTCTCCGCCGATCCCGGCTGCCGGACCCGGGTGTTCTTCGGGGTCGGCGCCGGTGGCCTCTTCCGGCTCAGGGACGGCGGCTGGCAGGACCTGGAGCCCCCGGCCGGCGCCGCCGCCCCCGCAGCCGCAGCCGCCGCGACCGGCCCGCCCGCCGAGACCCCCGAGGGCGACCGGACCACCATGGACCTGGAGATCACCAAGGACCACGCCCCGTACATCGAGGGCCCGCTCCCGCCACCGCCCGAACCGTTCCGGTTCCGGGCGTCGGCCGCCCGGCCGGGGGACACGCTCTTGATGTGCAGCGCCGGGTTCGCCGAGCCACTGCGCGGGGAGCCCGCGCTCGCCGGGGAACTGGCCGGCCGCTGGAAGGCGCAGGAACCACCGGGGCTGGCCGACTTCCTCGCGGACACCGCGCTCAGGGTGAAGGGCTACGCCGACGACCGTACGGCGGTCGCCGTCTGGGAGGGATGATCCCCGCGATGGATGATCCCCGCCCGCGCGCCCGCCCGGCGCGTGCCGTGGTGGCGTAGCTGCGGAGGCGCGAGGGGCCCCGCCGTGGGTTGATGGAGACCGCAGGGCGGGCCGGCGGCCCGGCCCGTCACCGGAGAGGGCTCGGATTCATGGCCAAGCAGAACGTGGCGGAACAGTTCGTCGACATCCTCGTCAGGGCGGGCGTCCAGCGGCTGTACGGAGTCGTGGGCGACAGCCTCAACCCCGTCGTCGACGCGATCCGCCGGACCCCCGCCATCGACTGGATCCAGGTCAGGCACGAGGAGACCGCGGCCTTCGCCGCCGGTGCCGAAGCCCAGGTCACCGGCGCGCTGGCCGCCTGCGCGGGCTCCTGCGGCCCCGGCAACCTGCACCTCATCAACGGCCTGTACGACGCGCACCGCTCCATGGCCCCCGTCCTCGCCCTCGCCTCGCACATCCCCTCCGCCGAGATCGGCCTCGGCTACTTCCAGGAGACCCACCCCGAGCGGCTGTTCAACGAGTGCAGCCACTACAACGAGATGATCTCCAGCCCCCGGCAGATGCCCCGGCTGCTCCAGACGGCCATCCAGCACGCCATCGGGCAGAGCGGGGTCAGCGTCGTCACCCTGCCCGGTGACATCGCCTCCTCGCCCGCCCCGGAGAAGGCGGTGGAGCACGCCCTCGTCACCTCACGGCCCTCCGTACGCCCCGGGGACGCGGAGATCGAGAAGCTCGTCCGCATGATCGACGAGGCGGACCGGGTCACGCTCTTCTGCGGCAGCGGTACGGCGGGCGCGCACGCCCAGGTGATGGAGTTCGCCGAGCGGGTCAAGTCCCCGGTCGGCCACGCGCTGCGCGGCAAGGAGTGGATCCAGTACAACAATCCCTTCGACGTCGGCATGAGCGGGCTGCTCGGCTACGGCGCCGCCTACGAGGCCACCCACGAGTGCGATCTGCTGATCCTCCTCGGCACGGACTTCCCGTACAACGCCTTCCTCCCCGACGATGTCAAGATCGTGCAGGTCGACATCAGGCCCGAGCGTCTGGGCCGCCGCTCCAAGCTGGACCTCGCCGTGTGGGGCGACGTCCGCGAGACGCTGACCTGTCTGACCCCGCGCGTGCGCGCCAAGACGGACCGCCGCTTCCTCGACAAGATGCTGAAGAAGCACGCCGACGCCCTGGAGGGCGTGATCAAGGCGTACACCCGCAAGGTCGAGAAGCACACCCCGATCCACCCCGAGTACGTCGCCTCCGTGCTGGACGAACTCGCCGACGAGGACGCCGTGTTCACCGTCGACACCGGCATGTGCAACGTATGGGCGGCCCGCTATCTCACGCCCAACGGGCGCCGCCGTGTCATCGGCTCGTTCAGCCACGGCTCGATGGCCAACGCGCTGCCGCAGGCCATCGGCGCGCAGTTCACCGACCGGAACCGGCAGGTCGTCTCGATGTCCGGCGACGGCGGATTCTCCATGCTGATGGGGGACTTCCTCACGCTCGTCCAGTACGACCTGCCGGTGAAGGTCGTTCTCTTCAACAACTCGGCGCTGGGCATGGTGGAGTTGGAGATGCTGGTGGCCGGGCTGCCCTCGTACGGCACCACCAACCACAACCCCGACTTCGCCGCGATCGCCCGCGCCGCCGGTGCCTACGGGGTACGGGTCGAGAAGCCCCGGCAGCTCACGGGCGCCCTCAAGGACGCCTTCAAGCACCGGGGCCCCGCGCTGGTGGACGTGGTCACCGATCCGAACGCACTCTCCATCCCGCCGAAGGTCAGCGCCGAGATGGTGACGGGCTTCGCCCTCTCCGCGAGCAAGATCGTGCTGGACGGCGGGGTGGGCCGGATGGTGCAGATGGCCCGCTCCAACCTGCGGAACATGCCCCGGCCCTGACCCCGCCGCCCCGCCGTCAGCCAGGCAGTCCGGCCGGCGGGCTCACGCCGGGGTGAGCCGCAGCGTCAGGATCTGGAACGGCCGCAGCCGCAGCCGTACCCCCTCCTCGCCCGGCTCCGCGTCGTGCAGCGGCCGTTCCAGCAGATCGGTCACCCGCGCGCCGCGTACCGGGAAGCCGACGCGCAGCGTGGCGTCGGCCCGGCCGCCGGCCGACTCGTAGAGCCGTACGATCACATCGCCGCTGCGGTCCTCGGCGAGCTTGACCGCCTCCACGGTCACCGCGGAGTTGTCGACGTCGACCAGCGGCGCCAGTTCGGGGGCCGCCGCCACCCGCAGCGGCAGATTGAGCGCCAGCCCCTCCTGCACGGTCTCCTCCACGGTGGCGCCGGGCAGCAGCGCGTAGCGGAAGCGGTGCGTGCCCTGATCCGTCTCCGGGTCCGGGCTGTGCGGGGCGCGCAGCAGCGTCAGCCGTACGGTCGTGCCGAGGCCGTCCGCGTGAGGAGCCCGCGTCACGTCGTGCCCGTACGTCGAGTCGTTGAGCACCGCCACCCCGTAGCCGGGCTCGGCGACCCGCAGCCAGCGGTGGGCGCAGATCTCGAACCGGGCCGCGTCCCAGCCGGTGTTGTCGTGCGTGGCCCGGTGCACATGACCGAACTGGATCTCGGCGGTGGACCGTTCGGCGTGCACATCGAGCGGGAACGCGGCCTTGAGGACCTTCTCCGACTCGCGCCAGTCGATGTCGGTGACGACATCGACACGGTTGCTGCCCGCCGTGAGCCGGATCTCCTGCGTGATCCGGGACGCCCCGAACTCCCGTACCACCCGCACCGATGCCCGCAGCGGGCCCGTCTCCACCAGCTCGACGGACTCGGCGGCGGTGAGATCGGTGTGCCGGTGCCGGTAGTGCCGGTCGATGTCCCAGGCGTCCCACTGGTTGGGGTGGTCGGGGTGGAGCTGGAGCAGATTGCCCCGGCCGCCGGGCGCCAGCACCTCGCGGCGCGCCACCAGATCGCGTACGGAGGAGAGCAGCCCGTCCGCGTCGACCACCACCTCCACCACCTGGTTCCGGAGCGTGATCGACCCGCCCTTGGCCACACCGGAGACCCCCGACCGGTCCAGCGCGCCGGTGAACGACCCCGACGCCAGCGACCGGGTGAACGCGGCGGCCAGCACCCGGCCGCCCGCCAGCGGCTGCGCCCGCACCGACGCGGGCACGTCGGCCGCGTCGAACTCGACCGGCTCACGGCGGGCGAACGGCGCCGCGTTCAGCACGGCGGGCCGGCCCCCGCCCAGCGCCGCCACCGCCTCCGTGACGATCCCCTCCAACTCCTCCCGTACCGCCCGGTACGTCGCACGCGCCTCCCGGTGCACCCAGGCGATCGACGAACCCGGCAGGATGTCGTGGAACTGGTGCAGCAGCACCGTCTTCCAGATCCGGTCCAGCGCCTCGTACGGATACGCGTACGGCCGCGCCCCCGGCCCCCCGCGCGCGTGCAGCGCCGCCGCCGTCGCCCACAACTCGGCCTCCCGCAAAAGGTGTTCACTGCGCCGGTTGCCCTGCTTGGTCTTGGCCTGGGTGGTGTACGTCGCCCGGTGCAGCTCCAGGTACAGCTCGCCCGACCAGACCGGCGCCCGCTCCCCGTACTCCTCCCGCGCCGCCGCGAAGAACGCCGCCGGGTGCTCGATCTCCACACGGGGCGAGCCCTCCAGGGACTTCAGCCGCCGCGCCTTCTCCAGCATCTCCCGGGTGGGTCCGCCCCCGCCGTCCCCCCAGCCGAACGGCACCAGGGAGCTCGACGCCCGGCCCTTCTCCGTGAAGTTCCGCTCCGCGTGCGCCAGTTCGGAACCATGGAACTGCGCGTTGTACGTGTCCACCGGCGGGAAGTGCGTGAAGACCCGCGTGCCGTCGATGCCCTCCCACCAGAAGGTGTGGTGCGGCATCCGGTTCGACTGGTTCCAGGACAGCTTCTGCGTGAGGAACCACTTCACCCCCGCCAACTGCGCCAACTGCGGGAACGCCGCCGTGTATCCGAAGGAGTCCGGCAGCCAGATCTCCTCCGTCTCCACCCCCAGCTCCTCCTGGAAGAAGCGCTTGCCGTGCACGATCTGCCGGGCCAGCGCCTCACCGCCGGGCATGTTGGCGTCGGACTCCACCCACATCGAGCCCACCGGCGCCCATGTGCCGTCCTTCACCGCCTGTTTGATGCGCTGCCAGATATGCGGCTGGTGGTCCCGCACCCACGCGTACTGCTGCGCCTGCGAACAGGCGAAGACCAGCTCCGGATAGTCGGCCGCGAGCGCCGTGACATTGGCGAACGTCCGCGACGCCTTCCGCACCGTCTCGCGCAGCGGCCAGAGCCACGCCGAGTCGATATGGGCGTGGCCCGCCGCCGAGACGCGGTGCGCGCTCGCCGACGCGGGCCGGGACAGCGCCTCCGCCAGCTCCCGGCGCGCCCCGGCCGCCGTGCCCGCCACGTCGTGCAGGTCCAGCGCGTCCAGCGCCGACTCCAGGGCGCGCAGGATCTCGTGACGCCTCGACCGGTCGGTGGGCAGCTCGGCCATCAGCTCGGAGAGCACCTCGATGTCCAGGACGAGATGCCACACCTCCTCGTCCAGGACGGCGAGTTCGGCCGAGGCGAACCGGTAGAGGGGGCGGTCGCCCGCCGTCAGCACGTCGCCGAGGAGCGTCGGCTCGAAGGAGCGCAGCACGGCCGGGTTGGCCGCCGCCTCCAGCAGCAGGTCCACGGACTCGCCGCCCTCCGCAGGGGCGGCCACCGGGATGTGCCGGTTGCGCGGATGGATGCCCTTGAGCGGCACCCCCGACGCGTCGTACACCAGCCCCTCGGCCTGGAACCCGGGCCCCTCACCGGTGAACCCGGGGTCGATCACCGCCTCCACCCGGCGCCCCGCCCAGCCCTCCGGCACGGTGCCCGTCAGCCGGAACCAACTCGTCGACCACGGCGAACCCCACTCCGTACCCGTCGCGAAGGGCTCGTAGGCCCCGCGCAGCGCCCGCTCCACCGGTACCGGTTCGCCCGGCGCGTGCCAGACGGCGAGCGTGAGCGGCTGCCGCGCCGCGTACTGCGCGGGGCGGATGAACTGGCGCAGCGCGCGCTCCAGCCGCCCTTCCACCTGAGTGCGGTCGTCGTGCATCGGGGCTCCTCGCTCCTCGGAATCGCTCTCCCCAGGACTTCCCCGCAGCCGCCGTGCGCACCCACCCGGCCGTGGCGTACGGCCGACGGGAGGCCAACAGTGACGAACACCATGAGTGGCCCATTCCGGCAAGGGGAATACACCTCTTGTACGCATGCGCACGAGCCATTTCAGGCGGGGGCCGGACGGGGGTCGGAAGTGACGAGCGGGGGGACCGAGTGATGAGAGGGCTACGGCGCAGAGTGGGGGGCGCCGATCTGGCGGCCGTCCCCGAGGTGCGGCACGCCTTACGGGAGATGCTGGGCCACTGGCGGGAGCGGGACTCCGCCGCGGTGGCCGAGCTGCTGATGAGCGAACTGGTGACGAACGCGCTGGTGCACACGGAGACGGGAGCGGTGGTCACGGCGACCGTCGCCGACTCGCGACTGCGCGTGGAGGTACGGGACTTCGTCGCCGCGCTGCCAGCGCCGCCGGAGCCGCACCGGCCGGTTCCCGACGACGCCACGAACGGCAGGGGGCTGGCGCTGGTGAGGAGCCTCGCGGACGACTGGGGGATACGGGCGAGGCCGGTGGGCAAGGTGGTCTGGTTCGAGC
The DNA here is from genome assembly GCF_044457965.1 of Streptomyces sp. NPDC050509. Lineage (NCBI taxonomy): Bacteria > Bacillati > Actinomycetota > Actinomycetes > Kitasatosporales > Streptomycetaceae > Streptomyces > Streptomyces sp. NPDC050509. Next base: position 1,343,749 of record NZ_JBITHL010000001.1, on the reverse strand, counting down.
TGGACGGTGAGGCCGCGTAGCGGGTGGAGCGTGAACGGAGCCCGTCACGGCGGGTGATGAGGGGACAACGGCAGCGGACCGGCGCGACGGTCGTCCGTCACGCCGGTCCGAAGGATGCCGCTGCACAGCCTTGCCCGGGTCTTGCCCATGGTGCTCGCGTTACCGGTACTGCCGGTACTGCGTGTACTTCCTGTACTACGGGCCCTACGGATGGCGCTGGTCCACGTGGTGATGTGGGTGGCGCCGGTGGCGATCCGCCGAGCCGTCCGGACTCAGCCGAACTGCCGCTCCATCTCCTTGAGCTTGCGCTCCAGGGAGTCGAGCCTCGGCAGTGCCTGGGTGTCGTCCTCGGCGGTGAGGTCGACCGTACGGGGCTCAGTACCCTTCACGGGCTGAAGGGAGAGCCGGGAACGCTGGGGAAGTTGCGGCTGCTCTCCTATAGCAGGCTCCGCTGCGGCCTCGACGGCCGGCGGCGAACCCGATCCCGAGCCGGCCGAGGGCAGGGCGACCTGACGGCCGCCGCGGCCCCGACCCCAGGAGGCGCGGTGCTGCCGGTTGAGCGCCTTGATCTGCGCCCGGTCCAACTTCCCCTGCTCGCGCCTGCGGTGACGGCTCTGTTCCTTCTGGCGCCGGTCCTCGCGCACCTCGTCGACGGCCTCGTCCAGCGTGCGCACGTTCTCGAGAAGCATCAGCGACCAGGCACCGAAGGTCTCGCGCGGTGCCCGGAGCCACCGTACGATCCGGATCTGCGGCAGCGGACGGGGGACGAGCCCCTGCTCGCGCAGTGCCGCCCGGCGGGTCTGCTTCAGCGCGCGGTCGAAGAGCACCGCGGCCGAGAGGGACATGCCGGCGAAGAAGTGCGGGGCGCCCTCGTGACCGAGGCCCGTGGGCGCGTGCACCCAGTTGAACCAGGCGGCGGCACCGGCGAACGTCCACACGAGCAGACGCGAACCGAGGGCCGCGTCACCGTGGCTGGCCTCGCGCACCGCGAGGACCGAGCAGAACATCGCCGCGCCGTCGAGACCGAACGGGACGAGGTACTCCCAGCCGCCCGAGAGGTTCAGGTTCTCCTGGCCGAAGCCGACCAGACCGTGGAACGAGAGCGCCGCGGCCACGGCGGCACAGCAGAAGAGCAGCGCGTAGGACGCGATGCCGTAGATGGCTTCCTTGCGCCTGCGGCGCTCCTCGCTCCGCTCCCAGGAGTCCTCGACGGCCGGCTTCTCCCTGGCGCGCTTGCCACCGGCGAGCACCGCCACCGCCACCAGGGCTCCGACGATCAGCACGACGCCGGGAATCAGCCAGTTCAGCGATATGTCTGTCAGTCGCATGCGGTGTTCCTTGCATCGCAGTAGGGCGTTTGAGACGCCATTTTGGCGGAAGTGCGGTGCCCCTCAGAGGGTTTCGGGACAAGAGAACACCAACGAGGCGGTGTGGCACACAAATATGCACGATCGGCTAGAGCTGCCGTTCGGCAGGTGGCTGTCATGTTCGATTAATATCACTACTGAGGGTGGCGTGGAATCCACGGGTGACGGAGGGTCAGACGGTGGCGCTGAGCTTCCTGACCCGGTCGTCGTCGCAGGTACGCGGACACGTGACGCAGGTGTCCGCGGGGCGCAACGTGTAGAAAAGGCAGCAACTCGCCCGGTCACGGGTCGGCAAAGATTCGCCGCCGGGACCCGTCAGCTCGCGGAAGCCCGCGGCCCCGACGTACGGCTTGGTCGCCCCCGGCAGCAGCAGCTCCAGCTCCGCCATCGCACGCCGCTCCTCGCCGAGCAGATGCGCGACGTACCAGAGCCCCTCGACGATCTCGTCGGTCGCCATGCCCCACAGCGCCCGCCTGCCCCGCCGCATGCGCGGGGCGAACCCCTCCAGGACCGGCCCGAGATGCTCGGCGACGGCCGTCCGCACCTCGTCGCGCAGCGCCTCCTCGTCCGGTACGACACGGGCGCCGGGCAGGGCGGCGGCGGGGTCGTCCGGCAGACAGGCGAACTCGTGGACACGGACGGTCATCCGGCCCAGCGCCCGCTGGAAGGAGACGGACCCGACCGGGATCCGGGGCACCCGGCGGTGCAGGAACCACGGCACGGTCATCAGCAGACAGGCCGGCCAGGCGTAGCGGTGCAGCGCGAAGCTGGCGATCACATCGGGCCGGGCCCGCTGTCCGTAGTCGCGCAGCACCTGCGCCTCGTCCCAGGCGAGGAACGTGTCCAGGGCAGGGCCGCCGGCCGCCAGCTCGGTCGCGCCGACCCAGCCGCCACCCACGGGCGGCTGCTCACTGTCCGTGAGCTGATCGATGCTCAGCGCGGGAAACACCTCGGTCAGACGGGCGTACGCGCCCGTCACGGGAGAGGCGAGAAGGCCGGGCAGCACAGTGGGCACGGTCATGCAGGGACCACCGAATCGGGATCGTTTGCAGGTAAGCCTTACCTTACCCGATGTGATCGAGGTTTGAACTGCGCCCCTGTCGGCTTATCGTGCACAGGGAGGACCCGGCCCTCCCGCGGGCCGGGCTGACGGGACGGCCGAGGAGGACCCGGGTGGAGCAGGGCAGAGCGCGTGAGACCACCGCGCCGGTGGCGCCCGCGCCGCAGGCGTCCGAAGGCGTTCGGGTGCCGGAGCAGGCGCGTACGGACGCGTGCGAGCCGGTGCGCGGGGAGCACACGCACGGTGAGCGTCCGGCGCCGCCGCGGGGACGGACCCGGACCGGGACGGGCTCCGGCCCGGGCTCCGGTTCCGGCTCCGCGGCGGGGGGCCGGACGGGGGACCCCGGTCACTCCGTACGGCGGCACTCGGTACGCGGCCAGATCCTCGCCGCCCTGCGGGACGCGCTGGTCGGCGGCGAGCTGGTGCCGGGCGAGGTCTACTCGGCCCCCGTGCTCGCCGAACGCTTCGGGGTCTCCGCCACCCCCGTACGCGAGGCCATGCAGCAACTCGCGCTGGAGGGAGCGGTGGAGACCGTCCCGAACAGAGGGTTCCGGGTGACCCGGCGCACCCCCGGGGAGATCGCCGAACTGGCCGAGGTGCGGGCCCTGCTCGAAGTGCCGGTGATGCTGCGGCTCGCCCGTACCGTCCCCGCCGAACGCTGGGCGGAGATCCGCCCGTTGGCGGAGGCGACGCACGCGTCCGCCGCCCTCGGCGACCGCGCGGCCTACGCGGAGTGCGACCGCGCCTTCCACCGCGCGCTGCTCTCCCTCTCCGGCAATCAGCACCTGGTCGCCGTCGCCGACGACGTACACCGGCGCTCGCAGTGGCCGCCGGCCGGGGCCCCCGCCGTACGCCGCGCCGACCTGATCGCGCACGCGGCCGAACATCTGGCGCTGCTGGACGCGTTGGGCGCGGGGGATCTGCCGTTGGTGCAGTCGCTGGTACGCGCGCATTTCACGGGGGAGCGGAACTCCGCCTGAACGGAACTCTGTCCGGACGGAAATGTGGGTAATTCCGCGATGGACTGTCCGGCACCGCGAAAAAGTCTTCCCTATATCCGTGATTTCCCATCAGGGGCGAATGTTCTTTCCGTCTTTCCGGGGCGTTCGCGTCCGGTCGGCCGGACCGGGCGCACCCCCGCAGGGCTCTGAGGGCAGGCAAATGTCCTAATGGCTTCCCAGGCCGGATGGGGTGTAACCTCGGTTTTCCGCCGATTCGGATGTTTACGCCGTGGAGTCGGGTGAGAGCCGAGGGTAATGGAGCCCCGGTGTTTTCTCAAGCCCACCGGCCGGTGATCTTCGGCTCAAAAAAAGATCATGTCAGCTCTGGAACAGGACGCGTTGGCCGGTATTCAATTGTTTCAACTTTCCGTCCATCGGTGTAAGGCGTCCATGCGGAGCAATTCATGACCATGCTGCCATTCCGTGACAAGGACCTCCCTGGAGCTGAGCCGGAGCGTGCGCGCCGCGTCCCTGAGCTGAGCCGCGAGCTGACCTACCTCCTCTTCGACGGAGAGGACCGCGCTCAGGTACACGGTGCCTGGCGTGAACTGATCGCCCGGGACGACTTCCGGCACTGTTCCACGCTGTCCACCGCCGAGCGCGTCCAGCTCTCCTACTCCCGGCTCGCCCTGGTCAACGACGCCGCGGGCGACGCCCGGGGGCTGGCCCTCGACCCGCGCCGGCTCGCGGCGCTGCACGAGTGGACCGGTGTCGTGGACAGCGGTCTGGGCACTCTGGCGGGCATCCACTACAACCTGTTCCTCGGCAGCCTCCTCGAACAGGACGGCGGCGCCGACCCTCGCGACCTCTCCGACTTCACCTCGATGCGGCGTACGGGAACGTTCCTCTGCACCGAGGTGGACCACGGCAACGACGCCTCGGCGCTCCGGACGACCGCCGTATTCGACCGGGAGACCGGGGAGTTCATCCTCCACACGCCCACGCCGGGCGCGCAGAAGTTCATGCCGAACACCAGCCTGACCGGCGGCCCCAAGAGCGCCGTCGTGGCGGCGCGGCTGCTGGTCAACGGCGAGGACCAGGGAATCTTCCTGTTCCTGACCTCGCTGAGCGATCACCGCGGCCATCTGCCCGGCGTACACGTCCGGCGGCTCCCCGACCGTACCGGCACCCCCGTCGACCACTGCCTCACCTCCTTCGACCGGGTACGGCTGCCGCGTGAGGCGCTGCTCGAAGGCGAGCACGGCCGGCTCGACCGGGAGGGGAACCTGCGCAGCACCCTGGGCAGCGCCCGCAAACGGTTCCTGCACTCGATAGGGCGCGTCACCAGCGGAAAGCTCTGCATGAGCGGAGGCAGTGTCGGTGTGTCGCGGGCGGCGCTGGCCATCGCCGTACGGCACGCCCACTCCCGGCACATCAGCGGGCCGAAGCTCGGTGAACGGGTCCCGCTGGTGGCGCACCGCAGCCATCACGGAAGGCTGCTGGACGCGATCGCGACGGCGTACGCCATGACCTTCCTCCACCGGGAGGTGGTGAACCGCTGGATCACGCACACCCCGGAGAACCGGGCGGACACCGAACGCCTGGTCGCAATCGCCAAGGGGTGGATCACCTGGCAGGCCCGCGCGATCGCCATCGAGTGCCGGGAACGGTGTGGGGCGCAGGGCTTCTTTCCGGTCAACGGCCTGTCGGACCTGCCCCTGAACATAGAGGGCAGCATCACCGCGGAAGGTGACAACCTTGTCATCTGGGTGAAGGCCGCCTCCGAGATGGTCTTCAACCACCAGGCGGAGCGCCGCCAGGACTCCGCGACGCCGCTGGCCGAGAGATCGCTGAACGATCTCGCCTTCCTGCGCGATCTCCTCGCCCGGGTCGAGGCCGCCGCGCAGACGCGGGCGCGCGAGGCCCTGCGCAGGGGGCCGTCGGGGGACCCGCTCGGCCGCTGGAACGAGGCGTCCACCCCGGCTCTGGAGATGGTCTCGGCGCATGCCTGCCTCCAGGCCGCCGACGCCTTTGTCGCCGCTGCGGCCCGGACCGCCGACCCGATGGCACGCAATCTGCTGGAGGATGTGTGCCTGCTGTTCCTGGTCCGTCAACTCGCCCCGCACACAGGGACGTTGCTCGCCGAAGGCGAGCTGACCGCCGATCATGTCCGGGCGTTCCACGAGACCGGCGACGCCCTGGTGGCCGGTCTGGCGCCGCATATGATGACGCTGGTGGACGCGTTCGATCTGCCCGCGGAATTCCTCTCCGCCGTCCCGATCGCCCGTGGTGGCGGGATCGGTGACGAAGAGGACACCTGGTCCACCTGGAGCCTGCGCACCTCGGACCGGCACGAGGCCGCGGTACGGTGACGATCGCCCAGCCCGGTCGGGGTGCTACCCCTTCCACCAGGCCAGGAAGCCGCTCCAGAACTTGCCCTTCTGCGGCGAGGTGTACGGCACCGGGGCCTGGGGGCCGCCGACCATACGGGCCGCGGGGGCGGCGGGTCCGGGGCGCGACTGCGCCTTCCGCTCGGGGGTGAAGCGGGCCGGCAGCGAGCTCAGCGCCCGGTGGAACGGACCGGGCCGGTAGACCAGGTCGTCCGGGGAGACCGACAGTTCGATGTCGGGCAGGCCGTTGAGCAGCCTCTCGATGGCCTGCACCGATATCAGCAGCGCGGGATCCTTGGCGGGGCAGGCGTGCGGCCCGGCGCCCCAGGCGAGATGCGCGCGCTTGCTCAGCGTCTGCCGGCCCATGGAGAGATTCGGGTCCGTGTTGGCGGCCGCGAAGCTGATGAGCACCGGGTCCCAGGCGTCGAGCTTGACCCCGGACAGATCGACGTCCTGTACGGGGAAGTGCGTGGCCCAGTTGGCGATGGGTGCGCTGTTCCACAGGATGTCGTTGATCGCGTCCTCGACCAGCAGACTGCCGGAGTGCTCCCCGTCCGCGTACTTGTCGTCGGAGAGCAGGACCCGCAGCGAGTTGGAGATGAGATTCGACAGCGGCTCCGTGCCACCGCCGATGAGTTGGAGGATCTGCGGGATCATCTCCTCGTCGGTCAGCTTGACCGGATGCTGCATCAGCCACGAGGTGATGTCGTCGCCCGGCTGTGACCGCTTCAGCATCACCAGCTCGATCAGGGCCTCCTGGAGGACCTCGTTCGCCTTCGCCGCGTCGACCCCGTCGAAGATGCCGGAGATGCCGAACACCATACGGTCGCCCAGCTCACCGGGGCAGCCGAAGAGATCGTTGAAGACGAGCAGGGGCAGCACCTGCGCGTACTCGCTGACCAGGTCGACCTTGCCACGGCCGCTGAACTGGCTGATCAGATAGGTGGCGGTGCGCTCCACCATGCGGGTCAGCCGGTGGGTGTCGATCCGCGCCAGACTGTCGGTCGCCGCCTGACGGAGCCTCAGGTGCTGGGCTCCGTCGGTGAGGAGGGGGCCCGGCATGTACGCCATCATCGGCAGGACAGGGCTGTCCAGTGGCACCCGGCCCTCGTTGAGGGCGCGCCAGCGCCGCGAGTCCCGGACGAACATGTCGGGGTTCTGGAGCACATGGAGCGCGGCGGCGTAGTCCGTGACCAGTGACGCCTCGACGCCGGGGGCCAGTTCCACGGGCGCCGCGGGGCCGAAGTTCCGCATGTACGAGTAGTGCGTGGCCGGGTCCTTCACGAACTCCGGCGTGTACAGGGGGACTCCCCGGCCGCTGTTGTGCGCTGGGCAACCCGGTGGCGGTGCGGGGAACTCCGAAGGGGATTGCATCTGCCGGACTCCTAGTTGAGACGTGACTGAAGGTAACGGACGAGACTGATGAGGGCGTTCGCCGAGGAACGCTGGTCACGCGCGTCACAGTTGACCAGGGGTGTCTCGGGGAGCAGATCGAGGGCTTCCCGTATCTCCTGGTCCGCGTGGTTCGGGCGGTCGTCGAATCGGTTCACCGCGATCGCGTACGGGATCCCGTAGTGCTCGACGAGGTCCATCACGGGGAAGGACTCCTCCAGACGCTCCGGGTCGACCAGGACCAGGGCCCCGAGGGCGCCACGGGTCATGTCCTCCCACACCTGGACGAAGCGCTGCTGTCCCGGCGTGCCGAACAGGTAGAGGACCAGCCGGTCGCTGAGGGTGAGGCGGCCGAAGTCCATCGCCACCGTCGTGGTGGTCTTGCCGGGGGTGCCCTTGAGGTCGTCGACCCCCTCGCCCGCCTGCGTCATCACCTCTTCGGTGCGCAGCGGAGGGATCTCGGACATGGTCCCGATGAATGTCGTCTTGCCGACGGCGAAATGCCCGACGACAAGAATCTTCGCCGCGGTCTGCACCGACTCACGTAGATAGACACCGTCATCCAAAACGGGCTTGAAGGCCATTCAGCACCTCCTCAAGTATGTGCCGCTCGACCAGCTTCGCGGGAGGTATGGGGGCACGCGTGACGAGATACCCCTCCTGCGTGAGATCGGACAGCAGGATTTTCACGACCCCGACGGGAAGCTGGGTGTGTCCGACTATCTCGGCGACGGAGAGGTGGCCGCCCGCGCACAACTCCAGAAGATCGCGCTTCTCAGGATCGAGATGTCCCGCTCTGGGGGCGTCCTGAGCCGTCGTGACCAGCGTGATCAGTGAGAACTCGTGGTCATCGAGCAGACTGCGGCCGTTGGTGATGACATACGGACGTACTAATTGCGGGGCTTCTGGTTCCTGATCCGGCTCTTCCGGTGTGGTCATGCTTTCGTGTCAGCAATCTCGCGAGGGGGACTGGTCAAGGCCTTGCCGAGTTGGCCGACAAGCTGCTGCATGCGGAAGGTGATCTCGGCCATGTCCACCTCCGGAGTCGCCGAGACACCGAGGTAGGCGCCCTCGCCGGCCGAGATGAGGAACGCCCAGCCGTGGTCGAACTCGACCACCGTCTGACGCCATTGCGCCCGGTTGTTCGGCGGGGTGCCACAGAATTCCGCCAGTGTGCGGCTCAGCGACTGCATACCGCTCATCGCGGCGGCGACGGTGTCGGCGTGGTCCTTGCCGACCTCCTTGGACCGCGCCATGAGGAGACCATCGGCGGAGACGAGAATCGCGTGACGCGCTTCGGGCACTTCCAGAGCACTGTCAAGCATCCATGACAGATCGTAATTCACTGATTCTCATGCCCTTCACTGCTTGCGTTGTTGAAACGACGGCCTGATTGCGTTCCGCGCTGGAACGCGCCCATCACGGAAGCCGCCTGCTCGCTGTCACGAGCCGGCACCTCTTCGCTCTCGGCTGACGGAACGATCGATATCGCGCCTCTGCGACGGCGTTTCGGGAGCCCGCCGAAGGTGGTCGAAGGGGCCGCCGGAGTCTCTTCGGGCGGCATCGGGGAGGACGCGGCCACGGTGGGGAACTCCTTGGGCTCGGGCTGGGGCGCGGGACGGGGCGCGGGCTTGAGCTCGGGCTGGGGAGCGGGCCTGGACTCGGGATCCGGCATGGCGGTGAGCAACTCGTCGGGGAGGAGCACGACCGCGCGCACCCCGCCGTAGGGCGAGGTGGAATCCACGGACACGGTGAAGCCGTACCGAGCGGCGAGCACGCCGATCACGGTGAAACCGAACTGCGGCGGATTGCCGAGACCGGAGACACCGGGCGAACGCTCACTCGACAGAAGCTTCGCCGCCCTGCTCTTCTCCTCCTCGTTCATACCGACACCGGCGTCGTCGACGACGATGCAGACGCCCTTGGGCACGGGCCGGATATTGATCTCGATGATCGTTTCCGGCGCGGAGTAACTGGTGGCGTTGTCGAGGAGTTCGGCGAGCGTGAGCGCGACGGGCTCCACGGCCCGGCTGACGATGGCGAAGTTACTCTGGGCCCGGATCTCCACACGGGTGAAGTGGCGAATGCGACCCTTGGCGCTGCGCACCACGTCGTAGAGCGACGCGGCGGACCGCTGCCGGCCCAGCCAGCCGTCGCAGAGAACGGCGATGGACTGCGCGCGCCGTGCGAACTGCGAGTTCATGTGGTCGATGTCGAGGAGGTCCTGGAGAATCTGGAGTTCTCCGTACTTGTCCTGAAGCTTGGTGATCGCGAGTTGCTGTTCGCTCGCCAGCCCCTGAAGCGTTCGCATCGCCGACTTCAGCGCGGTCTTGGTGTCCTCTTCCGCCCTGTCCTTGGCCTCTTCGACGGCCTCGGTGTAATGCTCTTCGAGGTTCGCGTAGTGCGCCTTGAGTTCCTGTTTCTCCTTTCTCAGCTCGGCAATCGACCTTCTGCCGCGAATGATCGCGGTTGCGGCGACAGGAGTGCCGGCGATCAAACCCCAAATCGCTGGATCCTGAAAGTATTGCGTCATAAGGCTCTCTTCGGGCGAGTGGGCCACCGGGTACTGAATGTCTGGAGTGTGCGTTGAAAAGGGCTCGCGGTCACAGACAAACGGAATAGGCCGCGCACGCTCGCCTGCCGGACTGCCTTGAAAGGCCCGGCTAATGGCATAGTTCTCCCCGGGGTGGCGGATTTCTGGGCCGATGCGCTGACTTTCCTTTATGCCATAGCGGGTTTGGCGCCACTTGGCAAGCCTGGTGATCTTATCACCAGGGCATGTGCCTCCGGCCAGGTCGTTCTGTTCTGTTTCTGACATCTGACGGGAATTCAGCAGCGTTTCCCTTTTGTGGCCGTTGGGCATCGTTACGCGCGCGTCGTGATCCCCTCCGGTGCGGGGGTGTTGCCTGCCTTTGTAGTGGAATCTCCCTTGTGCTCCGGAGTCGGTCACGTGCCAGAGGCATGTTCGTGAGGGGGCCGTGACGAGGACGTGGGGAGGTCGTGCGGATGCGTGTGGGCGTGTGTGACGGAGGTGTCGTCGGGGTGCGGGGATTAGGCGACGTGTACAGGCCCCGGCACCCCTGACCGACGGGGCGCTGTTCGTGGTCGGGGCGGTGACGCTGGAGCTGGAACCCGAACACACCGGCACGGCGGCGGCGCCGACCGGGACAATCCGCCGATCGCCGCACCGGGGCCACGGACGCGGAGGTATGCGCGGCTGTCGTCGCCGCCTCCGAGGCCACCGCCCTCCTCGACCCGGCGACCGCGCGCCTCGCGGAACGGGCGCGGCCGTCTCGCCGAGCTGGGCACGCACGACGAGCTGGTGGGCTCGGGGCGGCGCGTACGCGGCCCTGTGGCGCTCGTGGCACGGGGATCCGCCGTGGTGGAGGCGGGGCGGCGGGGTCGTGCCGGGTGGTCCGCGGTGACGACGGCACAGCCGACCGCATAGCCGACGACATGACGGCCACATAGGCGTTGCACGTCTCTTGACACTGGTTTTCGGCCGCGCCGATACTCAACGGCAACGTTCACGTGAACGTTCACGGACCCCGAGACGCTGTTGGCCAGAGCCCAGGAATCACCGCCGACATCGTTGTCAGAGCCGAGTCGTCACATACTTCCTCACCCCGTCAGCGGGCCGGATCGGCGCCATGCCCTGGCCGAGCCGTGTCCGGAAAGCGAGTGCGAGCCCATGGAACACCGAACGATGTCCCGCAGGCGTCTGCTGGGCGCCTCCCTGGGGGGCGCGGGCGCCGCCCTGCTGGGCCTGTCGGGATGCGGGGCGGGCAACGGCTCGGCCTCAGCGGGCACCGACCATCTGAGCATCTGGTACTGGAACGGAGCACTGAGCGAGAAGCTGCTCGCCGCCTCAGCGCGGTCCGTGCCCGGGGTGGCCGGACTGAAGGTGAAGGGTTCGCCGATCGCCGGCGACTACAAGTCGAAGCTGCGGACCAGCATGGCCGCCCAGGCGTACGTACCGGACCTGGCCTGCGTGAACTCCGGCATCTCGGAGTTCTTCCCGGACGAACAGGAGTTCCTGGACCTGCGGGACCTCGGCGCGGGGGCCATCGAGGACCAGTACCTGGAATGGAAGTGGAAGAGCGGCATCAGCCCGTCCGGCCGGCTGATCGGCTTCCCGCTCGACGCGGGCCCCACCGCCCTCTACTACCGTCCGGACCTCTTCGCGAAAGCCGGACTGCCCACCGAGCCGGGAGAGGTCGCCGAGGCCACCTCCACCTGGGAGAAGTACCTCTCGGCCGGCCGGACCCTCAAGGCCAAGGCGCCCGGCAAGCCCTTCCTGGTCTCCCAGATCAGCTACATCTTCCGGATGGTCCTGTACCAGAGCCCGCGACAGTTCGTCGACGCCGACGACCGCTTCATCGGCGACCAGGAGCACGTCAAACACGCCTGGGACGTGGCCGTGGAGGCACACCGGCAGGGGCTCAGCGCCGGGTTCCTGGACAACCAGCCCGACTACAACGCGGCCGTGAGCGGCGGCAGGGTCGCCTCCCTGCTCAACGCGGTGTGGGGCATCAACGGCCTCAAGAACGTGGCGCCGAAGACCTCCGGGTCCTGGCGGCTGACCGCGATGCCGGCCGGGCCGACCAACTACGGCGGCTCCTACGTGGGCATCACCCGCTACTGCCGGGACCCGGAAGGGGCGTTCGCCTTCCTGAAGTGGATGCTCGGCCCCGAGAACCAGTTGAAGAGCTACCAGGAGATGGCGCTCTTCCCCACCACCCCGGCCGTCTACACCACGTCCGAGATGCGCAAGCCCGACCCCTTCTTCGGCGGCCAGATCCCCGTCGACGTCTTCGGCCCGGCCGCCGAGAAGGCCCCGGTCATCTACTCCAGCCCCTACGAGGCGACCGCCAACACCCCCGTCTTCCAGGAGCTGACCAACGTGGAAACGCTCGGCAAGAACCCCGACAAGGCCTGGCGGGACGCCATGAACGCCGCCGAAACCGCCCTGACCCAGCGGGGGGTGAGCTGACATGGCGAGCATGACGGAAGCGGCCAAGGCCCCCGCGGCCGACAGCGGCAAGGGGGCGGGCAACCGCCGTACCGGCACCGGAGGGCCGCGCGCACGGTGGCGGCGCCATCTGCCGTCGTACCTCGCCATCTCCCCGTACTACCTGCTCTTCGCCGCGTTCGGCGCCTTCCCCGTCTTCTTCTCGCTCTACCTCTCCTTCCAGGACTGGGACGGCATCGGGGACATGCGCTTCGTGGGGCTCCAGCAGTACTACTGGCTGCTCCACGACCCGGTGTTCTGGCACGCGATCCTCAACACCTTCGAGATCTGGTTCCTCTCCACGGTGCCGATGCTCTTCCTCTCCCTGGGGCTCGCCTTCCTGCTCCACTCGCAGGTGCGGTTCTCCGCCACCTACCGGGTCGCGTACTTCATCCCCAACGTCACGTCGATGGTCGCCATGACCATCGTCTTCGGCTCGGTCTTCGCCCAGACCGGGCTGGCCAACTCGCTGCTCAAGGCGGTCGGGCTGGACGGCGTCGGCTGGCTGAGCTCCTCGCTCGGCATCAAGTCGGCGCTCTCCATCATGATCATCTGGCGGTGGGTCGGCTACAACGCCCTGATCTTCCTGGCCGGTCTGCAGGCCATCCCCACCGAACTCTTCGAGGCCGCCCGGGTCGACGGCGCGAACAGCCGGCAGCTCCTCTTCCGCGTCGTGGTCCCGCAGTTGCGGCCGGTGATCCTCTTCGCCGTCATCACCTCCACCATCAACGGTCTGCAGATCTTCACCGAGCCCCAAGTGCTCTTCTATTCGGACGACCCGGGATCCACCGGCGGGCCCGGCCAGGAAGGTATGACCATCGTGCTCTATCTGTGGCAGAGGTCCTTCAACGACCTCCAGTTCGGTTACGGGGCCGCGATGGGCTGGCTCCTGTTCGCGCTCATCGCCCTCTTCGCGATCATCAACTGGCGGCTGGTGTCCGGCTCCGACCGCGACGACCGGCGCGGCATCACCCTGCGCAAGGGGGCCCGCAATGGCCGCTGACCGTACGAACTCCCACGCGGGGCTCGCCATCGGCGCGGGCAGCAGGGCGGCCCGGATCTGGGTCCGGGTGGCCCTGATCCTCGGGGTGCTGGTCTCGATGTTCCCCTTCTACTGGCTGGTGGTGATGGCCTCGGTCACCACCCAGGACATCCTGAGCTACCCGCCCAAGCTGGTGCCCGGCACCCAACTGCTGCACAACATGCAGGAGGTGATCCACCGCATCGACTTCTTCACCTCGCTGTTCAACACCGTCGTGGTCGCCGTGACGGGAACGGTGCTGGTGCTGTTCTTCGACTCGCTGGCCGCCTTCGCCTTCGCCAAGTACGACTTCCCGGCCAAGAAGCTCCTCTTCGGCGCCCTGATGGCGACGTACATGATCCCCGCGCAACTCTCGCTGGTGCCGCAGTTCGTCACCATGGCCGAGTTCGGGTGGGCCGGCACACTGAAGGCGCTGATCATCCCCGGCGCCGCCAACGCCTTCGGCATCTTCTGGATGCGCCAGTACGCGCAGAACTCGCTGCCCGACGAACTCCTCGACGCCGGACGGATCGACGGCGCGGGCTTCTTCCGGCTGTACTGGCAGATCGCGCTGCCGCTCTTCCGGCCCGCGCTGGCCTTCCTCGGCATCTTCACCTTCATCCAGATCTGGAACGACTACATCTGGCCGCTGGTCGTGATGGTCGACCCCGACCGGCTCACCCTCCAGGTCGCCCTCGCCAACCTCAACGTCGCCTACAACACCGACTACGCCGTCGTGATGGCAGGGGCGTTGATGAGTGTCATCCCGCTGATCGTCGTCTTCCTGATCGGGGCACGGCACTTCCTGCGGGACCTCGCCGCGGGAGCGACCAAGATGTGACCGCCCGCGACACCAGGACGACCATGCGCGTAACCGGCCGACGGCGACCGGGAATTGCCCGGGTTTCCTCCACGGGCCACCCGGCGCCGGCGCCGTCGTCACCGGCTACAGTGCACAGCGTGTGGGCCGACAACCAGCAACGGGAGCCACGATCGACGAGCCTGACGGCCCTCACCACCGGGCCACGATCCACGATGTCGCACGACTGGCCGGGGTGTCACGCCAGACGGTCTCCCGGGCGGTCAACAACAAGGGAGAGATCGACCCGGCCACGAAGGCACGCGTGCTGGAGACCGCACGCCTGCTGAACTACCGGCCGAGCCGGTTCGCGCGGGGCCTCGTCCGCAAGGGGGCGGTGACGGCGGGTCTGGTGATCCCGGACCTGATGAACCCCTTCTTCCCCGAGGTGGCCGCCGGTGTGCTGGAGGCCGCCGAGCAGCGCGGCTGGCAGGTGGTGGTGTGGGACTCCCGCACCGACGACGCCAGGGAGCGGGAGGCCCTCGACGTGCTGTCCCATCAGGCGGACGCGGTCGTGGGCTACTTCAAGAACGAGGACGACGCCCTCGCCAGGCACCTCGGCGGTGTGCCGCTCGTGCTGCTGGAACGCGGCCCGCAGCAGACCCGGTTCGCAGCCGTGGGCATCGATGCCGCCGCGGGCCTGGAGCAGGGCATCGCCCATCTGGTCCGGGCGGGGCACCGCAGGATCGGCATGCTGGACGGCGACCGGCCGGACGCCCCCGGCCCCCGGCGCGAGGCGTTCCTCGCCGAGGTGCGCCGGCACGGTCTGCCCCTCGACGAGAGCTGGATCGTGCTCTGCCCCGACCACAGTGTCGCGGGCGGCGAGGCCGGGCTGGAACGGATGCTGGACGTACGGCCCGAGGTCACCGCGGTCTTCGGCTTCAACGACCTGATCGCCGTCGGAGCGATACGCGCCGCCCGGCGCCACGGCCGGCGCGTACCCGACGACCTGGCCGTCATGGGCTTCGACGGGCTCTCCCTGGGAGAACTCGTCGAACCCGCCCTGACCACCCTCCACCTCGACAAGCGGCAACTGGGACGGCTGGCCGTCGAACAGGTGGCCCGGCTGCGCGCGGGCGAGGAACCACTGACCGGCGCGGACGCGTGGGTACGGCCCGAACTGGTGGTACGGGCCTCCGCCTAGGGTCTTTTGGTACGGGCCCGCGCCCACGGCGAGTCCGTCACCGCCATTCCTTCGGGACGTTCCTCGTAGTCGTAGCCGCACACACGACAGACGTACTCGTCGTCACCGATCTCCATGGACCGCAGCCTCTCAGACCACCGGGGCCGGCGGTGTGGGCGTCAACTGGTCCGCCAGCCAGGTGGGGACGCCGCCCAGAAGACGGAACAGGCGGCTCGCCTCGGCGCGGAGGCGGGTGGCCTCCGGTTCGGGTTCCGCGTCGGCCAACGCGGCCAGGGCCGGCGCCGTACCTACGAGGTAGCCCAACTCCTCCCGGATACGGAGCGATTCGCCGAAGCCGTGCCGCGCCTCGGCCAACTCGCCTTCCCGCAGGGCCAGTCCGGCGAGATGGCGCCAGGTGAAGGAGAGCAGCAGCGTCTGGCCGTGCGCCGTCGCCGCTGCGTGGGCGCGGCGGTACGCGGCGCGCGCCGACTGGGGTGAGTCCGCGAGGTGTTCGGCCACCAGCCCGCGCCGGAAGTCGAGCAGGGCGCGGCCCGGCGCCGTCGGGTCCAGCAGCGCCGCCGCCCGTCCCAGGGCCGAGCGGGCCTCGTCCGCGCGGTCCCGGACACCGAGGACGGTCGAGGCGTAGGCGAGATGGCCGCGTTCGCACGCGGCGGCGCCCCGCTCACCGTCCCCGCGGGCCGTGGCCTCCGCCGCGCGCAGCGCGTCCTCGGCCTCGGGCCAGCCCTCACCGGTGAACAGGCAGCGCTCCACGAGCAGCGCGGCCCGCTGGAGCGCCGGGCCGGGGGAGTGGGCGTGGGGGGTCAGCAGGACCGCTGCGTCGGTCCAACAACCGCGCGAGCGCAGCCGCCATACCGCGGTCTGGAGTGGGTCGTCACCAGCGGTGGTTCCGGAACCAGACATGGCGGTATACGCCACATTGCCCTCCCCTAGCGCGCCATTGTGCTGTTGAGTGTGGACGCATCTCAGCATGGATCAGCACGCCGGGCCAATAGGTCAGGTGAAAGAATTCACAAACACCGGGGCTCCGGCGGTGGTACCGGGGGAGCACGGCGCCGGTGCCGACCAGGGGCTCCGATACGGCCGTACGGCCCGGGCCCACCCGCCGTCAGGGCTGTCACCTGGGCGGATCGCCCCGTCCCGCGGTGCCCCCGGCAGCCGCCGCCCGTCTCCGCTCCGGCCGGGCCCGACGGCTGAGCGCTCCGTGGCCGTTTCGGGTGACGGCGGTCAACACGATGCGACGCCGGGCGTGGTCCGCGCGGCCGAGGCCGCGTCCACCGCCGCCTCAGGTCATGCGCAGCGCCAGGAAGAAGTCCAGCTTGTCCTCCAGCCGCGACAGGTCACGGCCCGTCAGTTGTTCGATCCGGCCCACCCGGTACCGCAGCGTGTTCACATGCAGATGGAGTCGCGCCGCGCAGCGCGTCCAGGAGCCGTCGCAGTCGAGGAACGCCTCCAGCGTGGCGATCAGCTCGGCGCGGTGCCGGCGGTCGTAGTCGCGCAGCGGGTCGAGCAGCCGCGCGGTGAAGGCCCGGCGTACGTCGTCGGGTACGAACGGCAGCAGCAGGACGTGCGAGGCCAGTTCGTGGTGGCCCGCCGCGCAGACGCGGCCCGGCCGGGCCGCCGCCACGCGGCGGGCGTGCCGGGCCTCCTCCAGGGCGCCCCTGAGCCCCTCGGCCGAGTGAACCGCGGCGCTCACGCCGAGCGTCAGCCGGCCGTCGTCGCCGAGGCCCGCGGCGAGCGGGGCCCGTACGGCGGCCAGCAGCGTGTCCGCGTGCAGCCGGGGGTCCTCCGGCACCGGACCGGCCTCGGAAGCCGCCCCCGGAGCCGCCCTCGGAGCGGAAGCCGGAGCCGCTGGAGCCGACCCGGAAGCCGGAGCCCCCGAAGCGGAAGCCGAAGCCCCCGGAGCCGCGCCCTCCTCCGCCATCGCCAGCGGTACCAGCGCGATCGCCTCCTCACCCATGTGGCCCACGGCGATACGGTCCGCCGAGTCGACGCCCGCCGTACCGGCCGGACCGGCCGCCCCCACCAGGATCTCCTCCAGCAGCGACTGCACCACCGGGGCGCCGGACGCGTCGCCCCCGCCGTCCTGTGCCCACTCGATCCGCGCCACCACGACCTGCCAGTGCGGCGCCGTACCGCTCAGTCCCGGCAGCAGGACCGGGGCCGCCACCCGCAGCCGGGCGGCGATCTCTGCCGGGGCCGCGCCCGCCTGGACCAGCTCCAGAACCTCCTGGGCGAGCCGGCGCCGTACCGTACGGGCCGTGTCCCGCCGGTCGCGCTCGACCGCGATGAGCTGGGTGACGCCCTGGAGCAGATCGAGCCGGGCCTCCGGCCAGTCGCCCGCGTCCGCCTCGACCGCGAGCAGCCAGTCGGCCAGCGCCGCCCCGCGCGGCTCGGCCGCGTCCCGTCCCTGCGTACGGACCGGGAAGAGGGAGTACGCCGTACCGTCGACGGCCGTACGGTGCGGGCTCCTGAGGCCCGCGCGGGTGGCCGAGAGGTGGTCGCCCGCGAGTGCGGCTCCCCGGGCAGCGGGGAGCGGTGCGCCCGATCCCGCGATCTGCCGGCCGGTGGGGGAGAGCACCCAGGCCCGCAGGTCGAGATCCGAGCCGAGGAGATCGAGGACCACATCGGGGCCGCCGCCCGCCGGGCCCGAGGTCATCAGCCTGCGGTGCCGGTCGACGACCGCCGCCAGATCACCGGCGCGCTCCCCGGACACCTGGCGGACCACGTACTCGGTGATCGTGGCGAACGCGACCTTCTCGTGCACCGCGAAGAGCGGCAGCCGGTGCCGGGCGCAGGCCGCGACCAGGTCGGCGGGGATGTCGCCGAGCTCCGCCTCGCCCGCCGCGAGCCCGGCGACCCCGGCGACCGCGAGGATGCGGACGAAGGGTTCCGAGTCCTCGGCCGCCCGGCGCCAGGCGAGGCCGCTGAGGACCAGCTCGCCGCCCGAGAGATAGCGGCTCGGGTCGCGCAGGTCGGTGGTCATCACCCCGCGTACGGCCCGGTTCAGCTCGTCCTCGCCGCCGAGCAGCCGCAGCCCCAGCGCGTCGGTCTCCAGCAGTGCGCGCAGCCGCATCGTGTCGCCGCCGATCTCTTTCCTCGTCCGTCGTCCGGGGGGCGCCCTCTCGGAGCTGCCGCCCCGACGGAAGTGTCTTACGTTTCGACGGGAAGGCCTTTCGGTTACCGGCATCCCATCATTCGTTCGAATCTACAAGACGGAGTGGTGGACCAGCCAACTCCTTCATGTTTTCGGTGACTGCACCGGGGGCGTCGGCGGCCTGTGTACTGGTGAGAAGCGCTTCGGAGCTTCAGCCATTCACCTGCCACCCTGCGCCCACCCGTGCACCGGCACCACCCGCGTGCCACTCAAGCGCCACCCTGTGCGAGGACCGGCCGTCCCCGGGCCCGGCGACAACGATCGCGACGATCGGGAAGAGAGCCGTTCATGGACTTCCTTCGCCCCGGAAGCTGGGAGGAGGCGCTCACCGCCAAGGCCGAGCATCCCGGCGCCGTCCCCATAGCGGGCGGCACGGACATCATGGTCGAGATCAACTTCGACCACCGGCGACCGGACCAGCTCCTGGACCTGAACCGCATCGACGAACTGCGGGAGTGGGAGGTCGGCGCGGAGGAGGTCGCGCTGGGCGCCTCCGTCCCGTACACCCACATCATGGAGCACCTGCGTGCCGAGCTGCCGGGCCTCGCGCTCGCCTCGCACACCGTCGCCTCCCCGCAGATCCGCAACCGCGGCGGCGTCGGCGGCAACCTCGGCACCGCCTCCCCGGCGGGCGACGCGCACCCGGCGCTGCTGGCGGCGGGCGCCGAGGTGGAGGCCGTGTCCGTACGGGGCTCCCGGCGCATTCCGATCGACGCGTTCTACACCGGGGTGAAGCGCAACGCGCTCGCGCCCGACGAACTCATCAGGGCGGTCCACATCAAGAAGGCGGACGGACCGCAGCAGTACTCGAAGGTCGGCACGCGCAACGCGATGGTCATCGCCGTCTGCGCCTTCGGGCTCGCGCTGCACCCGGACAGCCGTACGGTCAGGACGGGCATCGGCTCCGCCGCGCCCACCCCGGTCCGGGCGCGCGACGCCGAACTGTTCCTGAACGCGGCGCTCGACGAGGGCGGTTTCTGGGACAGCGGAAAGATCATCACACCGTCGATCGCGAAGCAGTTCGCGGACCTCGCCGCGGCGGCCTGCAACCCCATCGACGACGTACGCGGCACCGCCTCGTACCGGCGGCGCGCGGTCGGCATCATGGCCCGCCGCCAGCTCGGCTGGGCCTGGGAGCGGTACCGGGCCTCCGGTCACGGCCCCGGCGGACTCGAAGGAGCTGCGTAACCATGCGTGTCCATTTCACGGTCAACGGGCGCGAGCAGGAAGCCGACGACGTCTGGGAGGGCGAGAGCCTGCTCTACGTGCTGCGCGAGCGGATGGGCCTGCCGGGCGCCAAGAACGCCTGTGAGCAGGGCGAATGCGGTTCTTGTACGGTACGGCTCGACGGCGTCCCGGTCTGCGCCTGCCTGGTCGCGGCCGGTCAGGCCGAGGGGCGGGACATCCTCACCGTCGAGGGCCTGGCGGACCACGCCAGGAAGCGCGCGGGTGCCTGCGAGACCGGAGCCACCGACAGCACCGACGCCGCCGAGGGCGGCGAACTCTCCCCCGTCCAGCAGGCGTTCGTCGACGCGGGCGCCGTCCAGTGCGGCTTCTGCACCCCCGGTCTGCTGGTCGCCGCCGACGAGATGCTGGAGCGCAACCCCTCCCCGAGCGACGGGGACATCCGCGAGGCCCTCTCCGGCAACCTCTGCCGCTGCACGGGGTACGAGAAGATCCTGGACGCGGTCCGCCTCGCGGCCGCCCGGCAGGCCGCGCGCCAGGAAGAGGCGGTGTGACAGCCATGGCCACCACCACCGGCATCCCCACCAGCCTCACCCAGGGCTCCAGGACCCGCGGCGGGATAGGCGAGTCGACGCTGCGCCCCGACGGCACCCTCAAGGTCACCGGCGAGTTCGCCTACGCCTCCGACCTGTGGCACGAGGACATGATCTGGGGCCACACCCTGCGTTCCACCGTGGCCCACGCCGAGATCTGCTCCATCGACATCTCCCAGGCCCTGGCCACTCCCGGCGTCCACGCCGTGCTGACGTACGAGGACCTCCCTACCGCCGTCAAGCACTACGGCCTGGAGATCAAGGACACCCCCGTCCTCGCCCACGGCAAGGTACGCCACCACGGCGAACCGGTCGCCCTCGTCGCCGCCGACCATCCGGAGACCGCCCGCCGCGCCGCCGCGAAGATCAGGGTCGACTACGCCGACCTGCCCGTCGTCACCGACGAGGCGTCGGCGACCGCCCCCGGCGCCCCGCTGATCCACGAGAACCGCACCGACCACTACGCGGGCCATGTCCCGCACCCCAACGTCCTGCACCGCCAGCCGGTCGTCCGCGGCGACGCCGCCCTGGCCGCCGGGCGCGCCGATGTGATCATCACGGGCGACTACGTCTTCGGCATGCAGGACCAGGCGTTCCTCGGCCCGGAGTCCGGCCTCGCCGTACCCGCCGAGGACGGCGGCGTCGACCTCTACGTGGCCACCCAGTGGCTGCACGCCGACCTCGCGCAGATGGCGCCCGTCCTCGGCCTGCCCGAGGACAAGGTCCGGATGACGCTCTCGGGAGTCGGCGGGGCCTTCGGCGGCCGTGAGGACATCTCGATGCAGATCCACGCCTGCCTGCTGGCGCTGCGCACCGGCAAGCCGGTGAAAATGGTCTACAACCGCTTCGAGTCCTTCTTCGGCCATGTCCACCGCCACCCCGCCCGGCTCCACTACGAGCACGGCGCGACCCGCGACGGCAGGCTCACGCACATGAAGTGCCGGATCGTGCTCGACGGCGGCGCGTACGCCTCGTCCTCCCCGGCCGTCGTCGGCAACGCGGCCTCCCTCTCCGCCGGACCGTACGCCGTTGAGGACGTCGACATCGAGGCGCTCGCCCTCTACACCAACAACCCGCCCTGCGGCGCGATGCGCGGCTTCGGCGCCGTCCAGGCGTGCTTCGCGTACGAGGCGCAGATGGACAAGGTGGCCGCCGCGCTCGGCATGGACCCGGTGGAGTTCCGCCGGATCAACGCCATGGAACAGGGCACCCTGCTCCCGACCGGCCAGCGGGTCGACTCCCCGGCGCCCGTCGCCGAACTGCTGCGCCGCGTCAAGGCCCGGCCGCTCCCGCCCGAGCGGCAGTGGCTCCTCGCGGGGGAGGAGGCGGACGTACGGGCGCTGCCCGGCGGCCTCTCCAACACCACGCACGGCGAGGGCGTGGTCCGGGGCGTCGGTTACGCGGTCGGCATCAAGAACGTCGGCTTCTCGGAAGGCTTCGACGACTACTCCACCGCGCGCGTACGGCTCGAAGTGATCAACGGGGTGGCCGTCGCCGTCGTGCACACCGCGATGGCCGAGGTGGGGCAGGGCGGGGTCACCGTCCACGCACAGATAGCCCGCACCGAACTCGGGGTCACGCAGGTGACCATCGTCCCGGCGGACACCCGGGTCGGCTCGGCGGGCTCCACCTCCGCCTCCCGGCAGACCTATGTCACCGGCGGCGCCGTCAAGAACTCCTGCGAGCACGTGCGGGAGCGGGTCCTGGAGATCGGCCGGCGCCGCTTCGGCACGTACCACCCGGCGTGGGCCACGGCAGAGCTGCTGCTCGAAGGCGGCAAGGTCGTCACCGACGGCGGCGAGGTGCTGGCCGATCTGGTGGACGTCCTGGAGGACGAGGCGGTCGAGGTGGAGCTGGAGTGGCGCCACCGTCCGACCGAGGCGTTCGACCTCCGTACGGGACAGGGCAACGGCCATGTCCAGTACTCGTTCGCCGCGCACCGCGCGGTGGTGGAGGTCGACACGGAACTCGGGCTGGTCAAGGTGGTCGAACTCGCCGTCGCGCAGGATGTCGGCAAGGCGCTCAACCCGCTCTCCGTCCTCGGCCAGATCCAGGGCGGCTCCACGCAGGGCCTGGGCGTCGCGGTGATGGAGGAGATCATCGTCGACCCCGTGACGGCGAAGGTGCGCAACCCGTCCTTCACCGACTACCTGATCCCCACGATCCTCGACACCCCGAGCATGCCCGTCGACATCCTGGAACTGGCCGACGACCACGCGCCGTACGGACTGCGCGGCGTCGGCGAGGCGCCGACCCTCTCGTCCACGCCGGCGGTCCTCGCCGCGATCAGGGCGGCGACGGGTCTGGAGCTGAACCGGACGCCCGTACGGCCGGAACATCTCACCGGCACCTGAGGAGACCGACATGCTGGACATCGCGGAGGAGCTGCACCGGTGGGTCGGCCAGGGCCGCGACATCGCCGTCGCCACGGTGGTGGCCGTCGGCGGCAGCGCGCCCCGGCAGCCGGGGGCCGCGCTCGCCGTCGACGGCGACGGCGCGGCGATCGGCTCCGTCTCCGGCGGCTGCGTGGAGGGCGCCGTGTACGACATGTGCCGGCAGGCGCTGCGCGACGGCGCCACGGTCCTGGAGCGGTTCGGCTACAGCGACGACGACGCCTTCGCCGTCGGGCTCACCTGCGGCGGCGTCATCGACATCCTGGTGACCCCGCTGCGGTCCTCCACCCCGCTCGGCGCGGTGCTCGCCGCGGCCCTCGCCGCCGCCGCGCACGGGGAGCCCGCGGCGCTCGCGCGCATCACCGAAGGCCCGGCCGAACTGCTCGGCCGCGCCCTGCTCGTACGCCCCGACGGCTCGTACGAGGGCGGCTTCGGCGGCCATCAGGACCTGGACCGTACGGCGGCGGACGAGGCGCGCGCCCTGCTGGACACCGGTGGTACGGGCCAGATCCTGATCGGCGAGCGCGGATCGCGGTGCGGACGGCCGCTGACGCTGCTGGTCGAGACGTGCGCCGAACCCCCGCGCATGATCGTCTTCGGCGCGGTCGACTTCGCCGCCGCACTGGTCTCCACGGGGAAGTTCCTCGGCTACCACGTGACGGTCTGCGACGCGCGCCCCGTCTTCGCCACGCGCGCCCGCTTCCCGGCCGCCGACGAGGTCGTGGTCGACTGGCCGCACCGCTATCTGGCCAGGACCGCGGTCGACGGCCGTACGGTGCTCTGCGTGCTCACGCACGACGCCAAGTTCGATGTGCCGCTGCTGGAGATGGCGTTGCGGCTGCCCATCGCGTTCGTCGGCGCGATGGGGTCGCGGCGGACCCACGAGGACCGGGACCGGCGGCTGCGCGAGGCCGGTCTCACCGGCGCCGAACTGGCCGGGCTGCACTCGCCGATCGGCCTGGACCTCGGCGCCCGTACGCCCGAGGAGACCGCGCTGTCGATCGCGGCGGAGATCGTCGCCGCCCGGCGGGGCGGCAGCGGCGGCTCCCTGACGGGCGCGCGCACGCCGATCCACCACGACGGGGCGCGGGCGCCGCGGACCCGGATCGGGTCCGCGGCCTGAACGCGTGGGAGCCCGGCCGTCATGGCCCAGGCTCTCGGAGGCCCCGACCGCCACGAGCGGTCCGTCGGGCGCCGTTCCGTCCCGCGTCCCCCACGGATGCGGGGCGGAACGGCGCCTCAGCCCGCCTGTTGGGCAGGGTCGCGCCCCCGCGCCGGGTTACGGCAGTCCGAGCGGGGCGGCGATGTCGGGAACCGCCTCCTCCGGTGTGGGAGCGCTCCCATGAGCCTTGTCGAGGCGTCGCCCGTTGTCAAGGCCGGTGCGGAAGCGGGACGTCGGTCAGTGGTGTTATCGGCCAGTGCGCGGTGCGGCGCCCCACGCGGGGGGCGCCGCCCGGCGGGTCACCCCGACGTGCGCCGCACCAGTTCCGTACGGAGCACCACGTGCTGCCAGGCCGCCGAGGAGTCGTTGATCGTCTCCAGCAGCACCCGGGCCATCGTGCGGCCCATCTCCTCCACCGGCTGCCGTACGGATGTCAGCGGGGGGTCGGTGTGGCGGGCGATGGGGGAGTCGTCGAACCCCACCACGGCCACGTCCTCGGGCACCCTGCGGCCCACCGCCCGCAGCGCGTGCAGGGCGCCCACCGCCATCACGTCGGAGGCCGCGAACACCGCGTCGATGCCGGGGTTGCGGGTCAGCAGCTCCGTCATCGCGCGTCGTCCGCTCTCCTCCGTGAAGTCGCCGTGCGCGATCCACGAGGGCCCGGGGCCCGGGCCCTCGCCCGAGGTGTCCCGTACGGCCTCCTCGTACCCCCGGAGCCGGCACTGCGCCACGTACATGTCCAGCGGCCCGGTGATCGTGCCGATCGCGCGCCGCCCGGACTCCCAGAGATGGCGCACGGCGGCACGGGCACCGCCCACGTTGTCCGAGTCGACGTACGACACGGACTCCTCCCCGGAGCGCCGGCCGCTCAGGACCGTCGGCATCTCCATCTCCGCGAGCAGGTCGGGCAGCGGGTCGTCGCCGTGTACGGAGACCAGCAGGACGCCGTCGATCCGGCGGGCCCGCGCGTACTGGAGGAAGCGCTGCCGCTCACTCTCCGTACGGACGAGGGTCAGCAGGAGCTGGAGATCGGTGTCGGCGAGCCCGTCGCCCACGCCGTGCACGATGTCGGAGAAGTACGGCTCGGCGAAGAACCGCTTCTCGGTCTCCGGTATGACCAGCGCGACCGCGTCCGTACGGCTTCCCGCGAGCGCGCGGGCGGCGCGGTTGGGTATGTAGCCGAGCTGGGCGATCGCCTGTTCGACGAGGTGCCGGGTGGTGTCCTTCACGCGCGGCGAGTTGTTGATGACGCGGGAGACCGTGCCCCGGCCGACGCCCGCGAGCGCCGCGACCTCCTCCAGGGTGGGCTGGCCCGTGCGTGCCTTCGTCACCATCGTGCGACCTCCAGTCAGCCTGAACCCGGCCTGATCGGTGCGCAGGGCACGGGTTTCAGTCATCCAACCACTGGGAGCGCTCCCATGCACGAAATCACCCTGAGGTACACCCCCGCTACCACGGGAGACACCGGCCCGTCACCTTCCGTATGCAGAGCTGACGGTCTGTCAATTGCCGTTTGTTCCCTCGGGCGCGTTATCACTATCATCCGGCGATGATCATAAGTAGACGGTCGGCAGCCGCCGTGTGCGGTCTGGTGGCCACCCTGGCCGTAGGGCTCTTTCCTCCCGCCGCTGCCGCCGCCGATGAACCCACCGGTCAGCCGGCACCGAAGGTCGATCTCGTCCTCGACGTCAGCGGCTCGATGCGGACCCGCGACATCGACGGCCAGTCCCGGATGGCGGCGGCGAAACAGGCGTTCAACGAGGTGCTCGACGCCGTTCCGCAGGAAGTGGAACTGGGTATCCGCACGCTCGGCGCCGACTACCCGGGGAAGGACACCAAGGTCGGCTGCAAGGACACCAAGCAGCTCTACCCCGTGGGACCGCTGGACCGCACGGAGGCGAAGACCGCCGTCGCCACCCTCGCCCCCACCGGCTGGACGCCCATCGGCCCGGCCCTCCTCGGCGCCGCCCAGGACCTCGAAGGGGACGACGGCGCCACCCGCAGGATCGTCCTGATCACCGACGGCGAGGACACCTGCGCACCCCTCGACCCCTGCGAGGTCGCGCGCGAGATCGCCGCCAAGGGCATTCACCTCACCATCGACACCCTGGGCCTCGTCCCCGACGACAAGACCCGTCGGCAGCTCACCTGTATCGCCGAGGCCACCGGCGGCACCTTCACCTCCGTCCAGCACACCGACGAACTCTCGCGCCGCGTCACCCAGTTGGTCGACCGCGCCGCCGACCCCGTCGTCACCCCCGTCGCGACCGAGGGCGCCGCGCGCTGCGCCGACGCCCCGACCGTCAAGCCCGGCCTCTACAGCGACCGCGAGAAGTTCTCCGAGCACCGCTGGTACCGCGTGGACGTCCTCCCCGGCCAGGAACTGCGCGCCTCGGTGAGCATCGCCGCCGACCGCGCCGTCGACCAGGACTACGGCGTGCTGCTGCGTGCCGTGACCGTCCACGGCCGCGAGATCGTCCGCGGTTCCGAGGCGGGCGACGGACGTACGGACGTGATCTCGGCCGGGCTGCGCTACCCGAAGCCGGAGAGCGCCGACGCCGACGCCGACGAGAAGCCGGCCGCCGAGACGGTCTGCCTCCAGGTCAGCAACGCGTTCTCCGCGCCCGCCTCCGTCAAGACCACCCCGGGCCTGCCCGTCGAGCTGACCGTCGACCTCGTCGACGCGCCCGACACGGCCTCCGACGCCGCCGCGTTCGGCCTCGGCCGCGGCTGGTGGCTCCTCGGCGTCCTGGCGCTCACCGGTCTGCTCGCCGGACTGCTGTGGGGCTGGATCTCGCGCCTTCGTATCGTCTGGAGCAACTGATGCGTATCGCCGGTCTGTTCACACCCACCAGAGCCACCCGGTCCATGGTCACCGGGACCCTGCTCGCGGGAGCGCTGCTCCTCGGCACGGCGGGCGCCGCCGTCGCCGAGGACACCCCCTCGCCCTCCACCGACTCCGACAGCGCGCAGGCGCCGACCGAGGCCGGTACGTCGTTCCGTACGGCCACCGCCTTCCGCCCGGGACAGACGGCCACGGCGGACGGCTCCTCGGGCGACTACCTCTACTGGGTCTTCCCCGTGGACGCCGGGCAGCGCGCCACCGTCACCGCCAAGGTCACGCTCCCCGAGTCCGCCGCCGCGCGGAAGGGCTCGGCCACCTGGCAGGTGGACGTCTACGACGGTCTGCGCCGCCGCCAGCCGTGCGTGTACGGCGCCCAGACGAAGGCGCTCGCGGCTGACGCGAACACGGTCGAGCTGCGCTGTGTGCTCCGTACCGTACGGGCCTGGGCCGAGCCGTGGTCCAACGATCCGCTCCCCGGCAGCTACTACGTACGGCTCACCGTCCTGAACGCCGACGAGAAGGACCTCGGCCTGCCGGTCCGGGCGGAGATCGAGGCCGAGACCCCCGACCAGGGCGGCGCCCACGCGGTCGACGGCGCACTGTCCGTACCGCTGACGCCCGGCCGCACCACCGTCTCCCAGGAGGGCGGTGGCGCCTCCGCCGAGGGCGCCAGGCTCGCCGCGTCCGGCGTCGAACCGGAGGGCGGCTGGTCCTCCGGCTGGTGGTCGGACCGCTGGCTCTGGACCCTCGCCGGGGGCGTGCTCGGCGCGCTCGCGGGCATCGGCGGCTACACCCTGGCCCGCCCGGCCCGCCGGCCGACGGCGCCGTAACCGGGACCGGTTGACGGAAGGGAGGCCGCCCGGGTGTTCCCCGGGCCGCCTCCCCGGCGGTCACGCGTCCTCCGGCATCTCGCCCGTCCGGCACGCGCACGGGCAGGACGTCGGAGTGGTCACGGCGAATCCGGAACCGTGGGCGCGAACGATGGTGAACTCCTCGCACCTGTGCGCGGAGCGCAGTTCGAACAGTGCGGCGGCGAAGCAGGGAGCGCACGGGACCAGGGCTCCCGGCGTGCTGGGCAGGTTCTCGCCCGTGATGGGCGGCCCGTGCCAGACCACCGTCACCTCTCGTTCCTCGGAGCGGATGCCTCTCAGCGGGCGGTCAGGGAAGCCGTGCTGCATCGCGGGCCTCCCGTGCCGCCTCGCGCAGAGCCTTACCCGCGTCGCAGAGCGTGCCGGCGCCGCACGACGCGCACGCTTCCAGATGGTCCAGCCGTGCCCGGTACAACTCCGCGTGCCCCGGCGGCTCCAGGTGCTTCGCGCCCGCCCGGAGCAGGTCGGCCACGGCGTCCGGCGCGCAGAGCCGGCCGGACCTCTCCGGTGGGACAGCCCAGTACGGCAGCGTGGGGCCCGGTGTGGTGCGGTCGGGCCGGGGAGTGCCGAGCCAGGCCCCGCGGCCGAGGACCACCGCGTACGGCGAATGCCATGTCTCCGTCGTCCCCGCCGGGACCAGGGCGTAGTACCAGACGCCCGGGTGGCAGACCACCGGACCGCCGAGCAGGTCGGCCAGGGCGGCACACACCTGTGTCGGTACGGTGCTCACGGTCGCCGCGTGCACCAGGGGCGGCGGCATCTTGACGGCGTCGAAGCGGACGCCGAGCGGAAGCATGGCCGGACGGCCCCCGACCCAGTCGGCCCGCGCGATCTCCGGGTTGCCGGCGGTCTTCACCAGCCATCTTCCGATGGCGGCCAGGTCCCTGGCCTCCTCCCCGGCGACGGGAGGGTCTGCATGGGTGTGACGGGACGTCATGATCGGCTCCATGTGACGGTGTGTGCGGTGTCCGTCACATACTGTCCGGTGGGCAATGGCTGAAGTACCCCAAGATGGGGTACTTCGACCGTGGCAGCCCCCTTGACTACTCCAAGCCGAACCAGGTACTCAACGACCTCAACTCCTCGGTCGTACGGCGGTACTTCATTGTCAACAGCAGCGCGGCGTCCCGTGCCATCGGCTTGTACCGAGTCACCTGCGGTGCTGCCCTGCGCGCCTCTTGCAGGTTCTTGAGCGCCTCTTCCCGGCGGTCCGCCTCGATGTGAACCCTGGCGACGTTGATGTGATAAGCGCTCATCCGCGTGGGCGGGACCGAAGCGGGCAGCGTCTGATGGTCGTCGATGACCCTGTCGGCCTCTGCGGCTTGCTGTAGCTCCAGCCGGGCCTGAATCTCGTGGATGGCCAGGTTGCCCTGGCCGAACACCACGCTGTGGTGCCGCTGGTCCTCGGCGCGCGGTAACTGGTCGAGTAGGGCCCGGGCCGCTTCCAAGTGGTGGTCGGTGGCCGCCTCGTCGCGTTGTCTGGACGCCAGGGTGACCTCCCTCAGCCGCATTCCACCGAGAATCGTCACGAACTCGGTACCGCGTCCTTGGCCCTCGTCCGCCAGTTGCTCACGGGCGGCACGGAGGACGCGCAGACCGGCACCGTACTCGTGCGCCGACTTGAACGTCTCCACGCGCTTGTACTCCGCGAGCGCGACCAGCAAGGGATCTCCCGCGAGGTCTGCGGCCCAGCGAAGCCGGTCCTCGACCTGACCACGCAGGTCCGGGTAGCCGAGACGGTAGGTGAGCGTGTGGGCGAGGTCGTAGGCGAGGGTGAGTTGACGTGCGGCTTGTTGCTGCTCCCGGCCCGTGCGCAGATGCACGGAAGCGGTCAACTCCTCAAGGAGCGCGGGCAGAGATGCACCGAGGCGGGTGAGCTGGCCACGGACTCGGTAATCGGTCGCGGTCCTGAGATCCGCGCGGAGATCGGACAAGGAGCGGGGCGGGGCGAACCAGTCGCCGGGCAGGTCCCAGTGCCGCAGCGCTGCACGCACTTCGGTAATGGGCGCATGCACCTGCTGGTCCTGTGGAAGGTGACGGTAGGGCTGGCCGGTCAGGTCTTCGACGGTGACGTGCAGGACGCGGGCAACTCCTGCCAAGATGCTCGCGGTGGGCTGCCGTTCGCCCCGCTCGACCTTGCGGATCGCGCCGAGGGACAGGTGAGCGTGCTCGGCGAGCTGTCGCTGTGTGTATCCGGCCAGTTTTCGGCGGGCTGCCATGCGCGCGCCGATGTGCATCTCGGTGGGGTCGGGCATACCTGGCTCCGTTCTGCGCTGACACTGAGAACCGTACGCCCGGTCGGCATCGGGCGGCCTCGGCGCAGCAACGGCGCTTCGAGTGTGCCGGGCACCCTTACGGCAGCAGCCCCGCCCGCCGCGCCGCCACCACCGCCTCCAGCCGGGTGTGCGCGCCGAGCTTGCGCATCGCCGAGCGCAGATAGCCCTTCACCGTCTCCGGGCGCAGCCCCAGCAGTTCGGCCGCCTTCGCGTTGGTCGAGCCCGCCGCGACACAGGCCAGTACGTCCGTCTCGCGCGGCGCCAGCGCCGTCGGCGGCGGCTGAGCGTGCCGGGCGTCCGGGGGGCCGGCCGCGCCCGCGAGACGGCCGCAGACGGTGAGCAGTTCCTCGCGCAGCTCCGTGTCGAGTATCCGCGGCGCCAGGGCCCGCAGTTCGCTGTGGGCCGCGCGGACCTCCTCCCAGGCACCGGGGCCCGCGGGCAGTTCCCGGGTCGCCGAGAGCAGCCGCCGCACCTCGTCCCGTACGACCAGGGCCTGTTCGACGTCGCGCGCGGCGGCCACCGCCGCGTCGAAGGTGCGCTCGCCGATGGGCAGGGCGCTGCGCAGGGCGCCGTACAGGACGCCGCGCACCTTGCGCCGTACCACCACGGGCACCGCGAGCACCGAGCGCAGGCCCTCCGCCGCCACCGCCGCGTCGTACTCGTGGCTGATGTGGCGGGCCACCGCGTAGTCCGTGACCGCGCAGGGCCGTGACAGGGCCATGGACTTGCCGCCCAGGCCGTTGCCCGAGGAGATCGCCAGGGTGCGCAGCGCGCCGGTCGCCGTGCCGTTCAGCTCGGCGATCCGCAGATGCCCCGACTCGGGCAGGAGCCCGCCGAAGGCGACGGGCAGCCCGGTCGTCCTGCGCAGCCGCCCCAGCGCGGCCCGCATCTCCACCGCCTCGGCCACATCGGCCGCGCCGGCCGGCCGGGCCGTCTCGGCCCTGCCCTCTTCGGCCATGCCTTTTCCCTCCGCCCGCGTCGCCACCACCCCCGTCCGGGGGTGGTGAGACCTGCGTCACTGATTACACGATGTTAGTGAACGGTCCCGCAATGAGGAGGACATATGACGGCAAGGACACCGACCGGGCGCCCGGGTCCGCCCGGCGCCACCGTGACCGACCGGTTCCGGGCCGCCAGGGACTTCCTCCTCGCCCACCGCGAGGACTACGCGACGGCGTACGAGGGGTTCACCTGGCCGCGCCCCGAGCGCTTCAACTGGGCGCTCGACTGGTTCGACCGGATCGCCGAGGGCCCCGACGGGCGGGGCAACGACCGGCTCGCCCTGCACATCGTGGAGGAGGACGGCAGCCGTACCCGCGTCACGTACGCCGAGATGGCCGCCCGTTCCAACCGGACGGCGAACTGGCTGCGCGAGCGGGGGGTACGGGCCGAGGACCGGATCGTCGTCATGCTCGGCAACCAGGCC
Organism: Streptomyces sp. NPDC050509; assembly: GCF_044457965.1. Taxonomy (NCBI): domain Bacteria; kingdom Bacillati; phylum Actinomycetota; class Actinomycetes; order Kitasatosporales; family Streptomycetaceae; genus Streptomyces; species Streptomyces sp. NPDC050509. The sequence continues at coordinate 1,312,661 of NZ_JBITHL010000001.1, read as the reverse complement.
GAGCTGTGGGAGACCGCCCTCGCCGCGATGAAGCTGCGGGCCGTCGTCATCCCCGCCACGCCCCTCCTCGGCCCCGCCGACCTGCGGGACCGCGTCGAGCGCGGCCGGGCCGCCCATGTGATCGTGCGCGCCGAGGACACCGGGAAGTTCGCGGACGTCCCGGGCCGCTACACCCGGATCGCCGTGGGCGGCGCCCCCGAGGGCTGGCACGCGTACGAGGACGCCCGCGACCGGTCCGCCGACTTCGAGCCGGACGGTGTCACCCACGGGGACGACCCGCTGATGCTCTACTTCACCTCCGGGACGACCGCCCGCCCCAAGCTCGTCGAGCACACCCATGTCTCGTACCCGATCGGCCATCTCGCCACGATGTACTGGATCGGGCTGCGGCCGGGCGACGTCCATCTCAACATCGCCTCGCCGGGCTGGGCCAAGCACGCCTGGTCGAACCTCTTCGCGCCGTGGAACGCCGAGGCGACCGTCTTCCTCCACAACTACACCCGCTTCGACCCGGCCCGGCTGATGGCGGAGATGGACGGCGCGGGCGTCACCAGCTTCTGCGCCCCGCCCACCGTCTGGCGGATGCTCATCCAGGCCGATCTCTCGCTGCTGCGCACCCCGCCGCGCGAGGCCGTCGCGGCGGGCGAACCGCTCAACCCCGAGGTGATCGAGACCGTACGCCGCGAGTGGGGCGTGACGGTCAGGGACGGGTTCGGCCAGACGGAGACGGCCGTCCAGGTCGCCAACTCGCCGGGACAGCTCCTGAAGGCGGGATCCATGGGGCGGCCGACCCCCGGCTTCAAGGTCGAGCTGCTGGACCCGGTGACCGGCGAACCGGGCGTCGCCGAGGGCGAGATCTGTCTCGACCTCGCCGCCCACCCGGTCGGCCTGATGACCGGCTACCACGGCGAGCCGGACCGTACGGCGGAGGCGATGGCGGGCGGCTACTACCGGACCGGTGACATCGGGTCGCGCGACGCGGACGGCTACATCACGTACATCGGCCGCTCCGACGACGTCTTCAAGGCGTCCGACTACAAGATCTCGCCGTTCGAGCTGGAGAGCGCGCTGCTGGAGCACGAGGCGGTCGCCGAGGCCGCCGTGGTCCCCGCGCCCGATCCGCTGCGCCTCGCCGTGCCCAAGGCGTACGTCGTCCTCGCCGAGGGGTGGGAGCCGGGTCCCGACACGGCCAAGGTGCTCTTCGCCCACTCGCGCGCGCTGCTCGCGCCGTACAAGCGGATCCGCAAGCTGGAGTTCGCCGAACTGCCCAAGACCGTGTCGGGGAAGATCCGCCGCATCGAACTGCGCGAGCGGACGGCCGAGGGCTCCGGCGCGGAGTACGACGAGGGGGAGCTGCGATGACGTGGCGGGCGGCGCGGTCGTACACGCACGGGACGGGGACGACGGAACTGCTGCACGAGACCATCGGTGCCAACCTGGACCGGATGGTCGCCGCCTTCCCCGACCGGGAGGCGCTGGTCGACGTGGTGTCGGGGCGGCGCTGGACCTACCGGGAGTTCGGCGCGGCGGTCGGCACGCTGGCGCGGGCGCTGCTCGGGCACGGGGTGGCCAAGGGCGACCGGGTCGGGATCTGGGCCGTCAACTGCCCGGAGTGGGTGCTCGTGCAGTACGCCACGGCGCGGATCGGCGCGATCATGGTGAACATCAACCCGGCCTACCGGGCGCACGAGACGGAGTTCGTCCTCGACCAGTCCGGGATCTCCGTGCTGTTCGCGTCCCTCGCCCACCGGAGCAGCGACTACCGCGCCCTGGTCGACCAGGTGCGCGGACGCTGCCCCGAACTGCGCTCCGTGCACTACATCGGTGATCCGAGTTGGGATCAACTGCTGTGTGAGGCAGCGGAGGTGACGGATGAACAGCTAAAGGAGCGGGAGGCAGGGCTCTCCTGCGACGACCCGATCAACATCCAGTACACGTCGGGCACCACCGGCTTCCCCAAGGGAGCCACGCTCTCCCACCACAACATCCTCAACAACGGCTACTTCGTGGGGGAGACGGTCGGCTACACCGAACAGGACCGGGTCTGTCTGCCCGTGCCGTTCTACCACTGCTTCGGCATGGTGATGGGCAACCTCGGCGCCCTCTCGCACGGCGCGTGCGTCGTCATCCCGGCGCCGTCGTTCCAGGCCGCCGCGACCCTGGACGCGGTCCAGCGGGAGCGCTGCACCTCGCTCTACGGCGTGCCCACGATGTTCCTGGCCGAGCTGGACCTCCCCGGCTTCGCCGCGTACGACCTGTCCTCCCTGCGCACCGGGATCATGGCGGGCTCGCCCTGCCCGGTCGAGGTGATGAAGCGGGTCGTCGCCGAGATGAACATGCGGGAGGTGTCCATCTGTTACGGCATGACCGAGACCTCCCCGGTCTCCCTCCAGACCCGGCGCGACGACGACCTGGAGCGCCGTACGGGCACGGTCGGACGGGCGCTGCCGCACATCGAGGTCAAGGTGATCGACCCGGCGACCGGGGTGACGCTGCCGCGCGGCGAGCCGGGCGAGCTGTGCACGCGCGGGTACAGCGTGATGCTCGGCTACTGGAACGAGCCGGAGCGCACGGCCGAGGTGATCGACGCCGGGCGGTGGATGCACACCGGCGATCTCGCGGTCATCAGGGACGACGGCTACGCGCAGATCGTCGGCCGGATCAAGGACATGATCATCAGGGGTGGCGAGAACATCTACCCGCGCGAGATCGAGGAGTTTCTGTACGGCCACCCCAAGGTCGCCGACATACAGGTGATCGGGATCCCCGACCAGCGGCACGGCGAGGAGATCGTGGCCTGTGTGATCCCACGCGACCCGGCGGATCCGCCGTCGCGGGACGAGATCGTGGCGTACTGCCGGGAACGGCTCGCGCACTACAAGATCCCGCACCAGGTGGAGATCGTGGACGGCTTCCCGATGACGATCAGCGGAAAGGTCAGGAAGAACGAACTGCGGGAGCGCTTCTCGGGGTGAGCGACCGGGTCCCGTTCAGTTCTTCCGCAGCGGTGCCGGGAGCGCGCGGCGCATACAGACCCGGGGCCAGCGGTCGAGTCCGTGCGCGGCCTCCGCACGGCGGATCTCCCGCAGCCCGTCGGTGAGTTGGTCCTGGGTGAGAGTACGGAAGCCGAGGCGCGCGTAGTACGGGGCGTTCCACGGCACGTCGGCGAAGGTCGTGAGGGTGAGCGCCGTGAACCCGTCGCCGGCGGCCCGCCCGGCCAGGTGGTCGATCAGCGCCCGGCCGACACCGATCCGGGCGGCGTCCGGGTGCACCGAGACCTGCTCGACATGGGCGGCGCCGTCGACCGGGTCGTGGAGCAGATACGCGACGGGCGGCCCGCCGTACACGGTCTCGGCCACCCAGGCGCGGCCGGCGCTCCGGTAGCGCTCCAGTTCGGCGAGGGAGGGCGGCGCGTCGTCGGCGACGGCGGCCATGCCCAGCGCGCGGAACGGCTCGCCCGCCGCCGCCTCGATGTCCTGGAGGACGGGCAGGTCGGTGAGGACGGCGGGGCGGATGAGCGGGGGGCGCGCGAGCGGGGGACGGTGGGGCATGGAGCGAGTATGACGGCGTACGGGCGGCGCCGCGTGCGCGTGTCCCGTGGTCATGCCCCGGCCGAGACCAGTTCGTCCGCCGGGCCGTTGACCGGTCTCGGGGAGCCGGTGAGGTCCATGACGAAGAGCGGCAGCCCGAGGTCGTCGGCGCGGGCGCGGGCATCGTCCGCGTACCCCGCCAGGGAGAAGTAGACGCTCACCGCCGACGCGTTGAGCCCGTTGAGCCAGAGGCATTCGACGGAGCGCACGGACGCCGGGCTCATCGTCGGGTCGACCTGGGCGATCACATCGGGGCCGCGCAGATCGATGCCGGAGGCGGGCCGCTCGTCCGCCTGGACGACGCTCTTGAAGCCCAGCCAGCGCAGATAGAGCCCGGCCGCCGTCACCGCGTCGTGGGACGTACGGATCGTCAGCGGGCGGAACGCGGGGCGGGGCGAGGCGGCGGTCCTGGGCAGCGGGATATGAGCGGGCCGCTCGGGGATCCCGGCGGTTCGGGGCCGCTCCGGCGACTCCGGCCGCTCGGCCGGTTCGGTGGGTTCGGCCGGTTCGGTGAGTTCGTCAACGGGCCTGGTCCGTACGGGAATCCGCAGCACCGCACCGCACGGGCAGCCCAGTTCGGGCCGTGGCTGCTCGCACGCGGTTCCGCACTCGTCGCAGCGGACGGTCACCCACTCGTCCTCCCAGGTGCGGTGGGTGGCGGGCTCCACCGGCGCGCCCTGGGCGAGCGGCGGGGTCACCGGAGCGCCGCACACACAGGGGTAGACCGACGCCGTGAAGGTGTGACCGCTGCCGCAGGACGGACAGCGCACCGGAAGACTCTCACTCATCACGACCCCCACCGTTCGATTGCGCTCAGTGTTCCATCGTCCACCAAGAGCGAGGCAACGGGGAGAGGCTTTGGCCATCACTTGACGCGGGAGGTGCCCGTACGACGCGAGAGGCGACCGTGTGGGACCGGGCGGCGGCGGTGCCGGGCGCGACCGTACAGGTGTCGGTGCCGCCGCCGCCCGGAGTTCAGGGGGCCGGGATCAGGGAGCCGGGATCAGAGGGCCCGGATCAGGGGGTGCGCCAGCCGAAGGACTCGGCGCTCGGACGGTCGCCCGGCTTGTACTCCAGGCCGATCCAGCCGTCGTAACCGGTCTTGCGCAGCCGGCCGACCAGTTCCTCCAGCGGCAGCGTCCCGGTGCCCGGCGCGCCGCGCCCCGGGTTGTCCGCGATCTGTACGTGGCCGGTCCGGTCGGCGTACCGGTCGATCACCTCGGCCAGGTCCGCGCCGTTCATCGACAGGTGGTACAGGTCCAGCAGGAACGCGGCGTTGCCGAGGCCCGTGGCCTCGTTGACCCGGTCCGCGACCTCGACGGCGGAGGCGGCGCTGACCAGCGGGTAGTCCGGTGACTCGGGCCGGTTGAGCGCCTCGATCAGCAGGAGCGCCCCGACCTCGTGGGCCGCGCGGGCGGCCGGCACCAGGTTCTCCAGGGCCAGGGCGTCCTGGGCCGCCGGGTCCACACCGGGTACGCGGTTCCCGTACAGGGCGTTGAGCGCCGTGCACCCCGTGGCGGCGGCGAACTCGGCCGCGACCTCCACATTGGCGCGGAACCGCTCGGACTCCTCGCCGGGTACGGAGAGCGCGCCCCGGTCGGGCCCCGGCAGCAGGCCCGCGTAGAAGTTCAGCCCCACCAGTTGGGTACCGGCGTCCGCCAGGGCCGCGCGAAGATCGTCGAGTGCGGCGCGCGGCGGGGTGGGGGTGTCGGTCCAGGGCCACCACAGCTCCACCGCGGTGAAGCCCGCCGCCGCGGCGGCGGCCGGGCGTTCCAGCAGGGGGAGTTCGGTGAAGAGGATGGACAGATTCACATCGAATCGCTGCTCTGTGCCGCGCCAGGGCGGGGAGACATAGGCCATGGGGAGTCCACCTCTACTTCCGCATAGTGAAAGTGTTTTTCTGCTTCATGGAATGTTGCCTGGTGTGCTTCTGTGCTGTCAAGGACATCGGCGCGGCGGGACACGGCACGATGCGCAGGGCAGACCTCGCATGAGCAGACCTCGCATGAGCAGACCTCGCATGACAAGAGACGGAGACTTCGGTGACCTATCAGCAGCCGGTGCTGGACGACCTCGACCGGCAGATCCTCGCGGCGCTCGTCGCGAACGCGCGCACCAGCTTCACGGAGATCGGCCAGTCCATCGGGCTCTCGGCCCCCGCGGTGAAACGGCGGGTCGACCGGCTGCGCGAGGCCGAGGTGATCACCGGCTTCACCACGATCGTGCGGCCGGCGGCCCTCGGCTGGCGTACGGAGGCGTACGTCGAGGTGTTCTGCGACGCCGCGGGCCCGCCCCGGCGCCTCGCCGAGGTCGCCCGCACCTACCCCGAGGTGGTGGCCGCGGTGACCGTGACCGGCGGGGCGGACGCCCTGCTGCACATCAGGGCCGCCGACATCGACCACTTCGAGGCGGTGCTGGAGCGGATCAGGGCCGAGCCGTTCGTCACCCGTACCAACAGCTTCATCGCGCTGACCCATCTGCTGCCCAACAGCCCCGAGGCCGGCAGCCCCGGGACGACGCCCTGGCCTTCGGGCTGAACTCGGTCCCGACGGCGCGCATGTGATCGTCGCCCCCGGCGCCGGTCATGGTGGGTCAGGAACCCGCCGGGTCCTCCTCCGCCAGTACCCGCCCGGCCACCGCGAACGCCGAATTGGCCGCGGGGACACCGCAGTAGACCGCCGACTGGAGCAGCACCGCGCCGATCTCCTCCGGTGTCAGACCGTTCCGGCGTGCGGCCCGTACATGCATGGCGAGCTCGTCTTGGTGGCCGCCCGCCACCAGCGCCGTCAGGGTGATCATGCTGCGTTCGCGCCGGGTGAGGGCCGGATCGGTCCAGATCTCCCCCCACGCGTAGCGGGAGATGAAGTCCTGGAAGCGCGCGGTGAACGCGGTGGTCCCGGCCTGCGCCCGCGCCACATACGCGTCGCCCAGCACCTCGCGGCGGACCCGCATCCCGCTCGGCGGCGCGCCGCCGAGATGGGCCCTGAGCGCGGCGGTCACCTCGTCCGGCCGCTCGGCGGGCGCGAGATGGGCGGCGCCCGGCAGTTCGACGAGCGTGGCGCCGGGCACCGCGTCCGCGATCTCCCGGGAGTGCGCGGGCGGGGTCGCCGGGTCCTCGCGGCCCGCGACGACCAGGGTCGGCGCGGTGACGGAGGGAAGGAGGTCGCGGATGTCGTACGCGCCCAGCGCGTCGCAGCATGCGGCGTACCCGGCGGGGTCGGCGTCGCGTACGTCGTCGACCAGCGTCTCCACCGTGAACCCCGGGGTGAACCAGCGGCTCGGCGACGCCTCCGCGATCCCGGCCATCCCCTCCCGGCGCGCGAGGGCGGCACGCTCCTCCCAGGGCCCCCGGGCGCCGAAGTGAGCGGAGGAACAGACCACGGCCAGACTCGTCACCCGCTCCGGGGCGTGCGTGGCGAGATGCAGTCCGACGGCGCCGCCGAGGGAGACCCCGGCGTACGCGAAACGGTCCAGGGAGAGCGAGTCCGCCAGCGCCAGCACGAGGTCCGCGAGATCGGCGACCGTCGCCCCGGGGCCGATCAGACCGGCGTCGGAGCCGCCGTGGCCCGGCAGGTCCCACCGTACGACCCGGTGGGAGACGGCGAGTTCGGGCGCTACCCCGTCCCAGAGCGCCAGCGAGGTGCCGAGCGAGGGGCCCAGGAACAGCGGGGGGGCGGAGGCGGGCCCCTCGGCCCGATGGTGCAGCGACGCGGCGGGGGTCGCGGTGGTCTCGTTCTTGTCCGAGGTGGTCAACGTCGCTCCAGGGCACGGTCGGTGAGGGGTCCGGCGCTGCCGGTGTACCGGGTGGGGTCGGTGAGTTCGGCGAGGTCCAGGCCCGTGAGCCCCGGCTCGTCCGCGAGCACCGCGGTGAGGACCGCGGCCAGGGTGGTGGACTCGGTACGGGAGCGCCGCGCGGCCTCGGTGAGCAGCGCCTTCGCGCGGGCCCGGCCGACGAGCGGGGCGAGTTCGGCCGACAGCCGCTCCGAGACGATCAACCCGTGGGTGAGATACAGGTGTTCCCGCATGGCCCCGGCGTGGACCCTTAGCCCTTCCGTGAGTTCGGCCGCGTCCCGCGCCGCGCCGCCCACCAGGCGGAGCAGATCGCGCAGCGGCTCCCATTCGGCGTGCCAGGCGCCCGCGGGCCGTTCGTCCTCGGCGGCCATCGAGCCGAACAGCGTCGCCGCGAGGGCGGGGGCGCGCCGGGCCGCGGCGGCGATCAGTGTGGCCCGTACGGGGTTCGCCTTGTGCGGCATGGCGGAGGAGCCGCCGCCCGCGCCCTCGGACACCTCGCCGATCTCGGTACGGGAGAGCGTGAGGACATCGGCGGCCGGCTTGCCGAGCGCGCCCGCCGTGAAGGCGAGGGCGGCGGCCAGGTCAGCGACGGGGGTACGGAGGGTGTGCCAGGGCAACGCCGGTTCCGCCAGCCCGAGTTCAGCGGCGAAGACGGCCGGCAGCCGCAGCCCGGCGCTGTGCTCGGCGCCGCCCTCGCCTGGGAGGAGCCCGCCCGCCACCGGAGCGGACGCCTCGCGTCCGTACGCGTCGAAGGCCGCCAACGTACCGGCCGCACCGCCCAGTTGGGCGGGGAGCGCCGCGCGGACCACGCGCAGCCGGTCGCGGGCGTCCAGCACCAGGCTCCGCCAGCCCGCCGCCTTCAGCCCGAAGGTCGTCGGGACCGCGTGCTGGGTGAGCGTACGGCCCGGCATCACCGTGTCGCGGTGCTCGGCCGCCAGCCGCGCCAGCGCCCGTTCCGTACGGTCCAGATCCGCCAGGACCGGTTCCAGCGTCCGCGCGGCCACCAGCATCGCCGCGGTGTCCAGGATGTCCTGGCTGGTCGCGCCCCGGTGGACGTACGGCGCGAACGCGGGCGGCAGCGCGGCGGTGAGGTCGGCCACCAGCGGTATCACCGGATTGCCGCCGTCGCGGGCGCGCAGCGCGAGATCCCGGGCGTCGAAGCGCGCCGCGTCGCACGCCGCGCCGACCGCGCGCGCCGCCCGGTCCGGGGCCAGACCCAGCGCCGCCTGCGCGCGGGTGAGCGCGGCCTCCGCGTCCAGCATCGCGCGGAGGAACGCCGGGTCACCGGTGGCGGTCTCCGCGCGGCAGCCCGCCCGGCCGGGGGCGAGCAGCCCGGTGTCCAGCGGCCCGGTGCGGTCGGCGCCGGGTGTGTCGTACAGGCTCACCGGAACTCCAGAAAGACCGTTTCCCCTTCGCCCTGAAGGCGGATGTCGAAACGGTACGCGCGCGGCGCGCCGGACTCGGGAACGGCGAGCAGCGTGGCGCGCCGCCCGGCGTCCAGCGAGGTCAGCAGCGGATCGCCGGTGTCCTCCAGATAGGCGCGGGTGTAGAGGTGGTGGAGCAGGCCACGGGCGAAGACCGCGACGCTGAGGTACGGGACGCCGCCCGGCGGCAGCGTACGCACCGCCCAGTGCCCGTCGGCGTCCGTCGGGACACGCCCGAAGCCGGTGAAGTCGACGCCGTTACGCCCGAGGACCCGGCCGGTGACCGGGTCGTGGCGCAGCGATCCCGGCTTCCCGGTGCGCGAGCCGTCGGGCGCGGGCTGCCAGGTCTCGACGAGCGCGTCGGGCACGGGGGCGCCGGCGCCGTCGTACACGTATCCGTGCAGGGTGAGCGTGTCGGGGTGACCGGCCGGGGCGATGTCGCCGCCGCCCTCGAAGGGCAGCGCGTATCCGTAGAACGGGCCGACCGTCTGCGACGGCGTGGGCCCGAAGGACCCTGTCGTTGTGGTGGGCGTGGACATCAGTGGTCGCCGCCTTCCTCGAAGAGCGTGGCGGACGGGCCGTCCAGGACGATGTCCCAGCGGTAGCCCAGGGACCATTCGGGGACGGACAGCTCATGGTCGTACGCCGCCACCAGACGGGCCCGCGCCGACGCGTCGGTCACCGACTGGAGGACCGGGTCGTACGGGAAGATCGGGTCGCCGGGGAAGTACATCTGCGTGACCAGGCGCTGGCTGAACGCCGTACCGAAGAGCGAGAAGTGGAGGTGCGCGGGACGCCAGGCGTTGACGTGGTTGCGCCACGGGTAGGCGCCCGGCTTGACCGTGGTGAACGCGTAATGCCCCTGATCGTCCGTCAGGCACCGCCCGAAACCGGTGAAGTTCGGGTCCAGTGGCGCCGGATGCTGGTCGAGCTGGTGCGCGTACCGGCCCGACGCGTTGGCCTGCCACAGCTCCACGAGCTGACCGCGTACCGGCCGCCCCGCCCGGTCGAGCACCCGGCCCGAGACGGTGATCCGCTCGCCGAGCGGCTCGCCCTGGTGCTGCCGGGTCAGATCGCGGTCGAGCGCGGTGACGTCGGTGACACCGAACGCCGGCCCCGTCAGCTCCACGGCCTCGGGGTCCCGCAGCGGTATCAGCGGCTGTTTCGGATGGCGCAGACGGCTGCTGCGGTACGGCGGATAGTCGCGCGGCGGATGGTTCCCGGCGGCCGACGACGTCTGTGCCTCGGCGCCTTCGGCGGCTTTGGCGACCTCGGCGTCGATCTCGCGCTGGCTCAGCCCGTCGGGCAGGGGAGTGGTGGTCACAGGACGGCTCCGTGGGTACGGGGATGCGGCGGAACAGGCTCGGCGGTACGGACCGCTGCGGCGGTCTTCTCGACGATCTCGGCGGCGGTCACCCCGGGCGCGCACTCCACCAGCACCAGCCCGTCGCCCGTGACGTCGAGTACCCCGAGGTCGGTGATGATCCGGTTCACGCACCCCTTGCCGGTCAGCGGCAGGGCGCACTCCTGAAGGATCTTCGGGCCGCCGTCCTTGGCGGTGTGCGTCATCACGACGATGACCGTGCGCGCGCCGTGGACCAGGTCCATCGCCCCGCCGATGCCGGTGATCAGCTTGCCGGGGACGGCCCAGTTGGCGAGGTCCCCCCGGGCGGAGACCTGCATCGCGCCCAGTACGGCGACATCGATGTGGCCGCCTCGGATCATGCCGAAGGAGAGCGCGGAGTCGAAGTACGAGGCACCGGGCAGGACGGTGACGGTCTCCTTGCCCGCGTTGATCAGATCGGGGTCGACCTCGTCCTCCGTGGGGTACGGTCCGACGCCGAGGATGCCGTTCTCCGACTCCAGGACCACTTCCACGCCGTCCGGGAGGTGGTTGGGGATCAGCGTCGGCAGGCCGATGCCGAGATTGACGTAACCCCCGTCGGGGAGTTCCCGCGCGGCCCGGGCGGCCATCTGCTCCCTGGTCCAGGCCATCAGTGACGCACCGTCCTCTTCTCGATCCCCTTGTCGGCGGCCTGCTCCGGGGTGAGCGCCACGACACGCTGGACGAAGATCCCCGGGAGGTGCACCTCGTCCGGCGGGATCCCGCCGGGCTCCACCAGCTCCTCCACCTCGGCGACGGTCACCCGGCCCGCCATGGCGGCGAGCGGGTTGAAGTTGCGGCTGGACCGGTTGAAGACCAGGTTCCCGTGCCGGTCGCCCTTCGCCGCGCGGACCAGCGCGAAGTCGGTACGGATGCCGCGCTCCAGCACGTACTCCGTACCGTCGAAGTCGCGCACCTCCTTGGCCGGTGACGCGAGCGCGACGCCGCCCCGCCCGTCGTACCGCCAGGGCAGCCCGCCCTCGGCGACCTGGGTGCCGACACCGGCGGGGGTGTAGAAGGCGGGGATGCCGCAGCCGCCGGCCCGCAGCCGTTCGGCGAGGGTGCCCTGCGGGATCATCTCGACCTCGATCTCACCGGCCAGGTACTGCCGGGCGAACTCCTTGTTCGCCCCGATGTACGAACCGGTCACCCGCGCGATACGGCCCGCGGCCAGCAGCACGGCCAGTCCCGATTCCAGGGCGCCGCAGTTGTTGGAGACCACGGCGAGATCGCGGACGCCGCGCGCGTACACCGCCTTGATCAGCTCGTTCGGCACCCCGCTCAGACCGAAGCCGCCCACGGCGAGGGACACCCCGTCCCGGGTGTCGGCCACGGCCTCCGCGGCGGTGGCGACCACCTTGTCCATGCGTGAATCCCCCTCTCATCCGGCGCCCCGCACCCTCGAATGCTCAGGGCACTGACTATCTCTTCGAGGTTCGACACAAGCTGCCATCCGCCCCCACATCCGTCAAGAGCGGCGACGGGGCGTCATCGGGGCGCGTATCGTTCAGTGCACCAACGAAATCGCGCCGGGAGTGCCCGGTGTCGCGCAGCCCGAGGAGCGCACATGGCCGCGGTGGATCTGACCACGCACCCCGGGCATCTCGCCCGCCGCCTCCAGCAGGCGCACTACCTGCTGTGGAACACGATGGTCTCCGAGGAGACCACCTCACCGCAGTTCGCCGTGCTCAACGCCCTCGTCGCCGAACCGGGCCTCGACCAGCGCACCGCCGGCGAACGGGTCGGCCTGGACCGCTCCACCATCGCCGAGGTGGTCACCCGGCTGAGCCGCCGCGGCCTGGTCGACAAGGTGCGCGACCCGCGGGACGGCCGCCGCTTCATGCTGCGCCCCACCGACGAGGGGGAGCGGACCCACCGGAAGCTGGCGCTCCGCGCGGCCCGGATGAACCAGGTCTTCCTCGGCCCCCTCTCACCCGCCGAGCAGGCCGTCTTCTTCGATCTGCTCCGGCGGGTCTCGGAGGCGGCGGAGAGCCTGCGCGTTCCCGCGGAGCCGGTCGCGTACTGAAGCCGCCCCGGTACCGGCACCCGTATCGGCATCCGTACGGGCATCCGTACCGGCCCCTGTACGGGCGCCCGTTCGCGCGCGCGTACGGGCACCCGTGCGGGCGCCCGTTCGCGCGCGTTTCCGCTCCGTGCCTGGTCGGAGCCCGTCGGGCCGCGCGCGGACCCTCCTGACAGAATGTCCCCCATGACTACTGACAACGTATTCTTCGACATCACGATCAACGGCGAGCCGGCCGGCCGGATCACCTTCCGCCTCTTCGACGACGTCGTCCCGAAGACCGCCCAGAACTTCCGCGAGCTCGCCACCGGCGAGCAGGGCTTCGGCTACGCCGGTTCGGGCTTCCACCGGGTCATCCCGGACTTCATGCTCCAGGGCGGCGACTTCACCGCCGGCAACGGCACCGGCGGCAAGAGCATCTACGGGAACAAGTTCGACGACGAGAACTTCCAGCTCAAGCACGACCGGCCGTTCCTGCTCTCCATGGCGAACGCGGGGCCGAACTCCAACGGCTCGCAGTTCTTCATCACCACCGTGGTGACCTCGTGGCTGGACGGCAAGCACGTCGTCTTCGGTGAGGTCGTCGAGGGCCAGGAGCTGGTCAAGAAGATCGAGTCCCTGGGCTCCCGCGCCGGCTCGACCTCGGCGAAGATCACCATTTCCGCGTCCGGTGCCGTGCAGAGCGCGTAACGACTAAGGTCGTGTCCCAGTGCCTGGGGCACCCGAACGGCCGCAGTGACCCTCCAGGCTTTCCGGCGGTGGAGGCACAGTGCGCTTGAGAGTGGAGTTCACGACCGAACCCTTCGACCTCGACGAGGCGCCCGCCCACGCGGTGGTGGCCCGCGAGGTCGTCCAGGGGGCGCAGCTCGACGCGGTCGACGTCGGACCGTTCGGCAACACCGTGGAGGGCGGCGCCGCCACCGTACTGGCGGCGGTGGACACCCTCCTGCGCGAGTCGCTTGCAGCCGGTGCGACCCGGGTCTCGCTCCAGGTCAACGTGATCGGGAGCGGGCCCGGGACCGCCGAAGCCTCCGGGACCGCCGAAGCCCCCGGAACCGGGCCCGGGGCCGCCGCGGAGGGCGACCGGTGAGCGAGCTGCCCGACCATCCCTTCGTCGCGGCGGTCAAACCGCTGGTCGACGCCATGGGCGGACAGCTTCTGACGCCCGAGGAGGCCCAGCCGGACGATGTCGTCCTCGCCTGGGAGGGCGCCGACCTGCTGGCCGTACGGCTGCCGCAGCTCTCGGAATCCCTGGACCACATCCTGGCGGCGCTGGAGCGCGCCCACGGCAGGCCGCTCGCGGAGCTGGACCGCAAGGCCAAGCAGTCCGTCGTACGGACCCTGGAGGCGCGCGGCGCCTTCGCGGTACGGCACGGTGTGGAGACGGTGGCGACCGCGCTCGGCGTCAGCCGCTTCACCGTCTACAACTACCTCAATTACGCCGATGAGCAGCGGGCCAAGGCGCGCCGGGGAGACCGGCGACCGGAGCGGGACGGCTGACGCCACGCGCCGGTCGCAGGTCGAACAGGACGAGAAGTTCTGTCGCTCCGCCTTCCGCGCTGCCCAGCCAGTGCGGCACTGAGGTGTCGAACTCGGCGGCCTGGTCCGCTCCCACCGCCAGCTCGCGCTTTCCGACCACCAGGCGCAGGGTGCCGTTCAGTACGTACAGCCGTTCGACGCCCTCGTGGGTCTGCAAGGTCGGTGCGAGCGGTTCCGGCTGTGCCGGAATGATCATTTTGAAGGCCTGTGTTCCGCCCGGCCGCCGGAACAGGGGGAGGAACGTCATCCCGAACCGCCGGATCGGCTTCAGATGGACCCGGGGGTCGCCGGCGCGCGGGGCGCCCACGAGATCGTCCAGTGGGACGTCGTAGACCTGGGACAGGTGCAGCAACAGTTCGAGTGTCGCCCGGCGCCGGCCGCTCTCCAGGCGGGACAGGGTGCTCTCGGACACTCCGGTGGCGGCGGACAGTTCCGCGAGCGTGATGCCGCGCGCTCGCCGAAGCGCGCGCAGCCGCGGTCCGACCGCGTCCAGCACATCCTCCATCGCAGGGTTCATGGGGCCAGCTTGCCGAAACGGCATGGACCCGCGCCACTTCGGGACACGTCGGCCGAGACTGGCCGCACGAAACCGAGGGGAAGGAACCCGATGGAGCGCTCCGACGCGGCACAGTACTGGGACACGGTGTACGCGGGGCGGCCCGCGCCCGCCGACCCGCGGCCGAACGACCGGCTGGTGGAAACGGTCACCGCACTGCCCCCGGGGGACGCCCTGGACCTGGGATGCGGTGGTGGGGGCGACGCACTGTGGCTCGCGGGCCGGGGCTGGCGGGTCACGGCCCTCGACGTCTCGGCCGTGGCGACCACGCGGCTGACCCGGCAGGCCCGTTCACGCGGTCTGGGCGACCGGATCACCGCCGTACAGCACGACGTACGCGCCTCGCTGCCCGGACCGCCACGCGATCTGGTCACCGCCCACTACTTCCACGTCCCCTACGCGCAGGACAGGACGGCCATCCTCCGCTCCGCCGCCCATCTGCTGCGTCCGGGCGGACGACTCCTGGTCGTCGATCACGGATCGACAGCGCCGTGGTCGTGGAACCAGGACCCCGGTGCGCGCTATCCAACACCTCAAGAGGTCGCGGCGCTGATGGACCTCCCCCCTGCGGGGTGGACGGTCGAACGTGCCGATACGGCATGCCGGACCGCGGTCGGCCCCGACGGGGGCACCGCCGAGGTCGTCGATCACGTCCTCCTCATCCGCCGCGCCGCGTGATGCCGCCCAGACCAGCACCCCACAAGGAGAACGCCATGTTCACCGGCTCCCGCCGCGACGACACCCCTCCGCCGCGCACCGCGAACAACGAGGCCGACGTCCTGCGCGGATTCCTCGACTACCTGCGTGCCTCGATCGCCAAGAAGTTCGACGGAGCCGCGGAACCCCAGGTCCGGACGCCCGTAGTGCCCTCGGGCACGAGCGCGCTGGGCCTGCTCAACCATCTGATCGCCGTGGAGAACGCGACGTTTCTCGGCGAGAAGGTCACCGACTGGCAGGCGACGTTCCGGCCGGCCCCTCAGGACAGCGTCGCCGACGTCGTCGCCCGCTACCGGGCCACCGTCGACCGCGCGAACAAGGTGCTCGACGAATGCGCCGACCTCGGCGCACCCCTCCCCGGGCAGGGGCGTTCGGAGCCGTCGCCGAGCGTGCGCTGGGCACTGACCCACATGATCGAGGAGACCGGTCGCCACGCGGGTCACGCGGACATCCTCCGCGAACTCATCGACGGCACCACCGGACGCTGAGCGCCGGTGCCCCCGGGCGGTCCGGCCGTACGCGGCGCACGCCCGCCCCGGCGGGGCGGGGCAGGCGTGCGCGGCCGGATCCGCCGTCCGTCCGGTGCCGGACGCGCCGCCACGCGATATTTCAACAAAGTGTTGACGTTCTGTCGTTGAGCGCGTTAGCTGGGCGCAGCCCGCCCCAGCACCGCGCACTGCCACGGAGGCTCCCCGTGACGTCGTCACCACCCCCCACTCCGGGCCTCACCCGGTTCAACACCTCTCCCGACGGTGTGGCCCTGGCCGCGCTGCGCGAGGTGTGCGCAGGACCGGCATGGGGCGAGGCGGTGCTCGCCCGCCGCCCGTACGCCACCGAGGACGAACTGCTCGCCGCCGGCGACACCGCGACGGCGGAACTCACCGACGCGGAGCTGACCGAGGCCATGGCCGGGCACCCGCCGATCGGCCGGCCGGAGCCGGGCGACCCCGCCTCCGCCCGGGAACAGCGCGGCATGGCAGGCGCCTGCGCACCGCTCCGGGCCGAGATGACGGAGCTGAACCTGGCCTACCAGGAGCGGTTCGGCCATGTCTTCCTGATCTGCGCCACCGGCGCCACCGCCGAGGAGATGCGGGACGCGCTGAAGACCCGGCTCGGCCACACGCCGGAGCGGGAACGGGAGATCGCGCGCACCGAACTCGGCAGGATCAACCGCATCAGGCTCTCCCGGCTGCTGGCCTCCCGGCCGACGGCGGAAGGGCCCGCCCCGACCCCTGCCCCCGCCTCGGTCTCCACCCACATCCTGGACACCAGCACCGGGCGCCCCGCCGCCGGAGTCGCCGTCACCCTCGCGTCCCGCGCCGACGGCGGCTCCGACGCCGGTGCGTGGGTCGCGCTCGGTGGCTCGGTGACCGACCCCGACGGCCGCTGCAAGGACCTTCCGGCGCCGGCGCCGGACACCACCCACGTACGGCTCACCTTCGTGACCGGACCGTATCTCGACCGCAGGAAGCAAGCCGAGGCACAGCAGGACGACCCCGCGCCACGGGGCAGCGGTACGCCGTTCTTCCCGGAGGTGGTGATCACGTTCACCGTCACCCCGGGCGAGCACCATCACGTACCGCTGCTGCTCAGTCCGTTCGGCTACTCCGTCTACCGAGGGAGCTAGTACGTCATGACCGACCTCTCCACCCCCGCGGGCCGTCCGGCGATACTCGGCCAGAACCAGTACGGCAAGGCGGAGAACCGCGTCGTCCGGATCACGAGGGACGGCGCCACCCACCACATCAAGGACCTGAACGTCTCCGTCGCGCTCGAAGGCGACATGGACGACGTCCACTACTCCGGCTCCAACGCCCATGTGCTGCCGACCGACACCACCAAGAACACGGTGTACGCGTTCGCCAAGGAGTACGGCATCGAGTCGGCCGAGCAGTTCGGCATCCATCTCGCCCGGCACTTCGTGACCAGCCAGGAGTCGATCCACCGGGCGTGCATCCGGATCGAGGAGTACGCCTGGGAGCGCATCACGGCGGCCGGCGGTGATGCGGGCGACGAGCCCCGGCACTCGTTCGTCCGCAGGGGCCAGGAGACGCGCGTCGCCCGGATCACCTTCGACGGCGAGAGCTGGCAGGTCGTCTCGGGCCTCAAGGACCTGACCGTACTGAACTCGACCCACTCCGAGTTCTGGGGATACGCCAAGGACAAGTACACGACCCTCCAGGAGTCGTACGACCGGATCCTCGCCACCGATGTCTCCGCGCGGTGGCGCTACGGCTGGACGGGCGGCGAGGAGTCCGCGCCGGAGTGGGACACCTCGTACGCGCGGACGAAGGAGCACATCCTGCGGGCCTTCGCCGAGACGTACTCCCTCTCCCTCCAGCAGACCCTGTACCAGATGGGTTCGCGGGTCATCGACCACCGTGCCGAGATCGACGAGATCCGCTTCTCGCTGCCGAACAAGCACCACTTCCTGGCCGATCTGTCGCCCTTCGGGCTGACCAACGACACCGGCGACGGAGCGGTCTACCTCGCGGCCGACCGGCCGTACGGCCTGATCGAGGCCACCGTCCTGCGGGACGGGGCGGAGCCGGGCATACCGGCGGAGCTGACCCACCTGTGAGCCCGCGCGCGCACCCGCTCCCAGTCCGTCAGTCCGATAGTCCGTCAGCCCGATGGTCCGTGAGCCCGTGAGAGGAACCGCCGTGGCGACGTCACGCATTGTCATCGAGAACTGCGCCATCGCGACCGTGGACGCCCACGACACCGAGTACGCCTCGGGCCATGTCGTCGTCGCGGACAACCGGATCGAGTCCGTCGGCGCGGGCCCCGCCCCCTCGGGGCTGGAGGGCGTCGTCCGCCGGGTCGACGGCACCGGCCATCTCCTCACCCCCGGGCTGGTCAACACCCACCACCACTTCTACCAGTGGATCACCCGGGGCCTCGCCACCGACCACAACCTCTTCGACTGGCTGGTCGCCCTCTACCCGACCTGGGCGCGCATCGACGAGCCGATGGTCCGCGCGGCGGCGGGCGGCTCCCTCGCGATGATGGCCCGCGGCGGTGTCACCACCGCGATGGACCACCACTACGTCTTTCCGCGCGGCTCCGGCGATCTGTCCGGCGCGATCATCGGCGCCGCGGCGCGGACGGGCATACGGTTCACGCTCGCCCGCGGCTCGATGGACCGCGGCGCGTCGGACGGCGGGCTGCCCCCGGACTTCGCGGTCGAGTCCCTGGACGGCGCGCTCGCCGCGACCGAGGAGACCATCGACGCCCACCACGACGCGTCCTTCGACGCGATGACCCAGATCGCCGTCGCGCCCTGTTCGCCCTTCTCCGTCTCCACCGAACTACTGCGGCAGGGAGCGGAGTTGGCGCGCCGCAAGGGGGTACGGCTGCACACCCACGGCAGCGAGACGGTCGAGGAGGAGCGGTTCTGCGAGGAACTGTTCGGCATGGGGCCGACGGACTACTTCGAGTCGACCGGCTGGCTCGGCTCCGACGTGTGGATGGCCCACTGCGTCCACATGAACGACTCCGACATCGCGGCCTTCGCCCGCACGGGCACCGGGGTCGCCCACTGCCCGTCCTCCAACGCCCGTCTGGCGGCCGGGATCGCGCGCGTCCCCGACCTGCTCGCCGCCGGTGTCCCGGTCGGCCTCGGGGTCGACGGCACCGCCTCCAACGAGGCGGGCGAACTCCACACCGAGCTGCGCAACACGCTGCTCGTCAACCGCCTAGGCGCCCACGGGGAACGGGCCATGACGGCCCGTCAGGCGCTGCGTCTCGGGACGTACGGCGGCGCCCAGGTGCTCGGCCGCGCCGAGCAGATCGGCTCGATCGAGGCGGGCAAGCTCGCCGACCTCGTCCTCTGGAAGATGGACACGCTGGCCCACGCCTCCATCGCCGACCCGGTGACCGCGCTGGTCCTCGGGGCCGCGGCCCCCGTCACGCTCTCCCTGGTCGACGGCAAGGCCGTCGTCGAGGACAACCACCTGACCACCGTGGACGAGGACGAACTCGCCCGCGCTACGAGGAGCGAGGCCCGCCGCCTCGCACGGATCGCCGCGGACGGCTGATCCCACCGGAACGTCCGGTCGAGAGGGACGGCCCTCGACCGGACCCCCCGGCCACCGGCGCCGTGTTCGGCGCGCTACCGGTCGATGCGGTAGGAGTCCCCGTACACCTTCCAGGCCAGCGGGGTACGCAGACCGAGGTTGCCGTCGTCCAGGAAGACGCGCTGAGCGGTGTCGATCCGGCTCGTGTCGCTGTGGCCCCGCTCGCCGCGCATCGCGGTGACCCGCGCGTCCAGGAACGCGTCGAGATACGCCGTCTCGTCGCCCCCGCGCGCCGGGGCTGCGGCCTTCGCGAGCGCCTTCGCGCGGATCGTACGGAAACCGACCGTGTCCTTCGCGTCGGCGTAACCGTGCATCACATACGCGTCGTAGTAGATGAACTGCCCCAGCGCCCCCAGCCCGTCCGCCTTCGCCCGCGCCACGGCCGGGGCGAAGTAGATCCGGTCGCGCTCCTCGTCCTGGGCCGTCCGCATCCGGGGGTCGTCGGCCGCCTTCCGCCACGCGGTGGTGAACGCGGTGCCGAGCCCGTCGTGGGAGTCGCCGCCCTTCACCGCACGGAGCGCGGGCAGGAAACGCGCCAGCGCGTTGTCCGGCCGCGCCCGCGTGTAGCGCTCGACGACCCGCAGCAGATCGCCGCAGCCGCTGCAGAACCCGACCAGACCGGCGGTGTACCCCCGGCCGTCGTCGATGTCCTCGATGTAGTCGTACTGGTCCTTCCAGTCGAGCGAGGAGTTCTCCGCGCTGGAGACCAGCCGCATGGCGATCTCCTTCTTCGCGGGATCGTCCAGATCGACGGAGGCCCCTTCGGCGGGGGTGCACGCGACGCAGAGGGCCAGGAGCGGCAGCAGGAGGCGGCGCAGCGTGCGGCGGAGCGCGTGGATCACGTGAACGGACCTTTCCCCCTGGTGTGCCCTGCGCGCACCGGCCTGCCACCGAGATTACGGGAGGGTCCCGGATGGTCCGGTACGGGTGGTGGACGGGGTACGCACCCTGCTGTACGGGGGCGTTGTCAGGCCCCCGGCCATCGGTCAGGCCCCCGGACGCCAGTCGGGGCGCCGGCCGCTGAGGCCGATCACCCGGTCGAGCAGCGCGGCGTCCTCGGCCGTCGGCACCGGCGGACCGAACACGTCGGACGCCCCGGGACCGGCCTGCGACAGCATCCCGTACGACGCCCGCAGCCCCGCCTCGGCGGGGGCGTACGGCTGCCCGGTGGACCGCGCCAGGTCCCAGCCGTGGATCAGTACCTCGTTGAGCGCCACCAGCCCGGTCACCGCCCCCGGCAGATCGACCCCGCCGATCCGGGTCTCCCCGTCCCACGCCGCGGGCGACCGCCACGCGGCGGCCAGTTCGTCGAGCCGCCGGGGCAGCGTCTCCCGCCAGTCCTCGTCCAGCACGAGCGGGGCGCTACCGGGCGCCGTGTCGGTCGTCGGCCCCAGCTTCTTGCGCGCGGCGTCCCGGAACCCGACGGTCAGCCCCATGAGATGCGCGAGCACCTCCCGTACCGCGTACGCGGGGCACGGCGTGACCCCGGACAGTTGCTCCTCCGCGACACCGCCCACCACCCGGGCCGTCTCCTGGCACGCGGGACCGAGATCGAGCGGTTCCGGCTTCTTGTGTGTGTCCATACCGAAGTAGACCGCCGGACCCGCCCGAACTCATCGAACGCCACGCCGAGTGTCCGGTCAGCCGCGGAGCTGCTCGTACGCCGGGAGCGTGAGGAAGTCCGCGTAGTCGTCGTCCAGCGCGACCGTCAGCAGCAGGTCGTGGGCCTGCTGCCAGCGGCCCGCCGCGAAGGCCTCCTCACCGATCTCGGCGCGGATCGCGGTCAGTTCGTCGGCGGCGAGGGTGCGGGCCAGTTCCGGGGTGACGCGGAGCGTCTCGCCCTCGTGGCCGACCTCGACGCCCGCGTTGATCCACTGCCAGATCTGCGAGCGGGAGATCTCCGCCGTGGCCGCGTCCTCCATCAGGTTGAAGATCGCGACCGCGCCCATGCCGCGCAGCCACGCCTCGATGTAGCGGATGCCGACCTGGACGGCGTTGCGCAGGCCCTCGTACGTGGGCCGGGCGTCCAGGGAGTCGACGGCGATCAGATCGCCCGCGGCGACGGAGACGTCCTCGCGGAGACGGTCCTTCTGGTTCGGGCGGTCGCCCAGGACCGCGTCGAAGGAGGCCATGGCGATCGGCACCAGGTCCGGGTGGGCGACCCACGAGCCGTCGAAGCCGTCGGCCGCCTCGCGGTCCTTGTCGGCCCTGACCTTCTCGAACGCGACCTTGTTGACGTCGGCGTCGTGCCGGGACGGGATGAAGGCGGCCATGCCGCCGATGGCGTGCGCGCCGCGCTTGTGGCAGGTGCGGACGAGGAGTTCGGTGTAGGCGCGCATGAACGGCGCCGTCATCGTGACCGCGTTGCGGTCCGGCAGGACGAACTTGGCGCCGCCGTCACGGAAGTTCTTCACGATCGAGAAGAGATAGTCCCAGCGGCCCGCGTTGAGCCCGGAGGCGTGGTCGCGCAGCTCGTAGAGGATCTCCTCCATCTCGTACGCCGCGGTGATCGTCTCGATCAGCACCGTCGCCCGGACGGTGCCCTGCGGGACGCCCACATAGTCCTGGGCGAAGACGAACACGTCGTTCCAGAGGCGCGCCTCCAGGTGCGACTCCGTCTTCGGCAGATAGAAGTACGGGCCCTTGCCCAGCTCGATCAGCCGCTGGGCGTTGTGGAAGAAGTACAGCCCGAAGTCGACCAGCGCACCCGGCACCGGCTCGCCGTCCAGCACGAGATGGCGCTCCGCGAGATGCCAGCCGCGCGGGCGCATCACGACCGTCGCGAGGTCCGCCGCGTCCTTGAGGGCGTACGACTTGCCCGTGCGCGGGTCGGTGAAGTCGATGCGGCGCCGGTAGGCGTCCATCAGGTTGAGCTGACCGAGGACCACGTTCTCCCAGGTGGGCGCGGAGGCGTCCTCGAAGTCCGCGAGCCAGATCCGCGCGCCGGAGTTCAGCGCGTTGATCGTCATCTTGCGGTCGGTCGGTCCGGTGATCTCCACCCGGCGGTCGTCGAGCGCCTCGGGCGTCGGTGCGACCCGCCAGTCGTCGTCCTCGCGCACGGACGCGGTCTCCGGCAGGAAGTCCAGGCTGGAGGTACGGGCGATCTCGGCACGGCGCTCGACGCGGCGGGCGAGCAGCTCGTCACGGCGGGGGGTGAACCGCCGGTGCAGCTCCGCCACGAACGCGAGGGCCGCATCGGTCAGTACCTCGTCCTGACGGGGCAGGGGTTCGGCGTCGACGATGGCCAGCGGGGAGGGCGCTGGTGCGGACATGAGCTGTCACTCCTTCACGAGCGGCGCGGGCGGCGGTGGCGCCGTGACGGCCGGCGTATCGAGCGCACCGTTCGAAGTGTCGGGCGCTTCTGACCTGTGGATAATAGTTTCCTCATGGTGGAACTTCAATGCTTTGTTGATGTCCTCGCTCCGTTGTGGGTGTCCTCACTCCGTCGATGTCGCCGCTCTCCGGGGTGACACCTGCTCAAGATGGGCCAGATCCTCCTCCGTGTCGATGTCGTACGGCCGGGCGACATCCCCGCATTCGACCAGAACGATCTCGCGTTCGCGCGCTTTCAGATAGGCACGTGCCCCGCGGTCGCCCGTCGCGTCCGCCGCGATCTCCGCCCAGCGGTCCGCGCCGAACGCCACGGGGTGGCCGCGCCTCCCGTCGTACGCCGCCGACACCAGCGCCTCCGGGCCCCGGCACGCGGCCACCACCCGGGCCACCGCCGCCGCGCCGATCCCCGGCTGGTCCACCAGCAGCACCAGGACCGCCCGGGTGTCCGTGCCCGCCAGCGAGGCGAGCCCCGCGCGCAGCGAGGACCCCATCCCGTCCGCCCACCCGGGGTTGTCGACCAGCACGGCACCCGGCAGCACCGCCCGCTCCCGTACCTCCGGCGCGGACGCCCCCAGCACCACATGCACCGGCGCGCACCCCCCTTCGCGCAGGGCGCGCGCCGCGTGCTCCACCAGCGGGCGGCCCCGGTGTTCCAGCAGCGCCTTCGGCCGTCCGCCCAGCCGGCGGCCACCGCCCGCGGCGAGCAGCAGCCCCGCGACCGGTTCCGTGCCCTCGTACGCCTCCGTCATGTGCGCGTCCGCGCCGTAGGTGTCTGGCATGAGCCCTGCTTACCGCACCGCGCCCCCGCGCGCCCCATCGCACCCCTCCGCGCGGTGAATGTTCCGCGTGCGCCGGTGATCACCAGGAATTCCTTTCGCATTCCGGCCGTCTTCCCGCCGTATTCGGTCCGTGGAGTGGCGCCTACCCTGCGCGATGGCGTTAACTTGCCCGCGGACCTTGGCGATTGACCACCGCCGAAGGGGAATGGTCCTACCAGTACGAAGTCGCGCCCGGAACGGAGAAATGCCGTGGGGCGCAGGGCAGAAAAGCATAGGGGGAGTTTTGTTGCGGAGCGTGGGGAAGTCGCCGGTGGCGGAGAAGGGCGAGGACCCGAGGATCACGGGGCTGCGCGCCGCCGTGTCCCGACTCCGGCGCGAACTGGCGGTCTACCCGTCGGAGTTCAGGGACCGCGCGATAGCCGAGGACGAACTGGCCGCGCTCGCCGCGATGGTGGCGAGCGGCGCCCCCGAGAACGCCCGGATGCGCCGCTCCCTGCTGCTGATCGTCGGCTCGATCGGCTCCGTCAGCGCCCTCGGACCGGCGCTGATGGGCGTACGGAGCGCCGTCGACCTCTTCGGGGACCTGCCGCGCCCCCGCTGACCGGCCAGGGGGGCCGGTCCCGCCGGCCCCGCGGCTCCCCGGTCGCGCCCCGCTGTCAGCCCTGCGCCTGCTGCGCCGCCGTGTTCGCCAGCGCCGCCGACAGGTCGCGCGCGACCTCCAGCAGTACGGGCACGATCCGGTCCGTGGCCTCCTCCGTCACCCGGCCCGCGGGCCCCGAGATGGAGATCGCGGCGGCGGTGGGGGAGTCGGGCACCGGGACCGCCAGACAGCGGACCCCGATCTCCTGCTCGTTGTCGTCGATCGCGTACCCCGTGCGGCGCACCGTCTCCAGCGCCGCCAGGAAGGCGTCGGGTGTGGTGATCGTCTTCTCGGTGGCGGCCGGCATGCCGGTACGGGCCAGCAGGGCGCGTACCTCCTCCGGCGGGATGTGCGACAGCAGGGCCTTGCCCACCCCCGTGGAGTGCGGCAGTACCCGGCGGCCCACCTCGGTGAACATCCGCATCGAGTGCTTGGACGGCACCTGCGCGACGTACACGATCTCGTCGCCGTCGAGCAGCGCCATGTTCGCGGTCTCGCCGGTCTCCTCGACCAGTCGCGCCAGATAGGGCCTGGCCCACGTGCCGAGCAGCCGGGACGCCGACTCGCCGAGGCGGATCAGACGCGGGCCGAGCGCGTACCGCCGGTTGGCCTGCTGGCGCACATAGCCGCAGGCCACCAGGGTCCGCATCAGCCGGTGGATGGTGGGCAGCGGCAGGCCGCTGGTCGCGGAGAGCTCGCTGAGTCCGACCTCGCCGCCCGCGTCCGCCATCCGTTCGAGCAGGTCGAAGGCGCGCTCAAGGGACTGGACGCCACCGTTGCCGGAGGCGGATCTGGCGGCGTCGGTGCTGTTGGCGCTGGACGACGGCACGTCAACGGTCCTTTCGGGGCGGGCGGACAAGCAAGCAGCCTATACCGGCCCCGGCGATCGGGAGGGGGCCGGGGATGAGACGTCTCTGCCGGTCAGGTGGTGTTTGTCCGGGGTGTGCACGGTCGCCTTGGCTGGGTAGGGTGTTCTGGCTGGTGAAAACAGTATTTCACTTCGCGGAAACATTGGCGGTCCCGATGGCCTTGACGGGCTTCGGTCCGGAGTGAAGACTTCTTCAACAGTTCGTTGAATCGCGCCTCGTGGGGCCAGCCCCACGAGGCCAGTGAGGAGTACGGGTGCCCGAGGTGAGCCTGCTGCTGCGGTCGACGCGCGTCATCACCCCCGAGGGGACGCGGCCCGCCACGATCGCCGTCGCCGACGGCAGGATCTCGGCCGTACTGCCGTACGACGCGGAGCCCCCGCCCGGCGCCGCGTACGACCTCCCGCCCGGCGCCACCGACCGGACGGCCGTGGTCGAGGACGTCGGGGACGACGTCGTGCTCCCCGGCCTCGTCGACACCCATGTCCATGTGAACGACCCGGGCCGCACCGCGTGGGAGGGGTTCTGGACCGCCACCCGCGCCGCCGCGGCCGGCGGTGTCACCACGCTGATCGACATGCCGCTCAACTCGCTGCCGCCCACCACGACCGTCGCACACCTGGCGGTCAAGCGGGACGTGGCCCGCACCAAGGCCCATGTCGACGTCGGTTTCTGGGGCGGCGCCGTACCGGACAACGCCCAGGACCTGCGCCCGCTCCACGACGCGGGGGTCTTCGGCTTCAAGTGCTTCCTGTCGCCGTCCGGCGTCGAGGAGTTCCCCGAGCTGGACCAGGAGCGCCTGGGCCACGCCCTCGCCGAGATCGCGGGCTTCGGCGGGCTGCTGATCGCGCACGCCGAGGACCCGCACGAGCTGGCCGCGGCCCCCGCGCGCGGCGGCCCCGCGTACGCCGACTTCCTCGCCTCCCGGCCGCGCGCCGCCGAGAACGCGGCCGTCACCCGTCTGATCGCCCAGGCGAAGCGGCTCGACGCCCGGGTGCACGTCCTGCACCTCTCGTCCTCGGACGTCCTGCCGCGGATCGCCGCCGCCAAGCGCGAGGGCGTCCGGATCACCGTCGAGTCCTGTCCGCACTTCCTCACCCTCACCGCGGAGGAGGTCCCCGACGGGGCCACGGAGTTCAAGTGCTGCCCGCCGATCCGCGAGGCCGCGAACCAGGACGCGCTCTGGCAGGGGCTGGCCGACGGCACGATCGACTGTGTCGTCTCCGACCACTCGCCCTGCACCGCCGACCTCAAGACCCCCGACTTCGCCTCCGCGTGGGGCGGCATCTCCTCGCTCCAGCTCGGCCTCCCCGCGATCTGGACCGAGGCCCGCCGGCGCGGCCACACCCTTGAGGATGTCGCGCGCTGGATGTCGACGGCCCCCGCCGCCCTCGCGGGACTGTCCCAAAAGGGCGCCATCGAGGCGGGCCGCGACGCCGACTTCACGGTCCTCGCGCCGGACCGGACCTTCACCGTCGACCCGGCCGGACTGCACCACCGCAACCAGGTCACGGCGTACGCGGGCAGGACCCTGCACGGTGTGGTCGTCTCGACCTGGCTGCGCGGCACCCGGATCCTCCACGACGGCGTCCTCGCCGAACCCTCAGGCCGACTGCTCGAAAGGAACAACTGACCGTGTCCGACGCTCCGCCCCCCGCCGTGCCCGAAGCCACCTTCACCGGTGACGCCCGCCCGTACGGCGGCGGCGACCCGTACGCCGACTACCGCACCGCGGACCTCCCCTTCACCCACCTCACCGATCTCGCCGACCGGCGGCTCGGCGCCGGGGTGCTCGCCGCCAACGACGAGTTCTTCGCCGAGCGCGAGAACATGCTGAGGCCCGGGCCCGCCGTCTTCGACCCGGAGCACTTCGGCCACAAGGGCAAGATCATGGACGGCTGGGAGACCCGGCGCAGGCGCGGCGGAGCCGCCGGCCGGCCGCACCCCGCCCCCGAGGACCACGACTGGGCGCTGGTCCGGCTCGGCGCGCCCGGGGTGATCCGCGGGATCGTCGTCGACACCGCGCACTTCCGCGGCAACTACCCGCAGTCCGTCTCCGTCGAGGCCGTCTCGCTGCCCGGCTCCCCGTCCCCGGAGGAGCTGCTCGACCCCGGCGTCGCGTGGACGGTGCTCGTGCCCCGTACCGCCGTCGGCGGCCACGCCGCCAACGGCTTCGCGGTCGACGCCGAGCGGCGCTTCACCCATCTCCGCGTCAACCAGCACCCCGACGGCGGGATCGCCCGGCTGCGGGTCCACGGCGAGGTCGCGCCCGATCCGGCGTGGCTCGCCGCGCTCGGTACGTTCGACCTGCTCGCCCTGGAGAACGGCGGCACCGCCGAGGACGCCTCCGACCGCTTCTACTCGCCCCCGGCCAACACCATCGGCCCGGGCCGCTCCCGGCAGATGGACGACGGCTGGGAGACCAGGCGCCGCCGCGACCTGGACAACGACTGGATCCGCTACCGGCTGGCCGGACAGGGCGAGATCCGGGCGGTCGAGATCGACACGGCGTACCTCAAGGGGAACGCGGCGGGCTGGGCCACCCTCTCCGTACGCGACGCGGGCGCGAACCGGGGTACGGCCGCAAACGCGGACGGCTGGACGGAGATCCTGCCCAGGACCCGGCTCCAGCCCGACACCAACCACCGCTTCGTCCTCGCCGCCCCCGCCCTCGCGACCGACGTACGCATCGACATCTACCCCGACGGCGGGATCTCGCGGCTCCGGCTCTTCGGCTCCCTCACGGAAGGCGGCGCGGCCCGCCTCGCCGCCCGCCACCGGGAACTGGGCGGCTGAGGACGGCGGCCGGGACCGGCGAAAGTCGGGGCCGCGTGACGAAAGCCGGGAGTCGCGCGACTTTGGTAGCTTCCGCCGCGCACCGGCGACCGTACCGCCCGCCACCTGCGTAAATTGGGTGGCATGACACGTACGGACTACCCCTGGCTGCTCCCCTCGGAGATGATCGATCCCCGAGGTCCCGAGCTGCCCGGCGACCGCGGCAGGGCCCGGCCGCGCCGTACGGTGCGCGACTGGATCATCGACACACTGATGTTCGTCGTCGCCGCGGGCGTCGGGCTGCTCGCCGTCGAGACGCTCCAGAAGGCCCACAACCCGGAGCTGGTCGACGCCTTCGACCTGATCGCCGGGTTCCTGGCCTGCTGTTCCCTGTGGCTGCGGCGGAGCCGCCCGGTGGAGCTCGCGATCGTGCTGTCGGTCGTGAGCATGGTGGCCCCGCTCGCCGGAGGGGCCTCGCTCGTCGCGGTGTTCTGCGTGGCCGTGCACCGGCCCTTCCGGCCCGTGGTGATCGTCGGCGCGGTGGCCCTGGTCACCGGGTTCGCCCAGGTGTACATCCGCCCGGATCCGACCTCCTCCCTCACCTTCCTGCTCGTCGCGACCGTGGTCCTGCTCCTGCTGTCGGTCGGCTGGGGCATGCTCGTACGGTCCAGGCGCCAGCTCGTCGTCGCGCTGCGCGAGCGGGCGCTGCGCGCCGAGGCCGAGGCAGGACTCCGCGCCGAGCAGGCGCAGCGGCTCGCCCGTGAGGCCATCGCCCGCGAGATGCACGACGTGCTCGCGCACCGGCTGACGCTGCTCAGCGTCCACGCGGGCGCCCTGGAGTTCCGGCCCAGCGCCCCGGCGCCCGAGGTCGCCAGGGCGGCCGGGGTGATCCGGGACAGCGCGCACGACGCCCTCCAGGACCTGCGCATGATCATCGGGGTGCTGCGGGCACCGGACGGCGACGAGACCGACCGGCCCCAGCCCACCCTGGTCACGCTCGACGAGCTGATCGCCGAGTCCCGCAGGGCCGGTATGGCGGTCGACCTCGACAACCGGGTCGACGATCCGGCCGCCGTGCCCGCCGCCGTCGGCCGTACCGCGTACCGCATCGCGCAGGAGGCGCTGACCAACGCCCGAAAGCACGCGCCGGGAACCGGCTCCACCGTCGAGGTCAGCGGCGGCCCGGGGGACGGGCTCACCGTCGAGGTCCGCAACGCCGCGCCCACCGGCGCGGTCGAGAAGGTCCCCGGCTCGGGTCAGGGACTGATCGGACTGACGGAGCGGGCCGCCCTGGCGGGTGGCCGGTTCGAGCACGGACCGACGGGCGACGGCGGCTTCGCCGTCCGCGCTTGGCTACCGTGGGCCGCATGACCATCAGGCTGATCATCGTCGACGACGACCCGCTGGTCCGCGCCGGACTGACCTTCATGCTCGGCGGCGCCGACGACATCGAGATCGTGGGGGAGGGGGCCGACGGCACCGAGGTCGCCGCGCTGGTCGAACGGACCGCGCCCGACGTGGTGCTCATGGACATCCGGATGCCCGTCATGGACGGGCTGGCCGCCACGGAGACCCTGCGGCGTCTCCCGGGCGCCCCCGAGGTCCTCGTGCTGACCACCTTCCACGCCGACGAACAGGTGGTACGCGCGCTGCGCGCCGGGGCCGCCGGGTTCGTCCTCAAGGACACCCCGCCCGCCGAGATCGTCACCGCAGTACGGCGGGTAGCGGCCGGTGACCCGGTGCTCTCGCCCGCCGTCACCCGCCAGTTGATGACTCACGTGGCGGGTCCGGGCGGGGGCACGGGGGCGGGCGCGGAACAGGCCGCCACCGGCCGCAGGGAGAGCGCGGCGAACCGGCTCGCGACCCTCGGCGAGCGGGAGCGGGAGGTCGCGCTCGCCGTCGGCCTCGGCCGGTCCAACGCGGAGATCGCCGCCGGTCTCTACATGAGCGTCCCCACCGTCAAGGCCCATGTCTCGCGCATCCTGGCCAAGCTCGACCTCAACAACCGGGTCCAGATCGCCCTGCTGGTGCACGACGCGGACCTGGCCCCGGACAGCGGCGAGTTCTGAAGGGGCCGGAGCGCGCCCCCGCTCCGGCCCCCGGACTCCGGACCCCGGATCCTCGAACTCCGGGCCCCGCCCTCACCCCCCGGCGATCTCCGTCAGCGCCACCGGACGGTGCTCGCTCCGCGACAGCTCGCACGCCTCCGCGATCCGCAGCGCGTGCAGCGCCTCCCGGCCGTCGCACGGATTCGCCAGCTCACCGTTGACGACCTTCACGAACGCGTCCAGCTCCGCCTCGTACGCCGGGGCGAACCGCTCCAGGAAGCCCGGCCACGGGTTGTCGCAGGCCGGCGGGCCCTTCGGCTCGGTCGAGGTGATCGGCGTACGGTCGTCGAGCCCGACCGCGAACTGGTCGAGCTCGCCCGCGAGTTCCATCCGTACGTCGTAGCCCGCCCCGTTGCAGCGGGTGGAGGTCGCGGTCGCGAGCGTCCCGTCGTCCAGGGTCAGGACCGCGGCGGCCGTGTCGATGTCCCCCGCCTCGGCGAAGATCGCGGGGCCCGCGTCCGAGCCCGTCGCGTACACCTCCACCACCTCGCGCCCGGTCACCCAGCGCAGGATGTCGAAGTCATGGACCAGACAGTCGCGGTACAGGCCGCCGGAGAGCGGCAGGTACGAGGCGGGCGGCGGCGCCGGGTCCGAGGTGATCGCCCGTACGGTGTGCAGTCGGCCGAGCCGCCCCGACCGTACGAGCTCACGCGCCGTGCCGTACCCCGCGTCGAAGCGGCGCATGAAGCCGAGCTGGAGCGCCGTGCCCGCCGACTCCACCTCGTGCAGCGCGGCCAGGGTGCCCGCCAGGTCCAGGGCGATGGGCTTCTCGCAGAAGCAGGGCAGTCCGGCGCGCGCGGCCCGGCTGATCAGTTCGGCGTGGGACGAGGTCGCCGACGTGATCACCACGGCGTCCACGCCCCACGAGAAGATCTCGTCCACGGAGGGCGCGGCCGTGGCGCCGATCCGCTCGGCGACCCGCGCCGCCCGTGCCGCGTCCATGTCCGCGACGACCAGGGATCCGACATCGCGATGGCGGTTGAGTACGTCAGCGTGGAAGGTGCCGATACGGCCGGTGCCGATGAGTCCGATGCGCATGGCCCCAAGGTGGCCGTACCCTGATCACCGTGTCAAGGCTTTGTCCTGACAACCGGACTTCTCTACTTCCCGTCAACAGGGCATGCGACTACGCTCGGCCCGTGCCCCATCAGCCGAGATCAGTCCGAACCGGACAGGAGACGACCGGCCGGGCCGACCCCGTCGGCCCGGAGCCGGACCTCGCCCCGCAGCTCAGGCTCGGCGTCGACCGCACCAGTCCCGTACCGCTCTACTTCCAGCTCGCGCAGCAGTTGGAGGGCGCCATCGAGCGCGGCAGGCTGGCGCCCGGCAGCCTGCTCGGCAACGAGATCGAACTCGCGGGCCGGCTCGGGCTCTCCCGCCCGACCGTCCGCCAGGCCATCCAGTCCCTCGTCGACAAAGGACTGCTCGTACGCCGCCGGGGCGTCGGCACCCAGGTCGTGCACAGCCAGGTCAAACGCCCCCTGGAGCTGAGCAGCCTCTACGACGACCTGGAGGCGGCCGGCCAGCGCCCCGCCACCCGCGTCCTGCGCAACACCCTGCACCCCGCCACCGCCGAGGTCGCCGCCGCGCTCGGGGTGCAGGAGGGCGCGGAGGTGCTGCTCGTGGAGCGGCTGCGGTACGCGCACGACGAGCCGATGGCGTATCTGCGCAACCATCTGCCCGCCGGCCTCCTCGACTGCGACACGCAGCGCCTCGAAGCCACCGGCCTCTACCGGATGCTGCGCTCCGCCGGGATCACCCTGCACAGCGCGCGCCAGACGGTCGGGGCGCGGGCCGCCACCACCGAGGAGGCCGAGGTGCTGACCGAGCCCGCAGGGGCGCCGCTGCTCACCATGGAGCGGACCGCCTTCGACGACACGGGGCGGGCGGTGGAGTTCGGCTCGCACATCTACCGGGCCTCGCGGTACGCCTTCGAGTTCCAGCTCCTCGTCCGTACGTAGACCGCCCGACGGGCCGCGTACGGGCGCGTACGGGCCGCGTACGGCCGCCGGGTACCCGCTGGCCACCCCCCGACCAGCCATGACCGATACTTGGGCGGCCGGGTTCCGCACGGACGAGCCCCGGCCGCACCGAGGAGTACAGCAAGAAGGGCACGGCGTCGTGGCAAGGGTTCGGACAGGGGTACGCGCGCTGAGCGCCGTACTGGCGGCGGTGCTCGGGGCCACGGCCCTCGCCGGATGCAGCAGTACCGGCGGCAAGCGCGCCGAGGAACGGGCCCAGCGGGCCGCCCAGGGACGGGCCGCGGTGGACACCCCCCGGTGGACCGTGGCCATGGTCACCCACTCGGGCAGTGGCGACACCTTCTGGGACATCGTGCAGAACGGCGCCAAGCAGGCCGCCGCCAAGGACAACATCAAGTTCCTCTACGCCAACAGCGACGAGGGCCAGCAGCAGGCACAGCTCGTGCAGTCCTACATCGACAAGAAGGTCGACGGGCTGATCGTCACGCTCGCCAAGCCCGACGCCATGAAGGCCGTCGTCGCCCAGGCCACCCGGGCCGGCATCCCGGTGATCACGGTGAACTCCGGCGCCGCCGAGTCCAAGAAGTTCGGCGCGCTCACCCATGTCGGCCAGGACGAGACCATCGCCGGCGAGGCCGTCGGCGAGGAACTCGACCGGCGCGGCAGGAAGAAGGCGCTCTGCGTCATCCACGAGCAGGGCAACGTCGGCCACGAGCAGCGCTGCGCCGGGGCGAAGGAGACCTTCGGCGGGCAGATGCAGAACCTGTACGTCGACGGCACCAACATGCCCGACGTACAGGCGTCCATCGAGGCCAAGCTCCAGACCGACCGCTCCGTCGACGCCGTCGTCACCCTGGGCGCGCCCTTCGCGGACGCCGCCGTCAAGGCGAAGGAGACCGCGGGCAGCAAGGCCGAGATCGACACCTTCGACCTCAACGCCAAGGTCGCCTCCTCGCTGACCTCCGGCACCCTCGGCTTCGCCGTCGACCAGCAGCCGTACCTCCAGGGGTACGAGGCGGTCGACCTGCTCTGGCTCTACCGCTACAACGCCGATGTCCTCGGCGGCGGGCGCCCGGTGCTCACCGGACCGCAGATCATCACCGAGAAGGACGCCGGGGCGCTGGAGAAGTACACGGAGCGGGGCACCCGGTGAGCGCGGACGAACGCCTGCTGCGCACCTCCCCGCTCCGGGGGCTCCTCGGCCGTCCCGAGCTGGGCTCGGTCGTCGGCGCGGCGGCCGTCTTCCTCTTCTTCGCGTTCGTCGCTGACTCGTTCCTCCAGCTCTCCAGCTTCGGCACGGTCCTGTACGCGGCCTCCACGATCGGCATCATGGCCGTCCCGGTGGCGCTGCTGATGATCGGCGGCGAGTTCGACCTCTCGGCCGGTGTGATGGTGACCAGCTCCGCACTGGTCTCCTCGATGTTCAGCTACCAGATGACGGCGAACGTCTGGGTCGGCGTCCTGGTGTCGCTGCTGGTCACGCTCGCGTTCGGGGTCTTCAACGGGGTCATGCTGACCCGTACGAAACTGCCCAGCTTCATCATCACCCTCGGCACGTTCCTGATGCTCACCGGACTCAACCTCGGTGTGACGAAGCTGGTCGCCGACACCGTCTCCACCAAGACGATCGCCAACATGGAGGGCTTCCCCTCCGCCCGCGCGCTCTTCGCCTCCCAGCTCACCCTCGGCGGCGTCGACCTGAAGGTCACCATCCTGTGGTGGGCCGGGCTGGTCGCCCTCGCCACCTGGATCCTGCTGCGCACCCGTCTCGGCAACTGGATCTTCGCGGTGGGCGGCAACGCGGACGCCGCCCGCGCCGTCGGCGTCCCCGTGGAGCGGACCCGGATCCTGCTCTACATGGGCGTGGCCTTCTGCGCGTGGATCGCCGGGCAGCACCTGCTCTTCTCGTTCGACGTCGTCCAGTCCGGTGAGGGCGTCGGCAACGAGCTGATCTACATCATCGCGGCCGTCATCGGCGGCTGTCTGATCACCGGCGGCTACGGTTCGGCGATCGGCTCCGCCGTCGGCGCGTTCATCTTCGGCATGACGAGCAAGGGCATCGTGTACGCCGAGTGGAACCCGGACTGGTTCAAGTTCTTCCTCGGAGCGATGCTCCTTCTGGCCACCCTGCTCAACGCGTGGGTGCGCAAGCGCGCGGAGGCGTCACGATGACCGCACTCGTCGAACTGGACGACGTCAGCAAGTACTACGGCAACATCCGCGCCCTGGAGGGCGTCTCGCTGGAGGTCCACGCCGGTGAGATCACCTGCGTCCTGGGCGACAACGGGGCCGGCAAGTCCACCCTCATCAAGATCATCGCGGGGCTGCACGGCCACGACGCGGGCGACTTCCTGATCGACGGCGAGAAGGCGGCGCTCTCCTCCCCGCGCGACGCGCTGGACCGGGGCATCGCCACCGTCTACCAGGACCTCGCCGTCGTCCCCCTGATGCCGGTCTGGCGGAACTTCTTCCTCGGCTCGGAGCCGCGCAAGGGGTACGGGCCCTTCAAACGGCTCGACGTGGCGCGGATGCGCGAGACCACCCGCGCCGAGCTGCTGCGCATGGGCATCGACCTGCGCGACGTCGACCAGCCGATCGGCACCCTCTCCGGCGGCGAGCGCCAGTGCGTGGCCATCGCCCGCGCCGTCCACTTCGGCGCGAAGGTCCTCGTCCTGGACGAGCCGACCGCTGCCCTCGGGGTCAAACAGTCCGGGGTGGTCCTCAAATATGTGGCCGCCGCACGTGACGCGGGACTCGGAGTGGTCCTCATCACGCACAACCCGCACCACGCGTATCTGGTGGGCGACCGCTTCGTCCTGCTCAAGCGGGGCGTCATGGCGGGCAGCCACACCAAGGACTCGATCACCCTGGACGAGCTGACCCGGCAGATGGCGGGCGGCTCCGAGCTGGCCGAACTCAGCCATGAGCTGGAGCGCGCCCCCGCCCCCAGGCTGAAGGACACCCCGGCGAGCGACGAGGACTGACCCGGGGCGGGCCGGGCCGCCGGGACCGGTACGGGTACGGCGCCCCCGGACGCGGGCGTGGCGCCGCCCGCCGGGCCGCACAGCGACCCCAGCCGCCCCGGATGGCACAATCTGGCAGGGCGGACACCCGTCCGCCGCCGCTGCCCACCCGGGCCTGGCGGCCCCCGACCCCGCAGGGACGACACGACTCGTGCGAGCACCCAGCCGCCGCCCCACTCGGTACGGCACGACCGATCCGACGGACGACACACGAGGAGCGGGCCGATGAGTACGTACCGTGACATCACCCACCGCGGTACCGCCCGCGCCACCGTCCTGCGGACCGTCGGCACCCGGGAGCGCCGCTCCCTGCTGACCGCGCCCCGCGTTCCGACCGTCGGCATCGACATCGGCGGTACGAAGGTGATGGCCGGGGTCGTCGACCCGGACGGCAACATCCTGGAGAAGATCAGGACCGAGACGCCGGACAAGTCGAAGAGCCCCCGCGTCGTCGAGGACACCATCGTCGAGCTGGTCCTCGACCTCTCCGACCGCCACGACGTGCACGCCGTGGGCATCGGCGCGGCCGGCTGGGTCGACGCCGACCGCTCCAAGGTGCTCTTCGCGCCCCACCTGGCCTGGCGCGACGAACCGCTCAGGGACGCGCTCTCCTCCCGGCTCGCCGTCCCCGTCATGGTCGACAACGACGCCAACACCGCCGCCTGGGCCGAGTGGCGCTTCGGCGCGGGACGCGGCGAGGACCATCTCGTCATGATCACGCTGGGCACCGGCATCGGCGGTGCCATCCTGGAGGACGGCCGGGTCAAGCGCGGCAAGTTCGGGGTCGCGGGCGAGTTCGGCCATATGCAGGTCGTGCCCGGCGGCCACCGCTGCGCGTGCGGCAACCGCGGCTGCTGGGAGCAGTACAGCTCCGGCAACGCCCTCGTACGGGAGGCCAGGGAGCTGGCCGCCGCCGACTCACCCGTCGCGTACAACATCATCGAACGCGTCAAGGGCAACGTCCAGGAGATCACGGGCCCGCTCATCACCGAGCTGGCCCGCGAGGGCGACGCCATGTGCATCGAACTGTTCCAGGACATCGGGCAGTGGCTCGGCGTCGGCATCGCCAACCTCGCCGCCGCCCTCGACCCGTCCTGCTTCGTCATCGGCGGCGGCGTCAGCGCCGCGGACGACCTGCTCATCAGCCCGGCCCGCGACGCCTTCCGCCGTAACCTCACCGGCCGCGGCTACCGCCCCGAGGCCCGGATCGCCAAGGCGGAACTCGGCCCCGAGGCGGGCATGGTCGGCGCCGCCGACCTCTCCCGGCTGGTCGCCCGGCGCTTCCGCCGCGCCAACCGCCGCCGCGTGGAGCGCCATGAGCGGTACGAGCGGTACGCGCAGGTGATCCGCACCGCCCGCCCCGGCCAGGAGCCGCCGGCATGACCGGGGACCGGACCGGTCCTGGCGCCGCGCGGGACCCGGAGGCGGCGGCCGTGATCGGGGCGAAGCCGCCCGAGGACCGCCGCCACCGCAACCGCCGCCGCTGGCTGACGGCGATCGTCATCGTGCTGCTCATCGGCATCCCGGCCGGGTACCTCGCGATCTCGGCCGGGCAGAGCCGTGACAGCGGCCGGAACAAGGAGATCGAGTCCTCGGCCACCGGCCTCCAGGAGCTGCGCCCCTCCAAGATGAAGCGGCGCGTCTTCGAGGTGCCGATCCCGCCGGGCTCGTCCCGTATCCGCTACTTCGAGACGAGCAACTGGAAGACCAGCCGGCTGTACGTCCAGTTCGACGTGACCTCAGGACGTCTCGACGCCTTCCTCACGGAGATGGGCACCAGCCGCTCCGCGCTCAAGGACGGCGCGATCACCGTCACCCCCCGCGACCGGCACACCGTCGGCTGGGACTTCGACCTCCCCGGTCACGACCTGGCGGGCCTCCACCACCGGCAGAAGAGCCCGCGCCCCAGCCAGGACGTCGTCGTGGACCTGACCGACCCCGGGTTCCCCCGGGTGTACGTGGTCTCCACCACCACCCCGTGACCGTCCCGACGCGCCCCGGTCACCGGTCCGCACCCGCCCGCGAGGACCCGTCGTCCGCGCCGAAGCGGGGAGGCTCGTACGTCATCGCCTTCTCGAAGGGGCGCATCAGCAGGGACGTCGGCGCGTAGCGCATCAGGGTGTCGCGCACCGCAGTCGCCAGCGGGCGCTCCTCCTGCTCGTTCCTGCTCAGCGTGTAGGAGTTGTCGACCAGCCATCGGGTGCGGTCGCGGCGGGCCGCCTCGTACGCGCGCAGCCCGGCCGCCGGGTCGGACGCCGCCGCGCAGCTCCGCGCCAGGACCACGGCGTCCTCGATCGCCGTGCTCCCGCCCTGGGCGAGGGCGGTCAGCATGGGGTGGGCGGCGTCCCCCAGCAGCGTCACAGGGCCCTCGCCCCAGCGCTCCAGGAACGGCCGGTCCTGCGCGGGGACGGCGTGGACGGACTCCTCGGGGGTGGCCCTGATCACCTCGCCGACCACGTCCGCCCAGCCGTCGAAGGCGCGGGCGATGTCCTCCTTGTCGCCCTTCCAGCCGCGGGCGGCCTCGGCGGACATGTTCCGCGTCCCCCACCAGTAGGCCTGCCCCTGGCCGATGTCGTGCAGCCCGAAGCGCTGCCCCCGGCCCCAGTAGTGGCCGTTGAAGCCCGGGGTCAGCCGCGGATGGTCGAACGGGGTGACGGCGAGCCAGCAGAGGTAACCGGCCTCCCGGAGTTCCTCCGGCCCCGCCAGTTGTCCGCGGACCGCCGAGTGGATGCCGTCGGCGCCGATGAGCAGGTCGGCGCGGGCTTCCCGCCCGTCGGCGAAACGGACCCGTACCCCGTCCTCCTCGACGGTGTAGCCCGTGGCGGCCGACCCCAGACGGATCGGGCAGTCCCCGGCCGCCTCCAGCAGGGCCGCCTGGAGCTCACTGCGGGAGACGCACACGCTCGGGGCGCCCAGACGCTCGGTGAGCTCCCGGTAGGGCAGCGTCTTGATCCGGCCGCCGGTGCGTGTCATCAGCTCGGCGGTCTCGATGACCCGGCCGCGCTCCTCCAGGCGCAGATCGATACCGAGCGAGGCCAGCGCCGTCATGGAGTTGGTCATGACGGACAGGCCGGTGCCCGCAGGGCGCAGCTCGCCCGCCCGCTCGTGGACCTCGACATCGACGCCCACGCGGCGCAGCGTGACGGCCGCCGCGA
Organism: Streptomyces sp. NPDC050509; assembly: GCF_044457965.1. Lineage (NCBI taxonomy): Bacteria > Bacillati > Actinomycetota > Actinomycetes > Kitasatosporales > Streptomycetaceae > Streptomyces > Streptomyces sp. NPDC050509. The sequence goes on along the minus strand of NZ_JBITHL010000001.1, from coordinate 1,274,896 downwards.
GACCGCCGATCCCGGCGCCCACGACGATCGCCGTCCTGCGACGGGTACCGCTCGTTCCGTTTCCGCTGCTCATGTCCGCCGTCACCGCTTTCCTCGGATTCCGTTCCCGGTGCCCGGCAGGCTCGCCGTCACCAGATGAGTGATCTGCTCCGCCACGTACTTCACGTACGGCTCCTCCACGACCTGGAGATGGTCACCGGGGACGTCGACGACCTCGATGTGTCCGGTCGTCCTGGTCCGCCAGCCGTTCGTGGGGTCGCCGTGCAGGGAGCCCGCCCCCTCGTGCAGGGGCTTGAGCGCGTCCGGCAGGTCGCCCTGGGCGTGGAGGAGGGTGAGGTCCAGCTCGCCGACCTCGGCCCGCTCGTCCATCAGCGCCTGGTAGTTCGCCTGGAAGACGGCGTGGAGACGGCGGACCGCGTCGTGGGAGTCGCCGGGCGGAAGGATCCCGTTCCGCGCGGCGACCTCGGCCACGCGCCGGAACACCTCCTCCTCGGTACCGACCTCGCGGGTCAGCTCCTCTACGGGGGTGTCGCTCCCGCTGTCGGCCCAGAGGAGCTCCCAGAAGAAGAAGTGCAGCAGGGACGCGTCGCTCACGTCCCGGGGGGCGTCCGGGCTGAGCGCGACCGTGTCGAGGAGGATCGGGGGCAGCACCTCCTGACCGGCCTGCCGCAGCAGCCGCGCCATCTCGAAGGCGACGAAGCCGCCGAACGACCAGCCGCCGATGACGTACGGACCGGTCGGCCGCACCCGCCGGAGGGCCTCGACGTACCGGGCGGCCATCTCGGGGACGGAGCGGTCCGGCTCGGTGCCCGGTACGAACCCGGCCGACTGGAGTCCGTAGAAGGGCTGGTCGTCGGGGAGGTGCCGGGACAGCGCCAGATAGCAGAGCACGTTGCCGCCCAGCGGATGGACGAAGAAGACCGGCGGCCGGTCGCCCTCCCGGCGGAACGGCACCAGCACATCGCGGGGGCCGGACGCCGCGTCCGAGGTACGCAGGCGCTCCGCGATGGCGGCGGGCGTGGGGGCCGCGACGAGCCCGGACAGCGGCAGCCGCACACCGAGGCGCTGTTCGACCAGCATGACGAGGCGCATGGCGGTGATCGACGTGCCCCCCAGTTCGAAGAGGCTGTCGTGGACGCCCGGCGCGGGGACGTCCAGCAGTTCGGCGAACACCTCCACGAGCGTCCGCTCGTACGCGTCACGGGGTGGCCGGCTCTCCCGGGGCGCCGCCGCCGTCAGCTCGGCCGCGCGCAGCGCCGCGTCGTCCCGCTTGCCGCTGGGCGTGAGCGGCATACGGGGCAGCCACGCGTAGTGGGAGGGGACCAGGTACTCCGGCAGGGTCGCCCGCAGCTCGTCCTTGAGCCGCCCGAGGTCGGTCAGCTCCGGGTCCCCCACGAGGAACGCGGCGAGGAAGGCGTCCGTCCCGCGCCGCCGGTCCACGACCGCGACCTCGCGGACGCCGGAACCGTGCGCGGCGTGCCGGGCGACGGCGAGCTCCACCTCGGCGGGCTCGACCCGGAAGCCGCGAATCTTGACCTGGGTGTCGGCGCGCCCGGCGTGGACGACGGCGCCGCCCGGCAGGACGTAACCGAGGTCGCCGGTCCGGTACAGCCGCCGGTCGCCGCCGTCCGGATGCGGGACGAACCGCTCAGCGGTCAGCTCGGGCGCCCCGGTGTACCCGTCGGCCAGACAGACGCCGCCGAGGTGGATCTCCCCCCTGACCCCGACCGGGACCGGCCGCATCCGCCCGTCGAGGACGAGGACCTCCGCACCGTCGATCGGCGTGCCGATCGGCGGCAGCGGCGGGAAGGCGGCCGGGTCGCCGGTCATGGTGAAGCTGGTGACGACATGCGACTCGGTCGGGCCGTACTGGTTCTCCAGGACCGCGCCCGGCAGCAGGGCGCACAGGCGGCGGATCTCCTCGCTCACCCGGAGCTGTTCGCCCGAGGAGACCAGCGTCCTCAGCCGGCGGGGCACCGGGCCGAGCGCGCACGCGGCCTCGGCGAGCTGCTGGAGGGCGACGTAGGGCAGGAAGATCCGCTCGACGCCGTGCCGGTCGAGGAGACGCAGCAGCGCCGGCATGTCGCGCCGTTCCTCGTCGGTGGCGAGGACGAGGGTGCCGCCGGAGCAGAGCGTGGAGTAGATCTCCTGGAACGAGACGTCGAAGCTGAGCGGCGCGTAACTCACCGTGGTGCCCCCGGCGGCGGCGCTGGGCGCGCGGTTCTGCCAGGCCACCATGGTGGCGAGCGAGCGGTGGGGCATCACCACGCCCTTGGGCCGGCCCGTGGAGCCGGAGGTGAACAGGATGTAGGCGGTGCTCTGCGGATCGACGGCGGGGAGGCCGGGGCCGGCCGTACCGTGATCGGCCTCCGGTACGAGGTCCTCCGGCACTTCCGTTACGTTCGGTACTTCCGTTACGTCCGGTACGAGGTCCTCCGCGAGCAGCAGCACGTCCGGGTCGCCGACCAGACCCGCGTGGGCGCGGTGCGCCACCACCCGTACCGGCCGCGCCTGTTCCAGCATCGCCGCGATCCGCTCCGCCGGGTAGCCGGTGTCCAGCGGCACGCACGCGGCGCCCGCCCTCGCGACGGCCAGGATCACCGCCACCGTCTCCGGCGCGCGGTCCATGGCGACGCCGACCCGGGCACCCGCCCCCGCGCCGAGGCCGGTCAGCCGCCGGGCGATCCGGTCCGCCACCCGGTCCAAGTCCCGGTAGGTCCACCGCCGCGTCCCTTGCACCACGGCGACGGAGTCCGGGGTGCGGGCGGCCTGCCCCGCGAAGAGGCGTACGACGTCCACCGGCGCCGCGGGCTCCGGGGCGCGGACCGCGGGCGCGACGGCGAGCGGGCCCGCGGTGGCGAGGAAGCCGAGGTCGGCGGGGTCGTGCGGGCGGTCGAGGACACGGGTGAGGATCTCGGTGTAGGCGCGGGCGACCAACTCCGCCTGTTCGAGGGTGAAGAGGCGGCCGTCCCCGTCGATACGCAGCCACAGGCCGCCGTCGCCCGGGTCGGTGACGGCGTTGAGGAGGAGCTGGAAGTCGGTCTCCTCGAAGGTGCGCACCGACCGCAGTTCGACGGCGGGGTGGTCGAGAGCCTCCGCCAGGACATGGAAGTTGACGTAGTTGAACGCGGTCCGCACGGCCGGCCCGTGCGGGGAGTCCTCCTGGATGGCGCTGAGCGGGTAGTGACGGTGCGGATGGCTGCGCCGCTCCTCACGGTGGGCCTCGCGGACCGCGGCGAGCCAGGTGGAGGCGGCGTCCTTCATCCGGACGGGGATGGTGTGGACGAACAGACCGGCGGTGCGGTCGCCGTCGGCGCGCTCAGGACGGCCGTGCGTGAGCAGCCCCGTGGTCAGGTCGTGCTGCCCGGAGAAGAGCCGCAGCGTCAGGCAGTGCACCGCGAAGAGCACGGACTTCACGGAGACGGCGTGCGCGCGGGAGAAGGCGCCGACCCGGTGTTCCAGCCCCGCGGGCAGGGTGACCCGGTGGGTGACGAAGCCGCTCGGCCCGGTCACCGGCGTGGCGGGCCGGAAGCCGTCGAGGCCGACGGCCCGCGCGCCGTCCAGCCGCTCCTGCCAGTACCGCCGGTCGTCCGCGGACTCCAGGGCCGCGCGCTCGGCGAGGACATGGTGGGCGGGGGAGGGCGGCGGGCCGTCCTGCGCGGTGTCCGTCCGCTCGCCCAGGACGCGCAGATGCTCCTCCAGCAGCTCCCGCAGCAGGCTCGCCACGCTGCCGCCGTCGAGCAGCACATGGTGGAAGCCGAGCACCAGCTCCACGGTCTTCTCGCGGACATGGACACGGAAGTGGCAGAGCGGCCCGGTCGTCAACTCGTAGCTGTGATAGCGCTGTTGCTCGATGTGCTCGTCGATGACCGCGTCCGCCTCCGCCTCCGGAACGCCGCGCTGGTCGACGACGAGGAGCCCTCCCGTCCCCTGACGGTGGACGATCTGGAGCGGTTCGCCGTGCCCGCCGAGGTCGATCGTGGAACGCAGCGCGGGGTGACGGGCGACGAGCCGGTCGAACGACCGCCGGAAGGAGGACTCGCACCAGGGCAGCCGGAAGGAGTAGTGGAAGACGTCGTGGTAGACGGCGGACCCTTCCCTGGCCGAGCTGTGGTAGATCAGCCCGAGCTGGAGCCGGGTCAGCGGGAACGCGTCCTCGACGTCCCCCGCCCGCAGCAGCCGGGCCCGTGACTCCTCGGGGATCAGCGCGAAGGGGGCCAGGTCCGGGTCCTGTTCGCGCGGTCCGCCGGTGCAGCGGGCGGCCAGGGCCGCCACGGTCGGGTGCTGGACCAGGTCGTTCGGCGCGAAATGGACACCGAGCCGGGCGGCCCTCGCCTGGATCCTGATGGTCAGGAGGGAGTCGCCGCCCAGCGCGTAGTAGTCGTCGTGGATACCGACGCTCTCCTGCCCCAGCACCTCGGACCAGACGGAGACGAGCGTCGCCTCGGTCGCGTCGCGGGGCGCGGCGCCCTCCTTCCCGGACGTGCCGCTCGCGGTCGGGGGCGCGGGCAGGGCGCGGCGGTCGGCCTTGCCGTTGGGGGTGAGCGGCACACGGTCGATACGTACCAGATAGGCCGGGATCATGAACTCCGGCAGGTTCAGGGCGAGATGGGCGCGTAACGCGGCGTCCTCGGCCGGTTCGTCCGCCACGTAGTACCCGACGAGTTGGGTGCCGCGTGCCGACGTCACACTGGTGACGACGGCGCCGCGCACGCCGGGGGCGGTCGCCAGATGGTGCTCCACCTCGCCGAGTTCGATCCGGTTGCCACGGATCTTCACCTGCCCGTCGATCCTGCCGAGGTACTCGATCGTGCCGTCGGCGAGCACGCGCGCCAGGTCCCCCGTGCGATAGAGGCGGCCACCGGGGGCCGACGGGTGCGCGGTGAACTTCTCCCGGGTCAGCTCGGGGCGGCCGAGATAGCCGCGGGCCACGCCGGCCCCGGCCACGCACAGCTCGCCGGGCACCCCGAACGGCTGCGGCTCGTCCTGGTGTTCACCGAGCACGTACAGCTCGGTGTTGTCGATCGGCCTGCCGATCGGCACCCGCGCCACGGGACGCTCGGGGTCGGCCGGGCAGGCGAACCAGGAGACGTCGACGGTCGCCTCGGTCGGCCCGTAGAGGTTCACCAGCCTCGGCGCCGGCCGGTCGCCGTCGCCCGCGCCGAAGATCCGGTTGAACTGGTCGACACGGGAGGGCGGCAGGGCCTCGCCGCTGCAGAAGACGTACCGCAGCGAGCGGACCTCGGCGCGCGCCTGCGCCGACTCCTCCAGCAGATCGAGGAACGGGCCGAGCATCGAGGGGACGAAGTGCGTGACGGTCACCCGCCGTTCGGCGACGGTACGGGCCAGCGCGCGCGGGTCCTTCTCGGCGCCGACCGGGGCCGGCGCGACCGCGGCCCCTTCGACGGCCCACCAGAACAGCTCCCACACCGAGACGTCGAACGAGATCGGCGTCTTGTGCAGGATCACGTCGTCCGCGCCGATGGGGTGGGCGCGCTGCATCCAGGCCAGCCGGTTGACGACCGAGTGGTGCTCGACCATGACGCCCTTCGGCCTGCCGGTCGAGCCCGAGGTGTAGATGACGTAGGCGAGATCACGCGAGGTGGCGGTGGGCTCGGGCGGGGTGGCCGGGCCGTGCAGCAGATCGCCGACGCGCAGCACCTCCGTAACTCCTGTCGGTTCCGAGCCGCCCACGCCGGGCGAACCGGGGCCCACCAGCACGACCTTGGCGCCGCTGTCCTCCAGTACGTACGCGATCCGCGCGGGCGGATGACCGGGGTCGACCGGTACGTACGCGCCTCCGGCCTTGAGCACGCCGAGCACGGCCACGAGCGTCAGCGGACCGCGCTCCAGCAGAACGGCCACCCGGTCGTCGGGGCGGACCCCGGACGCCCGCAGGGCACGGGCCACCTGGTTCGCCGCCGCGTCGAGCTCCCCGAAGGTCAACGGGGTGTCGCCCGTCGCGGTGCCCGGCCGCACCGCCTGCCGGTCGGGGGTACGCGCGGCCTGCTCCTCGAAGAGGCTGTGCAGGGTCCGATCGTCCGCGTACGCCACCCGGGGGCCGCGCGCGGCGCTCTCCAGGTTCCGCCGCTCGGCCGCGCCCAGCACGGGCAGTGTCCCGATCGGCCGGTCGGGGTGCTCGACCGCGCCCCGGATCAGGGCGGTGATGTGGCCGGCCAGCGCCCCGACGCGGAAGTCCTCGTCGAGGACGTCACGCCCGTAGGTGAGGGTGATCCGCACGTCGTCGGTGCCCCGGGTGTGCAGGACGTGGACGGCGATGGCGTCCTGCGCGTGCGCGGGGGCGGACCCGCTGGTCTCGCGGACAAGGCCGGCGACGGCGGGACTGGGGGGCATCGGCAGGTACGACAGCGTCACGTCGAAGAGCTGCGGCGCGCTCCCGCTGCCGCGCGGCAGCGTCCTGAGCACATCACCGAGCGCGAGGCGTTCATGGCGCCGCAGTTCCTCGCCGCCGCTCTCGACGGCCTCGCCGACCTCGCGCATCGTCGCCGTACCGGGGGTTCTCACCCGCAGGGGAAGGATGTTGGCGAAGTGGCCGACGGTCGCCAGCTCCTCACCGGTCCTGCGGTTGAGCATGGGGATGCCGAGCACCACTTCCGGTACGCGGTGGATCCGGCCGAGATAGGCGGCGAACGCCGCGGCCACGACGGGGAACACCAGCCGCTGCTGCTCGCGCAGCCGCCGGACGAGGGCGCTCTCCACGGTGAAGGAGTACCGGCCGGTCGGGGAGTGAGAGCCGGTCGGGGAGTGCGGGCCGGTCGGGGCGTGCGGGCCGTCCGACGGGGCGGCGATCGCTGCGGTACGGGTGAACAGGGCGGGCACCGCGTCGGCGTGCGCCCCGCGGTGGAAGTCCTGGTCCCGCCGGAACTGGGGCGAGGCGGTGTACCGGGCCTCCTCGCCGACGAAGTCCACGTACGACGGGGCGGTCCCGTCCAGGGGGGCGCCGCCCGCCTTCACCCGCCCGTACTCCTCGAAGACCTGCTCGGTGAAGAGGAAGATGCCGTAGCCGTCGGTGATGATGTGATGGGCCTTGACGACCAGATGTACGGCGCCGGGCCCCTCCCTGAGCAGCGTCAGCTCGAACATCCGGCCGCGCCGCAGCGGGAACGGGCGGGCCATCGACCGCTCGACCCAGGTGGCGCACGCGGCGCGCGGGTCGGGCTCGTCGGTGAGGTCCACGACGGCGACGAGAGCGCTGTCGGGGGCGGAACCGGCTTCGGGGTCCTTCCACTGGTGAGGTATCTCGTCCCGCGCGTCGAAGAACAGCGAGAACGCGTCGTTGCGCCGCACCGCCCGGGCCAGGCAGGCCCGTAGCGCGGGCACGTCGACCCGTCCCGTCAGGCGTTCGTGCACGACGCAGTTGAACTGCGGATGGTTCTCGTCGAGGGCGCTCGCGACCCAGATGTCCCGCTGGTAGGCGGTCAGCGGCAGGCGCAGGGGATCGGACATTTCTCCTCCTCGGATGACAAGCTGGTGCGCACCGCCGCTGATCGCGACGTGGCGATCCCGGTCAGCGGGCGGACGGTGGCGCGGCCACCAGCTCCTCGACCAGCGCCCCGGACAGCGCCCGTACGGTGCCGTGGGTCCACAGCAGGGTCGGGGACAGCGTGGTGCCGAACGCGGCCTCCAGCCGGTTGCGCAGCTCCAGGCTCATCAGCGAGTCCAGGCCGAGCGTCTTGAACGGCGTCTCCGGGCCGACGCGTTCCGGCGGGAGCCGCAGCACCCGCCCCGCCAGCTCGCGCACCGCGGCCTCGCCGATGTCCGCCCTGGCGTCCGGGGGAGCGGTGAGCAGACGGTCGCGCAGCCCGCCCGACGGCGGGGCGGCGGCGCCGCCGTCGGCCGCCGCGCGCAGCAGCTCCCAGCTCGGCAGCGCGGCGGTGTCGGGGTAGGCGTCGAACCACTGCGCCGGGTCGAGGGGTACGTAACCGACGACCGGCTCGTCGTGCTCCAGCATCCGCGTCAGCGCCGGCCAGGCCTCGTGCGCGGGGAAGCCGCCCATGCCCCGTTCCGTGAGCCGGGCACCGCGCCGCTCGTCCGAGGCCGCGAGCCCGATGCCGGTGAACGGCCCCCACTGCACGCTCAGGGCGGGCAGGCCCCGGGCACGGCGGGTCTCGGCCAGGGCGTCGAGGTAGGCGTTGGCCGCGGCGTACGCGGCCTGCCCGGCGTTGCCGACCAGCGCGGCGGCGGAGGAGAACAGCACGAACAGGTCGAGCGGGTCCCGCGCGGTCCCCTCGTCCAGGTTGCGGGCGCCCACGGCCTTGGGCGCCAGCACGGCGGCGGTCCGGTCCGGGGTCAGGGTGTCGATCGTGGCGTCGGCGAGGACACCCGCGGCGTGGAAGACGCCCCGCAGCGGCGGCATCTCCTCCCGTACCCGGCGCAGCGCCGCACCGAGGGCCCGCTCGTCGGCGACGTCGCACCGTACGGTCTCCACCCGCGTGCCGGCCTCCCGCAGCGCCGCCAGGCGCCGTTCGGCGTCGGCGGTGGGGGCCGACCGGCCCAGGAGCGCGAGCGCGCCCGCGCCCCGGCCGGCCAGGAACTCCGCGAGGGACAGGCCGAGCGCCCCGAGGCCGCCGGTGACGAGATAGGTGGCATCGGCCCGGAAGCGGCCGTCCGGCAGCGGTACGGGCGCCACCGCCCCCACGGACTCCGGGTCGGTGAGGACGAACTTGCCGATGTGGTCGCCGTGGGACATCTCGCGCAGCGCGGTCGCGGCCTCGGCGAAGGGGTGGGTGCGTACGGGCAGCGGGGTCAGCCTGCCCTCGGTGATGTGCTCCCAGACGTCGGCGAAGACGCGGGCGAACCGCTGGGGCCGGCGCTCCATCAGCCCGGCCAGGTCCACGGCGGCGAAGCTGACACCCTTGCGGAAGGCGTCCAGGGAGATCCGGTGGCCGCCGTGGATGTCCTTCTTGCCCAGTTCGACGAAGCGCCCGTCCTCCGCGAGCGCGTCGAGACCGGCCTCGATGGCCGCCCCGGTCAGGGAGTTGAGCACGACGTCCACTCCGCGTCCGCCGGTGGCGGCGCGTACCGCCGACGCCCAGCCGAGGTCCCGCGAGTCGAACACGTCGGTGACACCGAGCCCTGCCAGGTACCGGCGCTTGGCCGCGCTCCCGGCGGTGGCGACGACCCGGGCACCGAGGAGCCGGGCGACCTGGAGGGCGGCGAGGCCGACGCCTCCGGCGGCCGAGTGGATCAGGACGGTCTCGCCCCGCTCCAGGCGGGCGAGGTCGGCGAGCCCGTACCACGCGGTGGCCATGGCGAGCGGCAGGGCCGCCGCCTCCGGGTCGCCGAGGCCGTCCGGGACGGGCCTGGCGTGCTCGGCGCGTACCGTCACCTGGCTGGCCAGCGAGCCGAACGCACAGGCCACCACGCGGTCCCCGGGACGGAACCCGGTCACGTCGGGGCCGACGGAGACGATCCGGCCCGCGCACTCCCCGCCGAGCAGCCGGGCGCTGCCCGTGGGGTCGGGGTAGGTGCCGAGCGCCTTCATCACGTCGATGAAGTTGAGCGCGGCGGCGGTGACCTCGATCCCGATCTCCCCGGGCCCCGGCGGCCGTCCGGCCAGCGGCACAGGCACCACGCCCTCCCACCGTCCCGGCAGCGTGGCGGCGACCCGGAACGGCCGGCGCGCGGCGCGCAGGGGCGGGCGCGGGGTGTCCGGTTCCCCGAAGCCGCCCGCCCGGGTGAGCCGGGCGGCCAGCCGGGTGTGTCCGCGCAGGGCGACCTGGTCCTCGCGGTCCGCGCCGAGGATCTCCACGGCGCAGGCCGCGGTCCAGCCGTCGTCGGCCGGGTCCACGTCGACGACGCGTGGCTCCAACTCCCCGTGCTCGCGCCGCAGTACCCGGGTGTAGCCCCAGTAGAGGGCGGCGCCGGGGTCGGGCCGGTCCCCGGCGGTGGCCGCCTGGCCCAGGGGCGTGACCACGGTCAGCCGTGGTGCGGCGGGCAGGGCGGCGCAGGCGCGCACGAGGTCGGTGAGCGCGTCGAGCCCCCGCCGCTGGGCCGGGAGGCCCGCGCCGGCCGGGGGAGCCGCGAAGACGACGCCCGCCGGGGGAGCCGCGAAGACGACGCTCCCGGCCTCGCGCAGGCCACCGAGCGGGCCGTGCGCCTCCCCCGTGGGTACGCGGGTCACCTCGGCGCCCTCGGCCGCCAGCGCGTCGGCGAGCGGGTCCGCGAGGCCGCCCGGGTCGCCGCAGACGAGCCACGGTCCGCGGGGCGGGCTGCCGTTCCGCGGCGCCCCGGCCACCTCGGTCCACCGCAGCCGGTGCGACCGGGCCGCGTCCGCCGCGTCAGATCCGGCGTCCGCGGCCAGCGCCTCCAGCCGCAGCCCCTCCATGGCCAGCACCAGCCGGCGCTCACCGTCGAAGACCCGCACGTCCACGTCGCCGTCCTCGTGCCGGACGGCATGCGACCACACCCGGTCGACCGGCGGCCCGGCGGGGCGCTCCGGCACCCGGATCCGGCGTATCGCGGTCGGTACCAGGGCCGTGTCCGCCCGGTCCGACTCGAAGAGCGCGAGCGAGACCTGGAGGGCGCCGTCCCACAGCGCCGGGTGCAGCAGGTAGGGGCGCGCGCCCGGCAGCAGCGTCGCGTCGAGCACCGCCTCGCCCACCGCCTCGCGCCCGTCGGGACCCCGGTACAGCGCACGCACACAGCGGAAGGCGGGCCCGTAGTCGAGCCCCCGCCCGGCGCACGCCTCGTAGAACGGCCCCGGCTCCGTGGCCCGCGCCGTGTCCAGCCACGCGGGAAGGCCCGGCAGGGCCGCGCCGGCGTCCCGGTAGTCGGCGCGCGCCGTGGCGTGCTCGGTCCAGGCGGTGCCCCCCTCCGGCAGCGAAAGAAGGCGGAAGCTGCCGCCCTCCGCGACGTCGTCCCGCCACTCGGCGGCCAGCCGCTCGGGTCCCTCACCGAAGGCGACGGCCGCGCTCAGCGTGATGTCGTGCAGCGCGCGCGGCGCCGAACCGGTCCTGGCCCGCGCGGTGTTCACCGCCAGCGCCAGGGTCGCGGCGCCCGGCAGGACGGCGGTGTCGTGCACCCGGTGGTCCGCGAGCCACGGCAGGTCGGCGACCGCGAGTTCGGTGGTTCCGTGCCAGACGTCCCGCTCGCCGGGGGAGGGGGAGAGCCGGACGTCCAGCCCGCGGACCGCCCCGGGGCGCGCCGCCGCCGTACCGTCCGGGAGCCAGTGGCGCTCCGGCCGCATCGGATGCGCGGGCAGCGGGACGGGACGGCACCGCGGCAGGCCGCCGAAGGGTTCGAGACCCGCCGCGTAGCCGCGCGCGAGGGCGCGGGCGAACGCGTCGGGGCCGCCGTCGCCCCGGCGCAGGGTGGTCAACGCGGCGGCGGGCCGCCCGTGTTCGGCGACCAGTTGCTCGACGGCCGGGGTCAGCACCGGATGCGGGCTGATCTCCACGACGTGGCTGACACCGTGGTGCAGCGAGTGCGTCAGCGTATCGGCGAACCGCACGGTGCCGCACAGGTTGTCCACCCAGTAGGCCGCGTCCATCCCGCCGCCGTCCATCGGCTCCCCGCGCACCGTGGAGAGCAGTTCGACGCTCCCTTGCCCGGGAGTGGCCGCCGCCAGCTCGACCAGCAGGTCGTCGCGGAGCTCGGCCATCTGCGGGCTGTGCGAGGCGTAGTCGACCTGGACGAGCCTGCAGTACGTACCGTCCGCCTCCAGCGTCTCCTTGAGCGCGAGGACGGCGTCGCCGTCCCCGGACAGGACGCAGGAGGTCGGCCCGTTGTGCGCGGCCAGCGCGATCCTGCCCCCGAAGGGGCCGACGTTCTCCAGGGCCGCGTCGCGGTCGAGATCCACGGCCAGCATCCGCCCGCGCCCGCAGGTCCGGCGGACGATCGCGCTGCGCCGTGCCACGACCAGCGCGCCGTCCTCGTACGACAGGATCCCGGCGACCGTGGCGGCGGCGATCTCGCCCTGACTGTGGCCGATGACCACGTCGGGCTCGACACCGGACGCCCGCCACAGTTCGGCCAGCCCCACGGACATCGCCCACAGGACGGGCTGGAGGGCGTCGACCCGCTCCAGCCACGCGTCGCCCGACTTCCCGGTGAAGACGTCCAGCGGATCCCACGTCAGATGCGGACGCAGCGCCCGCGCACAGCGCTCCACGACCTCGGCGAACAACGGGCTCTCCCGGTACAGGTCCTGCCCCATACCGCTCCACTGGGAGCCCTGCCCGGGAAAGACGAACGCGGTGCGCCCCCGGGCGACGGCCCGTCCCGTCACCACCGCCGCGTGCTCGCCGTCCTCGGGCCGTTCCGACACCTCCGTGAGCGTGGCGGAGAGGGCGTCGGGCGTGGTGGCGAGCAGCGCCGCCCGCACCGGGAGGTGGCCACGGCGCCAGGCGAGCGTCCCGGCCAGCGCGTGGACGGCCGCCTCGCTCTCCGGCACGTGGTCCAGGAGCTGTGTGGCCCGCTCGGCGAGCACCGAGGGCGACTGGGCGGACAGCGGTACGAAGGCGGGCAGCCCGGTGGACGGGCGGCCGGACACCTGAGTTCCGGTCCCGGTCCCGGTCCCGGCGGAGGGGGAGCCGTCCGTTCCCTCGGGCGGGGCGGCCACGACCACATGGGCGTTGGTACCGCCCCAGCCGAAGGAGCTGACCCCGAGCCGGACGGGTCCGGTCCGCGGCAGTTCGAGCGACTCGCGCAGCACCCGTACGTTGAGTTCGTCGAAGGGGATGTCCGGGTTCAGCACCTCGGCGTGCAGGCTCGGCGGTACGACCCGGTGCCGCAGCGCGAGCAGCACCTTGAACAGCGAGCCCATGCCCGCGGCGGCCTCCAGATGCCCGATGTTCGTCTTGACCGAACCGATCGGGACGGGGCCGTTCGTACGGTGCCGGCCCACGGCCCGGCCGATCGCCGCGGCCTCCGCGGGATCGCCGCGCCGGGTCCCCGTTCCATGGGCCTCGATGTAGGCGACGGAGTCCACGGGGACGGCACCGGGACCGTCCCCGTAGACGCTGCTCAGCAACTCCTCCTGGGCGGCCGGGTCGGGCGTGACCAGGCTGTCGCCCCCACCGTCGTTGTTGACCGCCGTACGCAGGATGACGCCGTGGATCCGGTCCCCGTCCGCCAGCGCGCGTTCCAGGGTCTTCAGACAGACGGCGGCCACGCCCTCGCCCCGGACGAAGCCGTTGGCGGAGGCGGCGAACGCGGCGCAGCGGCCGTCGGGCGAGAGACCGCCGAAGTGGGTGAGCCCGACGGACACGTCGGGGGCCAGTATCAGGTTGGCCGCGCCGACGATCGCGGAACCGATCTCACCGTGGCGCAGCGCCTGTACGGCCAGGTGCAGGGCGACGAGGGAGGACGAGCAGCCCGATTCGACCGTGAGAGCCGGTCCGCGCAGCCGCAGGAGGTAGCTGATCCGGGCGGCGAGCACATCCAGGGCGCCGCCGACGATGCTGTGCTGCGTGGGCGGGGTGCCGCGCTCCTTGCGGAGGAGCTCGTAGTCGTGCCACGACGCCCCGATGTAGACACCGGTCCGCGAGCCTTCGAGATCCGAGGGACGCTGCCCCGCGTCCTCCACGGCGCGCCAGGCCGCCTCCAGGAGCAGGCGCTGCTGGGGGTCCATGTCGGCCGCTTCCCTCGGGGAGATCCCGAAGAAGCCCGCGTCGAACTGGTCCACCCCGTCGAGGAAGCCACCGACAGCCTGAACGTCCTTGCCGGGATCGAGCGGCCGCGTCGTGTCCCAGCGGTCGGCGGGTACGGGGCGGACGGACTCCCCGCGCTCCGTCATGAGCGTCCACAGACTCTCGGTATCGGGCGCGCCGGCGAACCGGCCCGACATTCCGACAATGGCGATGACGTTCGCATTATCGTGCATATGATAATTTCGTCCTTTGCCTACGTCGTATCGGCGGAGGAATAATCCGGAGTGTAATACCGTGCCGGGATTTCGTGTACGGGCCCGAACCTGCCCGTTTCCCGGCGTGGCGGTGCCCGATATCCGGGTCGTCCGCTTTTACGGCGGCACGTCACCGTTCACCCCCGACTGAGTTCGTTCCTTCCGCCGGTCGGGCGGAGAAGTGCTGGTGGGCGGCGCGTGCGGTGGGAGTGCGTGGCCTTTCGTGACTCGGGGGAAGAATTCAGGTGTCCAAGTGGAGAATTTCCGGGCGGAGGTCTGACGGCGGTGAGAATGTCCCGGTGCGGCCCGAGTTCGTCTGCGACTTCCTTGGTTATTCTCGGTGCTGGTTGAAACGTGAAAGAAATAGTGTCGTGCCGAGGTGCGGCGAATCCGCGGCACGGAAGGTGCTCGGTGATTTTGCGCGGAAAGGGAGGAAATCGGGATCCCTGTCCCGGTGGCGACCGCGAGGTGTCGAGCCCGCTCCCCTCCCTTGACGGCCGCCCGCCGTGTGGCGACCATGGGGAGCGCTCTCTGTCGTGGACATGATCAGGAGGAACCTGATGTCCCCTGCGCGATGGCTCGCCGGCGTCGTTTCCCTCGGACTCGCCGGCGCGCTTGTCCTCGGGCACGTGACCACCGCCGGACCCGCGGAGGCCGTCGCCGCGGCGACGGACGACCGGCCGTCCACGCTCGGCCGCCCCCTCGTCGGCGGCGCCGACCCGAGCGTCATCAAGGTCGGCGACCTCTATGTCTCCGCCAAGTCCGTGGACGGCGGCATCGCGGTGCGGTCGGCGTCCACCCTGGAGGGCGTCGCCACCGCGCCCAAGCACCAGGTGTGGCGGGACACCGGCGGCCTCGGCGAGGTCTGGGCCCCGGAGATCGTGCACCACGACGGTCAGTACCGCATCTACTTCGCCGCCGGCAGTGGCGCCGCCCACCGGATGTACCACATCAGTTCGGCCGCCCCGGACACCGGTTACTCCGCCGCCACCAAGGTCGCCCTGCCCGGTGACAAATGGGCCATCGACGGAGCGCCCTTCACCTTCGGCGGCCGGCGCTGGTTCGTGTGGTCCGGCTGGTCCGGCGACACCAACGTCGAGCAGAACCTCTACATCGCCAGGATGAGCAGCCCCACCGCGTCCACCGGCGGCCGTTATGTCATCTCGCAGCCGCGCGAGCCGTGGGAACGGGTCGTGGGCGATCCGTACATCAACGAGGCGCCCCAGCCGGTGGTCGACCCCAGCGGGCAGTTGCACATCGCGTACTCCGCGAACGGCAGTTGGAGCAGCCAGTACTGCATCGCCGATCTGCGGCTGCGGGCCGGCGGCGATCCCACGTACGTCTGGGACTGGTACAAGAGCAACGGCTGCCTGTTCGGCTCGCACGCCCCGACCATGATGCCGGGCTGGGACCCCACACTGAACGTCGACGGTCCGGGCCACCACACGTTCGTCCTGCCGCGCGGCGACGCCGCCGCCGGCCCGCCGTCCGGCAACCGGTTCCCGACCCTGTTCCACGCGGTCGCCAAGGGCACCCCGTACACGTGGTCCAACCGCTACTGGTACACCGGAACGGCCGTGTGGTGGGGCAACACCACCTACCGCCGGGCCAATGTCCCCGGCGCGCCCACCGACGTCGGGTACAGCCTCAAGTTCTTCGAGTAGCGCGCCGCCGGCGGCCAGGTCCCTTCCCGCCCGGCACCCCTCGCGAGTAGGAGTCCTGCCGTGTTCGACCTGCCCCCGCCCTCCCGGCGCCGCTTCCTCGGAGCGACGAGCGCGATCGGACTGTCCGGTGTGATCGGACCGACCGGTGTGATCGGCTCCGGAACGACCCTCTCCGCCCGGGCGGCGGACGGCGGCGGCGTCGTCCCCGTCGACTGGTCGCGCCTGGGCTCCTACGCAGGGGCGGACGCCGCCGGAACCAGGGTGAGCACAGTCCTCGCGGGGAGCGCCCGCTACCTGATCGGGCCCTGGTACGCCGCCACGTACACCCACTATCTTCCCGACGGCCACATCGACCTCCGGGGAACCGACGAGCGGGCCGTACGGCTGCCCGCCATGGCGGCGGTCGCCGCCACCACGGCCCTGGTCACGGGCGTGTACGACCCCCGGACGCTGTCGGCCGCGAACGCCACCGTCCGCACCCGCAATCTCATCCGGACCCTCGCCGCCCGGCACCGGGCCAACAACACCGATGCCGGGACCCGTTGGGGCGGCGGATGGCAGACCGCCCTGTGGGCGTACTACACGGCGCTGTCGGGCTGGCTCTTCTGGGACCGGCTGGACACCACCGCGCGCGATCATCTCGTCGCCATGCTGGTGTGGGAGGCGGACCGGCTCACCACCGGCGACAGCGTCCACCTCATCGGCACCAGCGGTGATGAGCTGTACATGACCCGCCGGAACGGCACCGTCGTCACCCCCGGGGACAGCAAGGCGGAGGAGAACAGTTGGAGCGCCGCCGCGCTCTCCCTGGCCGCCTCGATGATGCCGGGCCACCCCGGCGCCGCCCGCTGGACGCGTCGCAACGCCGAGCTCCTGCTGGCCGCCGCGGCCCGGCCGGCCGACCTCACCGGCGGCACGACCGTCAACGGAATCCGGCTGTCCTCCTGGCTGCGGGGGACGAACATCGCCGACGACGGGACGCTGGAGAACCACGCACGGCTGCACCCGCTGTACATGGTGGCCTTCGACCAGAGCCTCTACCAGGGCTTCGTCTTCGGCCTCGCCAACCGTGCGGCGCCGAGGGCCGCGCTGCACAACATCAGGCGGACCTACGCCGCCCTGGTGGACAAGCCGTTCCCGCTGCCCGGGGGAGGGACCACCCCCATCTACCGCCCGGGCTCCGCGGAGATCCACTATCCCGAGGGCAACGACTGGGGTACGCATTTCCCCTTCTACTTCGGCAACTTCGACCTCCTGGTCTCCCTCACCGGGCAGGACCGGGGCATCACCCCGCCCGCCGCCGAGTGGGAGCGGCTGCACAACACCGCACAGCTCTCCCTGATGTCCCGCTTCACCGACGGCCGGACCTACGGCGCCGCCGGGGAGAACACCTACTACGGGCGGGAGCACCGCATCGGCGCCATGGCGGGGCAGTCGTATCTCACGCTGTTCCTGGCCCGCAACGCGACCGGCAACCGGCTGCGCTGGAGGTGAGACCGGGCCGGGCCCGCCGCCGACCCGGTCACGTGTACATGTCGGAGATCACGTACCGGGCCCCTCAAGGGGCCGGGCGGTGCAGGACCTGTCGTAGCGAGGTGAACAAAAGCCGATGAGTTCGCCCTGGCCACGTGAGATCCCGTGAGGCATGAGAGGGTCGGACGGGTGAGCGAGACACCACCGAAGACCCTGCAGTACCGCATGGACGGTCCGGAGGACGCCCCCGTCCTGATCCTCGGCCCCTCCCTCGGAACCACCTGGCACATGTGGGATCGCCAGGTGCCCGAGCTGGCCCGGCAGTGGCGGGTGTTCCGCTTCGACCTGCCCGGACACGGCGGCGCGCCCGCGCACCCCGCCACCAGCGTCCCCGAACTGGCCCAGCGGCTGCTGACCACCCTCGACGGGCTCGGCATCCAGCGCTTCGGCTACGTGGGCTGCTCCATCGCCGGGGCCATCGGCGCCGAGCTGGCGCTGCGCCGGCCCGACCGGATCGCCTCGCTCGCGCTGGTCGCGGCCTCGCCCCGGTTCGGCACGGCCGACGAGTTCCGCCAGCGCGGGGTGATCGTCCGGGCCAACGGGCTGGACCCGATGGCCCGCAGCGCGCCCGAGCGCTGGTTCACCCCCGGCTTCGCCGCCGCGCAGCCCGCCATCGTCGAGTGGGCCGTCCAGATGGTCCGTACCACCGACCCCGGCTGCTACATCGCCGCCTGCGAGGCGCTCGCCGCCTTCGACATACGCGCCGAGCTGGGCCGTATCACCGTGCCCACCCTCGTCCTGGTCGGCGCCGAGGACCAGGTCACCGGGCCCGCCGAGGCACGCACCCTGGTCGCGGGGATACCCGACGCCCGGCTGGCGCTGGTCCCCGGGGCCTCGCACCTGGCGCCCGTCGAGCAGCCCGCCGCCGTCACCGACCTGCTCGTGCACCACTTCGCCACCGCCTGGTACAACCCGTCCGACACCGCCACCGGCCTGACCGTGATGCCCGACCTGGGAAACCGGCCCTCGGTCTCCGCGACGATCGGCCCGGTCGCCGAGATCGCCCCCGCCGAGCAGCCCCAGGCCGTCGCCAGCGGACGGCACGACCCGTACGACGCGGGGATGCTGGTCCGCAGACAGGTCCTGGGCGACGCCCACGTGGACCGAGCCATGGCCACCGCCGACGACTTCTCCGGCGACTTCCAGGAGCTGATCACCCGCTACGCCTGGGGCGAGGTGTGGACCAGGGAGGGCCTGGACCGCCGTACCCGCAGCGCGGTGACGCTGACCGCGCTCGTCGCGGGCGGGCATCTGGAGGAGCTCGCCTTCCACACCCGGGCCGCGCTGCGCAACGGCCTCACCCCGGCCGAGATCAAGGAAGTGCTGATCCAGAGCGCCGTCTACTGTGGCGTCCCCGCGGCGAACTCCGCGTTCCGGGTGGCCAGGACCGTGATCCAGGAGGAGACCCGGCCCGAGGCGTAGCAGGATGGTGGGTGAGGACAACGACGAGGCCGGCGGGGCCGATGGGGGGACGGACAGCGGTTCCGCGTGAGGAAGAGAGGCGGTCAGCGGTGAGGCTCACCAAGAAGACGCACGCTTGTGTCCGGCTGGAGAAGGACGGGCGCACGCTCGTCATCGACCCCGGAACCTTCACGGAGGAGGACGCGACGCAGGGCGCGGACGTCCTTCTCGTCACGCACGAGCACCCCGACCACTTCGACGAGGACCGGCTGCGGGCGGGCCTTGAGGCCAATCCGGGCGCCGAGCTGTGGACGCTGCGCAGCGTCGCCGGGCGGATGTCCGCCGCCTTTCCCGGCCGGGTCCACACCGTGGGGCACGGCGACACGTTCTCCGCGGCGGGCTTCGACATCCGGGTCTACGGCGAACTGCACGCGGTGATCCACCCGGACATCCCGCGGATCACGAACGTGGGCTATCTCGTGGACGGCTCGGTCTTCCACCCGGGCGACGCGCTCACCGTCCCCGACCACCCCGTGGACACGCTGCTGCTGCCCGTCCAGGCGCCCTGGAGCAAGATCTCCGAGGTGATCGAGTACGTACGGGAGGTCAAGCCCGTGCGCGCCTTCGACATCCACGACGCGCTGCTCACGGACCTCGCCCGGCCGATCTACGACACGCAGATCGGCTCGCTGGGCGGCGCCGACCACGGCAGGCTGGCCCCCGGCGCCTCGACCGAGCTGTAGCCGCACACCCCCTCCCAGGGCCCGCCCCGCACCGCCGTACCCCCGGCTGTCGGACCCCGCCGATAGGCTGTCACGCATGCGCATCGCCACCTGGAACGTCAATTCGATCACCGCCCGGCTGCCCCGGCTGCTGGCCTGGCTGGAGAGCAGCGGTACGGACGTGCTCTGCGTCCAGGAGACCAAGTGCGGCGAGGAGCAGTTCCCCGCCGAGCAGCTCCGCGAAGCGGGGTACGAGTCGGCGGTGAACGCCACGGGGCGGTGGAACGGGGTGGCGCTGCTCTCCCGCGTCGGCCTGGCGGGCATCGTCAAGGGGCTGCCCGGGGGCCCGCTGTACGAGGGCGTGGAGGAGCCGCGCGCGATCTCAGCGACCTGCGGCCCGGTCCGGCTCTGGTCGGTCTACGTGCCCAACGGCCGCGAGGTCGGCCACGACCACTACGCGTACAAGCTGCGCTGGTTCGAGGCGCTGCGCGACGCGGTCGCGGCGGACGCGGCCGGCCCGCGCCCGTTCGCCGTCCTCGGTGACTTCAACGTCGCCCCGGCGGACGAGGACGTCTGGGACCTGTCCCGCTTCGAGGGCGCCACGCACGTCACCCCGGCCGAGCGCGCCGCGCTGGCCGCGCTGCGCGAGCAGGGCCTGGACGACGTGGTGCCCCGCCCGCTGAAGTACGACCGCCCGTACACCTACTGGGACTACCGGGAGCTGGGCTTCCCGAAGAACCGGGGCATGCGCATCGACCTGGTGTACGGGAACGGGCCGTTCGCGGGCGCCGTCAAGGACAGCTACGTCGACCGTGAGGAGCGCAAGGGCAAGGGCGCCTCGGACCACGCCCCGGTCGTGGTCGACCTCGACGTCTGAGGCGGCAGGCGCCCCGCCGGGCCGGTGGGGCGTTCCGCGCGCCGTATGGTGCCCCGACGGGGGGAGTGGCAGGCTGAGCGGTATGAATTTCTCCTTCCTGGACAACTGGCGCAAGCGGCACGACGGCGCGGACGGTACGCCGCTCGCCTCCGCCGTCGGTGAGCCGGAAGGCGTGGCCGAACTGCTCTCCGAGTGCGAGCTGCTGCGCGCCAGAGCGGGGCAGCACGGCCTGGAACTGGACGACTCCCCGGCCTCGTTGGAAGCGCTCGACCAGCTCCCCCCGCGCTGGCGCGACGACCCGGAGGAGCTGCCCTGGCTGGGCAATGACGCCGGTCTCTATCTGGGTACGGTGATCGTCCGCACCGTCCCCGGCGCGGTCTGGCACATCTGGCCGGGCGGTCACCCCGTCGTACGGCTGGCGTCCGGGCGGGAGATCCAGGTCGTCGAGGCGGGTCTCGACTGGGCCGCCACCGGGGCGCCCGAGCTTTCCCAGGTCTACGCCGAGGCCGCCGAAGCCTGACCCTCACAGGCTTTCAGCAGTAAATACGGCTTATGCCCCACGTATGCGTGTCGTGCGCGAAGTCCCTTGGCGGGCTGGATAGTTTGCGCTGACCTCGACACAGCCGAGAGTGAGTGGGTGGGGCAGCGTATGGCCGGCGAACCGTTGATCGAGCTGCGTGGTGTCAACAAGTACTTCGGGCAGTTGCACGTCCTCCAGAACATCGACCTCACGGTCGACCGCGGCGAGGTCGTCGTGGTCATCGGACCCTCCGGCTCCGGCAAGTCCACCCTCTGCCGGACGATGAACCGGCTGGAGACGATCGACTCGGGCCGGATCACCATCGACGGCAGCCCGCTGCCCGCCGAGGGGCGCGGGCTCGCCCGGCTCCGTACCGAAGTGGGCATGGTCTTCCAGTCGTTCAACCTCTTCGCGCACAAGACCGTGCTGGCCAATATCTCCCTCGCGCAGATCAAGGTCCGCAAGCGCAAGAAGGAGGACGCCGACCGGCGCTCCCGGGAACTGCTCGACCGCGTCGGCCTCGCCGACCAGGCGGACAAGCTGCCGGCCCAGCTCTCCGGCGGCCAGCAGCAGCGCGTGGCCATCGCCCGCGCGCTCGCCATGGACCCCAAGGCGCTGCTCTTCGACGAGCCCACCTCGGCGCTCGACCCGGAGATGATCAACGAAGTCCTCGAAGTGATGCGGCAACTCGCGGGCGAGGGGATGACCATGGTCGTCGTCACCCACGAGATGGGCTTCGCCCGCTCCGCCGCCAACCGCGTCGTCTTCATGGCCGACGGCCGCATCGTCGAGGACCGCACCCCGGAGGACTTCTTCACCGCCCCCGCGAGCGACCGGGCCAAGGACTTCCTCTCCAAGATCCTCAAGCACTGACGGGGGTGCGGTTCGTGAGACACCCGCTGAGACGCCCGCTGAGACGTCCCGCGACGGCGCTCGCCGTACTCCTGCTCGCCCTCCTCGCGGCGGGGTGCGGCAAGGCCGGCAGCCCGCCCGTGAAGGGCCCCCGGCCCGACGCGCTGCCCCGCTACCACGTCGACCAGGGCTTCCGGCTGCCCTCCTCGCCCACCTGGGAGAAGGCCAAGCGCCGCGGCTACCTGATCGTCGGGGCCAAGGAGGACCAGCCGTACATGGGCGAGAAGGACCCCGCCACCGGCGTCTACTCCGGCTTCGACATCGAGATCGCCAAGATGATGTCGGCGTCCCTCGGCTTCGACCCGAAAACCATCCGCTTCCGCACCATCGCCTCCGCGAACCGCGAGACCGCCCTCCAGAACGGGCAGATCGACTACTACGTCGGCACGTACACCATCAACGCCAACCGCAAGAAGCTCGTCGGCTTCGCCGGTCCGTACTACATGGCCGGCCAGTCCCTCCTCGTACGGACCGACGAGCACGGCATCGAGGGGCCCCGGGACCTCGACGGCAAGCGCGTCTGCTCCGCCTCCGGCTCCACCCCGTACCAGCGCATGCAGCAGGACTACCCGCGCGTCCAGCTCGTCGGGTACGACACCTACTCCGTCTGCGTGGACAACCTGCTGACCTTCCAGGTCGCCGCCGTCACCACCGACGACACCATCCTCCAGGGGTACGCGGCCAAGGTGCCCAAGGAGCTGAAGGTCGTCGGCAAGCCCTTCTCCAAGGAGCCGTACGGCATCGGCGTCCCCCGCTCCGACAACGCCCTGCGCCTCGCGCTGGACGACGCCCTCGCCGTCCACGAGCGCGACGGCGACTGGCAGAAGGCGTACGACGCGACCCTCGGCCTCTCCGGCCGCAAGGCGACCCCGCCCCCGCCCATCGACCGCTACCCGGCGAGCTGAGGCCGCGCCATGAACGTACTCACCGACAACTTCGCCCTCTACGGCGAAGGCTTCCTCGGCACGGTTCAACTGACCGTCTACGCCTCGCTGCTGGCGCTCGCCCTCGGCTTCCTCATGGCCTCGTTCCGGGTGTCGCCCGTACGCTCCCTGCGCGCGCTGGGCACCGTATGGGTCACCGTGCTGCGCAACACCCCGCTGACGCTGCTCTTCTTCGCCGTCGTCCTCGGGCTGCCGCGCTTCGGACTCGTCCTGCCCTTCCAGCTCTTCGCGATCCTCGCCCTCGGCTGCTACACCTCCGCGTTCATCTGCGAGGTGCTGCGCTCCGGCATCAACACCGTCCACAAGGGGCAGCGCGAGGCGGCCCGCAGCCTCGGCATGAGCTTCGGCCAGACGCTCGGTGACGTGGTGCTGCCGCAGGCGTTCCGTACGGTCATCCCGCCCATCGGCTCCACGCTGATCGCGCTGGCCAAGAACTCCGCGATCGCGGGCGCGTTCAGCGTCACCGAACTGCTCGGCACCTACAAGGTCCTCAGTGAGAGGGGCTACAACATCGTCTGGTCGTTCGTCTGGATCGCTGTGGGCTATCTCCTCATCACCCTGACCATCAGTGCGCTGTTCAACGTGATGGAGAAGCGCTGGGGAGTCGCCCGATGAGTGAATCGACCGCCCTCTACGACATCCCCGGGCCCCGCACCCGGCGTCGGCACCGCACCTACGGGCTGGTGTCGACGGCCGTGATCGCCGCGCTGATCGGCTGGCTCATCTATCTGCTCTTCGACACCGGCCAGTTCACCGCCGTCAAGTGGGACCCCTTCACGTACCAGGGGATCCAGGACCTGCTGCTGCGCGGACTCGGCAACACCCTCAAGGCGTTCGGGTACGCGGCGGTGCTCTCGCTCGCGCTCGGCGCCGTCCTGGCGTGCGGCAGGCTCTCCGAACACCGGCCGGTGCGCTGGCTCGCCACGGTGCTGGTCGAGTTCTTCCGGGCCATGCCCGTACTGGTGATGATCTTCTTCATCTTCGTGGCGCTGAAGGTGCAGGCCCTGCCCGCGCTGGTGGCGGGTCTGACGCTCTACAACGGCTCCGTGCTCGCCGAGGTCTTCCGTACCGGAGTCCACGCGGTGGAGCGCGGTCAGGGGGAGGCGGCGTACGCGCTCGGCATGCGCAAGACGCAGGTCATGACGTACGTGCTGGTGCCGCAGGCGGTCCGCGCCATGCTGCCCACGATCATCAGCCAGTTGGTGGTCGCTCTCAAGGACACATCGCTCGGTTATCTCATCACCTACGAGGAGTTCCTCCATGCCGGCAAGCTCATCGCCTCGAATCTCGACTACGATTTGCCGTTCATCCCTGTGGTGATGGTGATCTCGCCGATCTACATCGGGATGTGCATGCTGCTCTCCTGGTTCGCCCACTGGCTGGCCGGGCGGCAGCGGCACAACCCGAGAACCGAGGCCGTGGGAGCCGCCCCGGCCGCACCAGGGACGCTGCTGCCGGGCGGGCAGTAGCGCAGGGCAGTGGCCCGCCCGGCAGACAGCCGGAGATCACTTCTCGTACGGCGGCGGTACCCGGCGGAGACGACGGGCGGCCGGCGCACGGGGGGAAGGTCAGCTGTCCGCCGGTCGGGTTGTGCTCGGGACGCACGCCTACTCGGCGGGCCCGGTCGCCGGGGCGGGCTCCGGCAGGGGGGTATGGGCCGCGCGCGTCACATCGGCGACCAGTTCCACCACATCGGGGCCGTACGCCTCCGAGTTCACCACCTTCAGCAGCAGACAGAACGAATCCGTGCCGTACTTGCGCGTCAGCCGCTCGTGATGGCGGGCCAGATAGCGCGTGGCCGCCTGATTGGTGATGGCCCGCTGGCCGCAGCAGAGGAAGACGGGCCGCGCGCCCTCCCCGACGGTCAGCCGCGCCAGCAGGACGTACTCCAGGACGCCCGCCTCCGCGAGATAACGCTCGGTCCCGATCCGGAAGGCGCCGTGCTCGGCCACCCGGTCGGAGTCGGTCGTCACCCGCACCCCGGGCAGCAGGGAGGTGAGATGGGCCGCCATCCGCCGATTTGTCGACGGGCCGCCGAGGCAGAACTCCGTACGCTCCCCGAACCCCTGGCGCGCGGTGTCGTGCTGGACGATGTCGGCGTGCGCGCCGCAGTCCTTGATCAGCGCGGAGAGTTCCAGCAGCGCGGAGACGTCGTGGCGGTGGACGGCGCCGTCGCTGCCCGCCTTGCGGTTGACGACCAGCAGGCACTCGGAGTTGCTGGGCAGCCCGAAGAACGCCTGCTTCCTGCGCAGCCTGCGCTGCCAGAGAGCGGTGCGGGCGAGCCAGCCCAGCGCGGCGCTGAAACCCGCGGCGACTACGCCGAGCACGATGTTGCGTATGTCGTCATTCATGGGCGCGCATCGTAGCCGGACCACGCGCCTGTGTCAGAGGCGGTCCTGACGATGCCGGGGCGCGGCGGTTACGCTGCGCGCGGACAGTCGCCGACTGGCCCCACCGCTGACTGGAGGTACCTGATGCGTCGCTCCGCCGTGCGGAATGTCTCCCTCATGGCCGTCGCCGCCGCCTTGCTCTCGGTCGTCGCCGCCG
This sequence comes from Streptomyces sp. NPDC050509, assembly GCF_044457965.1. Lineage (NCBI taxonomy): Bacteria > Bacillati > Actinomycetota > Actinomycetes > Kitasatosporales > Streptomycetaceae > Streptomyces > Streptomyces sp. NPDC050509. Next base: position 1,249,909 of record NZ_JBITHL010000001.1, on the reverse strand, counting down.
CCCTGCTCTCGGTCGGCACCGCCGCGCCGCCCTCGGCGCCCATGGCGGTGTCGCAACGGTCGGGCCCGCCCGCGAAGGTGCCGGTCGCGACGGGGTACGGGGGAGCGGTCGCCAGCGTCGACGCCGACGCCTCGGCGGCGGGCATCGAGGTGCTCAGGAAGGGCGGCAACGCCGTGGACGCGGCCGTCGCCACCGCCGCCGCCCTCGGGGTCACCGAGCCGTACTCCGCGGGCATCGGCGGAGGCGGCTACTTCGTCCACTACGACGCCGCGTCCCGTACGGTGCACACCATCGACGGGCGGGAGACCGCGCCGGCCTCCGCCGACAGCGCGCTCTTCCTGGAGAACGGCAAGCCGATCCCGTTCGCGGAGGCCGTGACCAGCGGACGCGGCGTCGGCACCCCCGGCACCCCGGCCACCTGGGAGACCGCGCTCGGCGCGTGGGGCAGCCGGTCGCTCGGGCAGGTGCTGAAGCCCGCGGAGCGGCTGGCGAAGAACGGCTTCACGGTCGACGCGACCTTCCGTTCCCAGACCCAGTCGAACCAGGAACGGTTCGCCGACTTCCCCGACACCGCCGAGCTCTTCCTGCCCGGCGGCCAACTGCCCGTCGTGGGCTCGGTCTTCAAGAACCCCGACCTGGCGCGTACGTACCGGGAGCTGGGCCGCGAGGGCACCGGACTGCTCTACCGGGGCGCCCTGGGCCGCGACATCGTCCGTACGGTCCGCACACCCCCGGTCGACCCGGCGGCCGGCCGTACGGTGCGCCCCGGCGACCTGACGGCGCGGGACCTCTCCACGTACCGCACGAAGCGCCAGGCACCGACGAAGGTCACCTACCGCGGGCTCGACGTGTACGGCATGGCGCCCTCCTCGTCCGGCGGTACCAGCGTCGGCGAGGCGCTCAACATCCTTGCCCGTACGGACCTTTCGAAGGCGTCGCAGGCCGCGTACCTGCACCGCTACATCGAGGCGAGCCGGATCGCCTTCGCGGACCGGGGCCGGTGGGTCGGCGACCCGGCCTTCGAGGACGTCCCCACGAAGGGACTGCTCTCGCGGCGCTTCGCGGACTCCCGCGCCTGCCTGATCAAGGACGACGCGGTCCTCAAGAGCCCCCTGGCGCCCGGTGATCCGAGCGACCCGACACCGTGCGCGCCGGGCGGCACCGCCGCGCCGACCACGTTCGAGGGCGAGAACACCACGCATCTCACCGCCGCGGACAAGTGGGGCAACGTCGTCGCGTACACCCTGACCATCGAGTCGACCGGCGGCAGCGCGATCACCGTGCCGGGGCGGGGCTTCCTGCTCAACAACGAACTGACGGACTTCTCGTTCGCCCCGGCCAACCCGGCGGTCCACGACCCGAACCTGCCGGGCCCGGGCAAGCGGCCGAGGTCGTCGATCTCCCCGACGATCATCCTGGACCGGCACGACAAGCCGGTCCTGGCGGTCGGTTCGCCGGGCGGCGCGACCATCATCACCACCGTGCTCCAGACGCTGACGGGCACGCTCGACCGCGGTCTGCCGCTGGTCGAGGCGATCGCCGCGCCCCGGGCCAGCCAGCGCAACGCGGCCTCCACGGAGCTGGAGCCGGGTCTGTGGAACAGCCCCGTACGGCAGCAACTGGAGGCGCTGGGGCACACGTTCACCCAGAATCCGGAGATCGGCGCCGCCACCGGGGTGCAGCGGCTGCCGGACGGCCGCTGGCTGGCGGCGGCGGAGAAGGTACGCAGGGGAGGCGGCTCGGCGATGGTCGTCCGCCCGGCGGGCGGTACGCCCTGACCTGGTCCTGATCCACCGAGGGGCCTGATCCACCGAAGGGCCCGATCCACCGCGTCCGAAGGGCCCGGACCTCCGGTCCGGGCCCTTCGGACGCGCCGTCCCGTCCCACCGCCCCACGAGTTTCAACTCGTTGTGGACAAAGTGTGGACGGTTCGAGGCACTCTTCGTACGCTGGGCGTCGCTCTCGCACGGAAGGTCCGTCCCCGGCCGCGCTGCCCCGCAGCGCACAGCAGGAGGAAGAGTGACGCCCCGCACGCACCAGAGCGCCCCCCGCCATCGTCGTAGCCCCCGAAGAATCACCGGGCTGTTCCTCGCGGCCCTCCTCACCGGCGGCCTCGCGGCGCCCGCCGCGCAGGCCGACGAGAGACCCTTCGGTGACCTGCCGCCCCAGGAACCCGGGGTGACCCTGCGGGTCTTCGACATCCAGTCCCCGCTGAGCAAGCTCTGCGACCTCAAACCGGCCCAGACCCCCAACGTCGACAAGCTGATCCCCACCGTCGACTGGTCCTCCACCGACGGCTTCGGTTTCACCGACAACTTCGTGTCGCAGATCATCGGCAACATCAATGTCCCCGCGGACGGTACGTACGCCTTCCGTCTGATCAGCGACGACGGTTCGCGTCTGTTCATCGGTGACAAGAAGGTCATCGACCACGACGGACTCCACGGCGCCGAGCCCAAGGACGGCGAGATCGCCCTCCTCCCCGGCTACCACCCCCTGCGGATCGACCACTTCGACCGCGGTGGCGGCCAGCAGGTCACCCTCCAGTGGAAGCCGCCGGGCGCCGACGCCTTCACCCTCGTCCCGAACTCCGTGCTCAGCACCGACGCCGGCGTCGTCCGGGTCACCGCCCCCGGCCGCAAGGAGTGCGAGGGAACCTACGACACCCCCGGCGACGGTCTCCCGCTGACCTCGGTCAACCCCGGCTACACCCTCACCGATCTGCGCCCCGAGGGTTTCGAGCCGCAGGTCTCCGCGATGGACTGGCTGCCGGACGGCCGGCTTGCCGTGACCACCTGGGGCGGCAGCACCGAGACCGAGGGAGAGGTGTACGTCCTCGACCAGGTGACGGGGGACACCGGACCGGAGAAGGTCACCTACACGAAGATCGCCGACGGCCTGAAGGAGCCGATGGGGATCAAGTACGTCGAAGGAAAGCTGTACGTCTCGGAGAAACACCAACTGACCGAGCTGTCCGACACCGAGGGCGTCAACTCCGCCGACGAGATCCGCAAGGTCGCCTCCTGGCCGTACGGGGGGAACTTCCACGAGTTCGCCTTCGGACTGCTCTACGAGCGCGGCGACTTCTATCTGAACCTGTCCGTCGCCATCAACTACGGCGGCGCGACGACCAACCCGCAGCCCGCCGCGAACCGCGGTACCACCGTCAAGGTGAACAGGAAGACGGGCAAGGTCAGTTACCTGGCCGGCGGCCTCCGCACACCGAACGGGATCGGACGGGGCCCGGAGGGCGAACTCTTCGTCACCGACAACCAGGGCGGCTGGCTGCCCGCCTCCAAGCTGCTCCACGTCAAGAAGGACCGGTTCTTCAACCACTACACCGAACCGGACGGCCCGTTCGACGACCGTGAGGTCACCCGGCCGGTGCTCTGGCTGCCGCAGAACGAGATAGCCAACTCGCCCAGTACGCCGATGCTGTTGAAGAAGGGGCCCTTCGCCGGGCAGATGCTCTTCGGCGATGTCACCTACGGCGGACTCCAGCGCGCCGACCTGGAGAAGGTGAAGGGCGAGTACCAGGGCGCGGTGTTCCGGCACACGCAGGGCCTGGAGTCCGGCATCACCCGTATCAGCACCGGACCGGACGGTGCGATCTACGCGGGCGGCCTCGGCGCCGACGGAAACTGGGGCCAGGAGGGCAAACTCCGCTTCGGCCTCCAGAAACTCACCCCGAACGGCAAGGTCGCCTTCGACATCAAGACCATGCGCGCCACCCGCGACGGCTTCGAACTCACCTACACCCAGCCCCTGTCGGAGGAGACGGCCGCCAAACTGACGAGCGGCGCCTACTCCGTCGAGCAGTGGCGTTACGTCCCCACCCCGGCGTACGGAGGCCCCAAGGTCGACGAGGAGGTGCTGCCCGTCACGGCCGCCCGGCTGTCCGGCGACCGCCGCAAGGTCCGGCTCACCATCCCCGGCCTCAAGACCGACCGGGTGGTGCACATCCGGTCGCCGCGCCCGTTCGCCTCCGCCGCGGGTGAGCAACTCTGGTCCACCGAGGCCTGGTACACGCTGAACGCCCGCCCGGGACCCGAGCAGCCCGTCACCTCGTACGACGCCGAGTCGGGGCGCCTGAGCGGCGGGGCCGACATCGACACCGAGCACGCCGGCTACACCGGCGGCGGCTTCGTCGACGGCTTCGGCACCGAGGGCGCCGCCGTCACCTTCGAGGTCGACGCACCCGCGAAGGGCAGCTACGACGTGGGACTGCGGTACGCCAACGGCCCCGACCCCTTCACCGGCACGAAGACCATCGGCGTCGGTGTCAACGGCGGGCAGACCCGGCAGACCGGTCTCCCCGCCACCGGTGCCTGGAACCGCTGGTCCACGAAGACCGAGCGGTTCACCCTGAACAAGGGCCGCAACACCGTCACGTACACCCACCGGCCGGAGGACACCGGCCACGTCAATCTCGACATGATCGAGGTGCGCAGGGCGGGCAGCCGCATCGACCTGTTCTCCGGCGGCAGTGTCTCCACCGCCTGGCAGCACACCGACGGCCGCGGTGTCGAGTGGCCGCGCACCGCCGAGAACTCCATCGAGGTGTGCTGCGGCGACATCCGCACCAAACAGGCCTTCGGCGACTTCGCGCTGCACGCCGAATTCCGGGTGCCGAAGCTGCCGGACGACGTCACCGGGCAGGACCGCGGCAACAGCGGCATCTACCTCCAGGAGCGGTACGAGATCCAGATCCTGGACTCCTTCGGCGTGGAGAAACTGGCCGCGAACGAGGCCGCGTCCATCTACAACAAGAAGGCCGCCGACCGGAACGCCGCCACCGCGCCCGAGACCTGGCAGACGTACGACATCGTCTTCCGCGCGGCCCGTTTCGACGCCGAGGGCCGCAAGACCGAGGACGCCAGGATCACCGTGGTGTGGAACGGCACGAAGGTCCACGACAACGTGGCGGTGGACGGACCGACCGGCGCGGGCGACGCCGAATCGGCGGCCAAGGGGGCGATCCGGCTCCAGGACCACGGCAACAAGGTCCGCTTCAGGAACGTCTGGATCGAGCCGCTGGACTGACCGGCACCGGCGGAACGGCAGGCACCGGCGGAACGACCGGCACGGGAGGAACAGCCGGTACGGGGGCCGCCGGTGTCTCAGAGCGCCGTCAGGATCCGCGGCCCCTCGTCGGTGATCGCCACCGTGTGCTCCACGTGGGAGGCGCGGCTGCGGTCGAGGGTACGGACCGTCCAGCCGTCACGGGCCGTGAAGCAGCGGTCCGTACCACTGCTGGTCAGCATCGGCTCGATCGCCAGCACCATGCCGTGGCGCAGCCGCATACCGCGGCCCGGGCGGCCCTCGTTGGGGACGCCCGGGTCCTCGTGCATGGTGCGGCCCACGCCGTGGCCGCCGAAGCCGGCGGGGATGCCGTACCCCGCCGCGCGGCAGACCCGGCCGATCGCGTGCGCGATGTCGCCGATGCGATTGCCGACCAGGGCCGCGGCGATACCCGCCTCCAGCGCCCGGTACGACGTGTCGATCAGCCGGAGGTCGTCCGGGCGGGCGCGGCCGACCGTGAAGCTGACCGCCGAGTCCCCGACCCAGCCGTCGAGGACCGCACCGCAGTCGATCGACACGAGGTCGCCGTCGGCCAGCCGGTAGGAGCCGGGGATGCCGTGCACGATCATGTCGTTGACGGAGGCGCAGATGACCGCGGGGAAGGGGGTGGGCGCCCAGTCGGGGTGATAGTCGAGGAAGGGCGAGCCGGCGCCCGCCTCACGCAGTACGGCGCGGGCGGTCTCGTCGAGGGCGCGCAGCGTGACCCCCACGGCCGCGGCCTCCCGTACGGCTGTGAGCGCCTGGGCGACGACCCGGCCCGCTCCGCGCATGGCGTCCAGGGACGCATCGGTTTTGATCTCCACCATTCCAATAACAATACCGGTGGGTGGAGGGCCCGGGAATCGCCCGGGGCGGTATTACAATGACGGAATGGTACGGACCCCTCTCACCATCGAAGAGCGCGAGCGCGGCGAACGACTCGGCCGTCTGCTCCGCGAGGCGCGCGGCTCACGCAGCATGGTGGAGGTGGCCGCCGTCGCCGGACTCTCCCCCGAGACGCTGCGCAAGATCGAGACCGGCCGCGCCCCTACTCCTGCCTTCTTCACGGTGGCCGCGCTGGCCGCGGCGCTGGGCCTGTCGATGGACCGGATCGCGGTGAGCTGCGCGCTGGTGCCGGTCTGACGGAACCCACCCGGCCCGGCCGACGCCACGCGCCGGCGCGGGTGCCACTCCAGCGCCACGCGCCCGTGGCCTGGGCGGACGTGGCGGGGGAAGCGCGGGGGAGTGCGTAGGCTCGTGATCGTGACGACCCTCGACGACCTCTCCCGCAGCCGCTACGTCAGCCTCACCACCTACCGCAAGGACGGGACCGGTGTCGCCACCCCCGTCTGGCACGCGGTGGACGGGGGAGTGCTGTTCGTCTGGACCCGCTCCGACTCCTGGAAGGTCAAGCGGATCCGCAACAACCCCCGTGCGGTGGTGGCGGTCTGCGACGTGCGCGGGCGGATCGCCCCGGGCGCGCCGTCCGCCGAGGGTACGGCGCGGTTGCTCGAAGGAGCGGACCTGGACCGGGTCCTGCGGCTCGTCGCGCGCAAGTACACCTGGCAGTTCTGGCTGGTCGACGTGCCGGCCCGGATCGTACGGCGCGGCAAGCGCCCGCATACCGGGATCGCCGTCTCCTTCTGACGTCCGGACGCTGAGCGCTTCGCACCCTCCCGGAAAACTGTCTGTATTCGGCCCGTAACACAACTGAGGTCGAATGCCTCGGACCGGAGTGTTCTCTTCGGTACGGGAGGGACGAGGCAGCGATGGCGGTGCGGCAACTCCCGGTGGAGATCGGGACGTTCGCGCGATACTTAACGGATCTGACGACGCTGCTGAACCCCGGCGCCGGCTGGTACGGAGTCTTCTTCCACCGCGACCCCGACGGTCTGCGGGCCTGCCTCGGCGGCACCGAGATCCCGCCGTGGGACGTGGTGGAGTCGCTGCTCCAGGACTTCGCCGCCGGGCGCGACACCCACGCCGTCGCCGGGGAGCGCGAGCGGGCGCGACGGCTCCACTCCGCCTCCGCCGGGGCGTACGACCGGCTCCCCGGCGGCGGTGCGGCGCTCGCCGAACGGCTGCGGCTGATGGACCGGGACCGGACGCACGCGGCGGGCCGGGCCGAGGAACTGGTCCGGCTGCTCCGTACCACGCCCGAGGGTTCGCCCGGCGAGCAGCAGCTCACCCATGATCTGGCCTGGATCCGCGACGACCTCGCCCGCGCCACCGCCCGCTGCTCCGAACTCCAGGCCAGAATGGCGGCGTTGCCCGTCCCGAGCGCCGATCCCGCCGCCGCTCCCGCGGCCCCCGCGAGCCCGGAGCCGGCGCCCGCGCGGGGCCGGACGCTCTGGGGCGGCCGGCGCCGTACCGGGGAGCCGGCGGGCCCCGCCACGGCGCCGGCCGAGGACGACGCCGGGCCGGGCGCCGCCGCGCCCCGGCCCAAGGCCCAGCCGAAGAAGCGCAAACCGCGCGGCGCCCGCTTCGCCGGGATCGAGGCCGACGAGGTCCAGGAGGCCGAGGAGCCGCCGCCCGCGCCCGTACTCCCGGCGCCGCCGCCCGCCGCGCCCGCCACCCCGCGCGGCGCCCGGTTCGGCGGCGCGCCCGTCACGCCCCTGCGCGAAGCGCCCGCCGCGCCCTCGCCGGAGGACCGCCGCGCCGCCGCCCTGACCGTCGCCGAGCTGCGCAGGCTGCGCGCCGAGGGGCGGACGGGCGAGGCGCACGTCGTGCTCTGCGAGGCCGCGGGCCGCCCGCCGCAGCAGCTTCCCCTGCTCGCCGCCGAGCTGCACCGCGCCGGCCTCGGCGCCGACTGGGCCGAACTGCTCTGGGAGGCGGCGTTCCTGCCGCCCGCGCAGCTCGCCGCGGCGGCCGGGGCGCTCGCCGTCGCCGGCCGCGACGACGACTGCGGGCAGTTGCTGCGCCAGGGCGTCTCCCGGCCGGCCGAGGAGATCACCGACGCCGTGCTCGCGCTGGGCGAGGCGGGCTGTGCGCACGAGGCGCGTGCGCTGCTCAGCGCCTTCGTACAGGCGCGTGCGCCGGAGGACTCGGCGCTCGTCGCCGCGCCCGATCCGCGCCGTCTCGTACCGCAGCTCCTCGACGCGGCGCGCGCCGTGTCGGCCTCCCGTGAGCGCGATGTGGTGCATGCTCTGCGGGTGGCCGGAATCGCACCGGCCTGAGCGGGGCGGCCCGATGTCGACCGCTCGGGTGTGAAACAGACTCGACCCTGCGGGTTAACGACGATGGTCTTGCCCCCGTGTGAACCGGGGCTTACGTTCTCCTCCTACGCGAAATCTACGTGCGTAGAGCCGGCCGAAGCACCCGCCGAAGGAGCAGCTCGTGGCCCGAGTCGTACGCGCCGCACTCGTCCAGGCGACCTGGACGGGCGACACCGAATCCATGATCGCCAAGCATGAGGAGCACGCCCGCGAGGCGGCCCGGCAGGGCGCGAAGATCATCGGTTTCCAGGAAGTCTTCAACGCCCCCTACTTCTGCCAGGTGCAGGAGCCGGAGCACTACCGCTGGGCCGAGCCCGTCCCGGACGGTCCGACCGTCACCAGGATGCGCGAGCTGGCCCGGGAGACCGGCATGGTCGTGGTGGTCCCGGTCTTCGAGGTCGAGCAGTCCGGCTTCTACTTCAACACCGCCGCGGTGATCGACGCCGACGGCTCGTACCTCGGCAAGTACCGCAAGCACCACATCCCGCAGGTCAAGGGGTTCTGGGAGAAGTACTACTTCAAGCCCGGGAACGCCGGCTGGCCCGTTTTCGACACCGCCGTCGGCAAGGTCGGCGTCTACATCTGCTACGACCGCCACTTCCCCGAGGGCTGGCGCCAGCTCGGCCTGAACGGCGCCGAGATCGTGTACAACCCGTCCGCCACCTCGCGCGGTCTCTCCAGCTATCTCTGGCAGCTCGAACAGCCTGCCGCCGCTGTCGCCAACGAGTACTTCATCGCCGCGATCAACCGCGTCGGCCAGGAGGAGTACGGCGACAACGACTTCTACGGCACCAGCTACTTCGTCGACCCGCGCGGCCAGTTCGTGGGCGAGCCCGCGAGCGACAAGGCCGAGGAACTGGTCGTACGGGACCTGGACTTCGCGCTGATCGACGAGGTCCGTCAGCAGTGGGCGTTCTACCGGGACCGGCGCCCCGACGCGTACGAGGGGCTGGTGCGGCCGTGAGCGACCTCCACGACCGCCACCGCGCCGTCCTGCCCGACTGGCTCGCGCTCTACTACGACGAGCCCATCGAGATCAGCCACGGCGAGGGCCGCCATGTCTGGGACGCCGAGGGCAACCGCTACCTCGACTTCTTCGGCGGCATCCTCACCACCATGACCGCCCACGCGCTCCCCGAGGTCACCAAGGCGGTGAGCGAGCAGGCGGGCCGGATCATCCACTCCTCCACGCTCTACCTCAACCGCCCGATGGTCGAACTCGCCGAGCGCATCGCGGCGTTGTCCGGCATCCCGGACGCCCGCGTCTTCTTCACCACCTCCGGCACCGAGGCCAACGACACCGCGCTGATGCTGGCGACCGCGTACCGCGGCTCCAGCCAGATCCTCGCGATGCGCAACAGCTACCACGGCCGGTCCTTCTCCACCGTCTCCATCACCGGCAACCGCGGCTGGTCGCCCACCGGCCTCTCCCCGCTCCAGACGCTGTACGTGCACGGTGGCGTCCGCAACCGCGGCCCCTACGCGGGCCTCACGGACGAACGGTTCATCGAGGCGTGCGTCGCCGACCTGGAGGACCTGCTCGGCCACACCCGTACCCCCGCCGCGCTGATCGCCGAACCGGTGCAGGGCGTCGGCGGGTTCACCGCCCCGCCGGACGGGCTGTACGCCGCGTTCCGCGAAGTCCTCGATCGCCACGGCATCCTGTGGATCAGCGACGAGGTGCAGACCGGCTGGGGCCGTACCGGGGAACACTTCTGGGGCTGGCAGGCGCACGCCGGGAACGGCCCGCCGGACCTGCTCACCTTCGCGAAGGGCATCGGCAACGGCATGTCCATCGGCGGGGTCGTCGCCCGCGCCGAGATCATGAACTGCCTGGACTCCAACTCCATTTCGACCTTCGGCGGCAGCCCCGTCACCATGGCGGCCGGCCTCGCCAACCTCTCGTACCTCCAGGAGCACGACCTCCAGGGCAACGCCCGCCGGGTCGGCGGCCTGCTCATCGAGCGGCTGCGGGCCATCGGCGCGTGCGTCGACTCCGTACGCGAGGTACGCGGCCGGGGGCTGATGATCGGCATCGAGCTGATCAACCCCGCGACCGGCGAGGCGGCGCCGCGGACGGCCTCGGCCGTACTCGAAGCGGCCCGCGAGGGCGGGCTGTTGCTCGGCAAGGGCGGCGGCCACAACACCAGCGTGCTGCGGATCGCCCCGCCGCTGTCACTGACCGTCGCCGAGGCCGAAGAGGGCGCCGCGATCCTGGAACAGGCCCTGCGGGGCGTCTGATCCGGCGATCCGGCCGCCCGCCCGACCGCCCCACCGGCCGGGCACGGCCACGTCCGACGGCCGTGCCCGGCCGGACCGCACCCCGCCACGCCACGCCCCTCCGCCTCGCCCCTCCCACCCACCGTACGAAAGGGAGCGCCACCAGCATGAGCAGCACCCGCACCCTGATCCGCGGCGGGCTCGTCATCACCGCCGCCGACGAGACCCACGCCGATGTCCTGATCGAGGACAGCAGGATCGTCGCCCTCGCCGCACACGGCTCCGACGTGGCCGCGGGCTGGACCGCCGGCCGTACGATCGACGCCACCGGCAAGTACGTCATCCCGGGCGGTGTCGACGCGCACACCCACATGGAGATGCCCTTCGGCGGCACCTTCGCCGCGGACACCTTCGAGACCGGCACCCGCGCCGCCGCCTGGGGCGGCACCACCACCCTCGTCGACTTCGCCATCCAGTCCCCGGGCCAGGCGCTGCGCGCGGGGCTCGACGCCTGGTTCGCCAAGGCCGACGGCAACTGCGCCATCGACTACGGCTTCCACATGATCATGGCGGACGTCAACGAGAGCTCGCTCAAGGAGATGGACCTCCTCGTCCAGGAGGGTGTCACCAGCTTCAAGCTCTTCATGGCCTATCCGGGCGTCTTCTACAGCGACGACGGCCAGATCCTGCGGGCCATGCAGCGCGCCTCGCACAACGGCGGGCTGATCATGATGCACGCCGAGAACGGCATCGCCATCGACGTCCTCGTCGAACAGGCCCTGGCCGCCGGACACACCGACCCGCGCTACCACGGCGAGGTACGGAAGGTCCTGCTGGAGGCCGAGGCCACCCACCGCGCGATCCAGCTCGCGCGGGTCGCTGACGCGCCGCTCTACGTCGTGCACGTCTCGGCCGAGGAGGCCGTCGCCGAACTCGCCGCCGCCCGCGACAAGGGGCTGCCCGTCTTCGGCGAGACGTGTCCGCAGTACCTCTTCCTCTCCACCGACAACCTGGCCGAACCGGACTTCGAGGGCGCCAAGTACGTCTGCTCCACCCCGCTGCGGCCCAAGGACCACCAGGCGGCCCTGTGGCGCGGGCTGCGCACCGACGACCTCCAGGTGGTCTCCACGGACCACTGCCCGTTCTGCTTCTCCGGACAGAAGGAGATGGGCCGCGGCGACTTCTCCAAGATCCCCAACGGGCTGCCCGGCGTGGAGAACCGCATGGACCTGCTCCACCAGGCCGTGGTCGAGGGGCACATCACCCGGCGCCGCTGGATCGACATCGCCTGCGCGGCCCCCGCCCGGATGTTCGGCCTCTACCCGCGCAAGGGCACCATCGCGCCGGGCGCCGACGCCGATGTCGTCATCTACGACCCGCACACCGAGCAGACCGTCTCCGCCGAGACCCACCACATGGACGTGGACTACTCCGCGTACGAGGGCAAGCGGCTCACCGGCCAGGTCGAGACGGTGCTCTCCCGGGGCGAACTCGTCATCGACCGGCGGGAGTTCACCGGACGGGCCGGACACGGCCAGTACACCCCCCGCTCTCTCTGCCAGTACCTCGACTGAACCCAGGAGCGACAGCCATGGACTTCGGACTCGTCCTCCAGACCGACCCGCCCGCCTCCGCCGTCGTCGACCTCATGCGGCGCGCGGAGCGCAACGGCTTCCGGTACGGCTGGACCTTCGACTCGGCCGTGCTCTGGCAGGAGCCGTTCGTCATCTACAGCCGCATCCTGGAACACACCACCACCCTGACCGTGGGACCCATGGTCACCAACCCGTCCACCCGGACCTGGGAGGTGACCGCCTCCACCTTCGCCACACTCAACGAGATGTACGGCAACCGCACCGTGTGCGGCATCGGCCGCGGCGACTCCGCCCTGCGCGTCGCGGGCCGCAAGCCCAACACCCTCGCCACCCTGGGTGAGTCGATGGGCGTCATCCGCGACCTGGCGGAGGGGCGCGAGACCACCGTCGACGGGAAGACACTGCGGCTGCCGTGGGTACGGGACGGGAAGCTGCCGGTGTGGATGGCGGCGTACGGGCCCAAGGCGCTGGCGCTCGCCGGGCAGAAGGCCGACGGCTTCATCCTCCAGCTCGCCGATCCCTTCCTCACCGAGTGGATGATCAAGGCCGTCCGCACGGCGGCCTCCGACGCCGGACGCGACCCGGACGCGATCACCATCTGTGTCGCCGCGCCCGCCTATGTGAGCGACGACCTCGCCCACGCGCGGGAGCAGTGCCGGTGGTTCGGCGGGATGGTCGGCAACCATGTCGCCGACCTCGTGTCGCGCTACGGGGAGCACTCCGGGCTCGTACCGGACGCGCTCACCACGTACATCAAGCAGCGCGAGGGGTACGACTACAGCCACCACGGCCGGACCGGCAACCCGTCCACCGATTTCGTCCCCGACGAGATCGTGGACCGCTTCTGCCTGCTCGGCCCGGTGGAGGCGCACATCGAGAAGCTGAGGGCGCTGCGCGCGCTCGGCGTCGACCAGTTCGCCCTCTACGACATGCACGACGCGAAGGAGGCGACGATCGACGCGTACGGCGCCGAGATCATCCCGGCGTTCCAGGACTGACCGGGTCCCTGTTCCAGGACCGCGCCCCCGCGCCCTGTTCCAGGACCGGCCCGGGTCCCTTTCCAGGACAGGCCCGGTCCCCACGCGTAACTCCCCGCCCGCACGGCCTCGTTCGACGTCCCCGACACCCGCCCTCGAACGAAGGGTCCCGCCGTCATGACCGCGACCGTACCGCCCGCTCCCTCCGCCGAAGGACCGATAACCGACCCCCAGGGCCGCGTCGAGCTGCCGCCCGGCGCGGTCCCCGAGGACAGCCGCTTCGCCAACGCCGATCTGCTGCCCGTCCCGGTGGCTCGGCGGAACTGGACGACGTACAACTTCGCCGCCCTGTGGGTCGGCATGGCGCACAACATCCCGTCCTGGCTGCTGGCGTCCGGCCTGGTCACCCTGGGCATGGACTGGAAGCAGGCGGTCCTCACGATCGCGCTGGCCAATGTGATCGTGCTCCTGCCGATGCTGCTGACCGGGCACGCGGGGCCGAAGTACGGCATCCCCTTCCCGGTGCTCGCCCGCGCCTCGTTCGGGCTGCGCGGCGCCAATCTGCCCGCGCTGATCCGCGCCGCCGTCGCCTGCGCGTGGTTCGGGATCCAGACCTGGATCGGCGGGCAGGGCATCTTCGTCCTGCTCGGCAAGATCTTCGGCGGCTGGGCGGAGGCGTCGAGGATCGGCGGCCAGCCCTGGACGCTCTGGCTCTGCTTCCTGCTCTTCTGGGCGCTCGAACTCGCCATCATCTACCGGGGGATGGACACCCTGCGGCGGTTCGAGAACTGGGCGGCGCCCTTCGTGATCGTCGGCGCGCTGGTCCTGCTGGTCTGGATCACCGTCAAGGCGGGCGGTCTCGGCCCACTGCTCGACCAGCCGTCCGAACTGGGCTGGGGCGCGGAGTTCTGGCCCGTCTTCTTCCCCTCGCTGATGGGGATGATCGCCTTCTGGTCCACGCTGTCGCTGAACATCCCCGACTTCACCCGCTTCGGCGCGGGCCAGCGCGCCCAGATCTGGGGACAGACGCTCGGCCTGCCGACGACCATGACCCTCTTCGCGCTGCTCTCGGTCTTCGTCACCTCCGGATCGCAGGCGGTGTACGGCGCCGCCGTCTGGGACCCGGTCGAGCTGGCGGCGAAGACGGACAACGTCTTCGGGCTGGTGTTCGCGCTGGTGACGGTGCTCGTCGCGACGATCTCGGTGAACATCGCGGCCAATGTGGTCTCCCCGGCCTACGACCTCGCCAACCTCGCCCCGAAGATCATCAACTTCCGTACGGGCGCGCTGATCACCGGGGTCGTCGGCGTCCTGATCATGCCGTGGAAACTCACCGCCACGCCCGAGCTGTACATCTTCACCTGGCTCGGACTGGTCGGGGGGCTGCTCGGTACGGTCGCGGGCATCCTGATCGCCGACTACTGGATCGTCCGGCGCACCGTGCTCGACCTCGCCGCCCTCTACCGGCCCGGCGGACCGTACTGGTACACGCGCGGCTGGAACCCGCGGGCCGTGCTCGCCTTCGTCGTCGGCGGTGTGCTGGCGGTGGGCGGCTCCCACTCCGCGCCCGGGAAGGGCCCCTTCCCCGAGGACGGCCTGATCCCCTTCCTCAAGCCGCTCGCTGACTACGGCTGGGCGGTCGGACTCGCGGCCTCCCTGGCGGTGTATCTGGTCCTGACCCCGCCGTCCCGGCGTACGGGCGCGAAGATGGTCCCGTAAGAGTGACCAACGCCCCCGCGGGCCCGGCCGCACACGCCGCGCTCACGGAGGCCGGTGTGAAAGTGGTGCGGGTGTGAAGCTGACGATTCTCGGCGGCGGCGGGTTCCGGGTCCCTCTGGTGTACGGCGCTCTCCTCGGCGACCACGCGGAGGGGAGGGTCACCGAGGTCACCCTCCACGACCTGGACGCCGGCCGGCTCGGAGCCGTCGCCCGGGTCCTCGCCGAACAGGCCAGGGACGTCCCCGACGCGCCCGCCGTGACCGCCACGACCGACCTGGACGAGGCGCTGCTCGGCGCCGACTTCGTCTTCTCCGCGATCCGCGTCGGCGGACTCGAAGGGCGCGCGGCGGACGAGCGGGTCGCGCTGGCCGAGGGCGTCCTCGGCCAGGAGACGGTCGGCGCGGGCGGCATCGCGTACGGGCTGCGCACCGTGCCCGTCGCCGTCGACATCGCCCGGCGGGTGGCGCGCCTCGCGCCGGACGCCTGGGTCATCAACTTCACCAACCCGGCCGGACTGGTCACCGAGGCCATGTCCCGCCACCTCGGCGACCGGGTCATCGGCATCTGCGACTCGCCCGTCGGCCTCGGCCGCCGGGTCGCCCGGGTGCTCGGCGCCGACCCCGACCGCGCGTGGATCGACTACGTCGGCCTCAACCACCTCGGCTGGCTGCGCGGACTGCGCGTCGACGGCCGCGACGAACTGCCCCGGCTGCTCGCCGACCCCGACGCCCTCGGCTCGTTCGAGGAGGGCCGGCTCTTCGGCGCCGACTGGCTCCGCTCGCTCGGCGCCGTCCCCAACGAGTACCTGCACTACTACTACTTCAACCGCGAGGCCGTCCTCGCCTACCAGCAGGCCGAGCAGACCCGCGGCGCCTTCCTCCGGGACCAGCAGGCCCGCTTCTACGAGGAGGTGGCCCGCCCCGGCGCCCCCGCGCTGCGCACCTGGGACCGGACCCGCGCCGAGCGCGAGGCCACGTACATGGCGGAGAACCGCGAGGCCGCCGGGGCCGGGGAGCGGGACGACGCCGATCTGGAGTCCGGCGGCTACGAGCAGGTCGCGCTCGCGCTGATGCGGGCCGTCGCCCGCGACGAACGCACCACGCTCATCCTCAACGTCCGCAACCGGTCCACCCTCGCGGCGCTCGACGCCGATGCCGTCATCGAGGTGCCCTGCCTGGTGGACGGCAACGGCGCGCACCCCGTCACCGTCGCCCCGCTGCCGTACCACGCCACCGGGCTGGTCTGCGCGGTCAAGGCGGTCGAGCGCGAGGTGCTGGCCGCCGCCGAGAGCGGTTCGCGCGCCTCGGCCGTCGCGGCCTTCGCGCTGCACCCGCTGGTGGACTCGGTCTCCGTAGCCCACCGGCTCCTGGACGGCTACCGTGCCGAACACCCCGGTCTGGCCTATCTCGACCGTCCGTGACCCACGGCCCGGTGGCAACCGGTCCCTCCCTCGGCGGCGTGCTCGGCTTCGCCGAAGGCCGGTCCGACACCCGGTGGATCGACGGGAACTTCGGCGGCCACCAGGTCGTCACCCACCAGGTCGGCGACGGCCTCTCGGGGGCTCCCCGGGGAGGCCGTGGCGGGCACCAACCTCGTCGACGGACACGAGGTGCCGGTGCCGCACTTCGGACTCGTCCTGCCCGTCGAGGAGTTCAAGGCCTTCGCGGACATCGGCCGGCTCTCCACGGTCTGACGGGCGTCGATCGGGAGCTGATCCGGAGCCGACCCGGAGCCGATCCGGAGCCGATCCGGCGTTGATCCGGAGCCGAACCGGCGTCACGGGCGGCGTCTCCCGAATGGGCGACGCCGCCCGAATTGCCGCGCCGGGTTACCCGATCTTCATCGAAAACACCGGAGGAGCGCCGGCCTCGCCCTTGTCGTGGGTATGTATGCGAAATACGGTCGGCGGTATTCCTTGATCGGCTCCCGGCGGGAGGCAGAATCTCGTGCGCCGAACACCCCACGCCCTGGCCCTCGCTCTGACGGTACTCCTCTCCGGCTGTGCCTCGCTCCAGTCCTCCGCGACCGGGGCCGGCGGGGTACGGATGACCGACGACCGGCCCGTACGCGACGGGGGCACCCTCACCGTCGCGCTCAACGCCGACCCCGACAAGCTCGATCCGAGCCTCGCCCAGACCCTCGTCGGCCGCACCGTCTTCGCGGGCATGTGCGAGAAGCTGTACGACATCGACCAGCACGGGACGATCGTCCCGCAGCTCGCCACCGCGCTGCCCGCGGTCTCGGCCGACGGCCGTACCGTCACCGTACGGGTCCGCCGCGACGCCCGGTTCAGCGACGGCACCCGGCTCGACGCCCGCGCCGTCGCCGGCTCCCTGCTGCGCCACCGCGATCTGCCGGGCTCCGCCCGCGCCACCGAACTCGCCCCGCTGGAACGGGTGGAGGCCACCGGGCCCGACACCGTACGCATCACCCTCAAGCAGCCGTACGTGCCGCTCACCGGGGTGCTCGCGGACCGGTCCGGGATGGTCATGTCCCCGGCCGCGCTGGAGAAGTACGGCAAGGACTTCACCAACCACCCGTCCTGCGTCGGGCCGTTCCGCTTCGTCGAGCGGGTCGGCGGCGACCGGATCGTGCTCCGCAGGGACCCCCGCTACTACGACGCGGACCGGGTCCGCCTCGACCGCGTGATCTACAAGCCCATCCCCGACGGCACCGTGCGCCTCGCCAATCTGCGCTCCGGCGACATTCAGGTCGGCGACCAGATGGCCCCCGTCGACGTCCGGGGCGCGCAGACCGAGCCGAAGCTCCAGGTCTTCAACTCGCCTTCCCTCGGCTACCAGGGCATCGGCCTCAACGTCGGCAATGTGAAGGGGCTCGGCGAGAAGCCGGGGAGGATCGACACCCCGATCGCGCGGGACGTCCGGGTCCGTGAGGCGTTCGCGCTCTCCCTCGACCGGGAGCTGATCAACAAGGTCGTCTTCCAGGGGATGTACGAACCGGCCTGCGGCCCCGTCTCGCCCGGCTCCGCCATCGCGCCCGGCGTGGACCCCGCGCGGTGCCCGAAGCGGGACGCCGAGCGGGCCAGGCGGCTGCTGGCGGAGGCGGGGGTGAGGACGCCCGTACGGATGGAGCTGAAGGTCTCCACGACCCCCGAGTCCAGCAGGCTGGGCCAGGTCGTCCAGGCCATGGCCAAGGAGGCGGGCTTCGCGGTCACCCTGCGCCCCACCGAGTACGCCACGCTGCTGGAGGAGACCGACTCCGGCGCCTTCGACGCGTTCACCAGCGGCTGGTCGGGGCGGCTCGACCCGGACGGCAACATCGCGAGCTTCCTCAGGACCCAGGGCGCGATGAACGCGTACGGGGTCTCCGACCCACGCATCGACGCACTGGTCGCCCGTGGCCGCACCGAGGCCGATCCCGGCGAACGCGCCAAGATCTACCAGGAGTTGACGCGCCGGGTGAACGCCGAACACGCCCTCGTCTACGTATACCGGCAGAAGAACTACGCCGTCGCCACCAAGGCGGTCGCCGGGGTACGGATCTACGGCGACGGGCTCGTCCGCGTCACGACCGCCGGGTACGCCCGATGACCCGCCATCTGCTCACCCGGCTGCGCCAGTCCCTGATCACCCTCTTCCTGGTCAGCGTCGTCGTCTTCGCGGGCGTCAGGGCGCTGCCCGGCGACCCCGCGCTCGCCCTCGCCGGGGAGGAACGCAGCCCCGAGGCGCTGGCCGCCGTCCGGGAGAGCTACGGGCTCGACGACAACATCGCCGTCCAGTACGGGCGTTACGTCGGGCACGCCCTCACCGGCGATCTGGGCACCTCCTCCCGTACGGGCCTCCCGGTCGCCGACGCCATCGCGGAGGCGCTGCCCGTCACCCTGGAACTCGCCGCACTCTCCTTGTTGTTGGCCATCGTCGTCGGTATCGGGTCCGGGGTCGTCGCCGCCGTACGGCGCGGCAGGCCCGAGGAATGGCTCGCCAACGCCATCGCCCTGCTCGGGCTCTCCGTGCCCACCTTCTGGCTCGGCATCGTGCTGGTGCTCACCTTCGCCATCGCCCTGCCCGTCTTCGCGGCCTCCGGCTACGTGCCGTTCGCCACCGACCCGCTCGACAACCTGCGCCGTATGGTGCTGCCCTCGATCGTGCTCGGATCCGGACTCGCGGCGGTCGTGATGCGCCAGACCCGCGCCGCCATGCTCGACTCGCTCTCCGCCGACTACGTCCGTACGGCACGCGCCAAAGGTCTGACGCAACGTCAGGTCATCGGCGGACACGCCCTGCGCAACTCCCTGGTCACGGTGGTGACCGTGCTCGGCCTCCAGCTCGGCCACCTCATCTCCGGCGCCGTCGTCACCGAACAGATCTTCGTCCTGCCGGGCTTCGGCAAGCTCACCATCGACGCCGTCTTCACCCGCGACTACGCGACGCTGCAAGCCGTGGTGCTGTGCACCTCCGCCGCGTACATCCTCATCAACCTGCTGGTCGACACGGTCTATTCGGTGATCGACCCGCGCATCAGGCTCGGAGGTGCCCGGTGACCCCACCCGTCCGTACGGTGCGCGGGCCGTCCGCCGCGGCGGCGCACGCCACCAGGGCCGCCCGGGCCACGAGGACCGCGATGAGCGGGCCCCGGATGAGGGCCCTGCGGGCGAACCGGCTCGCCCTCACCGGCTCCGTCATCGCGGCGGTGTTCGTGCTGGCCGGACTCCTCGCCCCGCTGATCGCCCCGTACGACCCGGCCCGGCCTGACTTCACCGACGTCCTCGCCCCGCCCGGCCTCTCGCACTGGCTGGGCACCGACGACCTCGGCCGCGACCAGCTCTCCCGCATGATGTACGGCGCACGCGCCTCGCTCCAGGTCGGCGTGGTCGCGGTGGCGTTCGCCTTCGTGGTCGGCGTACCGCTCGGACTGCTCGCCGGGTACTACGGCCGGTTCGCGGACAGCGCGGTCTCCCGGCTCACCGACACGATGCTGGCCTTTCCCTTCCTGGTGCTGGCGGTCGGCCTCGCCGCCGTCCTCGGCCCCTCGCTGACCAACGCGACCATCGCCATCGGTATCGCGCAGATTCCCGCCGTCATCCGGATCAGCCGCGCCGAGACACTCCGGCTGAAACACACCGACTACGTGGCGGCGGCGGTGGCGAGCGGCGGCGGCGACACCACCGTCCTCGGCCGCCACATCCTGCCCAACGCGTCCTCCGCGCTCATCGTCCAGGCCACGGTCGGCATCCCCACCGCCATCATCGGCGAGGCGCTGCTCAGCTTCCTGGGCCTGGGCGTCCAGCCACCCGAACCCTCGCTCGGCGTGATGCTCTCCGGCGCGCAGTCCTTCCTCGCCCCCGCGCCCTGGCTGGCGGTCTTCCCCGGGCTGGCGATCGTCGCCGCCACGCTCGCCTTCAACCTGCTCGGCGACGGGCTGCGCGACGTCCTCGACCCCCGGGGAGGCACCCGATGAACACCGGCTCCGTGACCGAATCCGCCGGCGTCGACGACCCGGCCGACCGCCGGGCCGACGACCCGGCCGGGGTGCCGCCCGTGCTGAGCGTGCGCGACCTGTCGGTGTCGTTCCGCTCCGCCACCCGGACCGTGCACGCCGTCGACTCCGTCTCGTTCGACCTCGCCCCCGGTGAAGTCCTCGCGGTGGTGGGGGAGTCGGGGTGCGGCAAGTCCGTCACCTCCATGGCCGCCATGGGCCTCCTGCCGCCCACCGCGACGGTGACGGGCTCGATCAGGCTCGGCGGCCGGGAACTGGCGGGCGCTCCGGACAAGGAGCTGCGGAAGGTACGCGGCAAGGACATCGCGATGATCTTCCAGGAGCCGATGACCTCACTGAACCCGGTTCTCACCATCGGCCGGCAGATCGGTGAAGTGCTCCGCAGGCACCAGGGGTTGAGCAGACGCCAGGCCAGGGAGCGGGCCGTGGAACTGCTCGGACTGGTCGGCATCCCGGCGCCCGCCCGGCGCGCCGGGGAGTACCCGCACCAGCTCAGCGGCGGCATGCGGCAACGCGTGATGATCGCCGTCGCCGTGGCGTGCGACCCCGGGGTGCTGATCGCCGACGAACCCACCACCGCGCTCGACGTCACCGTCCAGGCGGGCATCCTGGAGGTCCTGCACGCGCTGCGGGAACGGCTCGGCACGGCGATCGTCCTGATCACCCACGACCTCGGCGTCGTCGCCGACACCGCCGACCGGGTGCTGGTGATGTACGCGGGCCGCGCCGTCGAACAGGCCCCGGTGCACGAGCTGTTCGCCGCGCCCCGGCACCCGTACACGGCGGGCCTGCTGGGCGCGGTACTGCGCCCGGGAGCCGGACCGGGAGCCGGTACGGGCGCGAACACGGTCACGGCTACGGGAACGGGGGCCGGTACGGACCCGGGCGCGCGGGCCGTGAAGCGCCGGCTGACGGAGATCCCCGGACTCGTCCCCAGCCTGGACGAACAGCCGGACGCCTGCACCTTCGCCCCGCGCTGCGCCCGCGCCGACGACCCGTGCACGCGGGCACGGCCCGCCCTCGAACCGGCGGGCGAGGCCCCATACCACCTCGTCGCCTGCCGACACCCTCACCCCGTCCCTGACCCGTCCAGCGCGGACACGCCCGCCGCCGAGGAGGACCGCCCGTGACGACAGAACCGCCCGTCCTCGAACTCACCTCCCTCACCCGGCACTTCGCGGCGGGCAGCGGGACCGTCCGCGCCGTCGACGGGGTCACTCTCACCGTCGCGCGCGGTGAAGTCCTCGGCCTGGTGGGGGAGTCGGGGAGCGGAAAGTCCACGGTCGGGCGGTGCGCCGTACGGCTCGACGAGCCGACCTCCGGAACCGTACGGATCAACGGGACCGACATCACCCGCCTCTCGCGCCGCGCGCTGCGCCCGTTGCGCAAGCGGTTCCATCTGGTCTTCCAGGATCCGTCGTCCTCGCTCGACCCCCGGATGACCGTCGGCCGGATCGTCGCCGAGCCGCTGCGACTCCACGGGATCGCCCGCGGCGAGGCCGCCCGCGCGCGGGTCGCCGCGCTCCTCGCCCAGGTGGGGCTGCGGCCCGAACACATCGACCGGCACCCCCATGAGCTGTCCGGCGGCCAGCGCCAGCGTGTCTCCCTCGCCCGCGCCCTCTGCGTCGACCCGGATCTGCTGGTCGCCGACGAGCCGACCTCGGCGCTCGACGTCTCCGTCCAGGCGTCCGTCCTCAATCTGCTCGCCGACCTCCAGCGCGACCGGGGTTTCGGCTGCCTCTTCATCACCCACGACCTCGCGGCCGTGGAGTTCCTCGCCGACCGGATCGCCGTGATGTACCTGGGGGAGATCGTCGAACTGGCCCCGACCGCCGAGCTGTTCGCCTCGCCCAAGCACCCGTACACGCAGGCGCTGCTCTCCGCCGCGCCGGTACCCGACCCGGTCGCCCAGCGCTCCCGCGAGCGCATCGTCCTCAGCGGGGAGCTGCCGAGCCCGCTCGCGCCACCGCCCGGCTGCCGCTTCCACACGCGCTGCCCGGTGGCGGTGGACCGGTGCCGTACCGAGGTTCCCGGACCGCGGACGCTGCCGTACGCGTCGGGAGCGGCCGGCGGCCGGCAGGTCTCCTGCCATCTCGTCGCCGACGACGGCTCCGCGCCGGACGCCGGGGCCGCCGCCCACGCCCGCGGCGTACGGCCGGCGTCAGTGCCCGGCGGGAGCTGAGCCCGTCGAGAGCAGCGCGCTGACCGCCGCGACCGCGCCCGCCACCATCGCGGGGTCGGCGCCCCGCCTGGCATGCGCGCTCATCGGGATCGCCGGGACCGGCGGCAGGTCATGGCGCTCGGTCAGCCCGTCGGGCCCCTGGCCGACCGAGGCCAGCAGCGCGGCGCCGAGCCCGGCGCGGGCGGCGTCCAGGACCCCGGCGAGATAGCCCGCGTCACAGACGACGGTGGTGGGTATCGCGCGTTCCGCGAGCACGCCCAGCGCCCGGCGCCGGATCGCGCACGGGTCCTCTACGGCCACCAGAGGCAGCGGCGCCGGCGCCTCGGGCAGCACCCAGTCGGGCGCCGCGTACCAGCTCAGGGGCAGGCCGCCGACCGGGGTGCCCTCGGTACCCGCCGCCTCCGTCACATACACCGCGAGATCCACCGTGCCCCGCTCCACGGCCTCCACCAGCCGGGCCGAGCGGTCGATGCGGAACCGCACCCGGCACTCGGGCCGTGCCTCGCGCACGGCGGCGGTCAGCAGCGGCAGGATCTGGTCGGCGGCATGCTCGGTGGAGCCGATGACGACGGAGTCCCCGGCGTCCCCGAGCAGCGTACGGACCGCCTCGTCGTGTACGGCGATGATGCGGCGGGCCTGCTCCAGCAGGCGCGCGCCGTCCGCCGTGAACCGGGTGCCGCGGCCCTCGCGTTCGACCACCGGGCGGCCCAGGGTCTTCTCCAGCCGCCGTACGTGCTGGCTGACCGCGGACTGGCTCAGCGCCAGGGCCTCGGCGGCGCGGTGGAAGCCGCCGCGGTCCGCGACCGCGACGAGGCTGCGCAGCGCGGTGATGTCCAGAACGGGTGCCATGGCCGCACGCTAGCACCGATCGATCAGGGAACGTGATCGATGATGAGTGCGAATCGTCGTTGGACGTGTGACAGGTACGTCAGCCATGCTGGGGCCATGTTGCGAACCGTGCACGGGGTGGCCGTCGAGCCGAACCCCTTCGACGCCCGGCGGCGTGCCGCCCTGGGCGCGCCGCTGACGCAACGCCGCGTGGTCGACTTCGGCCTCGTCAACAGCGCTCGCTGTCGCTGAACACCCTGAACGTCCTGATCACTCGCTGATCCCCTCCCGCCGCCCGTCGGGCGCCGCGCCGTGCCGCGGGCCCGTCCGGTCGGCGCCGACGCCGGACGCGCCGTCCCGCCCGAGGTGACGCGCCCCGCCGTACCTCCCCGGTGGTCCCGGCAGTCCCGGTGCCCCATCCCTCCCGCCGTACCCGTCCGTATCTCCCGCCCGGCCTGACCCGCGCGCGTTCACCGCCGTACGCGCGTGGTCCGGCGGGTGCCCGCTGCCCTGCCGAGACCGCCGAGACGTCCCCACCCCGCCGGAGGCGACCGTATGCCCGCGCATGCCACCCCCACTCCCCATGCCACCCCCACTCCCCATGCCACCCCCACTGCCCATGGCACCACCCCTCCCGCTGCCGCCGCCGAACAGGATGCCGCTCCTCGCGCCACCGCTTCCCGCGTCCTGACCACGGTCTCCGAACTGGAGGGGCTGCTCGCCGCCTCCCACCCGCCCGTCGTCCTGGACGTGCGGTGGGCCCTCGGCGATCCGCACGGCCACGCCCACTACCGCGCCGGGCACATCCCCGGCGCCGTCCACGCCGACCTCGACACCGAACTCGCCGCCCCCGCCACGCCGCACGACGGCCGGCACCCGCTGCCCGGCATCGACGTCCTCCAGGCGGCGGCGCGTCGCTGGGGCATCAGCGCCGGGCGGCCCGTCGTCGTGTACGACGACAACGGCAACACCGCCGCGGCCCGCGCCTGGTGGCTGCTGCGCTGGGCCGGGGTCGCGGAGGTGACGCTGCTCGACGGCGCGCTCGGCGCCTGGCGCGGCGCCGGACTCCCGCTGGAGACCGGCGAGACGGCGGCGGAGCCCGGGGACATCACCCTCACCGCGGGCCACCTGCCCACCGTCGACGCCGACGAGGCCGCCGCACTTGCCCGCTCGGGCACCCTGCTGGACGCCCGCGCCGCCGAGCGCTACCGGGGCGAGAGCGAGCCCGTCGACCCCCGTGCCGGCCACATCCCGGGCGCCCGCTCGGCCCCCACCGGCGAGAACCTCGCCCCCGACGGCACGTTCCTGCCGCCGGACGCCCTGCGCGCGCGCTTCGCGGCGCTCGGTGCGGGGGGCGCGGACGGCACCGGGCCCGTCGCCGTCTACTGCGGGTCCGGTGTCACCGCGGCCCACCAGATCGCCGCACTCGCCCTCGCCGGCACCGACGCCGCCCTCTTCCCCGGCTCCTGGTCCGCCTGGTCCGCCGACCCCGCCCGCCCCGCCGCCACCGGCCACCAGCCGGGCTGATCGAGAGGAACCGAGATGTCAGTGCAGCAGCACACGGCCCCCGGCACCGCCCCACCGCCCGACACGCACACGGACACGGACGCGCACACGGACACGGACTCTGTTACGGAGGTACGTACGGCCCCGGGCAAGGCCCCCCGTCTCACCATCCGCCCCGCACGGCAGGCCCGGCGCGGGATACGCGTCCCCCGGTGGGCGCGGCGCGCCAGCGGACCCGTCGGGGTACTCCTCGTCTGGTACGTGGCGAGCGTGACCGGCGTCCTGCCGGAGAACGTTCTCGCCTCGCCGGTCGACGTCGTACGCCAGGCCTGGGACCTCACCGTCAACGGCGAACTCCCCAGCGCCATCGCCGCGTCCGGGAAACGGGCCGCGACCGGCTTTGTGATCGGCGCGGTGATCGCCCTCTCCCTCGCTCTGGCCGCCGGCCTGTTCCGGCTGGGCGAGGACGTCATCGACTCCTCGATGGGCATGTTCCGGGCGATCCCGTGGGTGGGTCTGATCCCGCTGTTCATCGTCTGGTTCGGCATCGAGGAGACCCCGAAGATCGCCCTGGTGGCGCTCGGTGTCACGTATCCCCTCTACTTCAACATCTACGGCGGCATCCGCTCCGCCGACTCCCAACTCATCGAGGCGGCACGGATGCTGGGCCTCGGCAGGCTCGGACTGATCCGCTACGTGATCCTGCCGTCCGCGCTCCCTGGCGCGCTGATCGGACTGCGGTACGCCCTGTCGACCGCGTGGCTGGCCCTGGTCTTCGCCGAGCAGGTCAACGCCAGCAACGGCATCGGCTATCTGATGAGCAACGCCCAGCAGTACTTCCGCACCGATGTGATCGTGCTCTGCCTCGCCGTCTACGCGGTCCTGGGGCTGATCTGCGACTTCATCGTGCGGCTGCTCTCCAAGCGCCTGCTGAGCTGGCGGGCATCCTTCGACGGCGACGGGGCGTGAGGCACGCGATGAGCACGCAAACACAAACACATACGCATACGGGCACGGGCACGAGTACGGGCACGACCACGCACGCCGACGCGAGTGTGGAGATCCGGGGCCTGACCCGGACCTTCGACGGCAGGACCGTCATCGACGGACTCGATCTCACCATCCGGCAGGGCGAGTTCGTGGCACTGCTCGGACAGAGCGGCTGCGGCAAGAGCACCCTGCTGCGCGTCCTGGCCGGGCTGGACGACGAGATCAGCGGCGAGGTCACCGTGCCGAGCCGCCGCTCCGCCGCCTTCCAGTCGCCCCGGCTGATGCCCTGGCTGAAGGTGTGGCGCAATGTCGTCCTCGGACTGCCCGGCAAGCCGGACCGGGAGCTGGCCACCCGCCATCTCGCCGAGGTCGGCATCGAGCAGCGCGCCGGCGTGTGGCCCAAGACCCTTTCCGGCGGCGAGGCCCAGCGTGTCTCGCTCGCCAGGGCTCTGGTACGGGATCCCGAACTCCTGCTGCTCGACGAGCCGTTCGGCGCGCTGGACGCGCTGACCCGGGCCAAGGCGCAGCGGCTGGTGGGCGAGTTGTGGCAGCGCCACGGCTGCTCGATCCTCCTGGTCACCCATGACGTGGAGGAGTCGCTGCTGCTGGCCGACCGGGTCCTGGTGATGGACGCGGGCGGTATCGCGCACGAGGTGACCGTGGACCTGCCCCGCCCGCGCAGTCTCGGCTCACCCGAATTCGTGGCCCTGCGCAGCCAGTTGCTGGCCTGGCTGGGGGTGCGGGACGCCTCCGCCGACCCGGCTCCGGGCCCCGCCGCCGCCCACGCCCATGCCCCCGAAGCAGACCCCGTACCCACGCCGGAAGCGGCACCGGGGACGAAGACCCTGGAAGGAACCTCCTCATGACCCGGAGCACCCGCGCCCTCGCCGCCGCGCTCGCCCTGTCAGCCCTCGCCCTCGTGACGGCCGGATGCGGTACGCAGGACGACAGCGCGTCCAACGGTCCGGCCGGCGCCGCCTCCGACGTCACCCTCACCCTCGGCGACCAGGCCAAGAACCTCCAGACCCTGGCGAACGCGGCCGGAGCCTTCAAGGGCGCCCCGTACCAGGTGAAATGGGCCGAGTTCGAAGGCGCGGCACCGCTGTTCCAGGCGGCCCAGGCGGGCGCGGCGGACACCACGTACGCCGCCGATCTGCCCACGCTCCAGGCGCTCAGCGGAGGCGTGCCGATCAAGGCGGTGGCCGCGCTGCGCAACGACGGGACGTCCGTCGGCATCGTCACCCGGAAGAACTCGACGATCAGGAAGGTGGCGGATCTCAAGGGCCGGACGGTCGTGGTCTCCTCCGCCAAGGGCAGCATTTCCGAGTACCTGCTCGCCAACGCCCTGCAACAGGCCGGACTTACGTACTCCGACGTCAAGGTCAAGTACCTGCTGCCGACAGACGCGCAGGCCGCGTTCGGCGCCGGGAGGATCGACGCGTGGGCGATCTTCGGTGTCTACAAGGCGGTGGCGACCCAGCAGGGCGGCCGGGAGATCGTCAACGGCGCCGACGGCCGGGTCAGCGGCTACGGGTTCATCGGCGCCACCGACAAGGCGCTGGCCGACCGTTCGAAGAAGCAGGCCCTCGCCGACGCGGTCAAGCGGCTCGGCACCGCCCTGAAATGGGCCAGGACCCACCCCGACGCGTACGCCGCCGCCATCCGGAAGAACAACGGCGCCTCCGCCGAGGTCGCCAGAACCATCGTGAGCCAGAGCTACGGCGAACTGGTCCCGATCACCCCCGAGGTGACGCAGTCGGTCCAGAAGGTCGCGGACACGATGCACGGCATCAAGGTCCTGGACCCGAACGTCACGGTCGCCGACTCCGTCGACACCAGCCTCTACGCCAAGTAACCCCACCCGTAAGCCAGTTGTCAGGAGTGAGTCCGCCATGCCTGTCGAATTCATCAGTGCCGTCCACCCCAACCCCACCTTCGACGGAACCTCCACCTTCGGCCGGGGCATCGACCCCGACTTCACCCGCCGCTACGCCCGCGCCCTGGACGACGGCGGCTTCGACTACACGCTCGTCGCCTACCACTCGTCGTCCGCCGACGCGCTCCAGCTCGCCCAGTTCGTCGCGAACAACACCGAGCGGCTGAAGCCGATGCTCGCCCACCGCCCCGGTGTCATCTTCCCGACGCACGCGGCCCGCGCCTTCGCCACCCTGGACCGGATCAGCAAGGGCCGGCTGGCCGTTCACATCATCTCCGGCGGCAGCGACGAGGAGCAGCGCCGCGAGGGCGACTACCTCAGCAAGAGCGAGCGGTACGACCGGTCGGACGAGTACATCCAGATCCTGCGCAAGGTCTGGTCCGCCGACGGACCCGTCTCACACGAGGGCACGCACTACCGGTTCGAGGACTTCCTCTCCGACGTCACCCCGTACCACGGCACCATCCCCGTCTCGGTCGGCGGCTCCTCCGCCGACGCGTACCGGGTCGGCGGGCAGCAGGGCGACATCTTCGGTCTCTGGGGCGAGCCGCTGAAGGAGACCTCCGAGCAGATCGCCGCCGTCAACGCCGTGGCGGACGCGGCGGGCAGGACCCGGCCGCGCATCTGGGTGTCGTTCCGCCCGATCATCGCCCCCACCGACGAGCTGGCCTGGGAGAAGGCGCACCGGATCCTCGGACAGGCCAAGGAGGGCGCCGCCGAGCGCGCGCGGAACCAGCATGCCAACCACTACCCGGCGCCCGGCGCGGGCCGTCCGGCCAACGTCGGCTCCCAGCGGCTGCTGGACATCGCGGCCCGGGGCGATCTGCACGACCGCGCGCTGTGGACGCCCCTGGCCGCCGCCACCAACGCGGCGGGCAGTTCGACCGCGCTCGTCGGCTCGCCCGAGACCGTCGCCGCCGCGCTGCTGGACTACGTCGACATCGGCTGCGAGCTGCTCTCCATCCGTGGCTGGGACCCGCTCAACGACGCGATCGACTACGCGCGGTACGTACTGCCGCTGGTACGGCAGGAACTCGCGTCCCGCGAAGCCCGCGCCGCCGCCTGAGCCCGGTCCTCCCCGCCCTCCGGAGCCCGGCAGGGCAGCCGTCCCTGTTTTCCCCTGCCGCCTCGTCGCCCTCCGGAGCCCGACAGACCCGCAGTCCTCGCCGTATCGTCCCCCGGCCGCCCGCTCGTCCGCGCGCCCGTCCGTAAGGAACCACCATGCCCCGCTTCCGCCCCCGCGGACCCTCCGCGCTCGCCTCGGTGCTCGCGCTCGTGCTGTCCTCGCTGCTCCTCACCGCGTGCGGCGGCGGCGCGGACACCGGGACGAAGTCCGCCACCTCGTCCGGCGGTACCCCCGACCTCTCCTCCGTCACCCTCGCGGTCGGCGACACCGGCTGGGCCCGCTACCAGTCCGTACTGAAACTCGCGGGCCTCGACGACACGCCGTACAAGGTGAAGTGGAGCGTGTTCCAGGGCGGTGACCTGCAACTGCAGGCCATGCGGGCGGGCGCGCTCGACGTCGCCGCCTCCAGTGAGATCCCGCCCGTCTTCGCGGCGGCCGACGGCAAGGCCAACTTCAAGGTCGTCGCGGTGACGAAGGCCAACACCCTGCTACAGGAGGTCGTCGCCCCCAAGGGTTCGAAGATCACCGATATCGCGCAGCTCAAGGGCAAGAAGGTCGGCTACGTCAAGAACACCACGGCGCAGTACTTCCTCTACGAGCTGCTGAAGCGGGCCGGTCTGCGGTGGACCGACATCCAGGCCGTCCCGCTCCTCCCCGACGCCGGACTCGCGGCGCTGACCGGCGGCTCCGTCGACGCCCTCGCCTCGTACGGCAACGCGATCATCACCGCCCATGCCCAGGGCGCCACCACCATCGGCTCCGGCGCCGACATCCTCTCCGGCAACTTCAACTGGGAGGCGTCGGACAAGACGCTCGCCGACCCGGCCGCACGTGCCGCGACCGCCGATCTCATCGCACGGATCGACAAGGCGTGGGCGTACGTGCGCGACGGACACCAGAAGGAGTACGCGAAAGTGCTCGCGACCAGTACGCACCAGCCGCTGGACCTCGCGCTCAGCCAGTTCGAGGACGGTGAGAAACAGCGGCCGACCAAGGCCGAGGTCACGAGCGAGGCCGCCATCGCCTCCGAACAGAAGGTCGCGGACGCCTTCCACGACCTCGGCGCCCTGCCCGGCCGGCTCGACGTCGCCACCTTCTGGACCGACGCGCTCAACGCCGACCTCGCCAAGGCACTCGCGGCGAAGACCCCTGTCGCCGGGACCGCCTCATGACCGCGCGACCGGCCCCTGCCCCGGCCCCTGCCCCTGCCCCGGCTCCGTCCCTCCCCGCCCCCGACCTCGACGGACTCCCGCGCGTCACCCGCAGCCTCGCCGCCACCGCGGGGGAGTACGACCGTACCGGCGCGTTCCCCGCCACCGGCGTCCGGGCGGTGTACGAGGCGGGCCTGCTCACCGCGACCGTCGGCGAGCGGCACGGCGGCCCGGGACTCGGCGTCGCCGACACGGCGCGCATCCTCGCAGCGCTCGGCGAGGGCGACCCGGCCACCGCCCTGATCAGCGCCATGACCCTCAACGTCCACACCATGCAGGCCCGGTCCCCGCACTGGCCCGAGCGGCTGTACGGCGAGGTGCTGGCCCGGTCCGCCGAGGGGCCCGTACTCCTCAACAACGCCCGCGTCGAACCCGACCTCGGCTCCCCGGCCCGGGGCGGGCTGCCCGCCACCACCGCCCGCCGTACCGCGCACGGCTGGGCGCTCAGCGGGGCCAAGCGCTTCGTCACCGGCGCCGAAGGGCTCACCTGGTATCTGGTGTGGGCCACCACCGACGAACCCGAGCCGCGCGTCGGTACGTTCGCGGTGCCCGGCGACGCACCCGGCATCGAGATCACCCACCGCTGGAACCATCTCGGGCTGCGCGCCAGCGGCAGCCACGACATCGCCTTCCACGAGGTGGAGATCCCGGCGGACCACCTGGTCAGCGTGGCCGAGCGGGGCCCCGCCGCCGTCCAGGACAACCGCGCGGGCGCCCCGCTCCATCTGCCGCTCGCCGCCCTCTACCTGGGCGTCGGCCGGGCGGCCCAGCGGTACTTCCACCGCTTCGCCCACGAGCGGATCCCCGCCAACCTCGGCCACCCCGTGGCCCGCACCGAGCGGTTCCGCCAGGCCGCGGGCGAGATCCAGCTCCTCCTGGACAGCGCGGAACAGCTCGTCCTCGGCGGCGCGCGGCGCGTCGACGGCGCCGACCCCACGTACACCCCCGAGCAGGCGCTCGGCGCCAAGATCCTCGCCACCCGCCACGCCACCACGGCCGTCAAGGCCGCGCTGCGTCTCCTCGGCAACCCCGGTCTCACCCGTGACAACCCACTGGAGCGCCACTTCCGCGACATCCAGTGCGCGCCGGTGCACGCGCCCCAGGAGGACACCGCGCTCCTGGTCATCGGGGCCTCGGCGCTGGGCACGTGGGCGCGTACGGCGGCCCCCGCGCCGACGGAGACGTCCGAGCTGGTCGGGACGTCTGGCCCGGTTGGGACGTCCGGCCCGGTTGGGACGTCCGCGCCGGTTGGGACGTCTGCGCCGCCCCAATCGTCCGACCCGACCGAGGAGCCCGCGTGACCCTCACCCACCAGCAGCCCCACCAGCCACCCCGGCACCCCGTCCACCACCCCGCTCACCAGCCCACCGCACAGGCCACCGCCGCCGCCCAGCTCCTCGGCCTGCTCGCCCGCGACCTGGCCCCCGACCGCCTCACCACCGACCCGGCCGCCACCGCCCCGTACGCCACCGACCGCTCCGGCGCCCGCCCCGACGGTCAGCCCATGGCCGTCGTGCACGCCGCGCACGCCGACGACGTACGGACCACCCTCCGCCACGCCGACGCGCTGCGCGTCCCCGTCGTCCCCCGGGGCGCGGGCACCGGCCTCTCCGGCGGCGCCACCGCCCCCGAAGGCTCACTCGTCCTCGACCTGGCCCGGATGAACCGCGTCCTCGAACTCTCCCCCGACGACCAGCTCGCCGTCGTGGAACCCGGAGTGATCACCGCCGACCTCGACCGGGCCGCCGCCGCGCACGGGCTGCGCTACGCCCCCGACCCGGCCAGCGCCGCGATCTCCACCATCGGCGGCAACATCGCCACCAACGCCGGCGGCCTGCGCTGCGCCAAGTACGGGGTCACCCGCGACAGCGTCCTCGGCCTGGACGCCGTACTCGCCGACGGCACCCTCCTGCGCACCGGCCGCCGTACGGTCAAGGGCGTCGCCGGGTACGACCTCACCGCGCTGCTCACCGGCTCGGAGGGCACACTCGGCGTGATCACGGCGGCGACCGTACGGCTGCGGCCGATCCCGGTCGCGACCTCGACCGTCGCCGCGTACTTCGCCACCTTCGCCGCCGCGGCGGCTGCCGCGACCGCCCTCACCGCGGCCGGGATCGAACCCGCCATGGCAGAACTGCTGGACGGCCCGGTCCTCGCCGCCATCGACGACGCCCAGGGCTCCGGCCTGCGCGGCAAGGGCGCCGCGCTGCTGCTCGTCCAGTGCGACGGTGCCGGCGCGGCGGCCGAGGCGGCGCGGGTCGCGGCCCTATTGCACGGCCGCGCCACCTCCGTCGAACTGACCGACGACGAGGAAGAGGCCCAGGACCTGCTCGCCGCGCGCCGGCTCGCGCTGCCGTCCCTGGAGCGCCTGGGCCGCCCCCTCATCGAGGACATCGCCGTACCCCGCTCCCGACTGGCCGAGGCGGTACGGGAGATCGAGGCGATCTCGGCGCGCCACGGTGTACCCGTCCACACCCTCGCCCACGCCGCCGACGGCAATCTCCACCCGATCCTCGTGATCGACCCGGCGCTCCCCGAGATCCCGGACGCGGCCTGGGCCGCCGCCTCCGAGATCTTCGCCACCGCGCTGCGCCTCGGCGGCACCCTCACCGGCGAACACGGGGTGGGCACGCTCAAGCGCCGGTGGCTCGCCGACGAACTCGGGCCCGACAGCGTGGCGCTGCACCACCGGCTGAAGTCCGCGTTCGACCCGCACGGCATCCTCAACCCCGGTAAGGCCATCTGAAACCTCGGTAAGGCGATCTGACAAGCAGACCGCACGCTCTCCCCAACTCCCTATTCGGGTGAGGTTCCTGTCCGGCTCTGGCGGTCGTGCCGCCCGGCATGCCATAAGGAGGTAACGCCCAAAAGGGAAAGAGGATGACGATGTCCGCACTTCGCATCAAGAGCCACCTCGCCGCCGCACTCGCGGTACTCGCGCTCGCCGGTTCCGCCGCCCTCGCGGCCACCCCCGCGACGGCCACTCCCGCCTCGGCCACTCCCGCGTCCGCCACCCCTGCGTCCGTCACTCCCGCGTCCGCCGTCCCCGCGTCCCCGGCTCCTCCGGTCGCGGCGCCGGCGCCCGCCGCCGAGCCGAAGGGGCGGGTCGTCTCGCGGCTCACCCTGTCCATCCGTGAGCGGCCCACCGCGAACTCCGGATACCTGGGAGGTATCCAGCCGGGCACGGTCATCGCCCTGTCCTGCAAGGTCGTCGGCCAGAACGTGGACGGCAACAACCTCTGGTACCTCCTCGGCAACGGACGCCCCGGCTATGTCGCGGCCCGGTACGTCGAGAACCTGTCGCCGGTGCCGTACTGCCACTGATCCCTCCGCACATACGTCGGGGGGGCCCCCCCCCGCCCGGGGGGGGGCCCCCCCCGGGGGGGGGGGGGGGGCCAAACACCCGGTTTCAGCGAAAAAAAGTCGCAGT